>JAEYCB010000042.1 GCA_023404345.1 Bacillota bacterium
ACCAGCATATCTGTGCACAGCATTTCTATCGCCTGACGCTGCTCCGCTTCTTTCTTTAGCATCTTCATCACCTGTCCTTAGTATAACAAAAAAGGATGCATGATGCGACCTTTTTTGACAGGCTGAGGCGTGCCGCAGATTTTGCTTTCTGCAGCACGCCCTTTTTATTTGTCTATTTTTACCGGAAGTACGCCACGCCGCCCTCGAAGATGGGCTGGAAGCGGTCGCCCTCCACATTCTTGTACAGGTCATGGCCCGCGCGCTCGGTGTGGCCCATCTTACCCAACACCCGCCCGTCGGGGCTGGTGATGCCCTCGATAGCCATGGCGCTGCCGTTGGGGTTGAAGCGCAGGTCCATGGTGGGATCGCCGTCCAGATCGACGTACTGGGTGGCGATCTGACCCTTGAGCTTGAGCCGCTCCAGCACCCCGTTTACCGCCACAAAGCGCCCTTCGCCATGGGAAATGGCCACGGTGTGGATGTCGCCCGGACGGGTCTTTTGCAGCCAGGGGCTCATATTGCTGGCTACGCGGGTGCGCACCAGCATGCTCTGGTGACGGCCAATGGTGTTGAAGGTCAGCGTGGGGCAAGCCTCGTTGATATCAACAATCTCGCCGTAGGGCACCAGTCCCAGCTTAATGAGCGCCTGGAATCCGTTGCAGATACCCAGCATCAGGCCGTCGCGGGTTTTGAGCAGCTCGTGGACCGCGTCCTTCATGCGCGGATTGCGGAAAAAGGCATTGATGAATTTGGCGCTGCCGTCGGGTTCATCGCCGCCGGAGAAACCGCCGGGAAGCACGATCATCTGGCTTTCACCGATCATGCGCGCCGCCGCCTCGATGCTCTCGGTGATGGCCGCGGGGGTCAAGTTGTTGATGACCAGCACGCGCGGCTCCGCCCCGGCGCGGATGAGGGCGCGGGCGGTGTCGACCTCACAGTTGGTCCCGGGGAAGGCAGGGATAAAGGCCACGGGCCGCTGGTTAAGGACGTTGGGCATGGGCCAGCGCTTTGCCGCAAAGGTCACGGCGGCCAGCTTTTCGCCCTCGCCGCGCCAGGGGAACACCTTGTCCAGCTTTCCTTCGTAGATCTCCTGCACGGGCAGAAGGTCCACGCGCTCGCCCGCGTATTCCAGCACGTAGTCCGCAAGCGTCTCGCCCACGGTTTCGCCCAGCGTTTCGCCGGGGGCCATTTCCACAAGCACCGCGCCGAAATCCTGCGCGAAGGGGTTTTCAACGTTTTCAATCCGCGCGCCGATGCGGTTGCCCAGCGCCATCTTGAGCGCCGCCTCCGCCACGCCGCCAAGGCCCAGCGCCCATGCCGAGAGCACCTTGCCCGCGCGGATCGCCTCGTACAGCGCGTCCAGATTGCGCCTCACGCCCGCGGCGTCAAAGGCGCTGGCGCGCAGCAGGCACAGCGTATGCCCGGCGGCCTTGAACTCCGGCGAGATGACCTCGCCGCTCACGCCCGGCGCGATGGCGAAGCTCACCAGCGTGGGCGGCACGTCGAGGTTTTCAAAGGTGCCGCTCATGGAATCCTTGCCGCCGATGGCCGCCACGCCGAAGTCCATCTGCGCGTCCAGCGTGCCCAGCAGCGCCGCCAGCGGCTTGCCCCAGCGCTCCGGCGCGCCGGTCATGCGCTCGAAATACTCCTGAAAGGTCAGATACGCCCTGCGCGTGTCAAAGCCCGCCGCGCCCAGCTTCATCAGGCTCTCCACCACGCTCAGGTACGCGCCCTCGTAGGGGCTCTGCGCCATCACCTGCGGATGGAAGCCGTAGCTCATGCCGCTGACGGTGGTGGTTTCGCCCTCGGTCACGGGGAGCTTGGCCACCATGGTCTGGATGGGGGTCATCTGGTAGCGGCCGCCGAAGGGCATGAGCACCGTGCCCGCGCCGATGGTGGAGTCAAAGCGCTCGCTCAGGCCCTTCTTGCAGCAGATGTTCAGGTCTCCGGCCATGCTTTCCAGCTTTTGCGCAAAGGTTTCGCCCGCGAACGTCACCGGGGCCACCTTCGCGTCCATGACCAGCGCGCGGGCATGCTTTTCCGCACCGTTGGAGCTGAGAAACTCGCGGCTGATGTCCACGATGGTGTGGCCCTTCCACGTCATCCTGAGGCGCGGCTCCTCCGTGACCTCGGCCACCACGGTGGCTTCGAGGTTTTCCGCGTTGGCATAACCGATGAAGGCTTCGGCGTCCTCCGCCGCGACCACCACCGCCATGCGCTCCTGACTCTCGGAGATGGCTAGCTCCGTGCCGTCCAGGCCCTCGTACTTGCGGGGCACGCGGTCCAGATCGATTTTCAGACCATCGGCCAGCTCGCCGATAGCCACGCTCACGCCGCCTGCCCCAAAGTCGTTGCAGCGCTTGATCAGCCGCGTCACCTTGCGCTGGCGGAAGAGGCGCTGGAGCTTGCGTTCCACGACAGGGTTGCCCTTTTGCACCTCGGCGCCGCAGGTTTCCAGGCTCTCCACCTTGTGCACCTTGGAGCTGCCCGTCGCGCCGCCGCAGCCGTCGCGGCCGGTGCGCCCGCCCAAAAGGATAATCACGTCGCCGGGCGCGGGCTGCTCACGGCGCACGTTGCGCTCCGGGGCCGCGCCCACCACTGCGCCGATCTCCAGCCGCTTGGCCGCGTAGCCGGGGTGGTACATCTCGTCCACCAGCCCGGTCGCCAGACCGATCTGGTTGCCGTAAGCGCTGTAACCCTGCGCGGCGGTGGTGACGAGCTTGCGCTGGGGGAGCTTGCCCGGCATGGTGTCGGCCACGGGCACCAGCGGGTCCGCCGCACCGGTCACGCGCATGGCCTGATAGACGTAAGTACGGCCCGACAGCGGGTCGCGGATGGCGCCGCCGATGCAGGTGGCCGCGCCGCCGAAGGGCTCAATCTCGGTGGGGTGGTTATGCGTCTCGTTTTTGAACATGAGCAGCCACGGTTCTTTGCGCCCGGCCACGTCCACGTCGATCTTGATGGAGCAGGCGTTGATCTCCTCGCTCTCGTCAAGGTTGCTTAGCTTCCCCTGCGCCTTGAGCGCCTTTGCGCCGATGGTGGCCACGTCCATGAGGTTCATGGGCTTGGGCCCGCCCTCGCGGCCCGCGTACACCGCCTGACGCAGCGCCAGATAGCGCTTGAAGGCGGCCTCCACCGCGGGCTTTTCGATCTTCACGTCGTCCAGCGTGGTCAAAAAGGTCGTGTGGCGGCAATGATCGCTCCAGTAGGTGTCGATCATGCGAATTTCGGTAATGGTGGGATCGCGCTGCTCGCTGCGGAAATACGCCTGACAGAAGGCCAAGTCGTCGCGGTCCATAGCCAGACCGTACTTTTGCACAAAGGCAGCAATTTCCTCGCCGTCCAGCGCATTGAAGCCCTCCAGCGTCTCGACGGTTTCGGGCGCGTCGTACTGCTGGCGCAGCGTCTCCTTTTCGGCCAGATCAGCCTCGCGGCTCTCCACGGGGTTGATGAGGTGGCGGCGGATACGGTCCAGCTCCTCGGGCGTAGGCGTGCCGGTGAAAAGATACACGCGCGCCGTGCGCACGGTGGGCCGCTCGCCCTGACTGACCAGCTGGATGCACTCCTCGCAGCTCGCCGCGCGCGCGTCGAACTGCCCCGGCAGGTATTCAACGGCGATCACCGCATCCGCGCCCTCGGGCAGACGGTCGTAGGTCACGTCCACAGGCGGCTCGGAAAAGACCACCGGCATGCAGCGCTCAAACAGCGTCCGGTCGATGCCCTCGACGTCGTAGCGGTTGAGCACGCGCACGCCCGTCACGCTCTTGATGAGCAGAATGTGCCGGATCTCCTTCAAAAGGCCCTGCGCCTCCACGGCGTATTCGGGCGATTTTTCCACATATACGCGGTAAACAGCCATGTTCATTCTCCTTTGCGTGTCAGCCGAGCGCCTTGAGGGCGCGCGCACCGATGTCCGAGCGGCGGTGCACGCCATCGAAATGGATGTGGTCCGCAGCCTCGTAGGCGAGCCGGATGGCCTTTGGCAGGTCGTCCGCCACGGCGGTCACGCCCAGCACGCGCCCGCCGGAGGTGACCAGCGTGCCATCTTCCAGCGCCTTGGTGCCCGCGTGATAAACACGGGCGGTTTTCTCCGCCTCCGCAAGCCCGGTGATGGGCTTGCCGGTTTCGTACTTCTCAGGATAGCCGCCGCTGGCGAGCACCACGCAGCAGCTCGCGCCGTCGCGGAATCGCACATCAGCCTGCGCAAGCGTGCCCTCGGTGGTCGCACGCATAACGGTAAACAGATCGCTTTCCAGCAGCGGCAGCACCGCCTGCGTCTCCGGGTCACCGAAGCGGCAGTTGTATTCGATCACCTTCGGGCCGTCTTTGGTAATCATCAGTCCGAAGTACAGGCATCCGCGGAAGGGGCAGCCCTCCTCGCGCATGGCGGCCAGCGTGGGCAGGAAGATCTCCTCCATGCAGCGCGCGGCCACTTCGGGGGTGTAGTAGGGATTGGGCGCGATCACGCCCATGCCGCCGGTGTTGAGGCCCTTGTCGCCGTCCAGTGCGCGCTTGTGGTCCATGCTGGAGGCCATGGGCCGGATGGCCGTGCCGTCGGTGAAGCACAAAACGCTCACCTCCGGCCCCTCCAGAAACTCCTCCACCACCACGCGGCTGCCGGAAGCGCCGAACTTGCCGTTTTTCATCATTTCGGTCACGGCCGCCTCGGCCTGCGCGTTCGTCTCGCAGATCAAAACGCCCTTGCCCAGCGCCAACCCGTCGGCCTTGACCACGATGGGACACGGAGCCGTGCTCACATAGGCAAGCGCCGCCTCCGCGTCGTCAAAGGCCTCATAGCGCGCAGTGGGGATGCCGTAGCGGCGCATCAGGTCCTTGGCAAAGACCTTGCTGCCCTCGATGCGTGCCGCAGCCTTGTCCGGCCCGAAGGCGGGAATGCCGCGCCCCGCCAGCAAGTCCACCAGTCCTAGGCATAGTGGATCGTCCGGGGTGACGACCACATAATCCATCTTTTCCTTGGCGGCCCAGTCCGCGATGGCCTCCACATCTGTGGCCTTGATGGGCACGCAGACAGCATCAGCGGCAATGCCTCCATTACCCGGTGCACAGTAGAGCGCGGTAATTTGATTGTTTTCTTTCAATTTTTTGACGATGGCGTGCTCACGCCCGCCGCCGCCCACGACCAGTACCTTCATGCCAAAGCCCCCCGAATCAATGATGGAACAGGCGAAGCCCCGTAAACGCCATGGCGATGCCATAGCGGTTGCAAGCTTCGATCACCAGGTCGTCGCGGATGGAGCCGCCCGGCTCGGCGATGTAGCGCACGCCGCTGCGGGCCGCGCGGTCGATGTTATCGGGGAAGGGGAAGAAGGCGTCGCTGCCCAGCGAAACATCGGTGAGCTTCGAAAGCCACGCCCGCTTTTCCTCGGGGGTGAGCACCTCGGGCTTTTCGGTAAAGAGCGTCTGCCAGATGCCGTCGGCCAGCACATCGTCCCACTCGTCGCTGATGTAGCGATCGATTGCGTTGTCGCGGTCGGGGTTTTTGAGCGTGGGGATGAAGGGCAGGGACATCGTCTTTTCATGCTGCCTGAGCCACCAGTTGTTGGCCTTGTCGCCCGCCAGACGCGTGCAGTGGATGCGGCTCTGCTGACCCGCGCCGATGCCGATGCACTGCCCGTCCTTGACGTAGCACACGGAGTTGGACTGCGTGTACTTGAGGGCGATCATGGCAATCGCCAGGTCGCGCCTGGCAAAGTCGGGCAGCTCCTTGTTTTCGGTGACAACATTGGCAAAGAAATCGTCATTGATGACCAGTTCGTTGCGCTCCTGCTCGAAGGTGATGCCGAACACGTCCTTGCGCTCCAGCTTTTCCGGCTCATAGTCGGGGTCGATCTCGACGATGTTGTAGTTGCCCTTGCGCTTGGATTTGAGAATTTCTAGGGCTTCCGGCTCATAGCCGGGGGCGATCACGCCGTCGGACACCTCGGGCTTGATGAGCTTTGCGGTAGAGACGTCGCACATATCGGACAGGGAAATCCAGTCGCCGAAGCTGGACATGCGGTCCGCGCCGCGGGCGCGCGCATAGGCGCAGGCCAGAGGCGAGAGCTCCGCGTCGGGAGCGATGAAGTAGATGCGCCTGAGCACGTCCGAAAGCGGCAGGCCCACGGCCGCGCCGGCGGGGCTGACGTGCTTGAAGCTGGCGGCGGCGGGCAAGCCCGTGGCGCGTTTCAGCTCACGCACCAGCTGCCAGCCGTTGAAGGCGTCCAGAAAGTTGATATAGCCCGGCCGGCCGCTGAGCACCTTGATGGGCAGCTCGCCGTCCTTCATGAAGATGCGCGCGGGCTTCTGGTTGGGGTTGCAGCCGTATTTCAGTTCCAGCTCGTTCATTTGGTTTCATCCTCCCCGCCGTGCTTGTTGATGATGGCCTCGTTCCCGTCCACGCATACGTAAAGAGACACACGGTTGTCCGCGTCCAGCGCATCCCAGATGGCCTGCGCCAGCGCGGGGGCGTCCAGGTCCGGCACCTGCGCCGTGACCGGTTCGCCGTGGTAGCTGGGCAGCGGAGAGCCGAAGCCCTCATAGGTGCTGATGAAATGGCCCACGCCGGGCGTGGCCGCGTCATAGGTGTAGAAGAAGCGCTCGCAGCAGTCCGGCTTTCCGCCCTGCGCCTTGAGGATGGAGAGAAGGTGGCTCCCGCAGGGCTTAATCAGGCCGGACACGCGCGGCGTCCAGTTGGGCTCGTCGGGCTCAAAGGTACGCGAGCACAGCGCCTCCAGCCAGCCCTTGCCCTGCGCAAGAAAATCGCGCACGGTGTCGGTCTGGTCGCCGTTGGTCACGATCAGCGTGCCGTCGGGCATGCGCCTGACGGGATGGTAGATGATGAGGCTCGGATCGGTCATCTTGCTTTCGTCCCACGCGCGGGTGCGGATGCCGTCGTCGGTTTTTTCAAAGACGCGGTTGCGGCTGTTTTCGCTCCGACCCATGATAAAATAGGCGCATACAGCCTTTCCGGCGGGCGTCGCGCCAAGCAGAATGCCGCGCCCCGGATAGGGGCGTTCTTTCAGATAAGCAAACAGATCGGTCATGAATTTTCGCTCCCTTCCAGACGTCTTGCCAGCTTTTCGGTCTCCTGCGGCAGGAGCAGCCATTCGGCCTGCTCCATCACGCGGCGCTGCAGCGTTTCGGGCGTGTCGCCGGGAAGCACCTCCACGGCCTTCTGCGCCAGAATCGGCCCGCCGTCGGGAATCTCGTTGACGATGTGCACGGTCGCGCCCGTCACCTTCACGCCGCGCGCCAGCGCCGCCCTGTGCACGCGCAGCCCGTAGTACCCCTCGCCGCAGAAGGCGGGGATCAGGCTAGGGTGCACATTCAATATGCGGCCCTCGTAGGCGCGGATCACGCACGCGTCCAGAATGAGCATGAAGCCCGCCAGCACCACCATACCGATGCCGTGGGCGCCCAGCAGCGTAATCAGCCGCTCGCCGTAGGCGGCGGGCGTCTCGCCGCTTTCGCGCGCGAGCACTGCGGTTTCCACGCCCGCGTTTTGCGCGCGGGTCAGGGCGTAGGCGCCCTCCTTGCTGCTCACCACCAGCGTGATGCGGCCGCTCCTCAGCGTCCCGGCCGCCTGCGCGTCCAGAAGCGCCTGCAAATTGGTCCCGCCGCCGCTCACCAATACCGCGATGTTCAGCATAGCTCGATCCCGCCTTCGCCGCGCGCGATCTCGCCCAGCGCGTATGCGCCTTCCTCGCCCGCGTCCGCAAGGCTGTCCAGCGCCAGATCAACGTCCTCCGCCGCTACCGTCAGGCACATGCCCACGCCCATGTTGAAGGTGTTGAACATGTCGCGCTCGGGGATGCCGCCCTCGCGGGCGATGATGTCAAAGATGGGCAGCACCCTGACGGCGCTGCGCTCGATGCGGGCCGTCATGCCCTCCGCCAGCGAGCGCGGGATGTTCTCATAGAAGCCGCCTCCGGTGATATGGCTGATGGAGCGGATGCGCACCCCGGCCTCCAGCAGCGCCAGCACGGGCTTCACATAGATGCGGGTGGGGGTGAGCAGCGTTTCGCCCAGCGTCCGGGAAAGGTCGTCGTAGCGGCGGTCAAGGCCGCCCTTTTCCACCTGAAAGACCTTGCGCACCAGCGAAAAGCCGTTGGAATGCACGCCGCTGGAGGGCAGGGCGATGAGCACGTCGCCCTCCTGCATGGTGTCCTTGTCGAGGATCTTGCTCTTGTCCACCACGCCCACGCTGAATCCCGCCAGGTCGTACTCGTCCTCCGGGTAGAAGCCGGGCATCTCAGCGGTTTCACCGCCTACCAGCGCGCAGCCCGCCTGCACGCAGCCCTCGGCCACGCCGCCCACGATCTGCGCCACGCGCTCGGGCACGTTCTTGCCCACAGCCACGTAATCCAGAAAGAACTGGGGCTTTGCGCCGCAGCACACGATGTCGTTGACGCACATGGCCACGCAGTCGATGCCCACGGTGTCGTGCTTGTCCATCAGGAAGGCCAGCTTGAGCTTGGTGCCCACGCCGTCCGTGCCGCTGACCAGCACCGGGCGCTGAATGCCCGTCATGTCCAGCTCAAACAGGCCGCCGAAGCCGCCGATACCCTCCAGCACGCCGGGAATCATCGTGCGGGCCACGTGTTTTTTCATCAGCTCCACGGCGCGATAGCCGGCGGTGATGTCCACGCCGGCGGCCTTGTAGCTTGCGCTTTCGCTCTTCATAGGTTTCCTTCCTCCGTCTTTTGGCGCTCGGTGAGGCTGCGCTCAAACTTGAGCTTGGCAGTGTCGCGGGGCGGGTCCACGGGATAGTTTCCGGTGAAGCAGCCGTTGCAAAAGCCGCAGGTGGAATGATCAGCCAGCTTGGGAAGGTGCTCGACATTCAAAAAGCCCAGGCTGTCCACGCCGATGATTTTGGCGATCTCCTCCACGCTGTGGTGTGCGGCGATGAGGTTGTCGGTGGAGTCGATGTCGGTGCCGAAGTAGCACGGGAAGCGGAAGGGCGGCGCGGTGAGGCGCATGTGGACCTCTTTGGCCCCGGCCTCGCGCAGGAGGCTGACGATGTGGGCGGAAGTGGTACCGCGCACGATGGAATCGTCGATGAGCACCACGCGCTTGCCCTCCACGGTAGAGCGCACGGCGTTTAGCTTGATGCGCACGCTGTGCTGCCGCTGCTTCTGGGTGGGCTGGATAAAGGTGCGGCCGATATACTTGTTTTTGATAAAGCCGATGCCGTAGGGAATGCCGCTCTGGCGGGCATAGCCAATGGCGGCGTCGATGCCGCTATCGGGCACGCCGATGACCACGTCGGCCTGCACAGGGTGATCCAGCGCCAGGAAGGCGCCCGCACGGAGACGGGCCACGTGCACGCTGCTACCGTCCACCACGCTATCGGGGCGGGCGAAATAGATGAACTCAAACACGCACAGTGAACTGTCGCATTTGCGTCCGTACTTGAGGCTCTTGATGCCCTCAGCGGAGACGACCACAGTTTCACCCGGCTCGATATCGCGCACAAAGGTAGCGCCGATGGCATCCAGAGCGCAGCTTTCGCTGGCAAAGACCACATCGCCGTCCAGATCGCCCATGCACAGGGGGCGGAAGCCGTGGGGGTCACGCGCGGCGATAAGCTTCTGCGGGCTCATGATCACCAGCGAATACGCGCCTTCGATGCGCTCCATGGCGCGCAGCACGGCCTGCTCAATGCTGTCGCACTGAAGCCGCTCCTGCGTGATAATATAAGCGATCACCTCGGTGTCGCTGGTGGTGTGGAAGATCGCGCCCTTGAGTTCCAGTTCTTCGCGCAGCTCGCGGGCGTTGACAAGGTTGCCGTTATGGCACAGGGCCAATCCACCCTTGAGGTGGTTAACGAGCATGGGCTGAGCGTTGCCGCGATTTTGAGTGCCGGTGGTGCCGTAGCGGCAGTGACCCACAGCCATGCTGCCCTCGTGCAGCTTTTCCAGCACATCGCGGGTAAAGACCTCGTTGACCAGACCAACGTCCTTGTAGCAGTCAATCACGCCGTCGTTGTTGACGGCAATGCCGCAGCTCTCCTGTCCGCGGTGCTGCAGGGCGTAAAGTGCGTGGTAGGCGGCGGGCACCACGCCGGTTTTTCCGTCCTTGAGATAGATGCCGAATACGCCGCACTCCTCGTGCAGCTTGTCAAACGCATGCATGCTCATTCTCCCATCAGACGCTTCATAATTTCGTGATAGGCGTCCTCCACGCCGCCCAGATCGCGGCGGAAGCGGTCCTTGTCCAGCTTCTCATGGGTCACGCTGTCCCAGAAGCGGCAGGTATCGGGGCTGATCTCGTCGGCCAGCACAATGGTGCCATCGGCCGTCTTGCCGAACTCGAGCTTGAAGTCGATCAGCTCGATGTTGAGGTCCTTGAGGTAGGCGGTGAGCACGTCGTTGACCTTGAGGCTATAGCGGCAGATGAGGTCCATTTCCTCCTCCGTGGCCCATCCCATGGCGGCGATGTGGTAGCGGTTGACCATGGGATCGCCCAGCTCGTCGTCCTTGTAGCAGAACTCCAGCACGGTCTTGTTCAGCTTCGTGCCCTCCGGCAGGCCCAGACGCTTGGACAGGCTCCCGGCGGCGATGTTGCGCACAATCACCTCAAGGGGCACGATGCTCACACGCTTGACCAGCGTTTCGCGGTCGGACAGCTCCTCCACAAAATGCGTGGGCACGCCTTCCTTTTCCAGAAGCTTCATCAGGTGGTTGGTCACGCGGTTGTTGATGGCGCCCTTGCCAGCAATGGTGCCCTTCTTCAGGCCGTTGAAAGCGGTAGCGTCGTCCTTGTAGTCCACCAGCACCAGGCCCGGATCGTCGGTCGCAAATACCTTCTTGGCCTTGCCTTCGTACATCTGCTCCATCTTTTTCATGGGAATTGCCTCCTTAAAAAATCAAACAATCGGATTGTGTCAAACGTTGAGGGCTGCGTCCTTGGCAAGGACTGCCGCTTCCATGTCCTTGCGCATCGCTTCAAGGGTCTTGGCAAGGGTCTCGTCTCCGGTGGCCAGAATCTGCGCGGCCAGCAGCGCCGCGTTTTCCGAGCCGTTGATGGCGACCGTCGCCACGGGAATACCGCCGGGCATCTGCACGGTGGAGAGAAGTGCGTCCAGCCCGTCCAGCGCGCTGGCCTTCACGGGAATGCCGATTACAGGCAGCACCGTGCGCGCCGCCAGCGCGCCCGCCAGGTGCGCCGCCTTGCCCGCCGCCGCGATGATCACGCCGAAGCCCTTTTCGCGGGCCGAGGCGGCAAAGGCCCCCGCCGCGTCCGGGGTGCGGTGCGCGGAATATACATGAGCCTCATAGGGAATGTTCAGCTTCTTAAGGGTTTGAAAGCAGCCTTCCAGAACAGGAAGGTCGCTGTCCGATCCCATGATGACCGCCACTTTTTTCAAAAGAACCAGCCTCCCTTTTGACCAAATGCTCCATTCCCATGCAAGAAAGAAGCAGCCTCCCCACGCGGTGCGCGTGCGGGGCTGCATTCAGGGCATAAGGATGGCGTTTTTCCAGGGGGAACCGCAAAGCCGGTGACAGGCAGCGGTACAGCGCAGCGGACGCATGGCGGCAAGGGTCCCTCCTTTCCGAACGATGCGGCTATTTTATCTGAAATTGAGCGTATTGTCAACAGCATTTCCGAACGTTTTTATTTTAACAACAAAAAACGTTAGATTTTTTGATTGCTTGCCCCACTGCCGGGCCTGTGGTATTATGATCCCATTCTATCCCAAAGAAGGCTGCGCATACGCGCGCCTCAGGCAAGGAGGCCATGTTATGTCCGCCGCGGAACGTCGGGGCCATCTGCTGGCGCTGTTTACCATCGTGGTGTGGGGCACCACGTTTTTGTCCACATCGGTGCTGCTGCGCGATTTTACGCCGCTTGAGATCCTCATCATCCGCATGGCGCTAGGCATCGCGGCGCTAACTGCGGTGCGTCCGCGGCGGCTGCAGCTGAAAAGCCGCCGCCATGAATGGCTCTTCGCCGGAGCGGGGCTGACGGGCGTATCCCTGTATTTTCTATTGGAAAACTACGCGCTCACCTTCACCTATTCGGCCAACTGCAGCGTGATCATCTCCACCGCGCCATTTTTCGTGGCCATTGCGGTGCGGCTGTTTCTGGGCGGCGCGCCGATGGGCCGCAGCTTTTACGCGGGCTTTGCGGTAGCCATCGCGGGCATCGCGCTGCTTTCCTTCAGCGGGCAGGCTCTCAACCTCAACCCCCTGGGCGACCTTCTGTGCCTACTGGCCGCCGTGTGCTGGGGCGGATACAGCGTGTTCCTCAAAAAGATCGAAACCTATGGCTACGACACGCTCCTGGTCACGCGCCGCATCTTTCTCTACGGCCTTTTGTTTCTGCTGCCGGCGCTGCCCTTTATGCCGGTGCGTTTCGAAGTGCATGCGTTGCTGCGGCCCGTCAACCTGCTCAACCTCCTCTACCTGGGCCTGTGCGCCAGCGCCCTGTGCTTCGTCACATGGAACGTGGCGGTCAGACGGCTGGGCGCGGTGCGCACCAGCGTCTACATCTACCTTTCCCCCGTGGTGACAATCGTGGCATCCTGGCTGCTGCTGGGCGATCCCGTGCTGCCCATGGCGCTGCTGGGCGCGGCGCTGACGCTGGTGGGGCTGGTGCTGTCCCAGCGGCGGCAGGCCTGAAAGGAACGAGCCGTCATGAAACGTATCGAATGGAAAGCACCGTTGCTGCTGTGGATACTGTTTGAAGGGATTGCCATTACCCTGTGGCTTGTGCTCCACAATCCGTTTTATCTTCTAAATTTTTCCTATATTGGGACCGGCCTGGCCCTGGGCGTCCTGCTGTATCTGAACAAGCGACCCGCAGCCCGAAACGTCACACAATGGATCATCGGGGTGTACATGCTAGTTTATCTGGGGCTGATGAAAGGCGAAAACATGCAGCTGGAGGGGTTTTGGTACTATCTGTTTCAAGGTGTGTTTGAAGCGGCTGTCATCCATTACCTGATCGCCAAAATCGCAGGCCCCCTGATTTTCGGGCGGGGATGGTGCGGGTATGCCTGCTGGACCGCCATGGTACTGGACCTGCTGCCCTACAAAACCCGATGCGCCCCGCGCAGGCGATGGACCTGGCTGCGGTACGTGCTTTTTGTGCTGTCGCTTTTATTTGTGACAGCGCTGGTTGCTTTCCGCGTCCAGCCGCTGGAACGCATCATGCAATGGAGCTTTGTCATCGGAAATCTGCTGTACTATGCTGTCGGAATCACGCTGGCCTTTGTGCTCAAGGATAACCGGGCGTTTTGCAAATATCTTTGCCCCGTAGCCGTATTCCTCAAGCCTGCCAGCTACTTTTCACGCCTGCGCGTCACCTGTGACAATACGGCCTGCATTTCCTGCGGAAAGTGCCGCTCCGTCTGTCCCATGGACGTAGACATGACTGATAACGCCCGCTCCCGCTTGCGCGGCACGGAGTGCATCCTGTGCCTGCGCTGCGTGGAGGCCTGTTCTCAGAAGGCCCTGAAGTGCTAGACCGTCCTCACCGCGCCACCTCAACGCCCTCCGCCGGGCCCAAAAACGCCGTTGCGCGCCTGACCTCATCCGGGGTCGGGCGCGTTCCCTTTGGCACGACCACCCACATTTCGCCCCCGGCCAGCATGACCCGAGCCGCCACCTCGCCCTCGAACCACTCCGGCGAGCCGCTCACCCCCAGAAGGCAGGCGTCCTGCCAGCGGTTTTCCCCTTCGAGGCACTCGGCTACATAGCCGCAGGGCAACTCGTATACGCGGCCCTGCGCGTCGCGCGTGCCGCGCCGGTGCTCCACCGTCACGTGGACGGCGCGCCCCAGCGGCGTAGGCGCGCCGCTGGGCTGCACGTTTCTCCGCGGCGTTTCTTCCCAAAAATCGAAGCCCAGGCACGTGCACAGGTCTGTGGCCAGCATGCCCCGCTCGCCGCATCGCCGCGCGGCCCGCTCGCCCGCCAGCCCGTGCAGGGCGCACGCCGCCTGCATCAGAAACAGATCGTCCATCGCGTAGGCGCCCGCCGCTCGCCCGGCCAAAAGTGCCGCCATCACGCCGGTCAGCGCGTCGCCGCTGCCGCCCTTGGCCATGGCGGGCGTGCCGAAGGGGTTGAGGGCCATGCCCTCCTCCGCGCACAGCACGCTGCGCGCGCCCTTGAGCACCACCGCCGCGCCATACCTACGCCGGATGCGCGCCGCCGCGCCCGGCATATCCGCGAGAATCTCCGCCGTGGATACGCCCAGCAGCCGCGCCGCCTCCCCCGGGTGGGGAGTCAGCATAATCGCCGCCCCGTCCGCCAGCCAGGCGGGCCGCCGGGCCAGCAGGTTGAGCGCGTCCGCGTCCAGTACGCAGGGGCGCGCGTGCCCATGCAGGAAGCGAAGAAGCCGCTCCATCAGCGCTGCAGCCATCGGCCCCTGCCCCAGCCCGCAGCCCGCGCCCAGCGCGTCCGCGCGCTCCAGCGCCGCCGAAAGGGACTCCCAGGCGGCGTCCTCATCCTGTGTGGACAGCGGGGCGCAGGTGGCGCAGGGGCAGAGCGTCTGCACCACGTCCACCACATCATCCGGGCAGGCCACCGTCACCAGCCCCGCGCCCGCGCGCAGGGCCGCCGTCGCGGCGATGGCCGCGGCCCCCGCCATGCCCCGGCTTCCGGCCCAGAGCACCACGCGGCCAAAGCTGCCCTTGTGCGCGATTTTCGCGCGGGGCGGCAGAAGCCGCTCGCCCCGCTCCAAAACGCGCATGCCGTCCGCATCGTCCAGCGCCGCGGCCTCCGGCACGGTCAGGCCGATGTCCGCCACGGTGATCTCCCCGGCGCAGTCCGGCCCCTGCCCCAGATACAGCCCCGGCTTGGGCCGGTGGAAAGTGACCGTCTCACACGCACGCACCGCCGCGCCCATCACCTGCCCCGTCTCGCCATTCAGCCCCGAGGGGATGTCCACCGCCACCACGGGCACGCCCGCCTCCGCCAGCGCATTGAGCGCCTCGCAGGCCGCGCGCGCCGCGCCCTCCAGCGGGCGCGACAGGCCCGTGCCAAACAGCGCGTCCACCGCGCAGACGGCCTGCTTCGGCAGCGCCAATCCGTCCTCCGCGCGCCGCACGGCCACGCGGTCCGCCGCCGCCTCCCTGAGGCGGCCCAGCTCCCGCTGCGCGTCCGCACTGAGCGCGCCGGGCAGCAGCCAGCATTCGCCCCGGAAGGCCGGGTCCTCCTGCGCCAGCATGCACATGGCCGCCAGACCGTCGCCCCCGTTGTTGCCCGTGCCGCACAGGCAGACCACCAGCCCCGCGCGCCCGGCCATCCGGCGGCGCACCGCCCGCGCCACGTGCGCCGCGGCGTTTTGCATGAGTGCTTCGCCCGTGATGGATGTCTCCCGCATCACGCGGGTTTCCACCCGCTTCATCTCCGACGGTGTGATGGTGCGCAGCATGCGCCCTTCCCCCTTTTGCTACTCGATCACGCACACGGCGGCGGCCATGCCCGCCTCATGCGTCAGGCTCAAAAACGCGCGCTCCGCGCCCAGCTCTCCCAGTCGCGCCTGCGCCGTCCCGGTCAGGCGGTAGGCGGGCGCGCCGCCCGGCAGATGCTCCACGGCGATCTCGCAAAGCGCGATGCCCCCGCCGATGCCCGTGCCCACGGCCTTGAGAAAGGCCTCCTTGGCCGCGAACATGGCCGCCGCACTCTGCGCGCCCATCTGCCCGCGCGAGGCGATGTACGCGCGCTCGCCGTCGGTGAAGAAGCGGCGCAGAAAGGCGTCGCCGCGCTTCAGCTCCCGCTCGATGCGCCCCACCTCGCACAGGTCGATGCCCAGGCCCCTCATGCGTCCCGGCCCATGGCGACCGCGTTGACCACGGCCCGCGCCATGACCTCCGCCGCCGCCGCGCACAGCTGAATCTGGTTCACGTCCGCGTCCACGCGGCCCGTGCCAAGGGCAAAGATGGTGTCGCCGTCCATCTGCGTGTGCACGGGGCGGATGGCCCGCGCCAGCCCGTCGTGCGCGCAGGTAGCCAGCCGCTTCGCCTGCGCCTTGGTGATGACCGCGTCGGTAGCCACCACGGCAATGGTGGTATTCTGCCCCGTGGTGATGCGCGGGGTGCCGGGCGCGGGGGCCGCGCCGTGCAGCAGGCTTTCGCACAGCACGGGGGTGCCATCCTTCATGCGGCCGAAGCCCAGCGGCCGGCCGTTTCGGATGTCGTAGACATCGCCGCAGGCGTTGACCACGGCGATGGCGCCCACCGTCACCCCGCAGGGCAGGACGATGCTGGCCGTGCCCACGCCGCTTTGCATGGGTGTGGCGCCGGGCACCAGCTTGCCCACGGTCGCGCCCGTGCCCGCGCCAAACGCGCCCTGCCGGACCGCCTTGGACGCGGCCTTGCACGCCTCGATACCCATGGCCGCATCCGGGCGCACATGCGCGTCGCCCACGGTCAGGTCAAAGATCACCGCACCGGGCACGATGGGCACGTGGCACACGCCCATATCCATGCCCGCCTGATGCTGCTCCAGAAACTCCATCACGCCCGTAGCGGCCGCCAGCCCGAACGCGCTGCCACCCGCCAGCACCACGGCGTTGGCGCGCTCCACGGTGTTTTCCGGCGCGCACAGGTCCGTCTCGCGCGTGCCGGGTGCCGCACCGCGCACATCCGCGCCCACTACCGCGCCGTCGTGGCTGGCCAGAACCACCGTCACGCCGGTTTTGGCTGCGGCGTTTTGCGCCTGCCCCACGCGAATGCCATGTACATTGGTAATGCTGCCTTCAAAAACAGGCTGTTTCATCGCGTCAAACCTCCTTGTGCTTCGCGCCTTCCCCGGCGCGCCTCTCCCCCATGCGGGAGCCTAGCAATACCCCATCAGCCCGCGCACGGACACGTCCCCGCTGAGCACGCGGCGCTCGCCGCCGCCGTCCTCGGTTACGATCAGCGCGCCGGTTTCGTCGATGCTCTGCGCCGTTCCGGTGAATTCTTCATTCAGCCCGATCACCTTCACGCGCCGGCCCAGCGTGACCGACCGGGCCACGTACTTTTCGAGGATGCCCACCAGTCCCTCGCGCTCCAGCGCATCCACGGCGCTTTCCATATGGCGCAGGTAGGAAAGCAGGAGCTTCCTGCGGCAGACCGCCGGGGCGTTCGGGTCGGCCTTTCGCAGCTCGATGAGCAGCGAGGTCGCCTTCTCGCGCAGCTCGCCCTCAAAGGCCGCCTGGTTGACGTTGATGCCCACGCCGGGGATCACGAAGCTCAGCCCGTCCATATCCGCCGCCAGCTCGCTTAAAATGCCCACGCACTTTTTCCCGTTCAGGATCACGTCGTTGGGCCATTTGATGCCCGGCTCCAGGCCGGGGCAGACTTCCGCGATGGCTCCGGCGGCGGCCAGCGCCGCGGCCAGCGTGAACAACTGCGCCTGCTCCGTGGGCAGCGAGGGCCTAAGCACCAGCGACTGCGTCAGCGCCACGCCTGCGGGAGTTTCCCACCGGCGCTGAAGCCGCCCGCGCCCGGCGGTCTGCTGGTCGCACAGGGCCAGACTGCCGGACGGCGCGCCCGATCGCGCCAGCTCCTTGGCGCGGATGTTGGTGGAATCCATCTTCGCCTCGTAGGCGATTTCGCCCCGCCCTGCCCAGCGGGTATCCAGCTCATGCAGGAGGTAGCCGGGCAACAGGCTGTTTTCCTCCGGGTCCAGCCGGTAGCCCAGCTTGCCCGCCGAAACGATGCGGTAGCCCTCCGCGCGCAGCTTTTCCATGCGCTTCCACACAGCGGCGCGCGTCATGCCCAGTTGCTCGCACAGCCGCTCGCCGGAGATGGGCTCCTTTGTGGACAGCATACCCAGTATCGGGTCCATAGCCTACGCCTCCTCCTTTTTCGGGGGTTTTTTGCGCTTGCGGTAGCGGTCCTCCTCGCTGAAGATGCAGCCGCAGTACTTCTGCATGTACAGCCCCATGGCCCGCGCCCGGTCCTGTCCCTCGCGGAAGAAAGGGCGGAAATCCCGGTAGAGGAACGTAACGCCGAATTCCTCCGCCGCCTCGCGCGCGGTCTGGGCCAGCAGCTCATGGTTCTGGTAGGGACTGATGAGCAGCGTGGTGGTGAAGTGCGTAAAGCCGTTTTCCGCGGCATAGCGTGCGGCGGAGCGCATGCGCAGCCGGTAGCATACGGGGCAGCGCCCATCAAAATCACCCCCGACCGCCTCCAGGAAGGACCGCAGGCCGTATCCGCCCTCCACCACCAGCGAAAGTCCACTCTCCTTGGCGTAGTCGACGAGCGTATTGCGTCGCATGCGGAACTCCGTGAACGGATGGATGTTGGGATTGTCCCAGAAGCCCACCGGCTCGATGCCCTCGCCGCGCAGGGTTTCAATGCACATGATGGAACACGGGGCGCAGCAGATATGCAAAAGCAGCTTCATGTACCTTCCTCCTTTATCTGCTATTGTAACACCTGCGGCGCCCCCGGACAAGTTTCCAAATGCACCTGGATGTGCTATAATGGCGTGGGACACCATTATCCAGAAAAGGAGTTTAACCCGGATGCGAACCATCTTTACCCGCGGCTTCTTGTGCCTGCTCATCTGCCTGCTCTGCGTATCCTGTGCCCTTGCCGACGAGGAGCGCGACGCGCTGTTTGACGCGGCGCTGGAAGGGCTTCTCAGCCCCGCGCAGCAGGCCGATCTCGACGGCGCTCTCGACCTGCACACCGGCGACAGCGCCTATATGCCCTGCATCGCGCCGGACATCACCCCCTATGACGAGCGGGAGACGACCGTCTATCCGCCGGTCACCGGTCCCTTTTCGTCCTCGGACGAGTCGGTGGTGACGGTGACGGACGCGGGGCTGATGACGGGCGTCGCCCCCGGCACGGCCACCGTGACCTATCAGGCTGCGGAGGGTGAGCGCACCTATCAGGTGACGGTGAGCGACGACGCCCTGCCGGAGCTGATCAAAAACTATATCTACGTGGTCAACCGGGAATTCTATACCGTCAAGCGCGCACGCCTGCCCAAGTACAACCAGTACGCCAAGTGGTACTACGGCAGGAAAAACGAGGTGGGCTGGTGCTCGGTGTTCACCATCTATTGCGCCAATGCCGCCGGGGCCAATTCCATCAAGGTGGCCGCCCTGGAGGAGGAAGGTGAGTCCCCCGTGCAGTTCTTCCGCGAAGGGCAGGTAGGCCGCCAGTACGACGGCTTCCTGGAGCTGGACCGCTTTGTCAGCGTGCCCAAGCCCGGCTATCTGGTGATCTATGCGGATATGAGCAACGGCTACCGCACCGTGCACATCGGCTCGGTGACGGATGTTCAGGATCTGGGCGACGGCCTGTACGCCGTGACCACGGTGGAGGGCAACATGTCCAACAGCGTAAAGAGCTACTGCTACGTCTACGACAGCAACAAACCCAACCACATGGTGGGCGTAGAGGAGGACCTCAAACTGCAAAACAACATGTCCGAGTTGCCCGAGCAGATGCACTTAGACCCCCTGGTGCAGTATGAGCTGCACACAGATCACTGGTCCGTATTCGGTTTTTGCCAGACCTGGAAATAAACCCGTTTCATCCTGTGCAAAATGCGTTATAATAAGATGCGTAATGACGGAAAACAAAACATGAAGGAGGTACGTCACCCATGAACAATCTCAAGGGAACCAAGACCGAGGCCAACCTCATGACCGCCTTTGCCGGCGAAAGCCAGGCGCACACCAAGTACAAGTATTATGCCTCCAAGGCCCGCAAGGAAGGCTATGTGCAGATCGGCAACCTCTTCGAGGAGACCGCCAACAACGAGAAGGAGCACGCCAAAATCTGGTTCAAGCTCCTGCATGACGGCGAGATTCCTGCCACCAGCACCAATCTTCTGGACGCCGCCAACGGCGAGAACTACGAGTGGACCGACATGTACGCCAAGATGGCCGCTGACGCCCGCGAGGAGGGCTTCAACGATATCGCTTTCCTCTTCGAGTCCGTGGGCAAGATCGAAAAGGCCCATGAGGAGCGCTATCGCAAGCTGCTTTCCAACGTGGAGGATGGCATCGTTTTCAGCCGCGACGGCGATATGATCTGGGAATGCTCCAACTGCGGCCACATCGTCATCGGCCCCAAGGCTCCCGAGATGTGCCCCGTGTGCAAGCATCCCAAGGCCTATTTCCAGCTTCGCGCCCAGAACTATTGATTTTTTGAAAGACCCTGTGCCCGCCCGGCTTTGCCGGGCGGCTTTTTTTGCGCCCTTTCCATTCCCCGCGGAACGTGATACACTATAACCAGCCATTTTTCCCGTCCAATGAAAGGAGCGCCCGCATGCGCATCGCCCAGATCAATGTTGTCGCCTCGCTGAGCACGGGCCGCATCGCGATTTCCCTGTGCCGCACGGCCATGCAGGCCGGTCACCGCGCCCTCATCTGCCATTCGCGCGATCACGCGCCCGCCGACGTGCCCAGCTATGTCATCGGCAGCAAGGCAGAAACGATGCTGGACCTGATTCTGACCCGGCTTACCGACCGCGCGGGATTTTTCAGTCGTTACGCCACCCGCCGGCTCATCCGCCAGCTGGAGGCATACAAGCCCGACCTCGTGCACCTGCACAACCTGCACGGGTATTACCTCAATCTCCCCATGCTCTTTGCCTGGCTCAAGAAGCACGACCTGCCCGTGGTGTGGACCCTGCATGACTGCTGGGCCTATACCGGTCACTGCGCCTACTACACCATGGCGCGCGGCGCGGAGCCGGTGGACGGCCGCCGGCGCCGGGCCAGCCAGGGGGACCGCCTCGGCTGCGACCGCTGGCTTGGGGGCTGCGGAGGCTGCGTCAGGCGGCATGCCTATCCGGCTAGCTGGTTTCTGGACCAGAGCGCGCGCAACTGGCGCGACAAGCGCGAGCTGTTCTGCGGCCTCAAGCACATGGTGCTCACTACCCCCAGCGAATGGCTGCGCGGGGAGGTCAAGCGCTCCTTCCTCAGCGGCTATCCCGTCTATGCCCTGCCCAACGGCGTGGACCTGACCGTTTTTCAGCCCTGCTCGGACGAGCAGTTCATGCGCGATGTGGTGCGCTTCTACGGGCTGGAACGGTCGGGGGGCCGCCGCCTGGTGCTCAGCGCCGCGGCCGTGTGGGACGAGCGCAAGGGGCTGGACGACCTGATTGATCTGAGCGAGGCGCTGGGGCCGGAGTATTGCGTGGTGGCCGTAGGGCTGGACGAATACCAGATCGCTTCGCTGCCCAAAGACACGGTGCTGGGGGTGAAGCGCACGGGCAACACGTCGGATTTGTGCGCCCTCTACACCGCCGCCGACGTGTACCTCAGCGCCAGCCACGAGGAAAGCATGGGCATGACGCTGGTGGAGGCTCTGGCCTGCGGCACGCAGGTCGTGTGCTACGACGCAACCGCCATGCCCGAAATCGTGACCGACGAGGTGGGCGAGGTGGTGCCCCTGGGCGATATCGCCACCCTGGCCGACGCGGTGCGCCGCCTGTGCGCCGCCCCCCGCAGCGCCGACGCCTGCCGCGCCCGCGCCGCCGATTTTGAGGCGGGCAAGTGCTTTTCCGCCTATCTGAAGCTCTATGAAAACATGTACCGCCACAGCCCCGCCTGGCAGGCGGCGCTGGAGAAGGCGGCAGGGAAAGCCCCTGCCGGGGGCGAATGATATTTTCCAATAAGCCCGATACGAAAGGAGAGATGCGCATGGTTCGGCGGATGCTGCTGGTGCTGCTTTTGTGCGCCGCTCTGGTGCTCACGGCGTGCGGTCTTCCCGACGCGCTGGACGCCTTTTCCGGCGCGGACAGCGCATCTGCCGTGCCGGACCTGCACCTGCTGGAATGGCCCGCGATGAGCGACGCCGTCCCCGGCGAGACGGAGGCTCCCGCGTCCGGCGCGCCCCTGCTGGTGGACCTGTGGCTGGACGCCTCCCAGGTGATGGGCGGCATCAACATCCACGAGGAGAGCGTGTACCCCCATTTCAGCCGCAAGTACCGCGAGGGCGGCTTCCATTACCGCTACGGCTCGCAGGTGGGCATGTACGAGGGTGTGCTGCGCTGCCTGCTGGCCGCCGCCGAGGGTTCGCGCGTGCGGGTGCTGCGCGCGGGCAACGAGCGCCTGCCGGACGAGGCGCTTGACGCGCTGGCCGGGTCCGGCGCGGAGGCGCGCGCCTCCGTCACGCGCGACCTGCTCACCTGTGCCGTCAACCCCCTGCCCTCGTTCTTTGCGGGCCTGTCCGCCGAGGACATGGAAGGCTCGTTCTATGATCTGGGCACGCCCATGCTCAACCAGCTGCGCGCGCTGGACGCTTCCTCGCTGGAAAACCCGTCGCTGTCCCCGGCCATGGCCGACGCTCTGGACAAGCAGATCGCCGCCATCCAGAGCGGGGAGACGGACGGCTATGTGGCGGATGGCGACGCGGACGCGCCGCTCATGTACGCCCTGGAAAACCTCGACCTCACGCGCCTGTCCGTCATCACCTGCGACCCGGCCACCCTGCGCCGCCTCTCCACCGTGGAGGCGGACGGCACACCCGTCGATGCCGTAACCGAGCTGCTCAAGGCGCGGGGCGTGTTTGACGCGGGGCTGTGCGTTCAGCTCTACGCCTTTGTGCTGGACTATATGGGGCAGATGTCCTCCTTCGGCGCGGCGGATTTTGCCGAGCCGCTTCTCTGGGGCCGGCTGGATTACGACAACGCCGCTCAGAATTCCGATCAGGCGCTGCCCATGCCGCGCACGCTGCTCATGCTGGTGGTGGGAACTCCCGCGCAGGTGGACCGCTACACCGCGCAGCTAAGCGACGGGCTGGCGTCCTCCGAGGCGCTCAAGGGCCTGCGCGGCCCCTCGGAGGGCCAGCTCACCTATACCGTGAACGGCCAGACCGTCACGCAGCAGCCCTTCGGCTTTGAATCTTACTCCGTGCGCATCGAGCGGCCCGGCTGGACCTGCCTGACCTGCCAAAGCGAGGGCGCGGCGCTGTCCGTATCCGGCTGCACGCTCGAAACCGACGGGCAGGCCGCCACGGTCACGCTGGATAGCGATTCCTCCGGCGCGTCGGTGACGGTGTCGCTGCCCGTGACGCAGGAAAGCGGCGCGGCGAGTGCGGACCTGAGCGGCCTCACCGCCTCCGTCTCGGTGGAGGTGGCGCTCATTCTGACCGATACGCTGCCCACCACGGTGCAGGCCGGGGAGGGGCAGGTCATCGCGCTTCGGGATACGCAGTACGTCTTTACCCGCGAGGACGAGGCCTTCCAGAGCGGCGGGCGGCAAAGCCCCTTCACGCTTTCCGCCGTGGCGCCGGAGGATGGTGGGACGCGCCTTTCCATCACCGTCTCGGCGGACGAAGCCGCGCTCGCGCCGGGCTATTACCGCGTGCTGGTCAGCGCGGATCTCTCCGGCGAGCAGGTCGAATGGGAGGACGTCCCCTGGGTCGCCGCCCTCGGCGTGCGCCTGACGAACGAGCAGATTTCCGCGTGGGAGCAGTTCGCCGAGGCGGTGCATACCTATGACGGCGACAGCACCAGCGTGCCCCGCCAGCTTCAGCACGCGTGGGGACCCGTGAACGAATCCGGCTATCACGGCCTGCCCATCCCGGACTTCCCACCCGTGATGCGCGCGCCGGGCCTTGAGGAGCTGATCGCGCAGCTCCGCGCGGCCGCCAACGTGGATGAAGCGCCTCTGGTGCGCTATGTATTTGACGTATTCGTGCCCGCCGGGGCATGGGAAGGGGGCGTGTGAGCATGCCGTCCGCCGTGCGCCTGCGCTGGTCCAACCGGGTGAAATGCCTGATGTGCTACCTGGTCTGCTTTGCCCTGCCGCTTTTGTGGCAGGCCGCGGCCAGCCTCTGGATCTACCCCCTCAAGCTGACGGGCACCGCGCCCAACGTGGCGCTGCATCTGCAAGCGGCACTGCCCTTTTCTCCCGCGCCGCTGGACGCGCTGGCCCGGTCGGGCGAAGCCGTCGCCGCAACGCCCGAGGCCCTGCGCGCCGCGCTTTTCTCCCGCGAACAAAGCTGGCTCTGGTTTCTGGCGGCCTGCGCACTCGCGGCATGGCTGATTACGCTGGCGGTGCAGCTTCTCTGGCGCGCCGGGCAGCGCTCCGCCATCCAGCCCGCGCGGGCGACCCGCCGGGCCATCCGCACCTACCGCCTGACGCTTCTGTGGCTCTGCGCGGTCAACGCGGCCTTTGCCGCTGTGGTCTGGCTGGCGGGCGTCAGGTGGATTCCCGGCCGCACAGTGTGGGATCTGGCGGCGTATTTCGGCTGCTACGCGCTCAACGTGCTGGCCGCCGCCGCCGTGTCGCGTCTGGCCGCGCCGCCCGCCATCAGCGGCCGCCACGCTTTCTTCAAGCGGCTGTAACGATTTCAGGAAGGGAGGCCTGCGCATGGGCCGGTATGTGATCGCCGTGGGCGGAACGGGCAGCAAGGTACTGGAAGCCATCGTCTACGCCGCGTGCGCGGACGCTTTTTCCGCGCCCGGCGAGGGTCCGCTGCCCGCTCTGGACCTGCTCTCGGTGGACGTGGACGCCTCCTGCGGCAACACCACGCGCTTAAAGCGTGCCGCCGAGGCCTACGAGGAGGCCCGCGCCGCGCTGGCGGCCTCACCCTGCGATCATCCCTGCTTCCATACGCGCCTGTCTATCAGCCGGTGGAGCATGAATCTCAGCCGCCGCGCTGCCTCCGTCAGCCAGATGGCCGCGCGCCACGCGCTGGACGGGCTTTTGGCCCGCACGCTGTTCACCCGCACCGAGGCCGATCTGGAATACAGCGAGGGCTTCCGCGGGCACCCCGATCTGGGCGTATTGTTCTTTGCCGATCTGCTGGGCGCGCTGGAGGACATGCGCGCTCAGGGCCAGCCCGACGAGCTCAACGCCATGGTGGACCGCATGCGGGCCGATCTGGACCGGGGTGAGACGGTTCAGGTGCTTCTGACCGGCAGCATCTTCGGCGGCACGGGCGCCAGCGGCATCCCAGCCGTCAGCAAGTACCTGCGCCGGCGCTTCGCCGGGGATACGGACCGCTTCGTGATGGGCGCGGTGCTGATGCTGCCCTATTACCGCGTCCCCCCCGCAGGCGTGGACACGGAGCGCGAAATCGCCGTCTCCAGCGACGAGTTTCTGGACAAGGCGCGCACGGCGCTGCAATACTACGGCATGGAGGGCATGGTTAGAAACGGCGCAGAGGACGCTTCCGGCATCTTTGACGCGGCCTACCTGCTGGGCCTGCCGCCGGAGCACTTCGTATCCGCGCGGCTGTATTCCACCGGCTCGCAGAGTCAGGAAAACGACGCGCACATGCTGGAATGGCTGGCAGCGCGCTGCGCCGCGCGGTTTTTCTCAACGGGCTTCCGGGGCGATCAGGCGCACAACATGGACTGCTACTACTATCAGTGGCACACCCCGCATTTCTGCTGGGACAGCTTTGACACGGACGCGGCCCTCTACCGCGTGCGCTACGGCGCGCTGATGAAGGCCGCCGCCGTCTACGTGACCGAATGCTACCCCGCGCTGCGCGCCTGCCTGTGCGACGGGCGGCGTTCGCTGGAGCGGGTGGGCTACCTGGCCGCGTTCTTCCGCCGTGCCGGGCGCTATCCCGCCTCCGCGCGCGCCCGGCTGGGCGAACGGCTGGACGGGGTGTACCGCTTCTTCGCCTTCTATATCAACTGGATGCATCAGGTGCTCCACACGCTGCCGCCCGCCTTCCGTCAGCCTGGCGAGGAGGCTGGAAACGGGCTGATGGACGCCGCCACGCTGGACGCGCTGCACGCGGCGCTGGCCGCCCTGGGCAGCGGCAGGTCCGACGAAGCGGCCTGCCGTCAGGTGCAGCGCGCGCTGGGGCGGCTGGTCCTGTCCCCCGTGCCCGACCGGCGCGACATGGCGCGCGTGGTGAGCGCGCTGGGCGGCGGCGCGCGCGCAGGCGGCCCGGACGAGGCGCTGGCCGCCTTCATGGACACGCTGCTGGCCGCCGTGATGGAGGGCCTTTGACCGTGGAAGGAGGGACGCGCCGTGCGCGGCGACCATGAAGAAAAGCAGGCGCTGGACCGCCAGACCGCCTACCTGACCTTTCTGCCCCCGATGGACGAGGGCTTTCATACGGGCTACCACACCGCCCCTGGCATCGTGAGCGACCACAACCAACGCCCGCGCGAATGGCTGGAAAGTCTGGCCCGCTACCTGCAAACGCCAGGCATCGACGTGAGCTATTCCATCCCCGACGTGCTCAGCGCCGAGCAGCAGCTGCGCCGCCTTTCGCGCCTGACGCCGGAGCGCGCCCTTGCCCATCCCTCGATGGCAGCCTGGCGAGGGGTGCTGGCCCTGCTGCTTCTGTGGGATACCTGGCCGCAGGACGGCGCGTGGCCCGCCTTGGAGCTGGTGCGCCTCTCGGACGGCGGCACGGCCTTCTCCGCCTCGGTGACCGCCGCGCTCTCCCCCGCCCGCGCCCCGGACGGGCTGTGGGCGTTCACGCTGCGCGGCGAGGGCATCCCCGCGCGGCCCGTCGCCCTTCTCTCCCGCGCCATGGCCGTGGTGCCCGCCGCCGACCCCGGCGACCTGAGCCCTCTGCTGCCGCCCTGCGTGACGTGGTATGACCGCGCGCAGCGCCGCTTCCTCGACCCCTGCGCATGCCTTTGCGAGCGCGACGCCGCGTTTTTGGCCGCGCGGCTTACGCTTTTGTGCCGCCTGAACGAGCAGCCCTCGCTGCGCAGCCTCCTCTACGATCCCGCAGCGGGCCTGTGCGGCGTGCTGCGCCCGTTTCTTACGGACATCTCCCGCGCGCGCGGCGCGTGGCGCGACCTGCTTTCGCGGGGCGACGCACAGGCGCTCGACGATCTCCGCACCCGGATTCTGGCCGCCCATACGCTGGCGGACACGCCCGCCGGGGTCCGGGAAGAAACGCTGCATCCGCAGGAGGCCGACCCCGCCGCCAACCCGCTTCTTCGCGTGGTGTTGGGCCCCGTGCCTCCCGCCGCGGAGGGCGGCGGCTGCGTCCTCTACTCGCTGGACGGCACGGCCTTTGCCCGCCGGTCCGCCTTCTGTCTGGCCGAGCCCGCTCGCAGCCGCGGCGAAGCGGACGCGCTGGCGCGCCTGAAACGGGAGCTCGCCCTGCTGGAACAGCACGACGCGGGCTGGCGCGCGCGCGCCGCGGCGACGCTGCGGAAGCTGGCGGACGCCGGGCATCCCGGCCTGTGGCCGCGCCTTCCCGGCCTGCTCACGGCCTGGGCCGACGAGCTGGACCGCCGCCCCGAAGATGCGGGCTGTACCCTTGACCTCTCCTATCCGCTGGACGGCCGTCCCGCCGCCCTCTGCGCCCTGCTCCGGGACGCGCTTGGCATGGAGGACGCGGCGCTGGTGGAGCAGCCGCTTTCCGACGCGCTTCTCCTGCTGGACGGCCCGCCGCCCTTCGCGGACGACGCGCTCCATACGGCCTGCCGCGTGGTGCTGGGCGCGCGCACCTGTTATGCCGTGCCCCCGCTCTCGCCCGGGCTGTGCGCCTTTCTGACGGACGCCGCCGACGCGGACGAATCCGGCGCGCCCCGGCTAGACCTCTCCGGCCTGCGCTTTCTGCCCGCTGCGGACGGCCGCTCCGTCGAGGCGTGCCTGCGGCTGCGCCGCCGTGTGCAGCGGGGCGAAACGGCGGCGGAAAGCGCCGTCACCTTCCGCCGCACCTATGTCCTGAGCGACGCGCTGCAAACCGGCGCGGCCTTTGTGCTGCCCGCCGGGGAGGCCCCCTACGTGGCCGTATGGCCCAATGTGCGCCTTTCGCCCGGCCTGTGGAAGCGCTATTTCGTCCATGCCCACCGCCCGCAGAGCGTGGAGGTATGGGCCCTGAGCGCCGGGGGCTGGACGCAGGGCGAGCTGCGCTCCGCCTCCGGCTTCGCATGGCGCAACACCTGCGTGGACCGCTTCCCGGCCTTTGTGGCGCTCCGGCGCGGCGCGCTCTCTCTGGGCGCGCTGCTCAACGACGCGTCCCGCCGCCTTTTGCGCCACGAGCCCGCCGCGGCCATCGCCATCGATTTCGGCAGCATCTCCACCACCGTCATGCTCCGGCAGGACGGCCGCGTGCAGCCCGCGTCTCTGCCCGAATGCCTGCACCGCACGCTCCTTTCGCCCGTCCCGGACGACGGCGCCCGCCTGGCTGACGAATTTCTGCCCGATACGGTGCTTCTGCCCGGAAGCGCCGTCGAGGCCACCTATTACAGCGTGATGGACATGTTCACCGACGTGCCGGAAGCCTGGCGCACGGTCCTGTGCGACGGGCACATCTACTACCGCCTCTCCCTGCCTGACCTGCTGGAAAAAAGCGCCTCCGCCCTGTACTACGACCTTAAGTGGAGCGGCGAGGACTATGCGCTTCGCTGCCTTCGCCTGTTTCTCAAGCAAGCCATGCTTCAGGCGGCGCTTTCGGCGCGGCTGTGGGGGTCGTGCTCGGCGTCCTGGCGCGTGTCCATGCCCAACGCCATGCCGCCGAGCAAGCAGGAGGCCTATCTGGAAATGATGCGCGGCCTCGCGCGGGAGATATCCGCCGAATGCGGCCTGCCCCTGACCGGCGGCTGCCCGGCCGTGCTCTATGCCACGGAAAACCAGGCGGACGGCCTCTACTTCCTCTCCCGCAGCGAGGTGAGCGCGGGCAGCGGCTATCTCAACCTCGACATCGGCGGCAGCACGGCGGATCTCAGCCTGTGGCTGGGCGGCGCGGCGCATGCCGCCATCGAGTGCTCGCTCCTGCTGGGCTGCCGGGAGATGCTCTTTGACTCCCTGTGCGACTGGCACAGCGAGGATCTGGAGCGCGACTTTGCCTCCGGCTCCGAGGCGCTGCGGCAGGCCGTCGTCGGCGTCGTGTCCGCGTTCCGGCGCGAGGCGTCCACCACGCGGGAGCGGCTGAAATGCATGTTCCTGCTGGATGACCTGCTCGCCGCCTACGCCGGGGACATCCGGGAGGCCATGGCCGCCGCCCGTTCCCTGGGCGGCATCACCCACTTTGAAAGCCTGCTGCTGCTTCACATCGGCTACCTGTTTTATCTCTCGGGCGAGCTGATGCAGCGCGCCCATGCCGACGCGGACCTCTCCCCCCTGCTTCCGCAGCGCATGGCGCTGTGCGTGGCGGGCAACGGCGGCCAGCTTGTCAAGGCCCTCACCGACGAACAGCTGACCCGCCTGTGCTCGCTGGCCATGACGCGCCTGGCCGCGGACCATCCCCTGCGCGTGCTGCTGCCGGTGCAGAGCCGCCACCCCAAGCAGGAGGTGGCGCGCGGCCTGCTGGCGCGGGACGACGCGCTCCAGAGCGCCGTCCATGGCGCGGACCGGTGGAACGGCACCCGCCCCTACGGCGGACCGGAGCGCGAGGACCTTTTGAGCAGCTATCTGCCGCTGTTTTACCGCGTCTTTCCCCAGGCGGCGGAGCGCCTGATGCCCCGGGCCTTCGAGGAGGCGGACGGCGTGCGTCTGACCCCCACCGCGCAAATGGAGCTGGACACCATCTTTGCAAACGAAAAGCCATGCACCCCGGAGGATGACATGGCCATGGCTGTGCGCTGCCTGAGCCAGCTCAAGCGCCTTTGGCGCCTGTAAGGGGCTCAGAGATAGGCTTTCATGCGCTCCACATTCTGCTCCTGCGTATCCAGCAGGCGCTCGCCCAGCCTGCGCGCGTCGCCGTCGTCGCCCTGATAGTCGTTCAGATGGCGGATGGTCTTGACAATGCCCATGGTGGTGCCCTGAATCATCATTTCCGCGATCTTTCCGCGCGAATCGTCCATGGCCAGCTGGCCCTTGCTCATCCATTCGGCGGATACGCGCGCCATGGTTCCCACGCCCGCGGGCGTATCGCCCCGCTGGCGGATATACCCGTCCGCCTCGTCCCGGATGGCCTGATATTCCTGCCGCTCGCGCCTGAGCTCCTCGCGCAGGCGCTTTTCGGCGTGCTCCTCCACCGTGTCAATCCCCTGACAGCCCATGTCTGCCGTCTTGTAAATGTACTGGAACAGCTCCATTTCGGGTAGCATTTCCGTCACCTCCGTAAACAGCATGCCCCCGATGCGCGCGCTTTAGTCCAGCCGTTTGATGTCCACCGTCGCAATGCCCGACTGCCCGGGCGCGCCGGTGAGCAGGTCCTGCGGCGCGGGCACCAGCAGCATGAAGCCGTCTTTGCCGTAGCGCCGGTCATACCCCCGTGCATAGGCTTCCTCGACCCACGCATGCCGCACCTGCCCCGTCACCATGGCGGTCTGTCCCGCGCCGGTCAGGTCTTTGGCCTCCGTGAGCGTGCATTCCAGACTTAGAAACGCCTGCGCAATCAGCGGCGCATGAATGGTCCGCGCCTCCTCCAGCGCAAAGCCCCCGGCCTCAAACTCATCCTCGTTCATGCCGTTTCGGTGGATGGTTTCCACCAGCCGGTCATAGCAGGCGATGGGCAGGAAGTTGAGAGCGAAGCACTTCTCCCGCAGGATGTTGGCATAGGTGTGAGTGTGCTGGTAGAGGTTGCCCATCACGGCGAAAAAGGCGGTCCTGTCTCCGTGAAAGCAGCTCCACGCGTGAAAGCATACGTTGGGCAACCCGTTTTCCTTCCATGTAGTGATGACAAAGAGCGGCGAGGGGATGCCCGCCGTCGTCTCAAAGTGAGAAAACAGCTCGAATTCCTCCGGATACGCGGGCCGGAAATGCTCGGGGAAAGCCTCGGAGATCTCAATTTTCATGGCCGCACCTCCTCTTTGCGCGGTTGAAACGGAGCCGGAAAGGCACACGCCCTCCCGGCCCCGCGGCAGCTTGTCGAAAAAGTCTGCCTGCGGCGGCCTTTTCCGCCAGATGCTTAAGAAATGTTTGCGCCTAAAGGCGCAAACTCCCCGCCCGCCCGGCAAAGCCGGGCGATACGATTTCATTTGGAGGGCTGCGGCCCTCCAAACCTCCCAAAATGGTATTCGGAGCCGGAAAGGCACACGCCCTCCCGGCCCCGCTGTTTGTTTACTTGTCCGGCTCCACCCAGCCGCGGCTGCATTCCACGGCCCGGTGCCATCCGTATAGGGCCAAGTCGCGGTCGCGGTCCGCCATGCGCGGATGGAAGGTCAGGTCCGGCCGGACCATGGCCGCGGCTTCCTCCTTGCTGGCATACACGCCCGCGCCGATGCCCGCCAACAGCGCCGCACCCAGCGCCGTGGTTTCCAGCACCACAGGCCGGATCACCGGCACGCCCAGGATATCCGCCTGAAACTGCATCATGAAGCCGTTGGCGCTCGCGCCGCCGTCCACATTCATGTGCTTGGGCGCGTGATGTCCCCGGTCCGCCACCATGGCGCGGAACAGGTCGCAGCTCTGGTAGCAGATCGCCTCCAGCGCCGCGCGCACGATGTGCGCCCGGCCCGTGCCGCGGGTCATGCCCACGATGGTGCCCCGGCTGTACATATCCCAGTACGGCGCGCCCAGCCCCGTGAATGCGGGTACCAGAAACACGCCAGCCGTGTCCGGCACGCTCTCGGCGATCTGCTCGCTCTCGGCGGCGTTTTTGATCAGCTTCATCTCGTCGCGCAGCCACTGAACCGTGGCGCCGCCCATGAACACGCTGCCCTCCAGCGCGAAGGTGGGCTTGCCGTCCAGCCGCCATGCCATGGTGGTCAGCAGCCCGTTCTGGCTCTCCACCGGCACCTCGCCCGTGTTCATCAGCATGAAGCAGCCGGTGCCGTAGGTGTTTTTCACCATGCCCGGCTCAAAGCACGCCTGCCCGAACAGCGAGGCATGCTGGTCGCCCGCCATGGCCGCCACGGGAATGGGGCGGCCCAGAATCTCCGGCCGGAGGTTTCCGATCACCTGCGCCGTGTCCACCACCTGCGGCAGCACCGCGCGGGGAATGTTCAGCATGCCCAGCAGCTCGTCGTCCCACGCCTGCGTGTGGAGGTTAAAGAGCATCGTGCGGCCGGCGTTGGTCGCGTCGGTCACATGCGGCCTTCCCTCCACCAGATGCCATGCCAGGAAGCTGTCCACCGTGCCAAAGCACAGCTCGCCCTTCTCCGCGCGCTCGTGCAGGTTCAGCGTATCCAGCAGCCACGCCAGCTTCGTGCCGCTGAAATAGGCGTCCGGAACCAGACCCGTCTTTTTCCGGATGGTTTCGCCATGCCCCTCGCGCACCAGCTTTTCCACATAGGGCGCGCTGCGGCGGCACTGCCACACGATGGCGTTGTGCACGCAGCGGCCCGTGTCCTTCTCCCACAGCAGGGTGGTCTCGCGCTGATTGGTAATGCCGATGGCCGCGATGTCGCGCACGTCCACCTTGCTCATCTTCACGGCCCTTTGCAGGGCCTCCACCTGAGTGCCAAGGATGTCGTCCGGATCGTGCTCCACCCAGCCGGGCTGGGGATAGTGCTGCTTGAACTCGATGGCGTGCGAGGCAAGCGTGTGTCCCGCCTCGTCAAAGACGATGGCGCGGCTGGATGTGGTGCCCTGATCCAGTGCCACTAGGATTCGCATGGGTTCTCTCCCTCCGTTTGTGTAAAAAGTATTTCCTTACGCCGCGCCATTTCCTCCGCGCGGTCGATATAGACGCTCACATTGGTCACGTTGGGCGCGCGGCGGATGCGCAGCTCCCGGTCCGGCAGCACGCGCTTGCTGATGGCCCCCGCCCCCATGGCAATGATGGAGGTGGTTTCCTCCATGATATCCACATTGTACAGGCACGCCGCGCCGGGGCGGGCGTAGCCCACGTTCTGCTGCTGTCCGGCCATATATTTCTGCCGGTAGAGATAATAGGGAACAAGGCCCAGCGCCTCGGCAGTCTCCTCGCCCAGCCGCACCATCGCGGCGGCCACGGCGGGGTCCGGCAGGGGCGCGCGCTCCAGATTGAGCCGGCTGGACCGCTTGATGGCCAAAGTGTGCACGGTCAGGCTGTCGGGCGCGAGACGGCGCACCGCCTCCATCGTGCGGGCAAAGGCCGCCTCGTCCTCGCCGGGCAGGCCCGCGATCACGTCCATGTTGATGTCGTCAAATGCCAGCTCCCGCGCCAGCGCAAAGGCCTCACAGGTCTGGCGGGCCGTGTGGTCCCGGCCGATGAGGCGCAGGGTTTCGTCGTTCATGGTCTGGGGGTTGATGCTGATGCGGCCGATGCCCAGCCGCTTGAGCGCAAGCAGCTTGCCGCGGGTGATGGTGTCCGGGCGGCCCGCCTCCACGGTGTACTCCCGCGCGCCGGGAAAGCGCGTCATCACCTCGTCCATCAGCCGGGCGAAGTCCTCCTCGCCCAGCGCCGAGGGCGTGCCGCCGCCCACGTAGAGCGCGCGCAGCGAAAGCCCGCACCGCTCCATCAGCCCCGCGCCCTCCCGCATTTCCGAAAAAAGCGCCTCCAGATACGGGGCGATGCGTCCACCCCTGCCCACCGCCTCGCCCGGGAAGGAGCAGTAGGCGCAGCGCGTGCGGCAAAAGGGGATGGAGATATATACGTCCGCCTGCATAGTGCAGGGCGCGGGCAGCTTTTGCTGCTCCCGCACGATGCGCGCAAGCAGCGCCGCCTTTTCGGGCGTCACGTCAAAGAACGTTTCCAGATACGTCCGGGCCTCCTCCATGGAGCGCCCTTCCTCCATGGCCTGACAGAGCAGCCGCGTGGGCCGGATGCCCGTGAGCGCGCCCCACGGGGGATGCGCGCCCGTCAGCTCCCTCAGCAGGCGGTAGAGCGACAGCTTGCACAGGCGCTTGCGCACCCGCTTGAGGGCAACCGCGAAATGCTCGCCGTCCCCGCCGGGGGCGGCCTGCGGCAAAGCCTGCTCCAGCGCAAAGCTGCGGCCGCGCAGATGCATCACGCTCCGCGCCACGCCGCCGTGCTCCTGATAGTCATGGTGCAGCGGCTCGCCGTCGCCGGCATCGGGATTGACGTCAAAGGCTTCTACCTGAAAAAACAGCTTGAGCACGTCGCACAGGTCGTTGGCAAATCCCGCAAGCGGCGTGTACAGCGCGATGCGCACCTTCTCCATGCTTCAGCCCTCCACGGGGTCGCGGCCCACCGTGCCCGCTTCCTCGTGCCCCGGATAGGCAACCTGCCGGGGCGTGAGATGAAACAGCGCGCGCAGCGATTCCTTGAGGTCATGGAAGCTGCCGTCCGCAAAGTCGGTCCGGCCATAGCCGTGGGCAAACAGCGTGTCGCCCGTCAAAACGCCCTGCCCGTCGGGCAGCAGGTAGCACACGCTGCCCGCGCTGTGCCCCGGCGTATGCAGCACGCGGATCTCCATGCCGGCAAGGGAGAGCGTCTCCCCGCCCCGAAGCGCAATGGGACGCGTGGAAACCGTCACGTCGTAGCCGAACTGGCGGGCCACGTTCTTCATGCTGTCGGTGAGCTTGGGCACATCCGCCTCATGCACATGGAGCGGGATGCCGAAATGGCCGCACACCGCGTCCACCGCGCCGATATGGTCCCAGTGCGCGTGCGTGAGCAGCACGGCGACGGGCTTGTACGCCTGCGCCGCCCGGATGATGCACTCCCCCTCCGCGCCGGGGTCTACGATGAGACACTCCCGCGTTTCAGCGTTCACCACCAGATAGCAATTTACCTGAAAATCCCCCACGGGCAGGCATTTCACATCAATCTTAGGCATATCTTACCGCTCCCTGCATGTTCAAAACCGCCTGCGCGAATCCAGAAGGATGGTCACGGGGCCGTCGTTGATCAGCGACACCTTCATATGCGCGCCGAACACGCCCGTCTCCACCCGAATGCCGCGCGCGCGCCACTCCGCCACCAGCCGCTCGTACATGGGGTCGGCCGTCTCCGGGCGCGCGGCAGCGATGAAGCTGGGCCTGCGTCCGCCCCGGGCGTCGCCCAGCAAGGTAAACTGACTCACCGCCAGCAGCTCGCCGCTCACGTCCGAAAGCGAGCGGTTCATCTTGCCCTGATCATCCTCAAAGACGCGCAGGTTGGGCACCTTGTCGGCGATATATTTGAAATCGGCCTCGCCGTCGCCATCTTCCACGCCGATCAGCACCAGAAACCCCGCGCCGATCTGACCCCTGATTTCTCCCTCCACGCTCACGCTGGCACTCTCCACCCGCTGGATGACTGCGCGCATAAGCCACTCCTTTCCCTCCGTGTCAGATCAACGTCCATAGCCAGCGGCCATAGCCGTCCTCCACGATCAGCTGATAGTTATTCTGCACATACTCAACGATACCGTTGGTCAGATCGCTCCGATAATCTTCAATATCTCCGCCGACTACCAACGCCTCAATCGTGCCTTGGGTGAGGAACTGCTCAAAGGCAACCTCCTGCTCCGCACCAACGTTGTCAGCAGCAAAGCCCACGATGTTGTAGTATGGGTAAGCCGGCTGCAGGCCCGTATGCCAATACCAACTGGGACTTACGCCAATGGTATAGACCGTCTCACACCCCTCCAGATAGGGCAGCAGCTCGCACTGGATTGCGTGCTCCTCCTCGGTTGCTTGCTGCGCCGCCTTCAGCTGCTGCGGCGCAAGGTCCTGTATTTCGGGTACGATGATGGCTGCCAGCAGACATACCGCAGCGGCGGCCTCCGGCCATTTCAGCCATGCTGCCCTGGCACCCAGCCACTCCAGCGCAGCACTTGCCCCCAGCACGCATGCTGCCAGCATGGTGCAGTAGCCCATGAGCAGGTGCTGTCTGAATCCAAGCGGCGACACAAATGCACATAGCAGATTGCCCACTGCCGTCAGGCTCATCCCAAGCCACAGGGGCTTTTCGCGCCTCATCCGCTCCGGGTCCTTCCGACAGGTGAGATAGCGCACCAGTACCGCGCCCAGCATCAGCAGCACCGGCTGCAGGCTCAGCCAGCCATAAGTGTCGTTTACAATCAGCCACCTGCGAATCTCCCAGAAGCCTACGTCTTTTGCGCTGGCTACATGCACGAAGTTGTTGATGATATATTCCTGAAACATTGCACCCAATGCCCCGACGGAGCACAGATAGGCTACACAGGCGCCATCACCACCGCGGCGCCCGCTACATACCGCGCCACCTCGCGCCAGAAGCCCCTGCGCTCGTGCAGGACATACGCAAAGTAAATTAGCGTTACCACGCACAACCCGATGCCGTCGCTGACCTTGATCAACGCCACAGCCGACGTACTCAGCCCCAGCGCGAACGCCCTTATGCCTTCGCCGCGCCGCTGCCCGGTAAAGGTATGCACCATCACTGCGAAACCCAGCAACATGAAGAAGTAGTCGAATCCCTCGCAGTAGCAGTGCTGCCCGCAGGTGTTCAGAAGCAGGTACAGCCCCGCCGCCACGCACAGGATATTGCCTCTCCCACCCGTGAGCCAGCGTGTCATGAGCATCATCAGCACGCAGTTACCCAGCAGAAACAGCGCTTCCAGCACATACACGCCCACCGTGCCCTCCACGGCCATCTGTGGGAGCGCCATCATCAGGAAGAACAGCGGTCCCTTGTTTTCGATAATGTCGACGTAGGGGATCAACCCCTCCGCGATACCACGGCCCATGCACAGAAAGATGGCGCTGTCCGCGCCTGCGCTTCCATACAGGGGATGTGTGCAAGGAAACGCGGACAGGATCCAGAGCAGGGCAGTCGCCAGGCAGACAGCCTCGACGAGCAGATAGGCGCGCCGTTTCGTAAGCATGTGCTTTCGCTCCTTTGTACGCTTTGTCAGGTCGATCCGCGATAGACCTCGATGATGTCGCTGCGTTTGTGAAGCTGGGTAAAGACCCTATCCAGCTGCTCGCGACTCTTGACCTGGATGACCATGGTGATGTTGCTGGTTTTTTTCTTTTCGTCCCGCTTGGCAGACACCGCCACGATGGGCACGTCCATGTTGCCGATGCACAAGGCCAGCTCGCCCAGCAAGCTTACATGGTCATAGGCGATGATATTGATGGAGGCATTGAAGTTGGCCAGGTCGCTTGCACCTGCCCAGCTCACCTCCACCATGCGCTCCTGCTCAGAGTTGGTGGCGTTGATGCAGTCGGCCTTATGCACAGTCACGCCGCGTCCGCGGGTGATGTAGCCCACGATCTCATCGCCGGGCACAGGATTGCAGCAGCGGGCGAAGCGAACCAACATGCCGCTTTCGCCCTTGACGTACATGCCGTGAGTAGGCTTGCCCAGGTGGCTCTGTGCCTCCTCGTGAGAAACCTCCTGCACCTTGGGCAACGCGGGCGTCTCGCTCTTGCGCTGCTCCTCCAGCAGGCGACTGATCACATAGGCGCTGGCGATGCCGCCATAACCCACGGCACCGTAGATATCGTTAAGCTCGGAAAAGGCGTAGCGCTTCAAAATACCTTCGTAATACTCTGTCTTGGTCAGCGCCGACAGCGCCACGCCGCGGCGCTTGGCCTCCTTTTCCAGCATGTCGCGGCCCTTGATGACGTTTTCGCCGCGCAGCTCGCGCTTGAGGAACTGGCGTATCTTGGCCTTGGCCTGCTGGGTTTTGACCACGCGCAGCCAATCGGTGCTGGGGCCCTTGGAGGAGGGCGATGTGATGATCTCCACCCGGTCGCCCGTCTCCAGCTCGGTTTCCAGTGGCACGATGCGGCCGTTGACCTTGGCGCCCACGCAGTGGTTGCCCACGCCGGAGTGGATGCGGTAGGCAAAGTCGATGGGCGTAGCGCCGCGCTGCATGCTCACGATGTCGCCCTTGGGGGTAAAAAGTAGCACCTCCTCGCTGAACAGGTCGGTTTTCAGCGAGTCGATGAATTCCTGGCTATCGCGCGTATCGCCCTGCCAGTCGAGAATCTGGCGCAGCCAGTAAAGCTTGTTGTCCAAATCGCCGCCACCCGCGCCGCCCTCCTTATAGCGCCAGTGCGCCGCCACGCCAAACTCGGCCACACGGTGCATCTCCCAGGTGCGGATCTGGATTTCAAAGGGGAAGGGCATCTTGCGTCCACCAATTACGGTGGTGTGCAGGCTCTGGTACATGTTGCCCTTGGGCACACTGATGTAGTCCTTGAACCGGCCGGGGATCTGGTTCCACAGCGTGTGCACGATGCCCAGCACCGTATAGCAGTCCTGCACGGTGTCCACCAGCACGCGCACGGCGATCAGGTCGTAAATCTGGTCGAAGGTCTTGCCCTGCCCCTTCATCTTTTTGTAAATGGAATACAGGTGCTTGGGGCGGCCGTCCATCTCGTAGTGAATGTGCTGCGCGTCGAGCTTTTCGGACAGCTCGGAAATAACCATACGGATATTTTCCTCGCGCTCGGTGCGTCTGAGGCCCACCTTCTGGGCGATGTCGTGGAAGGCGTCGGGGTCGATGTACTTGAAACTGAGATCTTCCAGCTCGGATTTGATGGAGTTCATGCCCAGGCGGTGCGCCAGCGGGGCGTAGATATCCAGCGTCTCGTGGGCGATGGCCTTCTGCCGCTCCTCTGGCTGGAAGCGCAGCGTGCGCATGTTGTGCAGCCGGTCCGCCAGCTTGATGATCACCACGCGGATGTCCTTACTCATGGCCAGAATCATCTTGCGCAGGCTTTCAGCCTTCTGCTCCTCGCGGTTGGTGAAATCCAGCTTATCCAGCTTGGTCACACCGTCCACCAGCTGGGCGACCTCGTCCCCGAACTCCGTGCGGATGGTGTCCAGCGTGATATCCTTACAGTCCTCCACCGTATCGTGCAGGAAGCCCGCCGCGATTGTCGGCGCGTCGATCATCAGGTCGGTAAGGATGCTCGCCACCGACACCGGGTGAATGAAATACGGCTCGCCGCTTTTGCGCACCTGTCCCCGGTGCGCGTTTTCGGCAAACTCGTACGCCTTTTTGACCAGCAGGCAGCCGTCGCCGGGATGGTGCTTCTGCACCCGCGCCAGCATCTTTTCCAGCGGCATGCACTCGTTGGTGATGTAGGTAAGCATCGTATCACATCCTCGACTATATCCTGGGGTTCGGTCTCATTCAACCTGGCTGAACCGGACGCCGCTTTGCGCACCGGCCGTCAGCAGCACCCAGATCGCGCCCGTCATAGCCATTTTTCCCCGACGTCAGCCCACATGCTTGACGTAGGTGTACAGCGTGTCCGTGATCGTCGCCCCGGCGTTGACATAGACGCGCAGGACCTTGGCGTTGTTGCTGACGATGGTGGAGGTCAGGCGCTTGCAGTCATGGGTGAAGCAGGTATCCAACGTCTTTTTGTGAAGCAGCGCGCCCATACCGCGGTTGCCCTCCTCGTCATACATGCCCATAAGCACGGGATCGACCGTGGTTTCATCCTTGCGGCAGATGACAAAAAAGCCGATGGGCTTGTCGCCCGAAAGTACCTCGTAGAGAAAGCCGCCGCGCTCCAGCATGCTTCTGAGCCAGTTGGCATAGCGGTTTCCACCCTTTTCACGGCCGAAGGCCGGATCGATGCTCACGCGGTCGCTTTTGAACACGCCCTGGCGGATCAGGCCATAAATGCGCTCGCGGTCGGCCTCGTCCATGCGCTCCGCCACGCTCAGGCCCCGGTCAAAGCGGGCAATGGAGGACGGCATATGATACTCGTCCCGCCGGATCATAACATGGAATACCGTTTCCACATAGGTATAGCCTAGGGATTGCATTGAAAACAGCAGTGCCGGGCAATCCACCGGGGTTTTCACCACGATATATTCCGCACCCTGCTTCGTGATGCGCGCTTCCTCCTCCCGGAGCATATCGGGGGTATCGTTGGCGTCCAGCGCGATCTCATAGGCGTCCACACCCAGATTTTCACGCTCCCAGACCGCATGCGTGGTCTTCATCCACGTTCGCCTCCCTTTCTTCCAGCTGATGGATTCCCTCTGCCGCCCCGCGCGTTACGCTACGCACCACAAACTGCGGCGAGCGATTGATGCTCAGGTAGATGCGCCCGATGTATTCCCCCGTCACGCCGATCAGCGCGATGATCACGCCGCCCAGCACCAGCATCACGGAAATGATGCTGGACCAGCCGGCGGGGATGTCGGGATTCACCAGCTTTCGAATCACCGTCGCCAACGCGAATACCATGCCCACCACCGCTGTGAGCCAGCCGACGTAGCTGGCAAAACGCAGGGGCTTGATGGAAAAGGCCGTCACACCGTTGAGCCACAGGGCCACCAGCTTTTTGAGGTTGTAGCCGCTGTGGCCCTCCGCGCGGGCGCGGTGCTCCACGGGCACGTTGGCATAGCGGCTCACGCTCTGGAACAAAAGGCCCGTCACGTAGGGAAAGGGGTTGGGGTACTGGAGCGCCGTATCCACCACAAAGCGGCGGCAGGCGTAGTAGCTGTTGACGGTCAGTTCCTTCGGCTGGCCGAAGAAGTAGTGGTTGCAGGCGGCGTTGAAGCGGCTGCCCAGATTGCGAAGCGCGCTTTGCCTGCGTTTGGGGTACTGGGCAAAGACGATGTCGTACCCCTCGGCCACCTTGTCGATGAGCTTGAAGCACTCGCAGGCAGGGGTCTGACCGTCGTCGTCCAGACAGATCACGATGTCGCCCCGCACCTGATGGAAGCCCGCCATCACCGCGCTGTGCTGGCCGAAGTTGCGCGACAGGTCCACAAACACGATGGCGGGGTCCCGCTCGCACAGCTGGCGGATGGCGTCGGCAGTGTCGTCGGGGCTGCCGTCATTGACAAGGATGATCTCATGGTCGTATTCGTCCGCGCGGGCGGCGAGCGTGTCGTTTAGCTCCCCGACCACCGCGCCGATGGTGTGCGCGGAGCGGTAGCAGGGAATCACAAAGGAAAGCAGCGGTTTGGCCATAAAGGCACCTCGTTTCGTCAGATGGCGGATATGCGGCGGCTGAGCGTGCGGATGAGGTCGTAGCCGTCCCAGGTAAGTGCGAAGTCCATGGTGTGCCCCACAGGCGCGATGCGGTCCACGCCCCACAGGGCGTTTTCGCGCACAAAGCGGCGAAGCGCCTCCGGCTCCAGCCCCAGATAGCTGAGCGTCTGGTACTTGCGCTTCACCACCGGAATCAGGCTGTCCAGCGTTTCGGCGGCGTACTCCGCAAAGAAGCCGCCCGCGCAGCGGTGCTCGTCGATGTCCGGGGTGAGCTCGCTCACCTGAACGCGCACCACGGTGTTGTCCGGCATGGGCGCGATGGCCGCGCCCGGCAGCGCGGCGGCCGCGCGGAAGGCCGCGGTCAGCTTGTCCACCGCCACCACCGGCTCGATGGGATAGCGCGGCGCGGCATACGCGCGCACAGCCTCCCAGAAGCGCTCCTGCGCCTGCGTCACCGCTTCCCGGCCGCCCAGCCAGTACACCAGCCGGGGCGAGGTGCAGGCGTTCTGGTCGGTGAGATACGTGTCGTTGAAAAAGCCGCGCGCGGCTGCGGCCAGCGCCTTGTCATCCATGGCCAGCACGCTCTTTGCGTCCACGGCCAGCAGGCTGTAGCGGTCGGGGAAGGCAACCTCCACCGCGCGGGGCGCAAGCGGCGCCATGCGCACGCGGCGCACGGTCTCGTCGCCGCCCCAGATGATGCGCGCGTCGCAGTGGGCGCTCAGCATCTCCGTCACGTCCTGGCGGTCGCGCGGATAGATCACCACGCACACATGGTTTGCCAGCGCCGCGTGCGTGCCGCGAAGCAGCGCGTCCATCACGCGGCAGATGATGCGCGTCTGCGGAAAATCCCGGCTGGAGGCCTTGACCACGCAGTCGTTGCCCGCCAGCAGCCCCGCCGCCAGCGAATAGGCGAAGTTGACCGGCACGTTGCTGGGCGCAATGTGAAACGAAAGCCCGCGCCCCAGCCGGTCCGAAACCGCGCCCTCGTATTCCCGCGCCAGCGCCTCCAGATTCGTGCGCCGACAGAAGAAGCCGAAGGCCACCACATCCGGGTAAGTGCGCGCCTCGCGGTCGGCGATGAGGGCAGCGCCCAGGTCGGAAAGGAAGGCCATCACGCCGCCGTCAAAAGGCACAAGGGGATGGGCGCTCTGCCAGTCCCCGCCGCACAGGCGGGTATAGGGCTCATTTCTGCTCATAGGTATCGCTGCACCCCCGCACCTCGGCGCGCTTGACGCGCCCCAGAATTTCAAAGTATTTGCCCTTGCGGCCGCAGGGGCAGTCGTCCTCGCCGAGAATACGCCCCTCGTCCTCGGTGAGGAGCACATGGCCCGGATAGCTGCGCGGCAGCACGCTGGACACCTGAATCAGCCCCGTCTCCCCCACGCCGGCCACGGAGAAGTCCCCCGGCCGCCGGATGGTCACGTCCGACCATACGGGCGCGTGCAGGTGGCCGTGCTCGCATTCCATGTAGATGGTGCCGGTCTGCTCAACCATGCCGTAGTAGTTGTGCACGCGGGTGAGGCCGCAGGTCTCCCGCAGTTCCTGCTTGAAGCGTTCGGTGGAAATATGCTGGTCCGCCAGCTTCTTCCATCCGCCGCCGTGCACCAGCACCCCGCGGCTGAGATCCGGATGGTAGCCCGTCTCCCGCAGCCTGGCCACGAAGTACTGCCAGATCATGAACGTGAAGCCGAAGAGGAAGATGTCCTCTCCCCCATGCTTCTCAAGAAACACCTCCAGCCCCTCCCTGTCCAGCTCCATATTCTCGTCCAGCGCAAACACCTTGTCGCGCGCGAACATGCTGAAACCCAGAATGCCCGCGCCCCGCGCCGAGAACATGGCACGGTTCTTGATGACGGCGCTGGTGTCGAGGATCATCATGGGCAGGCGCTGCTTGCCCAGAAACTCGCCCATGATGCGGCTGAGCACCTTGCTTTGCAGGGCGCTGGTTTCCCGGTCGAGGTAGATGCGGCTCACCTGCTGGCCCGTCGTGCCCGACGAGGTCATGGTGCGGTGGAGGGCTTCGTCAGGCACGCTTTTGAGCGTGAGCTCCTTGAACAGCCGCACCGGCAGAAAGGGCAGCGCCTCGAAGCCCGCTCCGCGCGCGGGCCAGGCGTCCCGCATGCGCGCATATTCGGGGCAGCGCGCGGCGTGCCAGTCCGTCAGGTCCGACAGCTCCGCGTCCAGAAAGGCCCGCTTTTTCGCCCGGTCCCATTCGTAGACGGGCAAAGAGGGCAGGTCGTTGACGTCATACATGGTATTTCTCCAGCTCCCGGTAGAGGGTCTTGCCCGCGTCGTTCTTGGGGATGGCGTCCAGATGCATCGTATGGAAGCCGCTCTGGTTCAGCCCCGTCTTTTCCGACAGCCAGGCGCGCATGGCGGGCAGTGCGTCCGCGTCGGTGGAGAAGATCATCAGGTGGTCGTCCCGGCCCGCGCAGGCGCATTCCGCATCCGGGAACGCCGCCTTGAGCATGCGCTCGGTCTCGTCCAGGTTGACGCGGTTGCCGTACATCTTCAAAAACCGCTTTTTGCGGCCAACGACCGTGTAGCAGCCGTCCTCGTCCACCTGCGCCATATCGCCGGTATCCAGCACGCCGCCGCGCTCGTCGCCCTTCGCAAGATCGGCCCCGCACTGGGCGTATCCCAGCGTCACGTTCTCGCCGTAGTAGCGAAGCTCGCCCGTCACGTGCGGCTCGGTGATGATTTCGCCGTCCACACCGATGAGCTCAAAGCGCCCGCCGGGGATGGCTACGCCCATGGCGCCCACCTTGTCCAGACTCATCTCCCATGGCAGGTAGGCCATGCGGGCCGTGGCCTCGCACTGTCCATACATGACGACGAACTTGCGCCCCGTGTCCCTGCACCACTCAGCAAAGCGGCGGTGCAGCTCCGGCAGAAGCTTTCCGCCCGCCTGAGTGAGCGTGCGCAAAGTGGGCAGGTCCATGCGGGTGAAGCGCATGCGGTCGAGCATCTCGTAGGTGTAGGGCACGCCGCCGATGCTGGTGGCCCCCGCCTCCTTGAAGAAGTTCCAGAAGTCGCGCTGGGCGATGCCCTTCTCGGTCAACAGCACGGTCGCGCCCACCCAGAGGTGGGTGTTGAGGATGCTAAGCCCGTAGGTATAGTTCATGGGGAGCGTCGTGATGGGCCGCTCCTGCGCGGTCAGCGCGAGGTATTCCACGATGCTTTCGGTGTTGGCGCAGATGTTCTCATAGCTCTGGCGCACAAACTTGGGGCTGCCGGTGGAGCCGCTGGTGGTCAGAAGCAGCGCAAGGTCGTCATGCAGCTTCGTCTCCGTGCCAAAGGGCGTTTTGAGCAGGCGGTAGCCAAAGCGCTCGTAGACGCTTTCGCAAGCTTCCCAGTCAAAGCCCTCCGGCGCCCACAGGTACGCCGGGTGATACGCCTCGTACAGCGCGGCAAACAGCTCCCGGTCGATGGAGGCGGCCAGCAGCGCGGGCACCACGCCGCCCTCCACCATGCCCGCGTAGCCCACGGCGCTGCCGATGGTGTTGCCGCACAGGCCAAAGCACAGGCAGCGCCCGCCGATGGCCCCGCACAGCGCCTCGCCCTCGCGCGCAAGCTGCGCGTAGGTCAGGCTCTGGCCGTGCTCGTCAAGCAGCGCCGGAGCGTCGCCGAAGCGGTCAAATCTCCACATCATACTTGCGCAGAATCTCCTTCCCCTTCTCAAACGAGCTCAGGTCGATGATGTCGTCCATATCCACCATGATGTCAAACGCATCCTCCAGCGCGGCGATCAGGGTCATGTGGCCCACGCTGTCCCACTGGTCGCTCTCGCCGTACTTGAGGGCGGGCACGTCGCTTTCGGGCACTTCCAGCGCCTCGGAAAACGCCTTTACGTACTTTTCCAGATTCGTCATGTGAATCGCTCCTTTATGATGATGTAGTCGGATTTTTTTGGGGTGGGGAGATGGGCTTACAGCATGCCGCCGTCCACCCGCCAGACCTGACCGGTCACGTAGCTGGCCATGTCGCTGGCCAGGAAGGCCGCCACGCCCGCGATCTCCTCGGGCCGGGCCTTGCGGTGCATGAGGATGCGGCCCAGCTGCTCCTGCGTCACCTTTTCGCTCAGCCCGCTCACCAGATCCGTGTCCGTAAATCCAGGGGCCAAAGCATTTGCGCGGATGCCCACGCTGATGAGCTCGCGCGCCATCTTCTTCGTGGCGGCGATCACCGCCGCCTTGGAGGCGGAATAGTCCAGACGGCTGTCGCCCTCGATGCCGGCAACGCTAGCCACATTGACCACCGCGCCGTATTTGTTTCGCGCCATGAGGCGCGTGGCCAGGCGGCTGACCTCTACCATGGCGAAGAAGTTCACGTCCATGATGCGGTGCATGTCCTCGGCAGAGGTCATCTGAAACATGCGGTCCTCGCCCATGATGCCGGCGTTGTTGACCAGCACATGCAGGGGCTGCTTGTCCGCCATGACCTGACGGAACGCCTCCTTGAGCGCCGCCGTGTCGGTCAGCTCGCAGTAGACGGGTTTGATCCATACGCCGTACTTTCCAGCGGCCATGGCCAGACGCGCCTCAAAGCGCGCATCCGGCGTGCGGGCGAAGGCCCACACGTTGGCCCCCTCACGGGCAAACACCTCCACCATCGCCGCTCCGATGCCGCGCGCCGCGCCGGTAATCAGCGCGTTCTTTCCTTCCAAGAGCATACTATTCCCCCTCCGCAGCCGTGACCTGCTGCTTTTCATAATACTCCGCGTACAGGCTGAGCACATAATCGAGGTTGTCCGCGTTCAGCGCGTCGCCCATAAAGGCGTCAGGCACGTTTTCCACAGGCGTGAGCACGGGCCGGGTGTTTTCCGGGTCATTCATGGCGGCGTCGCGTGCGTCCATGGCTGCGTCATAGGCTGCCGCCTGCCCGGTCATCAGCGAGTGCACCGCGCTGCCCGAGGCCGTGTTCCACAGGCTCCAGTCTTCGCTGCCTTCCGGGCGGTAGCTGACACAACCCACTACCAGCAGCACCAGTGCCGCCACAAACGCGGCAAGGCGCAGGCCATCGCGCCGTGCCATACCGATGACCGGGAAAGGCAAGCGGTCTTCCGCGCGACGCTGCGCCCAGCCCAGCCAGTAGAGCACAAGCGCGCAACTCATAAGCACGAAGGTGTAAAAGTAGGTGTTAAGCGTGCGGCCATCGCCCAGATAGTTGCCGGTGTAAAGCGTGGGAGCCAGCTGCGCACAGAACAGGCATACGCTCAGCGCCGTGATCCACACGGGATGGTTGAAGCGGTAGGGACAACCGCGGATGGCCTCGCTCAGCTGCCAGGCCACCAGCGCCCACACCACCAGCAGCGGCAGAGAAAACCAGCTGCCCATCAGCGCCACGCCGAAGTAGAACGCCTGCAACACAGCCCTGGGCGCGCTCATGCCACCGGAAAGGGTAGCGGCGCGCACGGCGTTGCCCGGTGCGGACGCGCTGAAGGCAAAGCAGGCCAGCAGCAGCACGAGCACAGCGGTTTCAGCCACGCAGTCGCGCCGGCGCACAACCAGTGCCCGCGCCACCAGCAGTGCGTCCACCAGCAGGCACAAAAGCAGCGTCGAGTACTTGGCCCCGCCCACCGCCACGGTCAGCAGCAGAAGCAGCGCATACAGCGCGATCTTCGCCCCGCGCCGCTGTGCGCGTTCAAAGCACAGCCATACGCCCAGCCGAACCAGCGCCACGGCCCACAGCAGCGTGTAGGCCACGCCGCCGTTAAACCAGAAAAACGCCTCGCTCAGCTCCGGCACAAACTGCACCATCACAAACGTCACCGCGCAAAATGCCATCCAGAAGGCCTGCCGGTCTGCACCCAGCCCCTTGACCAGCGCCTGCCGCAGGAAAAACCATACTGCGAACACCAAAAACGTCAGCAAAAGGGCCGTCGTCACCCAGTAGAGGTCCTCGCCGAAGAGCGCAGGCTGCAGGGCGCTGATAAAGGACGTGGTATAGGTTCCCTCCCAGGTATTTCGAATACTTACCGTGTTTTGCACGGCGGCGCGTACCGTCTCCCAGAAGCTCCCGGTATCGCGCCATGCAGCATGGGTGAGGATGGAAAAGCCGAAGTCGTCATAGCAGGCGTGGTTGTACACCGACAGGGCGTACAGCGGCATCAGGCTGAGCAGCAGAGCCGCTACACACAGCCACATCAGCGCCCGGTTGGACAGGCGGCGCTGTGCAAGTGCATGTCTCATGGCGCCCCCTCCTCTCCAGCGATCTCAATGGCCTCCTTGCCGTAATAAGCCGCAAGGGAAGGCCTCACGTCGTATTCCGCGCCCGGCACGATCAAATCGTCCATGAACACATCCGGCACGGCGGTGAGTGGTGAGAGCTTGACCACGGGCTGCGCAGGGTCGTTCAAGGCCTCCTCGCGCAGGGTCATCTCCGCGTCGTACCTCGCGGCCTCACCGCTGAGGATCGAGAGTACGGCGCTGGGGCCATTCAGGTTCTGCACGCCGTAAAGCGCCTCGCCTTCGGGCTTGCAGGCCAAACAGCCCGCCGCCAGCAAGCACAGGCTGACAGCCAGCAGCGCACCATAGCCGCGCGCCGTCAGCGGGCGGGCGATCCGCTCCCGGCCAGTTGCCGCAAGGCGCCGTGCCGCAAAGCCCGCCAGGTAATACACAGCCAAGAGCCATAGCACCACAAAGCTGATAAAGTAGGTATCCACGATGCGTCCCGCGCCGATGGAAGCGATGGCATAGAGCGGCGGGGTCATCTGGGTGCAGTACAGCGCGCCCATTATACCCAGCACGATCCAGGGATGCGAAAAGCGCCAGGGGCTTTCCTTCGCTGCCTTGTACAGTGCAGGCAGCGCCATCAGCGTGACCGCAATCAGCGGCAGCCGCAAATAGGTCCCCATCTGCGCCACACCGTAATAGAGCGACTGCAAGACCGCCTTGACCGCCGAGGCCCGGTAGCCGATCACCCCAGCGCGCACCGTGTTGCCGGGCGCGGACATGTTGTACATAAAGCAGAGCAGCAGAAGGGCCGTCAGCCCCACAAAGCGCCAGCGCCGCGGATGCCGCGTGCACATCATCCACAAAAGGACCACCGCCAGCATGCACAGGCTCAGCAGCCCGCCGCCGTAGCTGCCGCCGCCCAAAAGTACCATCAGCACGCACAGCGCCGCCGTCAGCCCTACGGCACGGCCTTTCGCTCCAGCCAGCTGCACCATCAGCGCGGCGGCCAGCGCCATGAGCGAGTAAATAAAGGTGTTGCCAATGCCGCCGTTGAACCAGAAAAACGCCTCGCCCGCGTCCGGCATGAACTGGATCATCAGCGTGACCGCCAGGCAGCCCAGCGTCCAGCGGCCCATGCGGTCCATGCCCAACCGCCCGAACACCACGGTAAAAAAGTACAGAAAGCACGCGATGAATGCCGTGAGCAGCACAAACGTGCCGATGAAGTACAGCTGTTCGGAAAAGATGCCAGGCTGCACGTTGCTAAGCAGCGTGCCTGTATAGGTGCCCTGCCAGCTCTGGCGCGTTTCCAGCGCGCTCTCCCAAGCCGCGCGCAGCACCGCGCCCATGCTGCCCGTATCGCTCCAGGCCTGATGTGCGTCCGCGGAAAAGCCGTAATCATCATAATAGGGATGGTTGTACAGGGAGATTGCATAAAGCGGCAGGGTGCCCAGCACCAGTGCCGCCACGCTCAGCCACAGAAGCACACGCCTGACCCGTTTTACCCGTTCGTCTGCCTGCATGCCGCTCCCTCCCTTCACAACAGGTGCATAGAGTACCAAGTTTAGATTATAGCATGTTTCGCCCAAAAAAGCCACACGCGCCGCAATCCGGGCAAAGATTCCCCGCACACCGGCAGGGCTGCATCATAGGATGGTACAGGCGCGCCCATGTGGCGCTGCCGGAACCGCTCAATGCGGAAAGGAGCGCTTGACCATGATGCTCAACCAGCCTGCCACCCCCGGAACGGGGGCAGAGGCATTGCCCACGCCCGCTTTGCCGGACATAAATCAGCCCGCCTCCCCCGGTCCAGGTCCAGAGGGATTGCCTACGCCTGCTTTGCCAGATATCAACCAGCCCGCTTCCCCCGGCACAGGGCCGGAGGGCCTGCCTACCCCTTCCCTGCCCAGCCAGCCGCAAATCACCTGTCCCGGCAACTTCTGCTGTCCTGCGGGCTACACTGCCGCCACCGTCGGCCGCGGCCAGACCTTTACCGACCTTCTGCTTCTCCATAACGTGTCCTATCAGGCCCTGCGCGCGGCCAACCCCAACCTTTCTGTCACCCGGCCGCAGGCCGGGATGCGCTATTGCGTGCCGCCGGCCGGCAGTCGCCGCCTGTGCCCCACCGGCAGCTACAGCCACGTAATGGGCGCAGGCGAAAACCTTTACACCCTTGCCCAGTCGCTGGGCGTGGCTCCCGGCGCGCTGCTGCTGATCAATACCATGCTGGCCCCCGGAGATTTTGTGCCGGGCCGCGTGGTATGCGTGACCTAAAAATGGAGAAGCAAGGCGGCCCGCGCTATCCGGCGGGGGCCGCCCCTGTATTCTGTTTTAGTTGTCCAGGCGCCGGGCCACCTCGTCGGCCACGACCATACCGCTCACACCCGCCTGCATCAGGCCGCGCGTGATGCCTGCGCCGTCGCCAGCGGCGAACAGGCCCTTGATGGCTGTTTCCATATGGCTGTCCACCAGCACCTTGCTGGAATAGAACTTGACCTCCACGCCGTAGAGCAGCGTGTTCTGGCTGTAGAGGCCGGGAGCCAGGTGGTCGAAGGCCTTGAGCGCCTCGACGATGCTGGTCAGGTGCCTGGCGGGCAAAACGAAGCTCAGATCGCCCGGTACGGCGGTGGAGAGCGTGGGGATGGTGGTAGATTTCGCCAGGCGCTTCACGTCCGTGCGGCGGCCCTTGAGCAGGTCACCCAGGCGCTGCACCATGATGGGCCCGCCGGTGAGCATGTTGCCCAGCTGGGCGATGTAGCGCCCGTATTCGATGGGCTGATTGAACGGCTCGGTAAACTGCGTGGACACCAGCATGGCGAAGTTGGTATTTCCGGTGCGCTTGGCGGGGTCCTCGTAGCTGTGGCCGTTGACCACGGCGATGCCGCCCTCGTAGTACTCCTGGCTCACCTCGCCACCGGGGTTCATGCAGAAGGTACGCACTTTGTTTTCATAGGTGTCGCTGTAGTAGACCAGCTTGGCCTCGTAGAGGTCGCGGGTCAGGTGGTCCATGATGGCGTTGGGCACCTCCACGCGCACGCCGATGTCCACCTCGTTGTTCTGGGTACGCAGGCCCAGCTTGTTCACCGTTTCGGACAGCCATTGCGCGCCGCCGCGGCCGGGGGCTGTCACCACATAGGGCGCGTAGACGATTTCCGGCTCGTGTCCGCGCTGGTGAATCTTGACGCCCGTCACCTTTCCCCCCTCGCAGAGGATGTCCTCGGCGCTAGTCAGCTCCAAAAAGGTGGTGTTGGTCTTGGTAACGAGGTAGTCGTGCATCGCGCCCAGCACGGGGCCTGCGTTCTCCGTGCCCAGATGGCGCACGGGGCAGGGCACCAGACGGATGTTATTGCGGCTGGCCTCGTAGGCGATCTCGTCCACACGGCTGTTGTTGAGGCCGTGGACGGTTTTGCTGGCTCCGAAGTTAAGGTAGATGTCGTCGGCGTGGCGAATGTAATCCATCGCACGCTTGTGGCCGATATAGTCGCTCACATGGCCGCCCACCTCGTCGCTGAGAGACAGCTTGCCATCCGAGAACGCACCCGCGCCCGCCCAGCCATGCACAATGGCGCAGGGATCGCAGTGCTTGCACTGCCCGTCGATGCGCGCCGGACATGCACGATGGGAAATCGCCCGGCCCGTGTCCACAATCAGCACGCGGCTCTGAGGCCGCTTCTCCGCGATTTCCAGCGCGGCGAAGATGCCCGCCGGGCCCGCGCCGATGATGATAAAATCAAAATTCTTGTTTTCCATGCGCTGTCTCCTCCGTCATTTCAGGCGTTCGGCAAAGCCCACTTTGCGCTGTACCTTGCGCAGCGTGCGCAGCGCCATGTGGTTGGCAATTTCAGCGTTTTCCTTAAGCACGCCCTGCAAATAGGCCTTGTCGGCCATCAGGCGCTTGTGCTCGCTCTGCAGGGGGGCGAGGGTTTCAATCACGCATTCGCTCACGCGGTCCTTGAGCTTGCCGTAGCCCTGGCCCTGCAATTCCGCAGCCGCCTCCTCCACGCTCTGGCCGGTCAACGCCGCGATGATGCTGAGCAGGTTGCTCACGCCGGGCTTATTTACCGGGTCGAAACGGATGTCCGCCTCCGAGTCGGTCACGGCGCGCTTGACCTTGCGGCGGATGGCGTCGGGCGGGTCCAGCAGCGAAATAAACGTGTCCTCAGGATCGGACTTGCTCATCTTGCGGGTGGGATCCTGCAGGCTCATGATGCGGCTGCCCACCTTGCCGAAGTATCCTTCGGGCACGGTGAACACGTCGCCATATACGCCGTTGAACCGCTGGGCTATGTCGCGCGTCAGCTCCAGATGCTGCTTTTGGTCCGCTCCGATAGGCACCAGGTCCGTCTGGTAGAGCAGAATATCCGCCGCCATCAGCGTAGGATACGTGAACAGGCCCGCGTTGATGTTATCGGCATGCTTCTGCGCCTTATCCTTGAACTGGGTCATGCGCTGCAATTCACCCATGTAGGTGAAGCAGTTGAGAATCCAGGCAAGCTCCGCGTGACCGCTCACGTGGCTCTGGCAGTAGATGATGTTCTTCTTGGGGTCCAGGCCACTGGCGATGTAGATGGCGGCCAGCTCCAGACAGCGGCGGCGCAGGGCCGTGGGGTCCTGACGGACGGTGATGGCGTGCATGTCCACCACGCAGTAGATGCACTGGTATTCGTCCTCCAGAAGCTTAAAGTTGCGCAGTGCGCCGATGTAGTTGCCCAGCGTCAGCGTGCCGGAGGGCTGAATGCCGGAAAAAATGATCTTTTTGGTTTCGGCGGGCGTATCCATGGGGCCTTCCTCCTTTTGAGGTGTTACAGAGTCAGCGTGAGCACGATGCCCACGATAATGAGCAGGTTGCCAATCAGACGGCGCGGGGTGATCTTTTCCTTGAGGAACCACCAACTCAAAAGCATCACATAGATGTAGCTGGATGCCTCCAGCACGCTGGCCACGGTCAACTCCAGTGTGCGAAGCGCCACGACGTTAAGCAGCATGCAGCCGAAGAACAGCGCGTAGGCCAGGATAACCGGGGCGTTGAGGTAGGCGCGCGCCCCCGTGTAGCGAGGGTTGTCAGCTGCTTTTTTCAGGATCAGCTGGCTCACCGCCGACAGCAGGGGGGTGATCAGGTAAATCAGGACGCCACTATTCATGGTCTGTCACCACAAGCGCCACTCCGGCCAGCACCACCACAAGGCCGGCCGCCTTTCCAAAGGTCATTTGTTCGCCGAAAAAAGCAAGGCCGAACAGCGCAGTCCACAGCGTGCATACGCCCTTGTTGGTGTAGGCAAAATTCAGCGGCATGCGCCTTAGCACCTGCTGCCACAGGAGCGAATAGGCCAGCAGCGCCGCCGCCTCCGCCGCCAGGAACGCCAGCGTCATGGCCGCATCCTGCGCCGCCAAACGCAGTCCTGCCAGCTTGGCAAACACACTGACCACCGCATAGATCAGCAGCGTGCCGTGCAGAAGCAGCATGCTTCGCGCGTTGGGTCTACTCAACCACATCGTCCCTTTCTGTCATCATTTTGTTAGGCGCCACCCGCCACGGCCCGCAGGGCCGCCAGCATCGGGCTATCGCTAAGGCTGCATTTGACCGCTGGGCGGATCGTATAGCGGAATGGCGAGGGCGTATAATCGATCAGCCCCAGCTGGCAGAAGGCATACAGCCCCGCGCGTGCCTGCGCATCCTCCATACCCGCAGCCTCCGCGAGCTGCCGCAGCGTGCGGTATGCGCCGCTGCGCAGCGCCTTGTACAGCGTCCGGTAGGCTTCGTCGCCCGCATCCACGGCGCAGGCCAGGGCCATGAGCGCCTTACTGCGCGGCAGGATATGCACCTGCGCATCCGGCAGGCGGCTTTGCCACAGCGCCGCTTCGCCCGGAAACGCCTCACTGTCCAGCAGCCACACGTGCCTCCAGTGTCCGCCTATCAGGGGGAGCGCCGGTGCGGTGAGCAGCGTGACAAAGCCGCGAGGGTCATCCGGCGCATGGGCGCATACGTCCATATCCGCCAGGGCCAGCGCCCGGCGGGCCGAGGCATGCGTGCGCGCCGCCAGCAAATGCCCCCGCCGCCCCTCCCGAAGCGCGGCTTCCAGCGCGGACCAGCCGGTTTCCTGTATGGATTCTGTATCCGAAAGGGTTTTTCCTGCCTGCATGGAAAACGCGTCGGCCAGGGAAGTCACCAGCTCGTCCCACTCCGCCGGGCCGTCGGGCGTATCCAGCGTCTGCGCGCATGCCTCGCGCACGGGCTTGAGCGCCTTGACGTCCAGCTGCAGCGACGTCACCCCGCGGAAGGTGTTGCGCCCCAGACTGAAGACAGCGTCCACCTCGTCCGGAAGCGTCGCGGCTAGCGTGCCCTGCGAAAAGGCGATGCCGCCCAGCATGCGCCCGCCCTGCCGAAGCGTAAGTTTGAGGTGCGCGCCCTCCGCGCCTACGGCCCGACGCTCCTCCGGTCGCAGCCTCCGCGCCAGAAACAGGGGAGCGGGATTGCCGCAGCCAAAGGGGGCCATGCGGCTGATCTCGTCCAGCAGCGCGTCCGTGCAGTCCGCCAGGGTCAGCTCCGCGTCGTAGGGCTGGGCGGGCACGAAGCAGCTTTCCTCCGCCCGCGCCACGGCGGATTGCAGGCGTTCTGAGAAAGCCTCGAAGCGGTCCGCCTCCAGCGTCACGCCCGCGGCCTGCTCGTGGCCGCCGTAGCGCAGCAGCAGGTCGTCGCAGGTCTTGAGGCATTCGTGGATGTGCACGCCGGGGATGCTGCGCAGGCTGCCGTGCAGGAGCCCCTCATGCTCACTGAGCACGCAGGTGGGGCAGTAATATTGCTGGCACAGCCGCCCCGCTGCCAGGCCGATCACGCCCACGTGCCAGTCCTGCCCGCGCACGATCAGCGCCTTTTCCCCGATGAAGTCATGCCCGGCGGCCTGCGCCTGGGCCGCCTTGACCAGCTGCTGCTCGGCGGCGCGACGCTCTGTATTGAGCGCATCCAACTCATCAGCCAGCCGGTCCGCCTCATCGGGATCGTTTGTCATCATCAAGCGCACGCCCTTGCCCGCGTCGTCCAGACGGCCCGCGGCGTTTAGCCTCGGCCCCATGCGATAGCCCAGCGCCTCGCTGTCCACGGGGTCCGGGTCGCCGCTCACCCGGAGCAGGGCGCGCATGCCCTCCCGCTTCCGTCCGGCGATCTCCTTAAGTCCCAGCGCCACCAGAATCCGGTTCTCGTCCTCCAGGGGCACGATGTCCGCCACGGTGGCCAGCGCTGCCAGGTCCAGATACTCCCGGCACGCGTCCAAACCCAGCAGGGCCTGGGCCAGCTTGAAGGCCACCCCCGTGCCGCACAGGCGGCGGAAGGGATAGTCCCCCAGCAGCGGGTTGAGTGCCGCGTCGGCGGGGCTGGCCTCCAACCCAAGGCCGTGGTGGTCGGTCACGATCACGCGCATGCCCAGCCGCTGGGCCAGACGTACCTCCTCGTGGTTGGTGATGCCCAGGTCCACCGTAACCAGCACGCGATAGTCTTTGGCCAGCTGCTCCACCGCCGCCAGGTTCAGGCCATAGCCTTCCTCCCTGAGCGGCGTGTGGGGATCAGCCTTGAGTCCGAAACGGCGCAGAGCCTGCGTCATCAGCGCACAGGCGCAGATGCCGTCCACGTCGTAATCGCCGTAGACCGCCACGGGCAGCTCCTGCTGCCGCGCGTCCGTGAGAATCGCCAGCGCCTCTGCCATGCCGTGCATACGCAGAGGATCGTGCAGCTGGTCCAGCGAGGGGTTCAAAAACGCGTCGGCCTGCGCTGCGTCGGTGATGCCGCGCGCGTACAAAAGCCGCGCCGTTACCCCCTCGTAGGGGCGAAGCGCGGCCATGGCGCGCCCGTCCAGCGGATGCGCCTGACGTGGGATAAAACGAAGCAATGTGCCGCCTCCTTGCACAAGGGCTCACGGAGCGGAGGCGTCAGGCCTTCTTTTCCTCGTGATACTCCTGCTCGGTGTTGACGTTCCAGATGTTGTCCTTGGTTTTGATGCCAGCTACCAGGTTATCCACCGCCTCAAAGGACGTGGCCATGGAGTGGTCCATGTTGTTGTAGCGATGCTGGCCGTTGCGGCCCACGCAATAGAGATTTTCAAAGGTGTTCAGATAGGCAACGACCTTGTCCATCTCGTCATAGGTGTCGAAGTAGGCGGGATAGGCCTTTTTGACGCGCTCGCGGTGGCTCATGCGCACATGGTCCGGGCTGTCGATCACGCCCATGGTGCACAATTCGCGCGCTGCCAGCGCGACGCACGCTTCCTCGCTCATGTTCCAGAAATCGTCACCCTCATTGCAGAAGTACTCTAGTCCAATCCACACGGTGTGCTCCGGGTCCTCCACCATGTAGGGCGACCAGTTATTGAAAATCTGGATGCGGCCCAGCTTCACATTGGTGTCCTGCACATAGATCCAGCAGTCAGGTACGATGTTGCCAAGCGTCTTATGATTCGTTTCGTTTTTAAGGTTCAGCCGGTCCACCAGAAGGCCCACCGTGACGAAGTCGCGGTACGGCAGGCCCGCTGCGACGCGCGCCACATCTGCGGGCACATCGTTCATGCCGGCTATCAGGTCTTTCACCGGCATGGAGGAGAAGAACACATCTGCCTCCGCCGTGTGCTCCCCGCTTTTGTCACGGTAGCGCAGCCTCTTGACGCAGTTTCCCTCTGTGGTCAGCCCCAGGGCCTCCGCACCGAGCAGAATCTTTCCGCCCATGCGTTCTACCTCGGCGGCCACAGTTTCCCACAGCTGGCCGGGGCCATACTTGGGATAGCGAAATTCCTCGATCAGCGAGGTCTGGACATGCTTGCTGCGCTGTTCCTTGGAGATGAACACCTTGGAGAACATATCCTTGAGGATGCCAAAGATGCTCAGTTCCTTGGTGCGCTGCTTGCCCCAGCTGGCGTCAATCTCGCGGGGATGGCGCCCCCACAGTTTTTCGGTGTAGCCCTCAAAGAACATGCCGTAGAGCTTTTTGCCAAAGCTGTTGATGTAGAAGTTCTCCAGGTTGTCGTTGGGGCGCTTGTGCAGCGTAGCGGCCAGAAAGCTAAAGCCCACCTGCATGGTGGTGGCAAAGCCCATGGTCTTGAGGGTTTCCATCTTAAGGCTGACGGGATAATCAAAAAAGTGCTTGCCGTAATAGATGCGGCTTACGCGGTTGCGCACCAGCATGACGCGGTCTTCCTTTTCGGGGTCCGGTCCGCCGGCGGAAAGCGGCACAGGCCGTTCCAGCACCTTGTCGTCAAAGGAAGGCGCGCCCTGCAGGGGCATGATATCCGACCACCAGTCCATCACGCGCTGGTCCTTGCTGAAAAAGCGATGACCGCCGATATCCATGCGGTTACCCTGGTAGCGTACTGTTTTGGAGATGCCGCCGATCTCGTGGCTCTGTTCCAGAACCGTTACGTCATAACCGTGCTTGAGCAGCTCGTATGCCGCCGTCAGTCCAGCGGGGCCTGCCCCGATGATCAATACTTTCTGCATTTCGTGGCTCCTGTCGCTCTATGGTGCAATACTTTCATGGAATGACTGTTTTTCGCCTTTCCTGTCATTAAACAGTATATATCAGTTGTCTGAAATTTGCAAAGCCTATTTTCCCTGCGAAGCGGATGTACAAAAGCACGATTGGCTCTTGACAGATTGCCTCCCGCGCATGGTATTCTGGGGATACATACTGACCGCGCACCGCACCCGCGGCCACTCAGGGAGGGAAAACCACGATGATGACCCGCATGTTTCACGATATTTCCTTGCCGCTGCTGGGGTTTGGCGCCATGCGCCTGCCTCTGCTGCCGGATGGTTCCGGCCAGGTAGATGAGGCCGAGACGCGCAAGATGGTATCTTATGCCATGCAAAACGGCCTGAACTACTTCGACACCGCCTACCCATACCATGGGGGCGAATCCGAGCGCATCATGGGACGCATTCTGGCGGATTATCCCCGCGAGAGCTACCTGCTGGCCACCAAATTTCCCAGTCACGTGGCTGCCGCCGGGCGTAGCCCCGCTTCCATCTTCGAGGAGCAGCTGGAAAAATGCGGGGTGACACATTTCGATTTCTACTTGCTGCATAACGTGTGCGAAACCACGACGCCTACCTTCTGCGACCCGAAACTGGGCATCATAGACTACCTGCTTGAGCAGCGCCGTCTGGGGCGTATCCGGTATCTGGGCTTTTCCAGCCATGGGCAGATGGACAACCTGCGCGAATTCCTGGACCGCTACGGCAAGGAGATGTTCTTCTGCCAGATTCAGCTGAACTATTTGGACTGGACGTTCCAAAATGCGCAGGAAAAGTACGAGCTGCTGACCTCGCTGGGCATTCCCGTATGGGTGATGGAGCCGGTGCGCGGGGGACGGCTCGCCCGTCTGGATGCAGCCGAGGAGGAGGTCCTTCGCGCGCTGAATCCGAGCCTCAGTCCCTCAGCGTGGGCCTTCCGCTTTGTCAAGGACCTGCCCAATGTGCATATGGTGCTCAGCGGCATGTCCAACATGGCTCAGCTTGAGGAGAACATCAAAACTTTCTCCCAGCCCCAGCCCCTGACTCCCGCTGAACGCGAGGCGCTGCTGACTTTGGCGGAGCGGATGAAGAACGCCGTTCCCTGCACCGCCTGCCGCTACTGCGTGGATGGCTGTCCTGCCGGGCTGGACATCCCCATGTTGCTGGCCACCTACAACGCGTTCCGCCTATCTTCTTCCGAGGCTGAGCGCATCAAAGCTCTGCCCATTGATAAACGCCCTTCAGCCTGTGTGGGATGCGGCCAATGTGTGAGGGCCTGTCCGCAGGGTATCGACGTCCCTGCGCACCTCAAGGAGTTTGCTGCCAGGTTGGATCGTCTTTCCCGTTGAACGGAACGCCGCCGCACGCTGCCTTTCGATAGGCGGGCTATGGGTTTTGGCTTGTATAAGAGCGCCGCTTTTGGTATAATGGTCGGACATCGCCGCATATACCGGCCATATCCATCCAAAGGAGGCGCTGCGCCTTGACCGCATGGCTGATTCGCCGTTTCATCCGCCAACCCGACCGCGTGGAAGATCCAGACGTTCGGGCTGCCTATGGCACCCTGGCCGCCGTGACAGGCATCGCCGTCAATCTGCTTCTGTCCGCCGCCAAATTTCTCATGGGCCTGCTGAGCGGTTCGCTGGCCATCATGGCTGATGCCGCCAACAACCTGTCGGACGCGGCCGGCAGCATCGTTACTTTGATCACCACGCGCTTGGCCCGCAAGCCCGTGGACCAGGAGCACCCCTTCGGTCACGGCCGCATGGAATACCTGGGATCGCTGGCTGTGGGCGTATTGATCCTGCTGATGGGATTGCAGCTTTTGCGCGATGGCGTGCAAGCCGTTCTCAACCCCGAACCGCTCACTCTGTCGTGGGTAGTGGTGGCGATGCTGGTAGCGTCGGTGCTGCTCAAACTGTGGCTGTTCTTTTTCTACCGCAAGCTGGGCACCGCTATTCACAACGGCACATTGCTGGCCGCCTCCAAGGACAGCCTGGGCGACGTGCTTTCCACCGGCGCGGTGCTGCTGAGCGTGCTGGCTTACCTCGCTTTCAACTGGGCCATCGACGGGTGGATTGGCCTGCTGGTGGCGGCTGTAGTGCTCAAGGCGGGCTTTGAAGTGTGCCGCGATACCATGGACAGCCTGCTGGGCGGCAAGCCGGACCCGGAAAAAACACGCCAAATTCGCGAACTGCTTCTGGCGCGCGAAGGCATTCTGGGCATCCATGACCTGGTATTGCATGATTACGGACCGGGTCGGTGCATCGCCTCCGTGCATGCAGAGGTCAGCGCGGATGCCAATATCGTCGCCATCCACGAGGTCATTGACGACGCCGAACGCGAAATCGGCGAGAAAATGCATATGGCCATCTGCATCCACATGGACCCCATTGTCACCTCAGATGAGAACGTGAACCGCGTCCACCAGCAGATGTCGGACTTTCTCAAGAACACCGATTCCTGCCTAAGTCTGCACGACTTTCGCATGGTGCCGGGTCAGGGACATATCAATCTGATTTTTGACTGTGTCACCCCCGCTGGGTACAAGGGGCGCGACGAGCTGCTCAAGGCGCTTTCCGCCTACGCCCGGTCGCTGGATGACCGCTACCGCCTGGTAGTGCAATTCGATACCGACTATACCTGAGCAGCTTGCAAATCCGTCCAGCTGCAACAAAATCGTCCTCCTTCGCGTTGTGTAGGCACCAACGCAAAGGAGGTTTTTTATGAGGCGTTTATTTCAACGGACCACAGCGCTGATATGTGCGGCGCTGGTATTGGCTTTATCAGCCCCAGCACACGCAGCGGAGGAGGCCCCCTTCACCGTTCTGCTTATCGGTGTGGATACTTCAGGCAAAGCCGGCCGCAGCGACGTGATGATGCTGGCCCGCATCGACCCAGACGCCGGCACAGTGCGGCTGGCCTCGTTCCTGCGCGACCTGTATGTATCCATTCCCGGGCATGGACGCGACCGGCTCAACGCCGCTTATTTTTATGGCGGCGAAGTGCTGCTGCGGCAAACGCTGGAGGAGAACTTCGGTGTCAGCATCGATCATACCGTTACGGCACATTTCCCTACGCTGGTGACGGCGGTGGACCTGCTGGGCGGCGTAGAGGCGGACATCACCGAAGCTGAGCGCAAACAGCTCAACAAGATTCTGGAGGACTACAACCGCCAGGTGGGCCTCGCTGCGGATGACGGCCTGCTGGAAACCGCAGGCGAACACCTGCTCAACGGTCGGCAGGCCCTGAGCTACTGCCGCATCCGCAAGATCGACAGCGATTTTCAGCGCACCGGCCGTCAGCAGCAGGTAGTGGAAAGCGCGGCGGACCGGCTGAAGGAGATGGGGCTTGTGGACCTGCTGAAACTGGCCGTGACGCTGCTTGACGAGGTGGAAACTGACCTGACACTGGCAGATCTGGCCGCACTGGCTCCGCTCCTGAGGTGCGAAACGCTGGACGTCCAGGGCTCGCATGTGCCCTTTGATGGAGCCTATACGGATGAAACCATTAACGGCATGATGGTGCTGACCCCGGACCTTTCCGCCAACCGCTCGCAGCTTAAACGCTTCCTGGAAAGCAAGTAAACAGCGAATATTCGTCCGCAAATACATTGAGGCCCCGCCAGATGGCGGGGCCTCTTTTGGGGTTATGGATTTCTTAGCGGCCGAACTGGCAGTCGTTGTTGCCGGACTCGGTGGTCCACATCTCCAGGAAGTTGATGGGATCGTTGAAGTCGGCCAGCCAACCATTGCGGGCGATGTCGTAGTTGCCGTTCTTACGGTCGTTGAGGAACACGTTCCATTCGCAGGTACGGATGGTCATGTTGATACCGACCATAGCCAAATCCTGCTGGATGCACTCGGCGATACCCACGTTGCCGCTGCCCTCATTAACGAGGTACTCGAAGCTGATGGGGGTGGAAGCGGAGAGCATGTTGTTGGCGTCGAACTCAAAGCCAGCGCTCTTGAGCAGCTCGATGGCGCCTTCCACATCGACCTCGGTGCTGAAGTAGCCGGTCTCGACGGGATAGGTGTAAGCATCGTCGTCCGTGCGGAACTCGCCGCCATGGCCGTCCGCCATACCAGCGGGCACGAAGGTGTTCGCAGGCTTCTGACCGGTCTGGCCGATGGTGTCGATGATGTACTGACGGTCCACCAGCATCGCGAAGGCGCGGCGCATGGCGTTGGCCTGCTCCACGGTCTTGCCGTCGAACAGCGAGCTCTTCACGTTGAAGCTCACATAGTAGGTGCCCAGGGTATCCACCACGTAGAACTCGGGATCGACGCCATTGAGGGAAGCGATCTGATCGGTGGGCACGCTGTCGATGAAGTCCAGGTCGCCGGCCTGATAGGCGGCGTAGATGGCGGTGTCATCGGCGGAGAGCATGAGCTCGATGCGCTCGATCTTCACGTTCTCAGCATTCCAGTAATTGGGGTTCTTCTCGTACACCATGGACTCGTTGTGCTTCCACTCGGTCAGCACGTACGCGCCGGAAGAGACGAAGCCGGCCTCGGTGGCCCAGGCATTGGGGTTAAGGATATTGCCATCCGCATCCAGATAGCCCTCAGCGCTTTCAACCTCGGACTGCTTCACCGGGAAGAAGGTGGGGAAGGCGCACAGGTCCAGCATGTAGGCGCAGGGCGCGGCCATCTCAACGGTGAAGGTCTTGCCATCCTCGGAAGCGCTCACAGCCAGATCGTCCGGATAGCCCTTGATGCCGTTGAACATGTAGCTGTAGTCAGCGGCGGTGGCGGTAGAAGCGGCACGCTTCCAGCTCCACTCGAAGTCCTTGGCAGTCAGGTCGCTGCCGTCGGACCACTTCAGGCCGTCACGCAGGGTGAAGGTGTATACCAGGCCGTCATCGCTCACGGTGTAACCGGTAGCGAAGTCAGGAACCAACTGACCCTCGGCGTCATAGGTGTAGAGGCCGCCGAAGGAGTTCACAGCCAGAGAGGCGCCGTCCACCGTGCTGTTGAGCGCGGGGTCCAGCTTGTCCGGCTCGGAAGCCAGGTTCACGCGCAGGGTGGTGTCATCGCCCTTGTCGGCATACATGAAGAACTTGTAGCCGAACAGGTTGCTGTACACGTTGGTCACAGCGGAGTCCAGCATGTACAGATCGTTGTAGTAGTAGATCGGCAGGATGGCGCCGGTCTCCATCAGCATGTCCTCAGCCTCATGCATGAGGGCTTCGCGGGCAACCACATCGGTGGTAGCCTTGATCTCCGCGATCAGCTCATCGTAATGAGTCCAATCGGGTTCGGAGCCTTCATCCGCGAGCGCGGGGGCCATGCAGGCGACGAGCATCATCATCACGAGCAGGGCAGAAAGCAACTTTTTCATGTTTCAATGATCCTCCTGTTTTTATTTCCAAAGACGGCTTTTACCGTCCTCAGAGTCAATAGTGAGGGTTCCAGCACGCAATGCTGTGTCCGGGCTCGGTTTCAGCCAGCGGCGGGCATTCCTTGGCGCACTTGTCAGTAGCGTAGCGGCAGCGGGTGCGGAATGGGCAGCCCGTGGGCATATGCAGCGGGCTGGGCACATCGCCCTCCAGCGGAATGCGGTGACGGGTGCGGGCCGTGTCGGGGTCCGGAATGGGGATGGCCGAAATCAGCGACTGGGTGTAGGGATGCTGCGGATGGTCGATCACATCCTCGGAGGTGCCCACCTCCACAATCCGGCCCAGGTACATCACCGCGATGCGGTGGCTGATATGCTGCACCACCAACAGGTCGTGCGCGATGAACAGATAGGCGATGCCCAGTTTCTTTTGCAGATCCTCAAAGGTATTGATGATCTGCGCCTGAATGGACACGTCCAGCGCACTGACAGGCTCATCGCAGATGATGAAGCGGGGATTCACCGCCAGGGCGCGCGCAATGCCGATGCGCTGGCGCTGGCCGCCGGAAAACTCATGCGCATAGCGGCGCGCGTGATCGCTGTTGAGGCCCACCAAAGTCAGCAGCTCGGCGATCTTTTCATCTCGCTCTTTCTTGTTTTTATACAGATGGTGAATATCCAGCGGCTCACCCACGATATCTGCCACAGTCATACGCGGGTTCAGCGAGGAATACGGGTCCTGGAAAACGATCTGGATATCCTTGCGGTACTGGCCAATATTGGCCGGGGTAAGCGGCGTACCGTTGTAAATCACCTCGCCGGAGGTGGGTTTATAAAGATGCAGAATGGTGCGGCCCACGGTGGTCTTGCCGCAGCCGGATTCTCCTACCAGGCCAAGCGTTTCACCCGGACGGATGGCAAAGCTTACGCCATCTACCGCCTTGAGGGGAATGGTGCCAAACCAGCCGCTGCGCACGGGAAAATGCTGCTTAAGGTCGCGCACCTCCAGAATATACTCACTCATTGCGCCGCCCCCTCCTTTTTCGCTTCGTCATAGACGCGCTTGACATTCATCCAGCAGGCGGCCCGGTGATTTTCGTTGATGGGCAGCTCCTCCGGCAGGTCCGTCAGACAGATCTTCATCGCGCAATCGCAGCGGGAAGCGAAAGAGCAGCCCGCCGGCATGCTGGTCAGGTCGACCGGGGAACCTGCAATGGGGATCAGCCGCTGGTTACGGGTATCCAGCTTGGGGATGGAACGAAGCAACCCCTTGGTGTACTCGTGGCGGGGATTATAGAAAATCTCATCCACAGTGCCGCGTTCACAGATACGGCCCGCGTACATCACGATGATCTCGTCGCACATGTCGGCAATAACGCCCAAATCGTGGGTGATCATGATGATAGCCATGCCCAGCTTCTTTTGCAGATCTTTCATCAACTCCAGAATCTGCGCCTGAATGGTTACGTCCAGCGCAGTGGTGGGCTCGTCGGCAATGAGGATATCCGGCTCGCAAGCCAGGGCCATGGCGATCATCACGCGCTGGCGCATGCCGCCGGACAGCTCGTGCGGATACTGCTTGAGGCGCTTTTCCGGCTCGTTGACGCCTACGAGCTTGAGCATCTCCACAGCGCGGGCGTTGGCCTGCTCGCGGTTGCGGTCCGTATGCAGCAAGATGGCCTCGCGCAGCTGATTGCCAATAGTATAAGTGGGGTTGAGGGAGGTCATCGGGTCCTGGAAGATGATGGAGACGCGCTTGCCGCGGAACTCGCTCATCTGCTTTTTGGAAAACTTCACGATGTCCTGACCATCAAAGAGGATTTCGCCGCTCTTGATGCGGCCGGGCTCTACCAGAATGCGCATGATGGAATAGGCCGTTACACTCTTTCCGCTGCCGGACTCACCCACAATGCCCAGCACCTTGCCCTTATCCAGGCTGAAAGAAATTCCGTTGACGGCGCGGACCTCGCCAGCGTCCACGTCAAACGAAGTACACAGGTTTTTTACCTGCAACAGCGGTGTGCTCATTCGTTCATTACCTCCTCAGCTTGGGGTCGAAGGCGTCGCGCAGGCCGTCGCCCAGCAGGTTGAAGCTCAGCACGATCAGGCAGATGCTAAGCGCCGGGAAAAGCATTTTCCACGGATAGTTCTGCATGCCGCCGCGCGCCGCGTTGGCCAGGGAGCCCAGGGAGGGCATGGGCGCCTGCACGCCCAGTCCGATAAAGCTCAAAAAGCTCTCGGTAAAGATGGCCGACGGGATCTGTAATGCAACGGATATGAAGATGACGCTGATGCAGTTGGGTAAAATATGCTTGCGGATGATGCGGCCTGGCTTGGCGCCCAGGGCGCGGGCCGCCAGGACATATTCATTGGTCTTGATGGAGAGAATCTGGCCGCGGACCAGACGCGCCATGCTCACCCAGTACAGAAGGCCGAACACGACAAAGAGGCTGAGCATGTTGGTGCCCACCTGCGCAAGAATCGTGCCCTTAAGGGCGTTGCCCAGCACCTGGTTTAGAACCACGGAGAGCAAAATCACCATCAGCGTATCCGGCAGGGAGTAAATAATATCCACGATACGCATCATGATCAGGTCCACCTTACCGCCGCAGTAGCCGGAAATGGAGCCGTACAGCAGGCCGATCACCAGCACGATCAGGCTGGCAAACAGGCCCACCAGCAGCGACACACGCGCACCATATACCACGCGGATAAAGTAGTCGCGGCACAACTCGTCAGTGCCAAAGATATGCGGAAAGATCTCCTGCCCTTCCTCGATAGCCTTGAGCTCATTTTCGGAATACTGGAAGGGCGCCAGGTTCTTGGCCGTCTTGTCGCGCTTGCCGTTTACCTCGATCATCTGCGAATAGGAATAGGGATAAACCGAGGGTACCACCACAATAATCACCAGCAGCACCGCCAGCACAATCAGGCTGGCCACGGCAAGCGGGTTTTTGAACAGCTTGCGCATACCGTCGCGGAAAAAGGTGGTGGATTCCCGCATGGTTTCATGCTGCTGCTTTTCCTCGTCCGTAGCAGGAGAAAACTTATTCAGATCAATTTGCAGGCTCAAGAGATTTTTCTTGGGCAGCTGGTCTTCTTTAAATTCACGCATTCGCGCCATCCTCCTCAATCAAGCTTGATACGCGGGTCAACCACCTTGTAGATCAGGTCGCTGAGAAGCGTGGCAACCACCATGAGCACCGCCAGGAAGATAGTGACGGCCATGATCATGGGATAGTCCTGATTATTGATGGAGCTGACGAATTTGGTGCCAAGCCCGCCAACGGTGAACACCGTTTCCACCACCATGCTGCCGGTCAGGATGTAGGCGGTCATGGGGCCCATGTAGGTGATCACCGGAATCAGCGCATTGCGCAGCGCATGCTTAAAGATAACCAGCCATTCGTGCACGCCCTTGGCGCGAGCGGTGCGGATGTAGTCCTGTCCAAGCACATCCAGCATGCTGGACTTGGTCAGGCGCGTGATATAGGCCATGGGATACAGCGCCAGCGCAATCACCGGCAGTACATAGTTGGGATTGGTAGGCGACCATACGCCGATCCACTGCAACTGCAGGCAGAATACCAGCAGCAAAATCGTGGCCAGAATGAAGCTGGGCACCGACACAAACAGCGTAGTCACAAAGATGATCACGCGGTCAGGCCAGCGGCCGCGGCACAGCGCCGCTACAGATCCAAGCACCAGCCCGATAACCAGCGCCAGAATCGCCGCCATGCCGCCAAGCGTGGCGGATACCGAGAAAGATTCGGAAATCACGTCGGAAATCTCACGCCCTGTCTTAAGCGATATGCCAAAATCGCCGTGCGCCAGATTGTTCAGATAGATCAGGAACTGTTCCCCCACGGGTTTATCCAGGTGAAAGCGCTGCATCAGCATGGCTTCCACGGCGGGGTCCTTGGCCTTTTCACTGGCAAACGGGCCGCCAGGGATAGCGTTCATGGCAAAGAACGTGATGGCCGCAATGATGAATACGGTTAGGATTGCAAGCAATACGCGCTTGACGATGTATTTGAGCATCCCGATGAGTCCCTCCCGATGGCGCGCTGCAAAGCCTTGCGCGCCGTAAAGTTCAGTTTGTTCCCGCATAGAGCGAAAACCAAGCCGCACGGTCTGGGACCGCGCGGCAGCATTGTACACAGGACGCTTTGAGGGCAGTATGCAAAAGTAGACTTTCAAATACCGGCTTTTTCCTGCCGGCATTCCCTGCCGATTACCCTCCCGGCGTCCTTCTCCTCACCGGCCCTCGCCATCGAAAATCCATACAGATCAACCCAAACGTCCCTTTCCACAAAAAATACAATACACGTTGTTACTATAACACATTCAAACCGCAAAAGTCTACTTAAAAAAACACCTATTTGCACGGAAAATAGATAATTTATAAAAAAACCAGGAAAGACTTTTGTGCACCTCGTGACGAAACGCACAGGATCTTTCCCAGTTTTCTTTTCTGTTTTTCAGCAAGCAGCGTCAGCGCGGCGGCAATTTTTCTTGCTCTACCCAGCGTTTCCATTCCGCCTCATCCACCCCCAAAGTGACCCGGCTTCCGTTGCGGACGATAGGGCTGACCAAGGCCATGGGGTCGTTCATTAGTTCGGCCAAAATCAGGCTGTCAGTAGACATGTGGGCCACAGGACGCTCCAACGCTTTTTTCCCGGAACGGTCAACAAGCGCCTTCGCTCCGGCCACGCCGGCAAAAAGATCCAGCTCCTTTTTTCCCAGCCGGTGCTTCTTGAGATCCATCAGCTGATAGGGGATGCGGCGCTCCTTGAAAAAGCGCTCCGCCTTGAGCACATCCGGATTTCTGGTGGATACGTAGATCTGAATGTTCACGCTTCCTTCCCCTTTCGCCTGCGCGCCCGGCGCACGTCGCCGCCCACGAATCCCACACGCAGACACGCTTCTTTATCCAAAAGGCGTGAGGTCACGCGTTCGGTATAGCGCTCAAGCAGTTCATTCATGCTCAGGTTAGTGCTGAGAATGGTGTGCCGCCCGCTCATCTGCCGCTCATTGAGCAGATTAAACAGCTGCGTCACGGTCACGTTGTTCATCAGCGGTTCAGTACCCAGATCGTCAATGAGCAGCAGCTCCGCCTCCATCAGGGGTGCGAGCTTTGTGCCGTCGTTGTCCATATAGGCCTGCCGCGCCGTTTCAAAGAACCGGTACGCGCTAACATAGGTGGGCAGGTGCCCGTGTTCGGCCACGCGGCGGGCGATGCACTGCATAAGGAATGTCTTGCCCAAACCACTCTTGCCCATCAGCAGCAGGTCGCGTACCTCAGTATCGGGAAAGCTGTCAGCATAGCGCAGACAGATATCGCGGTTGGCCTCCATGACACGCCGCTGGGATACGCCCCGCTCATCCGGCTCGTCGGAAAAGATGGTTTCATCATAGGTTTCAAAGGTGCCCGCACCCGCGCCCAGCCCGCTTTGCTCCATCAGGCGGCGGTTGAGTTCCTGGCGCATGCAATCGCACATGCGCCGGGAGGGATCATATACATATCCCTCGTCCCGGCAGGTAGTACAAGTGTAAACGGGCTGCAAAAAATCCGCATCCAAGCCGCCCCGAGCCAGCATCTCCCGGATCTGCTGGTTCCACTGTGCCATACGCGCAGGCAAGCCGCTGTTGGCCTGCGGATCGCGTCGGGGATTCAGCAGGCTGGAGCGAACGCCCGCCATTACCTCGGCATGACGTTTTTCCAGCAGCTCCCTTAGGCCCTCGCACCGCTCACAGGCTTCCTCGCGCCGCTGCTCAAACAAACGCAGGTTGTCCTCCCGGCGCCGGGCGTACTCCTGCTCCAGGCGGGCCAAGATCTGCTCTCGCGTCATTTCCGGTTCAACTCCTCCAGCTGTTCCTCAGACAGGTCTCCAAACTCATCGGGATCATAGGTTCGCTGTTCATACTGCTGTTCGATCACACGTTTAGCGGGCGTGACGGGACGCCCTGCGTCCTTCTGTGCGGACTGGAATCGCTCATGCTCGGCGCGCGCCGCTTCCACGGTGAGCGCGCCCGACTTGCGCCACCCCTCCAGGAGACGGTTCATGTAGAGCATGGGCTTATCTACACCGCGTGAAAATTCTGCCGCCAGGTCTACAAGTTCCTCTGATATGCCCCATTCCGTCTGCCAGGTTATCAGCAGTTCACGATTGGCCTGCGTACACCCGCCTCGCTGACCGCACAGGTCCATCAGGCTGCGGATACGCCGGTTCAGTGCCCGCACCTGCTCCAGATGCGTCTCAATCTCCGCCGCCGTGGTCAGGCCCTTGGCGTTCCAGGCTTCCAGCAGCGCCGCCACGTTGTCCAGCGAGTGCGCCTTGCCGCTCGCTGCCACCTCGCGGGCTGCCAACAGCGCCGCTTCATGTCCGCCCATGGCTGTCAGTCCCCGATAGAGCCGGCGCATACCCTCGTCCACCACAGCACGGCTGATGCCCAACACCTGCAGCAGCTCACGGATGCGCGCAGTTTCCTCCTGTTCGGCCTCAAGCGTGCGCTCGACCGCCTTGCCGGTGGTGGCCTGCCCGCCGCTGCGGCTGCGGATGCCTTCCAATACTTTATCCAGATAGCCGAAGGTGGGCGATCCCTTGGTGGTTTCGCGGCAGGCGGTCTCGACGGCCTTGGGTTCAAAGCCCCATTGCTCCGTCCATTTCAGGTACAGGTCCACCTCGTCCATGGAGGGGCTGCGACGCATCCCCAGGCGGCTGAGCACCCGGCGCGCCCCCTTCATGGCTGCCTCGGACCGCTGGAACACAGCCTCTGCCTCCTCGATGGAGGAGATGTGTTCCTGTGCAAGTTCCGCCGCCAACTTCTGAGCAGCCTTGAAACTGAAATTGATCCCCCGTGTGGCGATCATGTGCTGAATGAGCATAAGCACCACCTCGGCGGGCAATTTGAGCTGTTCCACCCATTCATAAGCCAGCACGGTTTCGCCGCCATGGAGCTTGCGCCGGTCGCCGAAGGCGGCGTATACCGCCTGGGCAAAGGCCTCGTAAGCCTCGTCGCGCGGGGCCTCCCGGCGCTTGAGCATGGCCTGCTGCACGTTCAAAAAGCGGTAGACGGGCGGCGTGTCCTTCACACGCTCCACCAGGCGGCAGCGCTCCCAATAGCGCATGGCGCATTCCACTTCGTCGCGGGACAGCGCCAGCGAGCGGGCCACATCATCCAGAAGGTCGCTCTCCTCCTGTGCACCGCCATGCGCGCACATCAGGCCATAGAGATATACCTTGACATGACTGTCGGGCGCGGCGGGCATGTATTCGCAAAAAAAGGCGTTGGGCACCGCCGTGGCGTCCCACAGCAGGCCGCCGCGCTCGGCTTCAAAGGTTGGCATGCTGGCATTCCGGCTCCTTTCGCAAAGGTAGGTTCAGTATACCACATTTTTGGCCCGCGCGGAAGCGCGCAAAAAAGGGCCGCCCGGCGAAATACCGGTCGGCCTCTCCCGCGATTCTCCACGCGCTTTACAGCAGGTGCGCGCAATCCTTGTCAAACGAAATGGCGGCGTGCTCACCGACCTCAAAGACGCGCTTGTTGATGGGACAGCTGTCGGTGATCTTGACCAGCGTGCCATCCTCCAGGCGCACATGGTAGTTCTGATAGCTGCCCATGAAGCAGCTCAGTTCCACCGTGCAGGGTAGCAGGCCCTCCGGGGCGATCTGAATGGCCTCCGGCCGGAGCACGATTTCGGCCTCAGCGCCCGCGTCGCGGGGCATATCAGTTTCCACAGTCACGTCGCGGCCCTCTATGGTTACAACGCAATCGCTCCCCTGCATGCCCTTGACGGTTCCCTTGATGAAGTTCGCCTCACCGATGAAGTCGGCCACAAACTCGTCGGTGGGATGGTAGTAGATGTCCTTGGGGCTGCCCATCTGGGCCACGACGCCCTTTTTCATGATGATAATCTCATCGGAGATGGACATGGCCTCGGACTGGTCGTGAGTGACGTAGATGGCGGTGATGCCCAGCTTCTGCTGGATGCGGCGGATCTCGGTGCGCATGATCACGCGCAGCTTGGCGTCCAGGTTGGACAGCGGCTCGTCAAAGAGCAGCACGCCCGGTTCCACCACCAGCGCGCGGGCAAGCGCCACGCGCTGCTGCTGGCCGCCGGAGAGCTGGTTGGTCATGCGGGTTTCCATACCGCCCATCTCCACCAGATCCAGAATGGTCTTGACCCGCTGCTCGATTTCCGCCTTGGGAACCTTTCTGAGCTTGAGGCCATAAGCCACGTTGTCAAAGACATTATAATGAGGGAACAGCGCGTAGCTCTGGAACACCATGGCAGTGTCGCGCTTGTTGGGGGTCAGCTCGTTGATAGGCTCACCGCCCAGGTAGATTTCACCCTCATCCGGGCTTTCAAAGCCGGCCACCATGCGAAGCGTCGTGGTTTTTCCACAGCCGGAGGGGCCAAGGAGCGTCACGAAGCTGCCCGGCGCAATCTCCAGCGACACGTCGTGCACGGCGTAAAAATCCTTGCCGGTCTTGGGGTCCTTATAAATCTTGGAAATGTGGTCAAGGCGAACGCCTTTGCTCTCCTTAGGCATCTTCGCTGCCTCCCTTTATCTTTCTGCTGGTGCCAAAATACTTGGTCACGAGATTCATGATCACGATGGACGCGTACACAATGGCGATCAAAATGGTCGCATAGGCGCAGGCCACGCCGTACTTGCCCTTCTCGGCGAACTCGTTGATCTGCGTGGTGATAAGCAGGTACTGCGGCGTCACCAGCAGGATAATGGCGCTGATAGCGGTGATGGAGCGCACAAAGGTGGTGACCAGTCCGCTCAGGAAACTGTCCTTGATCAGCGGCAGCGTCACGGAGGTGAACACCTTTCCGCTGCCCGCGCCCAAATCATAGGCGCTTTCCTCGATGGATTTGTCAATCTGCCTAAGCGCCGAGATACCGCTGCGCGTGCCCACCGGCAGGCTGCGCACGATAAAGACGATCACCAGTATTGCACCCGTGCCGTAGAGCCCCTGCAAAAAGCCCGTGTGGAACACACCATTGGCAAAGCCGCGGATGTAGCCCACGCCCAGCACCGTGCCGGGCACGGCCATGGCCAACATGCTGGCAAACTCGATCAGACCCTTGGTGCGGAATTTCTTTTTGACCACGAGGTAGCTGATGATCATGGACAGCAGCGCGGTGATGGGCGATGCGATGAGGCTTAGCACGAACGAATCGCGGAACGCCTTGAGGCCGCTGTACTTAAACATGTATTCAAAGTGCTTGAAGGTCAGCGAATAATCGCGGCCCCAGAGTTTGAACAACGCGCCGAAGGGGATGCTGATGTACATCAGAATCACAAACGCGGAAAACAGCGAGCACAGGATCGTCAGCGGGCGGGTCACGCTTTTGTCGGCAATGAGCATGCGCGCGCGGCTGGCCTTGCCGGTGAGCGTCGCGTAGGTGCGCTTTTCCAGATAGTATTTCTGAATCAGGAACAGGATGAGCGTCAAGCTCAACAGCACCACGGCCATGGCACTGGCGCCCGCCTTGTCGTAGGCGCCGGTCACCTGCAGGTAGATGGTGGTGGCCAAAGTATCAAAGCTGCCGCCGATCATCATGGGGTTGGCAAAGTCGGCCACGGATTCGATGAACGTGACCAGGAACGCGTTGCCCAGGCCCGGAAGCAGCAGCGGGAGCGTCACCGTGGTAAAGACCTTCCAGCGGCTGGCGCCCATGTCACGGCTGGCCTCCTCCAGAGAGGGGTCGATGTTTTTGAGCAGGCCCTTGAGCATCATGTAGCAGACGGGGAAGAATGTCAGGATCTGCACGATGGCGATACCATGCAGGCCGTAGATGTTGCTGTCGTAGATGCCCAGGAGGCTGCGCGTGATGATGCCGCCGCGGCCAAAGAGCAGAATCATGCTCAGCGACAACACGAACGGCGGGGACACCACCGGCAGCATGCTCACGATATTGAACATCCTGCGCACCACGCGCAGGCGGATGCTTACATACACGTCCACATAGGCAAACAACAGGCCCAGCGCCGTAGAGCCCAGCCCCACGATGAAGCCCAGCTCCAGCGTGTTGGTAAACGCCGTGCGGAAGCGTCCCATGTCCAGCACGCGGCTGAACACGTCCAGCGTGAGGCGTCCCTCCGACACCACGCTGTCGATCAGCAGCATGGCCAGCGGATAGAGGATGAATAATGCCAGGAAAATCAGCAGCACCACGATGGTGGAAACCATCACCGGGTCGCCAAAGAGCTTTTTACGGTCCAGCCTTGCGCTCTGCGCCTTGACCAAGCGTACCCACCTCCTTTTCCCCCAGAGACAGCGAGGGAGGATGACGCTGCGTCATCCTCCCCGCCGACACAGAATTTGTTCGGTTATTCGGTCTGGAAGCGGTCGTCCGCGGCGGCGCCGAGGGCGTTGAAGTAGTCCTCAACGTACTTGGAGGTATTGGCCTTGGCGTCCTCGAAGTCGTAATCAATCACGTTTTCGGGGTCCAGACCAAAGGCAGTAGCCTCCTCGGGCTGCTCGGCATTGTCGATCACCAGGAACTGGAAGCTTTCGTTTTCCTTGGCAATGTTGACGCAATCCGGGCTGAGCGCGAACTCGATCCACAGCTTGGCGGCATTGGGATGCTTGGCGCCCTTGAAGATGGCGGTGGCGCCGATCTCAAAGCTGGTGCCGCTGGCGGGGATCACCAGGCTGATGTTGTCATAGCCGTCGAGAATCTGGGTGATGCCGTCATGCAGGAAGCCGATACCGATGACGCACTCGCCGATGCCGACCTTCTTGGAGGGGCCGGAACCCGACTTGGTGTACTGGGCGATATTCTTGTCCAGCTCCACAAAGTACTTCATGGCCTCGTCATGGCCCTTCATCTGCACCAGGGTGTTGATAACCAGCTTGGCGGTGCCGGCGGTGTTGGGGTTGGACATCCAGATCAGGCCCTTGTATTCGGGCTTGAGCAGATCATCCCAGTCCTTGGGCTCTTCCAAGCCCAGGCGCTCCAGCTCCTCGGTGTTGCACATAAAGCCCAGAATGCCCTTGTAGATGCCATACCAGCAGCCGTCCTTGTCACGGTACATGTCGCCCAGCAGGTGGCTGGCGTTCTTGGCCTCGTAGGGCTCCAGCAAACCCTTGGCAGCAGACTCGTTATAAGGGTCGGTCGTGCCGCCAAACCATACGTCAGCGCTGGGATTGCCGTTTTCCTCTTCAATCTTGGCAGCAACCTCGCCAGTGGACAGGCGCTGGCGGTTTACGGTGATGCCATAGAGTTCCTGGAACTTGTCGCAGGCGGCGTTTAGGTAAGCTTCTTCGCAGCTGCCGTACACGGTCAGCTCGCCCTCGGCCTTGGCGGCGTCAATGAGCGCCTGGTCAATACCCTCGGCCGAAGCCACGCTGCACAGGCCCATCGCCATCACAGCTACCAGAAGAAGCGCCAACAGTTTTTTCATGAGAAACCACGTCCTTTCTCCAAATTTCCCCTTGGATATCGATTTGTTTTTCCGCCTTTGCCGTTCGAAGTCGTGTCCTTATCATAGCACCGGCAGGGCAAGATTGTCAATACTCTCACAAGCGATCTGAACAAAAGAAAGAAATTTTTCCGAACGTTCAGTTTTTTCTCTCACCCTTTGCCACGGCGGCTTCCTGTGTTATAATGGAGCAAAAGGAAAGAAAGTGCCAAGCCGGAGCAGGCTGGGCTTTGGGAGGAAACGCCTATGTGGAAAGCGGTAGACGATTTGTTGGCGCGCGGTGTGACAGAGGGTGTATTTCCTGGTTGCGCCATGGCAGCCGGACAGGGAACGCGGGTTTTATTCACCAGCGTACATGGTGCGCTGGCGCAGGGGGATGCACGGGGCGTAACGCACACCACGCGCTATGATGTAGGCGCCCTCACACGGGTAATGGCCACGGTTCCCTTGCTTCTCTATGCACTGGAACGGGGACTGGTCAGCCTGGATGACCGGCTGGGCCGCTGGCTTGACGACGTACCCCAGGACAAGCGCGACATTACGCTTTTACACCTGCTTACTCATACATCGGGCATGAGCGCGTCCTTTTTACTGTCTCAGGAAGCCGAAAGCGACCGGGAAGCGTTAAGCGCTCTGCTGCGGCATCCGCTTTCCGGAAGTGTAGGCGGCAAGGTGCGGGATTCGGCGATGGGCTTTATCCTGCTGGGTTTCTTGCTGGAACATGTATTTGCTATGCCCCTGGATGAGGCGGTGAAGCGCTTTGTGACTGCGCCGCTTCGCATGCCCAGTACCGGCTACCTGCCCGCAGGCGACGACGTGGCCCCCGCCGGTGGAGAAAGCGAGGGCGCAGAGTGGCAGGCTGGCCAGCCGCAGGACGGAAACGCGCGCTTCCTGCACGGCGTGGCCGGGCATGCGGGCCTGTTTACCGACCTGGAGGACGTGATCCGCTACGCCTCCATGCTGGCAGGTGACGGCCGCAACGAGGAAGGTGTAGTCTTTTCTTACCGTTCCATCCACCTGGCTACCACCGAGCGCACGCGCGGACTGAACGAGGCGCGGGGGTACGGTTTCCGCATCACCAAGCGCTCGGACCCGTTCCTGGGGCATCTGTGGCCCAGCGACGGATACGGCCTGACGGACCCGGCCAGCGGATCGCTCATTGCAGTCAGCCCGGATGATGGTTTTTTCGTAACCCTGCTGCTCAATGGCCACGGCACGTCCGACGACCGCCGAGAGATTACCCGCATGCACAAGCTGCTGCTCAACGCGGCCTATGCCGCCTTCCAGCACGACGAGGAGTAAACGGCCCGCGCGGCCAAAGAAAAAGGGGCGTCCCGTTGGGGCTCCCCCCAGTGTGTCGAAAAAGCTCGCCTGCGGCGATCTTTTCCGACAGGTTTACGCCGTCCGCCTACTCCGCCTTCGGCTGCGCCGAGCGGCGGGCGGCGTAAGGAAACCTTGCTGCGCAAGGCTTCCGAATCCACCGCACATGTCGCTGGATTCGGAATACAGTTCGGAGGGCTGCGGCCCTCCGAACCTCCCAAACGGGTTTTTTGACAGTCTGAGGGGCGTCCCGGTGGGGCGCCCCTTCTCTTTTGGGCATTCAGCCGTTTCCGCCTGATGCGTAATCAAATAGCACGATTTCCCCGGTGTACGCATCTACAAACGCACCGCCGCTGATGTGCGTATCTCCAACGTCCACCTCCACCGCAAATTCCCACATGCGCCGGCCTGCGTTGTCCTCCACCAACCGCGCGCCCACCTCATCAAAATCCTCCGCCGTGCCCACAGCGGCTGCTCCGGCCTCCGTGAGGCCCAGTTCCTCCTGCGCAGCGGCCCGCATGATCTCCTTGGCCTGGGCCAGGCTCATGTCCTCCGGGCCGGGTTCAACTTCGCGCACGTCCATCCATACGCTGGCATCCTCGTTCATCGGAGCTGACACGGAAGGCGTCTGCGCAGGGCCGGAAGCCGCGCTTTCCTGGGCCAGTTCCAGCGCCTCCTCCCACCCATCCTTAAGGGCGTAGAGCAGCTGCTCCTGTCCGTAGGCGGGGGCGGTCAGATCTCCGCCGCGCCACAGCGCTGGGTCAAGGCCGTCATGGCTCCATGCGGCGGTCATGCCGTCCGCCGTTTTTTCCACCGTATACACGCCCGCGCGCTCCGGGTCAACGTTCATCAGGGCGCGGAAGTTCACGCGCCAGCCGTCCTCTGTTTTCTGATGCTCCGCATGAAACAGGCCCATGGTTTCCGCCGTCAGCCCGTAGGCGTCCATCACGGCCTGCCGGGCCTGATACACCGCCTCCGCCTCGGGCGAGCGGGTCAGGGCATACACCGCCAGCGCGGAAACCGCCGCCAGCGTCAGTACAACCGCCAGAATCAGTCCGGCGGACAAACGTTTCTTCATTTTGGGTTCTCCTTTCGTCCGGCCAAGCACCGCATTGCGGTTCCGCGGCTGCCAGCGCAGGCCGGACAGCTCGCGGTCCACGATCTCCCTCAAGCCGTCACGCATCGTAATACCACTCCTTCAACCTGTCCCGAAGTCTTCGGTTCGCGCGCTGGAGCCGCTGCTTTACCGCGCTTTGCGATATACGCAGCGCCTGCGCCGCCTCCGCAATCGTCATCTCCTGATAGTAGCGCAGAAGCACCGCCTCCCGCTCGCGCCGGGGAAGCGCCATCACGGCCCGGATCACCTCGCCGTCCGGGTGAGCATCCTCCGCGCCCGCTTCCGGCAGCGCCTCCAGCGGCGTGCTTCGGTCCACATGGCGCAGCCATGCCGTGCGGTGATAATCCCGGCAGGTGTTGATGGCAATGCGCATCAGCCAGGTACGCTCGTCGCATTCGCCGCGGAACATCTCCAGCCTGCGCCAGGCCTTAATGAAGGTGTCTTGCGCCGCGTCCTGCGCCAGGGAAGCGTCATTCAGATACAGACAGCACATGCGCACCAGCGCATCGCCGTAGCGGCGCATCAGGTCCTCCAGCCTGTCTCCGCCCGGATCCTTGGCGGTCGTCATGCCGCTCACCCCCTTCACCTGTTAGACGAGCTTCGCCGCCGCAAAAGACAGCTCCTGCCGAAAAAAGCTTGCATCTTGTTTTGATTGTTTTGTTGTGGTATTCTTTTCCGGGATAGCGCATGCTTTTGCTATTGGGCTTATTCCATAAGGATTGTAGCGTTCCTTTGTGTCCAATGTGCATCCAGCCGCCCAAAATATTATAATAAGCTATTGACAAACGTTATATCATATTGTATAGTATCCTCGACGAGGATACCAGTGTGGACAATCATCTAACAACCAGCATCATATTGTACTGATACGACGAAAGAAGGATCGCCCGTATGACATCCACCTCATCAAAGGTCACACCCAACGAGCTTGATCGCGACGGTGGTATTCCTCTTTACAGGCAGCTGGAGCAGCAGTTGCGCGCAATGGTAGAGGACGGCACGCTATCTTATGGTCAAATGCTTCCCTCCGAGATGGAAATGATCGAAAACTATCAGGTCAGCCGCACCACAATCCGTCAGGCCATCAAAGAGTTGGAAGCAGCGGGACTGGTACGTCGTGAGCAGGGCAAAGGTACCTTTGTGTGCAAGGCCAAACTGGAACACCCGCTTTACAGTGCTTCCAGCTTTACCAGAGACATCCTTAACAAGGGTGGTGTGCCAGGCGGAATCACGCTTTTTGCCGAGCAGATCATTCCTAGCAAGACACTGGGCATGCAGTTACGGTTAAAAACCGGCGAAACCGTTATTAAGCTGGAGCGCCTGCGCACCGTGGATGAGGAGCCTGTGGGCATCCACACGACGCACTTGGTTTCGCATTTAGCCAAGGGGCTGGACCTTTCCCGGCTTCTGGCAGACAATTTTTCTCTGTATCACATTTTGCAAACAGAGCTCGGCCTGCATCTGGGCGATGCTGTAGAAACCCTTTCCGCCGCTCTGTGTGACGAACGCCAACGCCAGTTTCTAGGGCTTGCCAAGGGGGCACCTGTGCTGAAAATTGAGCGCTTGGTTTTTCTGAGCACAGGTGAACCGTTTGAATATTCTCAAATGGTCTATCGCGGAGACCGGTATCAGTCCACCATCAAAATGAGCGTCAGCGCCCCCTGATTGACGTTATACTACCGTGTGAATAAACAACCTTTCCCCCATACCGGAAAAGGGCTGTTTATACAAATATAGGTTATAATGACACTATGAACTTGTTACATCATTATGCTTGGAGGTATTTCCGGTGAACATGTTGCTTCGGGACAAAATTCTGGGAAGTCTTGCAGGGTCCACTATCGGTGATGCAATGGGTGCAGCTACGGAGCTGCTGACAGAGGACGAAATTATCCGCCGGTTTGGCAAGCCTGTAGACAGCTTTGAGGTGCCTCCTGCCAATAACCCCTATGCGGGCGGCCGCAACGCCGGTCAGCTCACGGACGATTCCAGCCTGACGCTGGGCCTGTGCCGTTCCTACCTGGAGCACGGTGGCATCATAACGATAGATGCTGTGGTAGAAACCATCCTGCGCTGGAGCGAGAGCGAGTATTATCCCCGCTTTGCCGGTCCTGCCACTAAGGAAGCTGTACAGCGCCTGCGCAATGGCGACGATCCTCTGGAGGTAGGCCGTCACGGGGATATCAGCATGGGAGGCGTGACCAATGGCGCCGCGATGAAGATCTCGCCCGCCGGCCTGATGCATCCCGGTAACCTGGACGCAGCCATCCACGATGCAGTGACCATTTGTCTGCCCACGCACGGTACGCAAATCGCCATTTCCGGCGCCTGCTCCGTAGCGTGCGCCGTATCGGCCGCAATGATGGAAAACGCCACGCCTTTCTCCATTGGCAAAGCGGCGCTCTATGGTGCCGAAAAGGGAGAAGCCATCGGCCGGGAAAAGGGCCGCATCGCAGCCGGTCCTTCCGTACCCGAACGCTTAAGACTGGCGATGCAGATTGCCCTGAGCGAGTCGCAGCCCGCTCAAGCGTGCCGCAAAATCGGTAAGCTGATCGGCTCCGGACTGCCGGCGGCCGAGGCCGTTCCCGCAGCGCTGGGCATCTTCCTGGCTGTAGACGGCGATCCCATGCAAGCCATTCAATGGGCCGTAAATCTGGGGGACGACACGGATACCGTGGGCTGCATGGCCGGAGCTATCAGCGGCGCTTATGCAGGCATCGGCCGCATCTCAGAAAAGCTGCTGAAACAGATTGAGCAGATCAACCACCTGGATCTGACCGCCATCGCCGATGCCATGACCCGTATTCTGGATTCCGAAAAGGGGGATTAAGATGAGCGAACTGCTGCGGATGTCCAACATTCGCAAAGTTTTTCCGGGCATGGTGGCGTTAGACAACGTCAGCTTTGACCTTGGTGAAGGCGAGGTTCACGCTCTTTTGGGCGAAAACGGCGCAGGAAAATCCACGCTGATGAACATCCTCTTTGGCCTCTACAGGCGCGACGGCGGCACCATCGCCATTCGGGGTCGCGAGGAAAACCTTGGAAGTCCCGAAGCAAGCTACCGCGCAGGCGTACGTCTGATTCCTCAGGAGCTGCACCTGATTCCCACGCTGACAGTGCAGGAAAACATCTTTGCCGGCCATCTACCCCACAGCCGGCTGGGCATTGTGGATAACGCCGCCATTCGCAAGGGTGCACAGGAGGTCCTCAGCCAGCTTGGTCTGACACATATCGATCTAAGCTGCAAGGCGGGTGAGCTGAGCGTTTCCCAGCAGCAGATGGTGGCTATCGCCCGCGCGTTTCAGGCCTCTCCCTCCATCATCGTCTTTGACGAGCCTACTTCGGCCCTCAGCCGTGACGAAACCGCCCATCTGTTTGATATGATCCGTCATCTCAAAAGCCAGAAGGTCGGCATCATCTACATTACGCACCGTCTGGAAGAAGTTTTGGAAATCGCTGACCGCGTAACCGTCATGCGCGACGGCAAGGTGGCCGGCCATGCACAAGGCAGCGAAATCACCATTCCGTGGATTATGGACACCACCACCGGCCTTTCCGAAGACAAGCGATATCCGAAAGTGGCACACAAGCCTCGCGAGGAAAAGCTGCTGGAGGTGGAACACCTGTCCCTCTCCGGAAAGTTTGAAGATGTGAATTTCAACGTAAAGAGTGGAGAAATTCTGGGGCTGACCGGCTTTGTAGGTGCAGGCAAAACCGAATTGGCCCGGGTGCTCTTTGGCATCGACGCACCCAGCTCCGGCGTCATCCGGCTGCATGGGAAAAAGGTGGAGCATTATTCCATTTCTAAAGCCATTGCACAGGGTGTCGCGCTCATTCCTGAAGACCGCCGGAAAGATGGCCTGGTCACATCGCGCACGATTCTGGAGAATTTGACGCTGCCCATGCTCTCACATTACTGCAACCGATTGGGCGTAATCCGCAAGCGCAAAGAGGCCAGCGAAACCGACGATTATATCCACAAACTCAATATTGTCACCACCAGCCGCAACAAGCGCGTGCGCTATCTCAGCGGCGGCAACCAGCAAAAAATCGTTATTGCCAAGTGGCTCAACGCCGGAGCAAAGCTCTTTATCTTTGACGAAGCCACACGCGGCATCGACGTAGGCGCCAAGGCAGAAATCTATCGCCTCATGGGTGAACTGGCCGCTTCCGGTGCAGCTGTGATCAACATTTCCATGGAATTTCAGGAGATTCTGGGGGTAAGTGACCGGATTCTCGTCATGCGGCAAGGGCGCGTTGCCGGCGAGCTGCCCATTGCCGAGGCAACCGCGGACCGGCTCTACCAGATGGCGGGAGGCGAAAAAAGTGAAAACTAACGCTGTATTGCAGGGCGGCGACCGCGCCCGCCTCATCAAAAGGCTGCTGATGTCCTACGGGTCCATGATGGCCCTTGCGCTGATTTTTATCGTGTTTTCTCTGGCCACGCCGAATTTTCTGTCCCTTTCCAATCTCACGCTGATGCTGGGACAGATCTCCGTGGTAGGCGTAATCGCCTTCGGCGCCACCTTCGTACTGATTCTGGGCGGCCTGGACCTATCCATCATGGGCATTCCCGGATTTGTGGGCAGTCTGGTAGCCATGCTCATGTCCAAGGGAATGGGCACCGTGCCCGCCATTGCCATTGGGCTGTGCACGGGTGCTCTGCTGGGACTGATTAATGGGCTGTTCGCAGTGAAGCTGCGTGTGGGTATCATTTACAGCGGCCTGGCCATGGCCTGGATTGCCCGCGGTCTGGACCTGTGGGTCAGCAACTACGGCCCCATCTTTGACGGCGTGCGTGACAATGCTCCTTTTCTCTGGCTGGGCCAAGGCAAAATCGGCAACTTTCCGGCCATCTTTCTCATCTTCCTGGTTTTGTTTATCATCTTGCACTTTACCATGACCAAAACGCCGTTTGGACGCAATATGTACGCCATCGGCGGCTCAGAGGACGGTGCCAAGGCTTGCGGTATCGACATTGATCATTACAAACTCATTGGCCTTTGTATCTCCGGGTTGTTCAGCGCCATTGGCGGCATCCTCATTACCGCCAAGGCCGGCGGTTCTATGCCGCGCGTAGGCGAGGGTGTATGGTTTAATGTGCTGTTGGCGGTGCTGTTTGGCACCACGGTGCTCACCGGCGGCGTGGCGCACATTCTGGGCACAGCGGTGGGCGTGCTGTTTACCGGTGTGCTGCTCAACGGCTTTACCCAGCTCAACGTGCATGAGTTTGACCAGGCCGTCATTCAGGGTGTGCTGATCGTCGCAGCAGTCTTTATGGGCTCCCTGGGCGGAAAAATGCTCAAGATTGACCTGAAGTAGGCGGGAGGAAAAAAGGCATGAGCAAGAAAAAAGTTATCGGATTTGTGGCCAAATACGGCTCCGCCATTCTCATGCTGGGTGCGTTTCTCTACTTCAGCATTCGCATCCCGGATATCTGGCTGACCTCCTACATGCTCAGCAGCATTGTTGAGCAATCCGTGAGCCTGGGGCTGGTGGCGCTGGGCCTGACCATTGTCAGCGCCCATGGTGAGATGGATATGTCGATTGGTTCCGTGGTAAGTCTGGGCGCCATGCTGTCCATGATGTGCATTGCATCCAACCGTCCCATCTGGACTGCCGTGCTGCTCACGGTAGTCTGCGGAGCAGCCATTGGCGTAGTCAACGGCTTTATGCGCACCAAGATGCGCATCCCGGGCATGATTCCCACCATCGGTATGCAAAGCGCCATTGCCGGCGTTGCACTGATGGTTAACAACGGAAACATGATTTACGGCTCAGGCGAACACCTGAAAGCCTATACCCAGATGGGCCGCGGCTATATCGGCGCCATCTCGGTTCCCGCGCTGATCTTCGTGGCCATTGCGCTGGTGGTATGGTTCGTCATGGCCAAGATGAAGCAGGGCCGTCTGTTCTACATGATCGGCGGCAATGCTGACGCCACGGCGCTTTCAGGCATCAAGGTCAACCGGCAGGTACTCAAGGGCTATGTATTTTGCGCCATTCTCGGTGCGCTGGCCGGCGTCATGGCTTCGGCGCGCAGCGGAAGCGGCAATCCCGAAGCCGGTGTGGACCTGTTTCTGGATGGACTAATCGCTGTTACGCTGGGTAGCACGCTATTGACCGACGAACGGGAATATCGCGCGGTTGGGTCCATTGTAGGTGCCTTGTTCATCACTATGATGATTAACGGCCTGCAGCTCATTGGTCAGGGAAATCATATGCAGTGCATCATGAGAGGCGTACTGCTGCTGCTTGGTCTGGTTTTGTCTTCCCTTAGGAGCATCGCGGCGGAATAACAAATCTTTGCTTGCAAAGGCAGGTGAAAAAACAGGGCAAGCGTCTGATCCACCGGGGTGCTTTGAAGAAACGTAAATTGCAACAAGCGCATTATTTTGAACAGGAGGGAACTCTTATTATGAAACGGCTGTTTGCTTTGCTGGTTAGTCTGGTCCTTGTTTTCTCTGTTTCCACCGCAGCGCTGGCAGATATCACCATTGCCGAGGAGACCGACAAGGTGATTTCCATGCGCCTTGAAAACGGCGCGGACGAAGTGCTCGCCTTCTACGATAGCTGGAGCGCTGCTGAATATGCTGCCGGCAACAAACCCGGCGAGGGCTTCAAGGTAGCCGTAGGCACCGGTGATCTGGTAAACGATACTGCCCTCTTTGGCTTCTGGACCACGGTGCGTACCCTGCAGGCCCTGGGCTGCGAGGTCATCTACAATATCGGCGATGGCAGCTACTCTCCCAACAATGCGCAGGTAATGGAAAACTTCGTAGCGCAGAGCCCCGACGCCATTATGTGGCAGTTTGGCAACAGCCAGATTCTGGCCGCTGGTCTGGAAAAGGCTGCCCAGAGGGGCATCCCGGTATTCGGCATTGACAACAACCTTACCGGCGATACCGTCATCAGCGAAGTAACCGCTGATAACTTTGAAATCGGCCGCATCGCCGCGCGCTATGTCATCAATAACCTGGGCGGCAACGGCAATGTGGTGGATATTTTCTCCTCCGGCCACCGCGGCATCGAAACCCGCAACAAGATGTGGGAACTGATCTCTGCCGAGTTTGAGGGCATCAAGGAAATCGCCCGAATCCCGTGGGACAACGCCGCCGTGCAGACCTCCGTGCGCGACCGCATGGAAGCCACCCTGCAGGCCAATCCCTCCGGCTCCATTCAGGCTGTGTTCGCCTGCTACGATATTCCCGCCATGGCCGCCGCGGACGCGATCAAGGCTGCCGGCCGCGAGGATGAAATGTTTGTTATCGGCATTGACGGCGACCGCGAGGCCCTGATCGAAGTGGCCAAGGGCGGCTGCCTGCAGGCCACCATTTCCCAGGACTTCACCCTGATGGGCATGACCATCGCCTTTGAAATCGTTGACCACCTCAACGGCAAGGAGGTGCCGCGCTTCCTCTACGCGCCCGTCACGCTGGTCACCGCGGACAACGCCGCCGACGTGTACATGCAGAAGTACGGCGAGGAGATTCCCCAGTAACCCTTGTTTTTCGCGGCATCCGAAGTCCTGCGTGGCTTCGGATGCCGAATTTGCCTGACAGGATGTGAAGGAGCGCATGAAAATCGCTTTGGGATCCGACCACCGGGGATATCCGGTCAAAGAAGCCATTAAGCGGCATTTGCTCGCCGCGGGTCACGAGGTCAAGGACTTTGGCTGCTTTAGCGAAGAGTCTGCCAATTATGTGGTCTATGCGCGGGAAGTGGCGCTTGCCGTAAGGGACGGTCAGTTTGAGCGCGGCATTCTGCTGTGCAATGACGGGCTGGGCATGTCGATCGTCGCCAACAAGGTGCCCGGCATCCGCTGCTCTCTGTGCACGGATTGCTATTATGCGCGCATCGCGCGCGAGCATAACGATGCCAACGTTCTGGCCTTCGGCTGCCGCACTCCGGTGGACGAAGCGCTGCGCATTGTGGATACCTGGCTGGAAACGCCCTTTGAAGGCGGACGGCACATTCCCCGGCTGGAAATGATTTCTCAGCTGGAGCAAGAGATGATGGGGCGATCGCATTGAATAAGCAGTATGTCATGGGAATTGACGCGGGCACGGAAAGCGTGCGCGCCGTCCTGTACGACCTCGGCGGTCGTCAGGTGGCTCAGGCCAGCCGCAGCAACCTGACAACCTTCCCCCGTCCGGGCTGGGCAGAGCAGTCGCCCGCCGGATGGATCAAAAACCTAACGGAATCAGTTCATGAATGCCTCTCACAGGTCGAGGATTTTTCGCCGGATCAGGTCAAGGGGCTTTGTGTGGACGGCACGTGTTCCACGGTGGTTGTCGCCCTCAATGACGGCACCGTGCTGGGCGACGCCATTCTCTGGATGGACACGCGTGCGGCTGACGAGGCCCGGCATATCGCCGCCAGCAATCACCCGGTCCTGCGCTATTCCGGCGGGGAGGATGCGGTGGAGTGGCTGGTGCCCAAGGCGCTCTGGATGAAAATCCACGAGCCCCAGCGTTATCACCGCGCTCAGAAGCTGGTGGAAGCGCTGGATTACCTCACCTTCTGGCTTTGCGGCCAATGGAGTGCCTCTGTATGCAACGCCACGGACGCATGGAACTATGTAAGCACCGAAGGCGGCTTCTGCCCGGACTTTTTTGTGCAGATCGGCCTTGAAGACCTGATGGAGAAACTTCCCCGGAGGGTGTTGCAAATGGGCGAGCGTGCGGGTGAACTCACGCCGCAGGCCGCGCAGGTGCTTGGATTGGCCGCAGGCACGCCGGTGGCACAGGGTGGCATCGACGCGCACGCCGGCATGCTGGGCATGGGCATCGGAGAGCCGGGCGTGATGGCGATGACCATTGGTTCCTCCAGCGTGCACCTGGTTTATACCGATCAGCCCACATTCATTCCGGGCCTGTGGGGACCCTATCCCGACATTATCCTCAAGGACCGGTGGCTTTTGCAGGGCGGACAGACCTCCACGGGTTCCGTGGTCAGGTGGGTCAAGGACGGCTTTGCTCCGGCTGCGCAGCGCGACGCGGTTCGGGAGGGCAAGCGCGTATATCAGCTGCTGGATGAGCGCGCGGCGCGCATCCCTCCGGGAAGCAACGGCGTTACGGCGCTGGAGCATTTTCAGGGCAACCGCAGCCCCTACCGTGATCCTCTCGCCAAGGGCGTCTTTCTGGGCCTCACACTGGCCACGCGCGAGGAAGAAATTTTCCGGGCCGTCATGGAGGCGGCGGCGTTTGGCACGCGGCTGATTCTGGAAACCCTTGCGCAGGGCGGCGTGAAGGTATCGGAGCTGCGCGCCTGCGGCGGGGGTTCACAAAGTCCCCTGTGGCTGCAAATTCATGCCGATGTTTGCGGCTTGCCTCTCACCGTATGCGAGACGGAAAACGTCGTTGCATTGGGCAGCGCCATGTGTGCGGCCGTCGCCGCCGGTCTTTATCCCGACCTGCATGCGGCCATGCGGGCCATGTCCTGCGCCACGAGGGTGGTACACCCCTGCGAGCGGACGCATGAAGCATATGCCATCCCCTATCGCAGATACGTGCAGACCTATCAGGCGCTCAAGCCCCTTTTTCATGAATTCCCCTAACCTGCCGCCCGCAGGATGTCACAGCCTTGAAAGGATGTCTGTAGCAAATGGAAAAACAGTTTATTGTTGATACGCACATGCACTATGGAACGGACCCGGCCGTTGCGGAGGACACCTGCGTGCCCTACATGCACTACGGTGACGGCGCCAGCGTGATCCGCTGTCTGGACGAGCAGCACGCGGACTGGGGCGTACTCTTCCCCCACGACCGGCCCATGAACCCTCCCGTAGACACCACCTATGAAAAGGCCAACGAGGAAGTGGCGAAGGTCCGTCTGGCCTATCCCGACCGGATCATTGCGGCAGCCCGCATCAACCCGCTTTTCGGCGCAAAGGCCACATACCGCCAGTTGGACCGTTGCGCCGGGGAATGGGGATTCAGCGGCGTCAAGCTGGTTGCCAGCTATGACCAGTATGCCGCCTCGGATGTCAAGGTGCTGGCTCCTGTGTTTGAGAAGGCTGAGGAGTATGACCTGACCGTTTTGTTCCACTCCGGCGATTCCCACAAGGACATGCCCGCGCTTCAGGCTTTTGTGGCCAAGCACTTCCCCAAGGTGCGCATCGTCATGGCGCATATCGGCGGGCATGAGGGTCTGCGCGAAGCAATCATCGCGTGTCAGGAAAACGAAAACCTGTACTGCGATATGGCTCAGGCCTGGCCGTACGATATTAAATGTTTTGTGCGCAAGGTGGGCGCTCACCGGCTGACCTATGGGTCGGACGTACCCTACCAGTCGCCCGCTGTGGAGCAGCTAAAGCTGAAAGTCATCGGCATGACCCCAGAGCAGGAAAACGAGGTATTCGGTGGAACTGCCCGGCGCATCTGGAAAATCGACCGTTTGGAAAAAAAGCTTGTTAGATAAAAAGGATAAGTATATGGCCCGTGCTGTTTTTTCGGCACGGGCCATTTCTATAATGGTCCACTTAAGGCGGCGCGGCATTAACCGCCTTTCCCAATGGTTCCGGCTTCATTCATCCTATTGTTTTCTTTTCCACTTCAAAAGCAGCGCCGAATTGAGAATGACCGCCACGGAGCCCGCATTGTGCACTAGCGCGCCGACCACCGGGTTGAGCGTTCCCGCCATGGCCAGAAAAATGGCCAGGAAGTTCAATCCCATCGAAAAGGTCAGGTTCATGCGGATGGTGGTCATCATCCTCCGGGACAGCGCCATCAGATGCGGCAATTCCTTCACCTCGTCGTCCACCAGCGCGATATCCGCGGCCTCCACGGCGATGTCGCTGCCCACGCCGCCCATGGCGATGCCCACATCCGCTTTTTTCAGTGCCGGCGCGTCGTTCACGCCGTCGCCGATCATGCATACGTGCACGCCGTCTCGTTGCCAGCGTTCAATCTCCTGCAACTTATCCTCCGGCCTACACCCGGCGCGTACCTCGCGGATGCCCAGTTGGGCTGCGATGGCATCCGCCGCGCGCTCATGGTCACCGGTAAGCAGCACGGGACGCACGCCCGCCTCTTCCAGCGCCGCGATGGTGACGGCGCTCTCCGCGCGCAGCGTGTCGGAAAGCGCGAGGTATCCGGCAAAGACGCCGTCTACCGCCACGTAGATCATCGTGCAGCCCTCTTCCAGAAGCCTTTGCCGCTCCGCGTCCGCAGGGAGATCTACGCCATGTTCCGCCAGCAGCTGCGGATTGCCCGCCAGCACGCGCCGTCCGTCCACAACGGCGCTGACCCCGCGCCCCGGCAGCATTTCAAACGACTCAGCCGAAGCGATCTCACCGGGATTTTCCTCGCGGTATCCCGCCACCACGGCCTTGCCCAGCGGATGCTCTGACAACTGCTCTGCTCCCGCCGCCAGCGCATAGAGTCCCATGCGATCCAAGTCAGGGAGGGCGCTTGCAACCGCCACCACCCTGGGCGTGCCGTAGGTGAGCGTGCCGGTCTTGTCAAAGGCGATCTTGCGCACGGCGGCCAGCCGTTCCAGCGCGTCGCCTTCCCGCACCAGAAAGCCGTGCCGGGTCGCGTTGCCGATGGCCGCCATGATGGCCGTGGGCGTGGCCAGCACTAGCGCGCACGGGCAGAACACCACCAGAATCGTGACCGCGCGGATGATCTCGCCCGTGATCAGCCACGTCAGCGCCGCGGCGGTCAGGGCGATCACCACAATCCAGGTGGCCCAGCGGTCCGCCAGCCCCACGATGCGCGCCTTGCCCGCGTCGGCGGACTGCACCAGCCGGATCATGCGCTGAATGGAGCTGTCCTCCCCCACTTTGGTGGCCCGCATCTCAAAAGCGCCGTACTGGTTGACAGTGCCGCTGGACACTTCATCCCCCACCGTCTTGTCCACGGGCAGTGATTCGCCGGTCATCACCGCCTGATTGATGGAGGTCTGGCCGGAGGTGATCACGCCATCGACCGGGATGCCCTCGCCCGGCAGCACGCGCAGTCGGTCGCCCACCCGGACCTGCTCGGCGGGGACGATTGTCTCGCCTCCATCCCGCACCACGCGTGCGGTCTGCGGGGTCAGGTGCACCAGCTTCTCGATGCCAGCCCTTGCGCGGGCCACGGTCACATCCTCCAGCAGCGCGCCCAGCTGCATGATGAAGGCTACCTCGCCCGCAGCGAAGTCCTCACCGATCAGCACCGAGGCGATCAGCGCCAGGGATACCAGCACGTCGGCCTTGATATCAAAGGCCGTGATCAGGCCGATGAGCGCTTCCAGCACGATGGGAACGCCGCAGAGCACGATGGCCACCCATGCCGCGTCAAACGGCAGGGGCAGAAGGTCAAAGATGCTCACTACCAGCGCCGCACCGGAGACAGCCAGCAGCGCGATTTCCTTTTTAATGCCGCCCCACTCCAGAAAAGCCTCGGTTTTTTGCACCAGCGTTTTCATAAGCGCCTCCTGCAATATACTTATAGGGGTATACCCATACTATAGCATCGCCGGAAGGGCCTGTCAAGCAGAAGGAGCGCCGGTTTCCAGGCATAAAAAAGCGGGCATTCATTTGCCCGCTTCTTTGACGTGTCATATCATCCCATATTGGAAAACCGCTCCACCGCCTTGGTAAAGCTCTCGATGGTCTTGTCTGCGTCCCCGTGCTCGATGCCGTCGCGCACGCAGTGGCGGATATGTCCTTCCAGCACCACCTGCCCACATTTATGCAGAGCCGACTTGGCGGCGTTGAGCTGGGAAAGGATGTCCTCGCAGGGCACGTCCTCTTCCACCATCCGGTCGATGGCCTGCACCTGCCCGATGATCTTGCGCAGCCTGCGGTGCAGGTTGTCGGCGTCCATGCACTGCTTCAAGGCCAATCCCTCCTTCATCCGTCTGTAAGCAGATTGTACCGCCGCATCCCCGCTTTGTCAAGGAACGGCCGGGACGGACGCGGCGAGGCTTTCCAGCCGCGTGAGGCAGTCCTCCAGCGCGGCCCCGCCCTCCACATAGTCGCATACGGCCCGGAGCATGCGGGCATACACGCCGTCGTTCCGCCTCTGCGACCCGGCCAGCAGCGGATGCAGGCGCAGGTCCACATAGGGCGCGATCTCCTCGCGGTAGGCCTCCAGACGGCCCTGCGTCACCGCCCAGGAATCCGGCGCGGCGCGAATGGCGTCCGTGCTCGCGGTCAGGGCCTCCTCGTCGGTCGCGCGTCCCAGCTCGGCGTCCCGGGCATGCTGGTCCTCGATGATCCATGCAATCCATTCCTCGATCTGGGGATACAGTACAGGGCTGGCGGACACGGGCTTGAGCAGCGCCTTCTCATCCAGCGCACGATGTCCGCAGAGGTATTCCAGATAGGCCATGGTCACATCGGGATTGCGTGCGTTGGGGTTGAGCACGTACACCAGCAGGTTGGCCCCGGCGGTCCGCCGAGCGTCCGGCGACAGGGCGGGCGGCAGCTGCCAGTCCGGCGCCTAGGGCGGCGGGGGCGTGCTCCCCGGCTCATAGGTCCTCTCGCCGGAGAAGGGCATGTCCTGCAATCCTGAAAGCGCGAGAATCTCGTCCGGGTCCAGCCGCGCCTCGCCCTCCGTTTCGAGCAGCCTTGCATCCCGCAGTGCCGTGAGCATACGCACGAAGGATTCCTCGTGGAAGTCCACGGACCTGCCTGCCTGATACGCCTCCGTGATGCAGGCGGTCAGCAGCAGATTTGCATAATCGTTCTTCGTCCATGTGCCGCCCTCCCAGGCATGGGCTACAAGCGGCTGTTTCTCCGTCCATGCGGCATGCTTTTCCAACAGCGCCTCCAGCGTAGCGGGCACCTCCTCCGCCCCTTCCCACACGGTCACGAGCACAAGGGAGGGCACGGCGTAGAGCGACCCATCCTGAAAGATCGCGTCCGCAACCTGCGCAAGCATCCCCTCCGTGTCCGCAAGCAGGATGTCCGAACCGTTCAGCGGCGCAAGCCCGCCCTGCCGCATCAGCGCGACCAGCTCCCCGTCCATGCGCACGTGGAACAGGTCGGTTTCGTCGCCGGCAGCAATGGCCTCAGCCACCTGCCGTGCCGTGAGCGAGGGGTCGGCGGCGCGTGATACGGCTACGCCGGGACAGGCCTGCTGGAAATCCGCGTCGATGTTGTCCGCGCTGATGTAGCCGCGGATGGTGAGCGTGGGCAGGCTGCCCGCCTCCGTAAAGGGAACGTACTGCATGTCGTTCGTGCCAAGAGACGCGTAGCCCTCCAGCGGCAGGCGCTCCGCGTCGCCCGTCAGGGGATCGACCCGGTACACATCCGCCTCATACACCGTTCCCTCCGGCAGCACGGCGCGCAGGAACAGCCAGCCGTCCTGCATCACCGCCGCCCGGTACCGCCTCTGCGGCAGGTCCATCGGCGTGCCCGCGTAGTCCAGCGTGCAGACGAGCGCGCCGTTCTGCCAGCGCCACAGCTTTTTTCCGCTGCGGTCCAGCAGGGCCGGTGCGTCCCCGTCTGCGTAGAGCAGCGTGTCAAAGCCGATGCCCTGCGCCTGCAGTTCGTCCATGGACACCAGCAGCGTGGATTCCTCCTGCCCCGGCTTCCATGTGCGCAGGCCGCCGCTGGTGGACAGGTACAGCGTCCCGTCCAGCGACACGCAGCCATGCAGCGCGCCCACATCCTCCTGCCGCAGGCGCAGCCATCCGGTCAGTACGCCCGCCGCCAGCGCGGCCGCCGCAAGCAGCGTTACCAGCAGCGCCACCGCCAGCGCCAGCGAAAGCCTTCTGGGCCCGCGCCGCTCTCCCCGCGCACGCGCCAAGACGCGTGTCTGGAGCGACGGACGGTCATCCATCCCGGACAGGCACTCGTCCACGGCCCGCCGGATGCGCTCACGGTTGGTTTCATTCATCGTCCGCCCCTCCTTCCCAGATCAGATGCAGGCGTTCGCAGGCCCGCCTGAGCCGCTTGGCCACAGCCGTCTCGCTCACATTCAGTGCCCTGGCCGTCTCCCGAAGCGTCATGCCCTGATAGTAGTAGAGAATCACCGCATCGCGCTCCCGGTCAGGTAGCTGCATGATTTCCAGCGTCAGATGCACGCTGTCTGCCGCCGGCGGCGTGGCGGGTTCCGGCAGGCGGTCCAGCGTCACGCGCCGGTCCACGAAACGAAACCACGCCGCGCGGCGCATGTCCTTGCACGTGTTCACGGCGATGCGCACCAACCAGGTCTTTTCCGCGCAATCGGAGCGGAAGCGATCCAGCGCACGGTACGCCTTGAAGAATGTTTCCTGCGTCGCGTCCTCCGCCAGCGCGGCATCCCGCAGGTAGAGGCAGCACAGCCTGAGGATATCCCGTTCATAGGCCGCCATCAGGCGGCTCAGCTCCGCAGCCCGTCTCTCATCCGGGCGCTGCTGCGTCATACGCGTCATCTCCTGCTGATTAGACGGTCCTCATTCACAAAAAGCCAACCTTCGACGTATTTTTTGGAAAATACCTTCCTAACCGTGTCCGGATGGTACCTCATGGTGGGCCGTGGCACCCTTCGGGCATCCGGCATATCCACTTTCCTTTTTTATTTTCCAAAATTTTCTTTTATGTGATCAAAAAAAGGCGGCGGAATCTCCGTTCCGCCGCCCCTCAGGCGTTGTCAGCCCGCGATGGTCTGCGCGATCTGCGCACCGGTCAGGCCGTACTCAGCCAGCACGTCCATGGCTTTGCCGGACTGGCCAAAGCGGTCCTGCACGCCGATCTTTTTGAAGTTGCACGCCACGCCGCTGCTCAAAAGCACGTCGGCCACGGCATCGCCCAGGCCGCCAATAACGGAGTGCTCCTCCACCGTATAGACGCGCTTGCACTTGGCCGCATAGGTGCGTACCAGTTCAGCGTCGATAGGCTTAATGGTATGCAGGTTGATAATAGCGGGATGCATGCCCTTCTCCTTGAGCAGCTCCGCCGCCTTAAGGCATTCGTTGACCATGAGGCCGCAAGTGAAGATCACTGCATCGCTGCCATCCACCAGCACGTTGCCCTTGCCAATAGTAAACGGCATGGGGTCAAACACAGGCGTCGCCAGGCGGGCCAGACGCAGGTATACCGGGCCGTCCAGCTCGGCGGCGGCCTTCACGGCCTGATAGGTCTCGTTGGCGTCGCAGGGACAGATAACAGTCATGCCGGGCAGCACACGCATGAGGGCAATATCCTCGATAGCCTGATGGCTGCCGCCGTCCTCGCCCACGCTGACACCCGCATGGGTAAAGGCCAGCTTGACATTGAAATGCGGATAGCACACGCCGTTGCGAATCTGGTCATAGCTGCGTCCGGCGAACACGGCGAACGTGGAGCAGAACGGAATCAACCCCATACGGGACATGCCGGCCGCCATATCCACCATGTTGGCCTCGGCAATGCCCACATTAAAATGGCGATTGGGGAACTCCTTGGCAAAGGTCAGCGTCATCGTAGCGTGGGAAAGGTCCGCATCCAGCACCACGATCTTGTCGTTCTCATGGCCCAGCTTGGCCAGCGCCTCGCCATAGGCCGCGCGGGTGGCTTTTGTTTCACTCATGGTTCAACCCTCCAGTTCTTTGAGCGCTTCGGCGCGCTGCTCTTCATTGGGGGCCTTGCCATGCCAGCCCACCTGATCTTCCATGAAGCTGACGCCCTTGCCCTTGTGCGTATGGCACAGAAGCAGCGTGGGCTTGCCCTTCATCGGAGGGGTCTTGAGTGCAGCGATCATAGCCTCGATATCGTTGCCGTCCTTGAGCTCAATTACATTGTAACCAAAGGCGGTGAACTTGGCGTTCAGGTCGCCCAGGCTCATCACCTCATCATTGCTGCCGTCGATCTGCAGGCCGTTGTTATCCACCAGCACGGTCAGATTGTCAAGGCCATAATGGGCCGCAGCCATAGATGCTTCCCACACCAGGCCTTCCTGCAATTCGCCGTCACCGCAGATGGTGTACACGTGGCAGGGATTACCCGTAGCCTTGGCGCCCAGTGCCATGCCCACGGCAATCGAAATACCCTGGCCCAGCGATCCCGTCGAAGCGTCCACGCCCGGGCACTTCTTGGCGTCGGGATGGCCTTGGAGGATGCTGTGCAGCTGGCGGAAATTCTTAAATTCCTCCGTGCTGAAAAATCCCTTTTCACCCAGCACAGCGTACAGGGCAGGTGCAGCGTGTCCCTTGGAGAGCACCAGGCGATCGCGCGCCGGGTCCGAGGGATTCTTCGGGTCAACGTTCATCACGTCAAAATACAGCGCCACAAGCATCTCCGTGGCCGAAAGCGAGCCGCCCGGATGCCCGGACCCTGCGTTGGCCGTCATGTTGATGATGTCGCGCCGCACCTGGGTACAGATGTTTTTAAGGGCTGGCGTATCCATACTACACAGTACCTCCCATGCTGATGTTCCTATCCCCGGCGAGGGGAATTTGCTTGTGTGACACGTCAAAGAATCGTGCCCTTTACTATACCACAGTGCAGAAAGCTTGTCAATTCCAGCCTTTGGGGTGAGGGGGATTGGCGGTGTAGGACTACTGTGACATACCGGGCTATCGGAAAAGAATCTGCCTTGAGTGCCCCTCCGGTATCGCTGCGTGACAGCGACAACTTATGTTTGACAAACCCGCCTCCAGGATTTATATGTTTCACCAGAGCGCACTTCAAACCGATGCCTATTGCGCTTACGACTCTTTGATATCAACTGATAATTTTATCGCTCTTTGCTCTATTGCATTTCCAGCATAATGTCTGCAGGTTATCCGCTACCGTCCGCCCTTTGCCACAGGAATGATATGATCGATTTCAAGCAGCAGGTTTGGCTCAATATGGGTAGAGTTACCACAATTGCAGCAAGTAAAATTGTCACGGTTTTTAATAAACTCACGCAGTTTCTTTGTCATCAGCATTCGTTGTTCTTTTGCAAAAGCTGTTGCGGTCAGCTTGCTTTCCAGCGCCTTGATAAGTTCCGCAATGGTTTCTTCTGTCATGGGTACAGTAAACGATCTTTGGGCCATGCCCCCGCCGGAAGTATATGAAAATTTGTACTCTACGGTGAGCACGCTCTCATCAATGGTGGCAAATCCAAGCCGAGAATAGAAGCCGGCCTCATCGTTCTCCATAATAAAGGCTGGAACATCACCAAGATACTGCTGATACTCTGCTTTATAGTTCTCAATAATCTGCTTTGCATCCCTTAAGGTTTCAAGTTCTTCTACAAGCCGGTAGAGCTTTCGGATTTGTTCAGGGTATAATCTTTTATATTAATTAGGGTATTTATATTCTTAATGACAAAACAGTCCTTGCGAAAGAAAACGTCAAAATCGTCATCCGCCCCTTTCTTCCTATTGATTATTCCTTGCATTCCAGCGTATAATATCATTGGTATATTGTGCAAGCGTGTTTCCGCCTCCGAAAAACCGGGAGGGAGCGGGGCCGCGCCATTTGAGGAAACGGGTGAGCAAGGATGACCGTACCGCATATCCGGGATTATCAGGGCAAACGCATCCATATGATCGGCATTGGCGGGTCCAGTATGAGCGGGCTGGCGCAGATGCTCAAAGAGAAGGGATACATCGTTTCCGGGTCGGACAATCTGGAAACCTATACGACCCGCCACCTGCGGGATGACCTGCACATTCCCGTCACCATCGGCCACCGCGCCGAAAACGTGCACGGTGCGGACCTGGTGGTTTACACCGTGGCCATTTTGCCCGACAACCCCGAACGCGTGGAACTGGAACGCCTGGGCCTGCCGTCCATCGAGCGGGCCACGCTGCTGGGTCAGCTGATGGAGGGGTTTGACACCGCCATCGGCGTGTGCGGCGCACACGGAAAGACCACCACCACCTCCATGCTTTCCCAGGTGCTTATGGAGTGCGGCATGGACCCCTCCATCCATATTGGAGGCTCGCTGGACTTTATCGGCGGCAGCACGCACATCGGAAGGAGCGGCATGTTTGTGGCCGAGGCGTGCGAGTTCAACGCCAGCTTCCTCCACCTGCGCCCCACGGTGGCCGTCGTGCTCAACATCGACGCCGACCACCTCGATTTCTACCGCGATATCGACCATATTGAAGAGACCTTCGGCAAGTTCCTCGCTCTCCTGCCCCCCGACGGCACCGCCATCGGAAACGGCGACGACAAGCGCATCATGCGCCTGTTCTCCGCGCTGTCCGTGCGGCGGCTCACCTTCGGCCTGGGAAAAGAGTGCGACTATACGCCGGGCCGCCTGACCTATGACGAATACGGCCACGCCAGCTTCGACCTATGCTTCCGGGGCGAGGTCCTGGGGCAGATCACGCTCCAGGTGCCGGGCGAGTTCCAGGTCTACAATGCTCTGGCCGCGCTGGCCTGCGCCCACAGTCAGGGCGCGGATATGGCCATGGCCTGCCACGCCATGAACGAGTTCAAGGGCGCACACCGCCGCTTCGAGCTGACCGGCGAGGTGGAAGGCGTCAAGCTCTACCACGACTACGGCCACAACCCCACCGAGATGCGCAACGTCCTCTCCGTGGCCCGCCTTCAGCCGCACGGCCGCCTCTGGGCCGTGATGCAGCCGCACACCTACAGCCGCGTCAAGCGTCTCTTTGACGACTACCTCACCTGCACCCAGGCCGCCGACTTCACGCTGGTCACCGACATCTACGCCGCCCGCGAGAAAGACCCCGGCGACATCAAGGCCAGCCAGATCGTCGAGGGCATGCGCGCCCACGGCATCGACGCCGTACACACCCCCACCTTCGACGATACCGAAGCCTACCTCCGCGCCCACTGGCAGCCCGGCGACCTGGTGCTCACCATGGGCTGCGGCAACATCAACCAGCTCAACGACCAGATCTGGGAACACGAACAAGCAAAGGAGACAAACGCCAAATGCTGACTCTCACCGACATCTCCCTCCAGTTTGCCGGCGATCTGCTCTACAAGCACGTAGACCTCATCTTCCAGCCCGACCACTGCTACGGCATCATCGGCGCCAACGGCGCGGGCAAATCCACGCTGCTTCGCATCATTTCCGGCGAGCTTGCGCCCACCACGGGCAGCGTGTCCATGCGCAAGGAGGACCGCATGAGCGTGCTGGAGCAGGACCACTTCAAGTATGACGCCTTCCCTGTAATGGATACGGTCATCATGGGCAACCGCCGCCTCTACGACATCATGAAGGAAAAGGACGCGCTCTATGCCAAGCCGGATTTCAGCGATGAGGACGGCGAGCGCGCGGCGGAGCTGGAGGGTGAGTTTGCCGAGATGAACGGCTGGGACGCCGAAACCGAGGCTGCTCAGCTCCTCAACGGCATCGGCATCCCCACCGAGCTGCACTATGCCCAGATGGCCAGCCTCGACGGCCGCCAGAAGGTGAAGGTGCTGCTGGCGCAGGCGCTGTTCGGCCACCCCAACATCATTCTGTTGGACGAGCCCACCAACGGTCTGGACGTGGAAAGCACCGAATGGCTGGAGGACTTCCTGGTGGACTGCGACGCCATCGTGATCGTCGTCAGCCATGACCGCCACTTCCTCAACGCCGTGTGCACCAACATCGTGGACGTCGATCACGAGACGTGCAAGATGTACGCCGGCAACTACGATTTCTGGTATGAGTCCTCCACGCTCATGCAGCAGCTCATCCGCAACCAGAACAAGAAGCGCGAGGAAAAGATCAAGGATCTGCAGGAGTTCATCCGCCGTTTCAGCGCCAACAAGTCCAAGAGCCGTCAGGCCACCAGCCGCAAAAAGGTGCTCGACTCCATCCAGTTGGAGCAGATGCCCGCCTCCAGCCGAAAGTACCCCTTCGTGGGCTTTGAGCCCGAGCGCGAGGCCGGCAAGGACATCCTCTTTGTGGACGGCATCAGCAAGACCATCGACGGGGTCAAGGTGCTAGACAACGTGTCCTTCACCGTCAAAAAGGGCGACAAGATCGCCTTTGTGGGTGACAACGAGGCGGGCGCGACGGCGTTGTTCCGCATTCTGGTGGGCGAGCTCAACCCCGACGAGGGCAACTTCCGCTGGGGCGTGACGATCTCCCAGAGCTATTTTCCCAAAGACAACACGCGCTTTTTCCAGGACTTTGACAGCACGCTCATCGAATGGCTCAGCCAGTTCTCCCACGACACCACCGAAACCTACCTGCGCGGCTTCCTGGGCCGCATGCTCTTCAGCGGCGACGATGTCTACAAACCCGCCAAGGTCCTCTCCGGCGGCGAGAAGGTGCGCTGCATGCTCAGCCGCCTGATGATGAGCAAGGCCAACGCCCTGATTCTGGACCAGCCCACCGACCACCTCGACTTGGAAAGCATCACGGCGCTGTCCAATGGCCTGCAGGCCTATCCGGGCAACCTGTTCTTCGCCTCGCATGACCACCAGTTCATCGACGAGATCGCCAACCGCATCATTGAATTCCCCCTGGGCAATTCCGGCTGCCTGGATTACGAGGGCAACTTCGAGGACTTCCTGCAGTGGAAGCGGGGGCGTGCATGAACGGGCCAAAGCCGGGCGTATACCGGTATTTCAAGGGGAACCTCTATCAGTTGATTTGCACAGCCATTCACTCCGAAACGCTGGAGCGCATGGCCGTCTACCGCCAGCTCTACGGCGACCGCGCCGTGTGGGTACGTCCGCTGTCCATGTGGGATGAGCCCGTGGAGCGCGACGGCTATTGCGGCCCGCGCTTCACCTGGGTGCGCGAAAACGAATAAAGCAGAACTGCCCGGCGCTTCCTAACAAAAGCACCGGGCAGTTTTTTATTATCCATATTTTTTGCGTTTTCTGGCAAAGCAGACTGCCGCCACCGCCAAGGCCAGCGCTTCGGCTGCGACCACCGCCAGCCATACGCCGTCCAATCCCAACAGCTGGGGCAGAAGCAATACCGCTGCCAGCTGGAACACCAGTGCCCGCAGAAAGGAGATCAGCGCCGACACAGCCCCGTTGTTCAGCGCGGTAAAAAATGCTGAGCCAAAGATGCCCCCGCCTGCGAACAGGAAAGACAGCGAATAGAGCATGAAGCCATGCCGCGTCATCTCCAGCAGTGCTGCGTCATAGCCAACGAAGATCCGGGCCAGCGGCTGTGCGAGCAGCTCAGCCAGCACCGTCATTGCTACGCTCAATGCCGCGATAATGCCCAGGCTACGGCGATACAGGCCACGCAGCTCCACCCGATTATCTGCCCCGAAATGATAGCTGATGACCGGCGCACTGCCGATAGAATAGCCGATAAATACTCCCAGGAAAATAAAGTTGACATACATGATCACCCCGTAGGCCGCAACACCATCCTCACCGGCCAGACGGATGAGCTGAAGATTATAAAGCATATTGACCAGCGATAGAGACAGGTTGGTCATCAGCTCCGAGGAACCATTGGTACATACCTTGCCCAGCGCACGCAGGTCACACACCGGGCGCGAAAGCCTCAGCAAGCTTTGATTGGGCACAAAAAAGTACAGAAGCGGAATCACTCCGCCCACCAGCTGGCTGATGGCCGTGGCTGCTGCCGCACCTTCCAGTCCCCAACCAAATCCCACGATGAACAGCGCGTCCAGCCCCATATTGGTTACCCCTGCCGCCACCGTAACCATCAGCCCCAGCCGCGGACGTTCGGCCGTGATAAAGAAACTCTGGAACACATTTTGCAGCATGAATGCCCCCGTGGCAGGCAGCAGAATACTGCCATAGCGCACGCAATCTTCCAGCATGTCCCCCTGAGCGCCCAGCGCTCTGGCGGCAGGCCGCAGCAGCGGCATGCCCGCCGCTGCGACCAGCGCACCCATCACCAGGGTGACCACAATCAACATGGAAAACAGCGCGTTGGCTTTATCTTGCTTTCCCTCGCCCAGGGTTTTGGCTACCAGCGCACTGCCGCCTGTGCCAATCATGAAGCCCAGCGCACCGAAGGCCATCAGAAACGGCATAATCAGGTTGATTGCCGCAAATGGCGTTTTGCCCACGAAGTTTGATACGAAAAAGCCGTCTACCACACCATAGATAGAGGTAAAGATCATCATCACGATGGACGGTAGCGTAAAACGCAGCAATCTGCGGCAGGTAAAGTGATCCGAGAGACGAATGTTCATACCTTTCCTCCGTGCTGTATGTTGGGCAGCGCTTCCACCTGGGCGCGCAGATCCTCGAGGTATTGGCGGCTCAGGCGCAGATACACGCTACGGTCTGCCTCCGTCCATCCATTCCAGATAGCCTCCTCGGCAGCGGCCATTGGGGCAACGCGCTCATGGCACAGCGCCTCCCCTGCCTCCGTTAACCGCACCGGGCGGCTGCGGCCCACACCCGTTTCCAGATATAATAGCCCCTGCCGCTCCAGCGCACGCAGGGCGGAGCCCACCGTCTGGCGGGTCATGCCACATAGACGCGCGATCTCCGAAGGATACAACGCACCCTCCGCCATATGAACGGAATAGAGAATCTGCATGGCGCTGTCCGTCAGCCCCATTTTGAGCGACGCATCATGATACACTGCATCGATCTCGCCAAAGATGTGCATCAGTTGCTTCCATCGCATATCGCGCGGCATAAGCGTCCTCTCCTTTCATGTACGAAATCGTACTTGAATCGCAGTATAGTACGATTTCGTACATATGTCAAGGGCCTCAGCTTTTTCTTTGCTGCTTCCAATCCCATAAAGCAAACCGGACCGGTGCCCGTATTCAGTGCGCCGGTCCAGCATGTCATTGCTGTTTTGGTTCTTTCTGCTCCTTGCCGCAGCAAGTCTTTCTTTTGGGACGGCATTTTTCCATGCGGCTTAAATAACCGGTTTCCTCGCTTTCCAGTTGTCCTGCAGGTGGCTGCCGGCGGTCAGAAAGCCCCAGCAGATAGTCTGTGGTGGTTTCATATCCTATGGCCAATGCAATCAATACCTGGGTGGGCACATCCACCTTTCCATTTTCATAATCGCTATAGGTTTGCTGTGAGCAGCGCAGGTATTCCGCCAGCTGGCGCTGCTTTAAGTCATGATCCTCGCGCAGGTCCCGGATTCTTCGGTATACCATGTCCACGCCTCCTCATTGCACCTGATACTTTTATTATCATTACCGGAATATTCGGTATTGACTTTTACCGATTTTTTCGGTAAACTGTTCTTGGAAAGGGTATCGTGCACGTCTACCTTGGTTCGTTCAACTTAATACAATTCCGAAGCTGCCAAAGAGGAGGAAAATTATGAAAAAGCTATGTGCTGTTTTTTTGGCGCTTACCCTGCTGCTTGGTCTGGCTGCTGCACATGCCGAAGGCGAGGAGCCCTATATCTTTGCCTTTGACGAGCCTTCCGTGGTAACAATAGGCGACTATCAGGTCAACAAAATCTGGGTTGACATGATCCCCGTGTATTACATCACCCCCGAAGGCTATCAGGATGGGGACGATATGAAGATCTGCATCTTCCTCTCCGGCCTGTCGGGCAACAAGGAATCCCTGGTAAGCACCTATGCCAAGTATATTCTGGAAAACGGTTACACCGCGGTATTCTTCGATCACTATCTCCATGGCGAGCGCGCCAACATCTACGATCCCGTCACCTCGCTGACCGCCAGCGATGAGGACGTGGCCGCCCTGAAGACCCAGATTCTCACCACCTGCTTTAAGAACATGTACCGCTATGGCTGGGAGATTCTGGGCAACACCTCGCTTGATACGCTGCGTGTGCTGGACTACTTCTACGATCATTTCCCGGTGGTGGAATCCGTTATGGGCGGCCATTCCATGGGCGGCGACACCTCGCTGGTAGTGGCCGGCCTGGACGACCGTATCAACCGCATCCTGTGCGTGGTCACCTCGCCTGACTGGCTGCGCCCCGGCATGCATCACCTGGATGGCTACGGCGACACGACGGTTCCCAGCGATCCCGGCGAACCCGATGGCAAGTCCACCTGGTATTTTGACAGCTTCTCGCCCAGCGTAAACCTGACCCGCTATGACGACGGTGATCTGGATGCGATGTTCGTCTGCGGCGAACTGGACTCTCATATCAACCCCAACTGGGTCTACACCTTCCGTGAGAATGTATACCGCATGAATCCTGAAGCCGGCCAGAAGCTTGGCATCTGGACCAACATGGGCGCGGGCCATGCCTCTCCCTCCGACGAGGACCTCAGCAAGCTCTTTACCTGGCTGCTCAGCGGCGAGGAAATGGAAGGCGCCAAATTCCTCACTGGCGATGACCAGGCCTGGAATCGCGACTACTACTACACCATGGATACGCTGCCCGAGGGCTACTGATTCTAATCTACTTGCTTGCGGCGGACGCCTCCGCGCCCGCCGCATCTTCCCCCGTTTTCTTTTTTTGGAAAAAAAGATACGAAAGGAGCCTTGGCGGTTATGAAGAAATGGATTTCCCTTCTGCTCAGCGCGCTTCTTTTGCTCGGCTCAGCGAATGTTGCGCTGGCCCAGGAGAATGATTGGATTACGGTGGATTATCAAACCCATTTCATCAAATGGGACGGCGTAACCACCGAGGAGGACTTTACCGAAGAAACCTTCGATGCCTTAACCAAGACCACCGTTTACCAAAGCGACTCTTCACCCACAGGCTATAAAGTCACCTTCCGCTTCTACGGTCCAGAATATGAAACCGTAGAAGTAGCAGGCGAGTGGTATTATTCTGAGCCTTACTACTCCTCCCAGAACAGCGCCGCCAAAATTCATCCCAACGACTGGTACAACGGTTGCCTGATTCATACCGATGATGTCAACCCCGTGCGTCCCTTTGACCAGATGACGCTGAACGAGGAAACTGGCTACTGGGCCTATACCATGCCTCTGGCCAGCGGCACCTACTGCTACCAGTTCCGGCTCAATGGCGAAACCACCATTTCTGACCCGCAAAACCTGCCTACTGAATATCGTGGGAAGGAAGCTTACAGCCAGGTACTGGTGCCCTACGACGCGGAAAAGCAGAGCCTCAGCCCCGACTACTCCCTCTATCAGGACAATTGCGCCAACCACGGCACCATTCAGTTTGCCGAGGTACCTTCCCCAACGCTGGGCTACGATGCGCCCATCGCCATCTATCTGCCCTATGGTTATGACCCAGACCGTGCCGAGCCTTACAAGTACGTGATTCTTGGGCATGGCATTGCTGGCTTTGAAAGCAACTGGCCCTCGCAGGGCATGCTCGGTAACATCACCGACAACCTGATTGACCAGGGGCTGGTAGAGCCGATGATCGTCATTGCCACAAACAACCGCGACAGTGACGGCATCTACTTCTATAGCACCGTAAACGCTGATGGAAGTCGCATCACATCCATCGACGGCGAACCGGAAAGCAATGCAGCCTCCTCTGCCAATCCCAGCTACACCAAGCAGATTTCGCAGGCGCAGCCCTATTTCATGGATGAGTTGATTCCCTGGCTGGAGAGCCATCTCAACGTTTCCACCAATCCCAAGGACCGTGCCTTTGCGGGCCTGTCCGCAGGTGCGATGTGTACCTTTAACATGTACATCTCTAACCCCGAAGACTTTGGCTATTTCTATTGCATGAGCGGCGCCAACGACAATCCTGCGCAGTACGATCTGACTCGTCCGGAGCTGAAAACCCCGTCTCTCACCTTTGGCGTAGGAATTTACGACCGGCTGTTCTTCTCGCAGGCAAACCCCACGCAGAATGCGCTGGCGGCCGAGGACGTTTCCTTCACCAATTACTACGCATTCGGCGCTCATCGTTGGCATGTATGGCGTGAACTGTACATCGACATGTGCACCCGCGTGCTTTGGAAGTAACATTCTTTGCCGTAACACAGCCCTTGCAAGCCGTCTGACACGGCTTGCAAGGTGCTCCGGCGGCATCCTGAAAACAAAGAGGGAGTTTGTAAAGGAGCAAAACTCTTATGAAAAAACTGTTTGTATGCCTCATGCTTCTATCGGTCATGCTCGTGCCGACGGCGCTTGGCGAATCAACAGAGGTTGTCGAGCCTGCCCCGCTTGAGGAGTACACGATTACGCACAGCCAGTCCCCCACCGGAGTAGAAGTCTCTGCGGACCCGCTTGAAGCAGTGTTCAGCATCAACGCCGATACGCTCAAGACCTATGCCTGGGTCAATGACGGGCAACTTGCCGGTGACATCCTCGCCGTTGCGGTGGATATTCAGGGCCTTAACAACGGCCATGCTTACAAAACTGAACCAGAAACGTATGATACCTATCTGGGTGAACGTGGTGTGCTGGTTGTTCGGCCTTACAGTGGGCCCTGGAACTGGATGAGCTTTGACACGATCTATGAGATTGATGCAATTCTCGACGCAGTTTACACACGATATGATCTTGTCAAGGATGAAATCCCACTGGTGCTCTTTGGGCGCAGCATGGGCGGAATTGGTGTTTTCAACTATGCCAAATACGGCAAGTACACCCCCGCTGCCGTTGCAGCCAACTGCCCTGTGACAGATCTCGCCTATCATGCTACGGAACGTCCGGACTGTGCAGCCACTATGTACCGCGCTTATTCCTACTATGATTGCTCTGTCGCCCAAGCCATTGCTATCCACAACCCGATGAACTGGGTCAGCACGTTTCCTGATGTGCCCTATTTCATCGTGGCCGGTGACGCCGATGTCTCCGTGAACAAGGAGCATCATTCAGACGTTTTCGTGCCGATGATGCGCGAAGCGGGCTATGATGTTACCTATGTGGAAGTACCCGGCATGACGCACTGCGACCTGGCAGGAAACATGGATGCCTGGCAGCTGTATGCTGACTTTATTACAGGATTTGCAAAGTAAGCTCATTCAGTGTCCCGCTTCTGCAAATAGGCGTCTCAGCTGCATTGCTCAAGCATACTGTACATTGTTTCTTTATGTGAATTGCCAGCCGTCCACCCTGTCATAACCCCTTGTGCATTTTCGTAATCTATGTTACAATGGCAACCAGTTAGGGGGCGTTTTGTGATATATAGGGTGCCATTGGTAAAGCTTTCAGCGGCGGCTTTTCCTTTTTCTTTCGTCCGTTTTGGGAATGAAAGAAAACGCAGGATACAGGAACCGATCAGAAAAGCGTGTGCTTTTCTGCAATGGTAAAAAACCCACATCTTTCAGGAGGTGTCCTCGCATGACCGGTATCCCACTGGTAATCGCATTCGTCATCGCAATCATCCTCATGATCGTCGCAATCTCCAAGTGGAAAATCCATCCCTTCCTGTCTATCATGGGCGTTTCCCTGCTGCTGGCGCTGGTCGCCGGTATTGATCTGACGCAAATTGCCGACGTGATTGGCGCGGGCTTCAGCGGCACGTTTACCTCCATCGGCATCGTCATCATTCTGGGCGCGCTGGTGGGCGTGCTGCTGGAAAAGACGGGCGCGGCGCTCAAGATGGCCGACTGTGTCGTCAAACTCGTGGGCAAGAAGCATCCCGAAGCCGCCATGATCATCATGGGCTGGATCGTGTCCATTCCCGTGTTCTGCGACAGCGGCTTCGTTATCCTCAACCCCATCCGCAAGGCACTGGTACAGCGTACCCGCAAGTCCTCCGTGGCATGCACGGTAGCGCTCTCCATGGGCCTGTACATCTCCCACTGCTTTATCCCCCCGACCCCCGGCCCCATCGCTGCGGCTAACACGCTGTTTGGTGCAGGTGGTCTGGGCATGGACGTCAACCTCCTGCTGGTCATGGGCATTGGCGCGGCATGCTCCATCCTGCCCATGATTGCCGGCTACATCTTCGCCATCATGATCGGCAAAAAGGTCAAGGCCAAGGATGAGGCCACCAACGCCGAGGCCATCGGCCAGACCTATGAAGAGCTGGTAGCCAGCTATGGCAAGCTTCCCAGCGCGTTCATGTCCTTCGCCCCCATCGTGGTACCGATCATTCTGATGGGCCTGGCCAGCGCGTTTAGCATGGCCGGTTCCAATCCCGCCATCATCGTCTTCCTTGGCAAGCCCATCATCGCTCTGGCCGTGGGCCTGATCCTTGGCATCGTGCTGCTGGGACAGTCCGGCAAGATGAAGGAATTCTATGAACTGACCAATGATACCCTCAAGACCGTAGGCCCCATCCTGTTCGTGACCGCCGCGGGCGGCGTGCTGGGCAAGGTGATCGCCACTTCCGACCTGGTCAACTTCATCACCGCGCATGCCAATATGCTGGAAACCCTGGGCTTGTTCTTCCCGTTCCTGCTGGCCGCCATTCTCAAGACGGCGCAGGGCAGCTCGACGGTTGCCATCACCACCAGTGCAGGCATTCTTGCCCCGCTGATGATGACGCTGGGCTTTGTGACCCCTCTGGACGCGGCGCTGGTCGTCGTGGCCATTGGCGCGGGCGCCATGACCGTTTCCCATGCCAACGACAGCTACTTCTGGGTGGTTACCAACTTCGGTGAGATGGAACCCCAGGACGGCTACAAGACGCAGACCCTGGGCACGCTGGTCATCGGCATCGCTGCCATCATCAACGTGCTGCTGATCTCCGCCATCTTCTAAGGCGGCGTTCCCTCCGGGCCGCGGCCGTATGTGCCGCGGCCCGCATTCTGTTTTGTGGAGGCAGACCCACATGAACCAAGACGCAAAATGCATTCTCGACGCCACGCTGCGCGAAGCCCTTCCGGGCGCGGCTGTAGGACAAGCTCTGGATCAAATTTCTTTTCAACCCGGCGGCCGGCTCATTCTGGTAGCAGCCGGCAAAGCGGCCTGGGAAATGGCTCGCGCTGCTCACGAACGACTGGGTGATCAAATTGATGCGGGTGTGGTCGTCACCAAGTACGACCATTCGCGTGGCCCTCTGGGCAAGCTGGAAATTTACGAAGCAGGCCATCCGGTTCCCGATGACAACAGCTACCGCGCCACTGCCCGTGCGCTGGAGGTGGTATCGGGGCTGACAGAAGCCGACAGCGTTCTGTTTCTGCTCTCTGGCGGCGGCTCTGCGCTCTTTGAACAGCCGCTCATTCCTGCCGACGAGCTGGCCGATATCACGCGCCAGCTGCTGGCCTGTGGAGCCAATATCGTAGAGATCAATACCCTGCGTAAGCGCCTATCCGCCGTCAAGGGCGGCCGCTTCGCTCTTCGCTGCATGCCCGCACATGTCTACACCGTGGTGCTCAGCGATATTATCGGCGATCCGCTGGACATGATCGCTTCTGGCCCGGCGTATCCGGACGCCTCCACCTGCGTGCAGGCACAGGAAATTGCGACCCGCTACGGCCTGCGCCTGTCCGACGCAGCGCTCGCTCTGCTGGGGCAGGAAACGCCCAAGGAGCTCAGCAACGTGACCACCTTCATCACCGGTAGCGTGCGCCAGCTGTGCCGCACCGCCGCCGAAACCTGCCGTGAGCTGGGCTACGAGCCGGTGTTCCTTACTGCCAGCCTGTCCTGCGAGGCACGCGAAGCGGGTGTCTTCCTGGCCGCCATCGCCCGCGACCATCAGGATACGGACCGCTCGCTCGCCTTCTTAGCTGGCGGTGAAACCGTGGTTCACCTGATGGGCAGGGGCCTGGGTGGCCGCAATCAGGAAATTGCACTGGGTGCGGCCGAAGGCATCGCTGGATGCCGCGATACGTGCGTGTTCTCCTTCGGCTCTGACGGTTCCGACGGTCCGACGGACGCGGCGGGCGGCATCGTGGATGAAGGTTCCGCCGCGCGGCTGGCCGCCGCTGGACTGGATCTGCACAAGGTGCTCCAGGACAACGACGCCTACCACGCTCTCAAGGCCATAGACGGCCTGATCATGACCGGTCCCACCGGCACCAACGTCAATGACCTGTCCGTAGTGCTCATCAAGCGCTGAGGATTCCGATGCAAACAAAACCGGCCCGCAGGGGGAGCTTTCGCTCCCCCCGCGGGCCGCTGTTTTTCGGCGGAATGCGGGAACGGGGATTTCAGGCTTACTTGCCCGCGTTCTTCACCGCGCTCTCAGCGGAGATACGGCCCCACGTGGCGCACAGGCCATGGCCGATGCCGCCGATGGTGTTGTGACCGGCGATGTTGGCCGAGCCGATGATCTCGCCCGCCAGGTACGCGCCGCCCACCAGCGTGCCGTCCTCACGCACGAGCTGTCCGTCGCCATTGATGCGCGGGCCGCCCGCAGTCATCATCAGGTAGGGAACGGTGTACACGGCGTAGAAGGGGCCCTCCTCAAAGGCAAGCAGGTTGTCCGTGCGGCCAAAGACAGTGTCCTCGCCCGCTGCGACATCCTCGTTGTACTTGGCGACGGTTTCGGCCAGCTTTTCAGCGCCGATCATCTCGCCCAGCTCCTCGATGGTGTCAGCCTTAAACATATAGCCCTGCTCCAGCAGCTCGGCGATCTTCTCCTCGGTGGTGAAGGCCGCGGAGTTGCTCATCATGCCGGTAAAGAGCGCGCTGTCATCCGTCAGCATGTTTTCAGCCAGAACGATGTAGATGATGTTCTGGTCGGCGGTGCGCCACACGGTGCGCTTGTCCATGGAGGTGGCGGCAGGCTCGTTAAAGACGCGCTCGCCGGCGGTGTTGACCCAGATGGCGCCGTTGTAGTTGATGTTGCAGCGAAGCGATGCCTGGAAGCCGCTGACCGGCACGGAACCGCCGTAGCAGGAGCAGTAGTCCATGTTGTCAAAGGCCGCGCCGGCGCTGCGGGCGAAGTCGTAGCCGCTGCCGATGGCGGTGACGGGGTCATTGGAGGTGATGTTGGTGAAGTTGTACTCCTTGAGCCAGCGCTCGCAGTAGCCATAGCCGCCGGTGGCGATGATGGTGCTGGGCGCGGGAATCTCCACATCGTCCACCTTGACGCCCACCACGTCGCCGTTGTCGTCAAACATGAGGTCGGTGACCAGCGTGTCCAGGCACAGCTGGGCCTGGCCCGCGTCGATGAAGCCCTGCAGCTTTTCCATCAGGGCGTTGACGAAGTAGGAGCCGCCGCCGGAGGACGCGCCGCCCGCGGTATAGGTCACGCGGTAGGTGTTCATGGTCAGGTATCCGCCGCTGTCCACCTGATCGGAGAACTCCACGCCCACGTAGTCCTGCAGCCAGTCGATGGCCTCGCCGCTGCGCTCGGCGTGCACCTTGGCGATCTCGGTGTTCATGTTCTCCTCGCCGCCGCCCATGGTGACAAAGTCGTTATAGAAAGCCTCCGCGCTGTCCTCGATGCCGGCTTCCTGCTGAATCTTGTAGCCAGCACCGCTAATGGAGCCGCCCGCGGTGTTGGCAGAGCCGCCCACGCGGTAGTTCTGCTCCAGCACCAGCACATTGGCGCCCAGCTCGGCCGCGTGCACGCTGGCCACCAGGCCCGCCATGCCCGCGCCAACTACGATCACGTCCGGCTGAACGGTGATTTCCAGGGGCTTGTCCTCTTCGGGAGCCTCGCCGCTGAGCGCGGCGTCCACGGCAGCCTTGATGGCATCGGACGTGATGGTCGCGCCTGCAACACCGTCCACGTCGGTGCTCTGTGCCTCGACGATAGCCGCGGGAACCTGTTCAATCGCCGGATCGCTGATGCCGGGTGTCTCCTGATGGTCGCCGACCTCAACGCTGGTGATCTTTCCACCTTCTACAGTCACGGTTACGTTCACCGCGCCGCCCATGCCGTTGGCCGCGCCGGTATACGTTCCGTCCGCCAGGGTTGCCTCCGCCATTGCGCTCACGGGAGCAAGCGCCGTGCCCAGCGTCAGCGCCATTACAAGCGCCAATACAAGCACACGGCTGAGCAGCTTTTTCCTGCCAGTTTTCATTTCCGTTTCCTCCTGCTTGTCGTTTTTCTCATTGTGTAAGTTTGAACGTTTTTCGTTCCGTTCCCAACACCGCCTTTTTATGATATACTTTTAACGATCCTTTTCCTATATCATACCCATTTCATATTTGTGTTTATCAGTCCAATGGAGGAACTGTATGAAACTGTCCGAGCGGTTTGATCCCTTTCGAGCGGATGCAGATCCGTTATCCGCTTATCTATCCGATTTTCGCTTCGAGGTAGATTATTTTACGCATTGGCCGCAGCAGGATTTCAAAACCCTGAAAAATCTGGTCAGCACACGCATTAAACTGGTGTTGCAAATACGAGGAACAGCGGAGCTTACTGCCCAGAGCGGTCATTTCACGCTCACTCCCGGCAGCGTGATGCTTATCCCGCCCTATTCTGTCTATAGCGCCTCTACCTTTGATGGTGTTGACTCCTATGAAGTTTTCTTCAATTTACATCCTTTTACCCGTGAACATGAGTTTTTACATCAATTCGGCTTTACACACATTTTGCACTTTCCGAATCTCCTTGCGCCTTCTGATATAGCGGCTCTTGTATGCTGCTACGAGGATGTGCGGGCACGCAAACACGGCTGCTATGCACAGCTTGGCGCGCTATTGCAGTTGCTGTTTATCCGGTTGATCCGCCTGCAAAACACACCGGCGCTTCCCGCAGAAAATCGTTCCCATGAGCAGTACATTATTTCCCGGCTCTTTGAGTATCTGGAGGCACATCTCGCCCAGCCTGTTCATGTAGACCAACTCTGCACAGCCATGCATGTTTCACAAAGCCATCTATACCGTTGCAGCCGCAACGTCATGAACTGTTCCACCCAGCAACTTGTAATCCGTTACAAGCTGCGCCATGCGCAGATGCTGCTGAAAAATCCTGAACTATCCATCGGTGATGTGGCTGCCGCTATTGGTTATGATCTTTTTTACTTCAGCACACAGTTCAAGAAGGCGTTTTTGGTTTCGCCTTCCCAATACCGCAAAAACCTATTGTATTGTCTGCAAAATGCATAGTACGAACTATTCCGCCGCCTGCGCCTCTGCCTCGGCAGCTTCCAGCGCCTCATAGAGCGCCTCACTGCGCGCCTGCTCGGCACGGTAGCGCTCGCCCAGTTCCCGCGCGGCCTCCGCATCGGCGTAGGTGGCCGGATCGGCCAGCTTCGCTTCCAGTTCCCGGATGATACGCTCGTTTTCCTCGATGGCCTCCTCTGCCCGCTTCACCTGTGCCTGCAGTTCGCGGGCGCGAGCCGCCTGCTGACGGTCGCGCTTGCGCTCTCGCGTGACCGCCGTTCGTGTTACCTCGCCCTCGGCGGTAGGCACGGGTGGCTGGGGCCGGTCGCGCTTCTCCACGTAATCGTCGAAGTTGCCCAGGTATTCGGTCACGCCGTCGGCGTTCATCACCATCACGCGGTCTGCAAATCGATTGATGAAATACCGGTCATGGCTGATGGCCAGAATGGTGCCGGAAAAATCCTGCAGAGCGTCCTCCAGCACCTCGCGGCTGTCCATGTCGAGGTGGTTGGTCGGCTCGTCCAGCAAAAGCAGGTTGTCCTTGCGAAGCATCAGCTTGGTCAGCGCCACGCGCCCCCGCTCTCCGCCGGAGAGGCTCTGAATCGTATCAAACACGTCATCGCCCGTAAAGAGGAACAGGCCCAGTGCGCCACGCACCTTGCTCTGCTCCATCGAGGGGAAGCTGTTCCAGACCTCGTCCAGCACGGTATTGGCGGGATTGAGGTTCTGCTGGTGCTGGTCATAATAGCCGATATCAATATTGACGCCGTATTTCACGCTGCCCCGATCGGGCGTAAGCTGATGGGTCAAAATTTTGAACAGCGTACTCTTGCCCACGCCGTTGGGGCCGATAAGCGCCACGCGGTCGCCGGTGCGCAGCTTGAAGCTGACGTTTTCAAATACGGGCTGGCCGTCATAGGTCTTGCTTAGGCCCTTAACCTCCAGCGCCTCCTCGCCGCTGCGGCGGCGCGCCTCGAAGCTGAAGCGCACATGCCCTTCCTCAATGGGCTTTTCCAGCCGTTCCAGCTTGTCCAGACGCTTCTGGCGGCTCTCGGCTGCCTTGATACTCTTTTCCCGGTTGAAGCTGCGGTAGCGCTCGATGATCGCCTTTTCCCGCTCGATCTCCTTCTGCTGCAGGTTGTATGCCTTCATGCGGGTTTCAAAATCCGAGGTACGTTTGCGCATGTACTCGGTGTAATTGCCGGTAAATTTGATCATGCGGCCACCGAGAATTTCGCCCATCGTGGTGCAGACGTGATCCAGAAAATACCGGTCGTGGCTGATGAGCAGCAGCGACCCCTTATATTCCGTGAGGTAGCCCTGCAGCCATTCGATGGCTTCCAGGTCCAGATGGTTGGTGGGCTCGTCCATGAGGATGACGTCGGGCTTTTGCAAAAGCAACTTGGCCAGCGAAAGTCGCGTGCGCTCACCGCCGGAAAGGGTACCCACCTGGCGTCCATGCATGTCGGGCTTGAGTCCAAGGCCATTCAGCACGCCAAGCATCTCGCCCTCGTAGGCATAGCCTTCGGCCTCATTATAACGGTCCAGCAGGCGCTGATAATCTGCCGTCAGGCGAAGGGCGGTCTGGGCATCGGCATTTTGTTCCATCTGCGTTTCCAGCTCGCGCAGCCGCTTTTCCATGGCGATGACCGGCTCGAACACGCGCAAAAGTGCCTCCCAAACCGTATCTGTCAGGGCGATATCATCTACCTGTTTCAGATAGCCGATCCGCAGGTCGCGGTTTTTGTGCACCATACCGCCATCTGCCTCAGCCTCGCCGCTGATAATGCGCATCAGCGTAGTCTTGCCGCAGCCGTTGACGCCTACCAGGCCCATCTTCTCGCCTTTTTGCAGGCTAAAGCTAATCCCTTTAAGCACCTCGTGGGTGCCAAAGCTCTTTTGCACATCCTGTGCCGAGATCAAAATCATCGGGTTTCTTCCCCTTTTTCCTGTTGCTATGAAGTATGTCACGCCATCCAACGCGTCTCCAACTCGCGCGCAGATAAGCGCAGTTCGTGCGCTGACGTGTGGGCAAAAGCAAGATCCTGGGCAGGTGCGCACGCCGCCTCACGCAGCATGCATCCTGCACTTCGGACGCACGCCGCTCTTTCCTGGGGAGCACACCGCTCCACCGCCTCAAACAGCGCATCTTCCATATCGGCATACGCCCCACCTTGCTTGAGGAACACAGCGCAAGCCATGAGATCCTCCGGCAAAAGCAGATCCATCAGCGCCAGCTTGAGTTCCTGGACACGCGATGCGCGCAGCTCGCACAGCGGCCCCTCCTCACTCAGCGTAAGCAGCAAGCGCAAGCTCTTGAGCTTGAGCATACGCCCTTCCTCCCAAAGGAATGATGATGCCGTAGCACGAAGATAAAGCAACTCGCTGGCAAACAGGCGCGGCGTAGGCGAAAGCAGCTCCGTAATACTCTCGGTGCTGAGCGTCTCCAAAGCCGAAAGCGGCAGACCGCACTGGCGGCGGCTCACCTCCTCCAACAGGCGCATCTGCGAAAGCTCGTCCATCAGCTCCTTAATGCGCCGCATCAGATCGCCCATCATTTCGATCATGCGCATGATGTAGTCCCGCTGAAACACCGGCCCTCACCTCCCGGCTGCTGTTTTCTAGTATAGCATATCTTTGCGGGAGAGGCAAAGCTCCTTTCCTTTCTTTGGCATGTACGTCTCTGCACCATCGCTGCAAGCTGGTCACCGCATAAACAAGGCCCCCGTTCCGGCATACGGAACGGGGGGCCTGATACTGGCAAGCAACCCTTAGAACTTCAAGGGATTGACCTTGATGGCGGGGCCCATGGTAGCGCTGAGGTACACACTGCGCACGTAGGTGCCCTTGGCGGCAGCGGGCTTGGCCTTATTGATAGCGTCCATAAGGACCTGCAAGTTCTCACCCAGCTTTTCGGGGCCGAAAGAGGCCTTGCCAATGGGGCAGTGAACGATGGAGGTCTTGTCCACGCGATACTCGACCTTACCGGCTTTGATGTCGGTGATAGCCTTGGTCACGTCCATGGTCACAGTGCCGCTCTTGGGGTTAGGCATGAGGCCCTTGGGGCCCAGGATGCGGCCGATGCGGCCAACGACGCCCATCATGTCAGGGGTGGCGATCATCACGTCGAAGCCAAACCAGTTTTCGGTCTGGATCTTGTGGATGATTTCCTCGCCGCCGACGATATCCGCACCAGCGGCCTCGGCTTCCTTGACCTTGTCGCCCTTGGTAACTACCAGCACGCGCACGGTGCGGCCGGTACCGTGGGGCAGAACCACCGCGCCGCGGACCTGCTGGTCGGCATGACGGGGGTCAACGCCCAGGCGGACGGAAATCTCGATGGTTTCATCAAACTTGGCCTTGCTGGTCTTGCAGGCCAGCTCGCAGGCCTCGGCGGGGTCGTAGGCGTTGAGATGGTCGATCAGCTTCGCGCTGTCCACATATTTCTTTCCGTGTTTCATGCTACTGTCCTTCCTGTGGTGCTAACGGCACAATGTCCTCCCACAAATGGTCGTCTTATTCCTCAACCGTGATGCCCATGGAGCGGGCGGTACCCTTGATCATGCTCATGATGGCCTCGATATCGGTGGCGTTGACGTCGGGCTTCTTGATCTCGGCGATCTTACGGACCTGCTCCTGAGTGAGCTTGCCAACCTTGTCGCGGTTGGGGCGGCCGGAGGCGGTCTGCAGATTCAGCTCCTTCTTGATGAGCACGGGAACCGGCGGCGTCTTGGTGATGAAGGAGAAGGTGTTGTCAGTGTACACCGTGATGACAACGGGGATGATCATGCCCGCGTCCTTCTGGGTGCGCTCATTGAACTCCTTGCAGAAACCGGGAATGTTCACGCCGTGCTGGCCCAGCGCGGGACCGATCGGCGGCGCGGGGGTCGCCTTGGCGGCGGGAACCTGAAGCTTAATCATGGATTTGACTTTCTTTGCCATGGGAATGGCACCTCCTTCGATGTGGTCATGGCGGAACGGCTTTTCCGTTCCTCCCACAGCTCCCCAAAGGGAGCTTTGCGGCGCTTAGGCGCCTTATTTGGGCTGGACCTTTTCGACGTCCTGCAGGTCCACCTCAACGGGCATTTCGCGCCCCAGGAACATTTTGACCTTTACGGTCAGCTTCTGGCGCACGGTGTCCACGTCCTCCACCACGCCGGTGAAATTCTCCAGCGGGCCGGAAAGGATGCGCACTTCCTCGCCAATGGCGATGCCGAATTCCACGCTGTTTTGCTGCGTGGAAAGCATCATGTCCACCTCGGCGGGGGTGAGGGCGACGGGCTTGGAGTCGGGGCCGACAAAGCCGGTCACACCGCGCGTGTTGCGCACCAGGTACCAGCTTTCGCTGGTTTCGATCATATGCACCAGCACATAGCCGGGATAGACCTTCCGCTGAGATTTCACGCGCTTGTTCCCCTTGATCTCCACCACGTCCTCCACGGGCACACGCACGTCGAAGATCAGGCGCTGCATCTCGGGGTTGTTCTCAACGGATTTTTCAATGTTATCCTTGACCTTGTTCTCATAGCCGGAATAGGTATGCACCACATACCAGCACGGCTCTTTGCTGTTTTCGGCCATGGCTGTCTCCTTACGCGCTCATGATAAGGCTCACAAGCTGCGTTGCGCCGGTATCCAGCAGGCCGATGATGACCATCATGAACAGCATGAAGAGAACCACGATCACCGAATAGTTGACCAACTTCTCGCGCGTGGGCCATGTGACCTTGCGAAGCTCGTGCCACATGTTTTTGAACGCCAGGCCGATGCGCTTGAAGAAGCCAACGAATCCCTGCCCGAAGCGAACGAAGAAATTCGGCTTCGCGCCCTTGGTCTTCTTTTCCGTCATGGTTTTCACTCCATTCACAAGTTGACGTTTCCGGCTTACTTGGTCTCACGGTGCACGGTGTGCTTTTTGCAGAAACGGCAATACTTGTTCAGCTCAATGCGGTCGGGGGTGTTTTTCTTGTTCTTCATGGAATTATAGTTCCGCTGCTTGCACTCGGTGCAGGCCAGCATCACTTTGTTGCGGGCAACGCTTGCCACGTTCGCCACCTCCTCGTCGATGTAGGGAAAGCCGCTTCCGCCCGCCCGCTGACGGGCGGAAGGGCCAATACATGTCTATTCCCCGTCTGCGTCCGGTCCCCTCCCCAAAAGAGGAACCCGCAATGCAGCACGGATGGGGCTAACCCCAGAATTACTCGATAACCTTGGACACAACGCCGGAGCCAACCGTGCGGCCACCCTCGCGGATAGCGAAGCGCAGGCCCTGCTCAATGGCGATGGGGGTGATCAAGGTGATTTCCATGTCGATGTTGTCGCCAGGCATCACCATCTCAACGCCGTCGGGCAGCTTGATGTTGCCCGTCACGTCCGTCGTACGGAAGTAGAACTGCGGGCGGTAGCCGTTGAAGAACGGGGTGTGACGGCCGCCCTCTTCCTTGGTCAGCACGTACACCTGACCGATGAAGTGGGTGTGAGGATGAATCGTGCCGGGCTTGGCCAGAACCTGACCGCGCTCGATCTCGTTGCGCTGCACACCGCGCAGCAGCAGGCCGATGTTGTCGCCGGCTTCCG
>JAEYCB010000003.1 GCA_023404345.1 Bacillota bacterium
CACAAACCCGCCCCCCAGCTCGCGCGGCGCTTCTGTTTATACAAATAACGGCTCTTTCCCACGCGCTGCGCGCAGGAAAGAGCCTTTTTGCTATTGGGCTTATTTTTCAAACAGCCCAGCAACCTCCTCCGGGGTTTCCCCCTCCCTCAGCTTGCGGCAAACCACCATCAGCCGGCCGTCCTCCAGGTCGTAGCTGCAGGTAACCAGCATGAGCAGCTTGTCATCCACATTCACATCCACGGGCGATTCCCATAGCGACACCGCCCTCAACTCGTCCAGATAGGCCTTGAACGCGCTGCTCTGGCGAAAGGTGGAGGAATCCGACACCTCCTCATCGTCGGGAAAGACGATCTGCGTAATGTCGAAATAGCTGGAATGGTCCGGCAGCATGGAGGCGTTGAACACCGATACCGGCACATAGTAAACGGGCTCCTCGTCGTAGATGGTCTGGAACGTCACAAGGGGATGCTCTTTGGCGTAATCGTACTGCTCAAATTTGGAAAGCGTGCCAAACATGGAGCCGTCCTTCATGTTGTGCCCGTGGATGAGCAGCACGTCGTCGGGAGGAAAAAGCTGGTTGTTCATGTTGAGAAACAGCGTGCCGTTCCTGTCCTCCTCGCCCGTAAAACCATGGTCCAGATAATAGGTGTTGTCGGACTGCACCACCGGCAGATCAATGCTTTCGCCTGCCTTGAGCCAGCCTACCAGATCATCGTTTTGGGCATAGGCGTCCGCCAGATCCTCCGCCACGGACGGCGCCTCCTGCGCACCGTCCGCATCGGGAGCCTGATCGGCATAGCCGGTCTTGGGAATCTCAGTGTTGCGCTGGCGTTCGTTGACAAAGGTCGCCTGAATAAGCTGATTGGCCGAAATAACGCCCTTTTCATTTTTGAAGGTGCAGGTATAGCCCTTGGTGTCCGTCTCTGTCACGGTATAGCTCAGGCCTGCGGGCACGCCGATCCATACCGTTTCATCATGACGCAGCTCAAAGGTGAGGGGAGACGCCGTATCAAAGGTATAGCTTTCGTTGCCCTTCACATATACGCCGATGCCATGCACAGCCGCTCCGGCCGCGTCCGTAAAGACCACCCGGAAGGGGAAGTCACGATGCTTGCTGGCCCCGCTGCCCGTCACCGTCTTGTTGACAGCAAGGAAGCCATAATTGAGCGCATTGATGAGCACCGACGCGGTGGCCGTGGGATGCACGGCCGGTTCGGCTGCACCCACGCTGATGATCTCTGCGGTGTTGACAAGGTTCTCGCCCACCTTGGCGTCCAGCACAATGGCCTTGACCACCAGCGTTGCCTGCGCACCCGCTTCCAGCACGGGGATGGTCCACAGGCCGGTGGCTTCGTCATAGGTCGTTCCCCGGGTGAGCTCCTTGCCCGCAAAGAGCAGCTTGTCAGGCAGCTTTTCATTTACCTGGATGCTGCTGATAGCGGCTTTGCCGCTGTTGGTGACAACCAGCGTATAACGAAGCTCCTCTCCTGGCTGCGCGCTGAGACGGTCCGCCGTCTTGGTGATCGACAGATTGACCGCGGCGTTTTCACCGACAAAGTCCGCGCTGGCGGTAAGCGGTGCGGGCAGTGCCTGCCCATCGGCCTGCACAACCGCAGCGCCGCCCGTGACGGTTTCACCCGGCCGAACAGCGGTTACCACCGCTTCCAGCTTGAGGGTGCTCTCCGTGCCCGGTCCCAGTGAGGGAATGGTCCACTTTCCGCTGTTTCCATCCCAGCTGGTACCTTCCTTGGGCGTAACCGTGCCCAGTTGCAGGTTGGCAGCCGGCAGGCTGACCGTTACGCCCACCTCGTTTACCGCGGCGCTGCCCTTGTTGGATACGGTAACGATATAGTTCACAACGCTTCCCGTGGCGGCTGATGTTTTGTCCACAGCCAGCCCAATGGCGAGTGCAGGAGCGGACAGGGTTACAGGCGCGTTGGCCAGAATGGGTTCCGCAGGCGTTTCCTGCGCCGCGCTGCCGTCGGCCAGCATCCTGGAAACCCCCGTTACCTGCGCCTGCGCGGACAGGTCCGTTCCGTCAGCCATGCTGCCCTTTACCGTGGCCTGCAGGACAAGCGCCAGGCTCTCGCCGGCCGCCAGCGCCGGAACCGTCCAGACGCCGTCCGCATAGGACGTTCCGTCGGGCGCCGACACCGCCGCATTTTCAACGCCCTGCGCAAGCGCGATTGCAACGGTCGTATCGGCGGCCGGTCCTCTGCCGGCGTTGGTAAGCGTAACCGTATATTGCAGCGTTTCACCCGCCGTGGCCGTGGCGCTGCCGGCGGTGCAGTCAAGCAAAAGCTGCGGATGCTCCTGCACCACTGTTTCCTGCGCGGCTGAAACCGCTGCGTCCACCGACGCCGTAACCGTCAGCTTTGTACCATGGACGGCGCTCTCCGGCACCTTTGCCTTGAGCCAGACGTTCGCCGCCTCTCCCTGTTTCAGCTCCGTAAGCGTGGTCTCAGCCTTCAGATCGCCGTAGGACGTTTCCACGATTTGCAGATCCACTGGCAACGTGAAGCTTACCTTGACATTTTGGGCATCAGCCGTACCGTCGTTTTTCACATCAGCCGTATACGTCAGAGTGTCCCCGGCCTTTGCCTCGCTGTGGTCCACAGCCAGGCTGATCTGCATCTGCGCCTGTCCCACGATGGTGCCGCCGTCCGGATTGCCGCCTGCATTCGGGTCCGTGCCTGCATTCGGGTCCGTACCTGCGTTCGGGTCCGTGCCTGCGTTCGGGTCCGTGCCTGCGTTCGGGTCCGTGCCTGCGTTCGGGTCCGTGCCCGCATTCGGGTCTGTGCCCGCATTCGGGTCTGTGCCCGCATTCGGGTCTGTGCCCGCGTTCGGGTCCGTGCCCGCATTCGGGTCTGTGCCCGCATTCGGGTCTGTGCCCGCGTTCGGGTCCGTGCCTGCGTTCGGGTCTGTGCCTGCGCCGTTCTCATTCGGCAGGCTTGTGCCTTCACCCTCTCCGTCCATGGGTTCCACAGGCACCTCGATCTTGCGGATTTCCTCCTTCTGGCAGTTGTTGCAGATATGCTTTTCCGTGCCGTCACCCTGATCGATCCATGGGCCCCACTGGTGTTCGCGCATTTCTACAGCAGCACATTCAAGGCAAGTGCGAGTTTCCTGGTTCGGATGATCCGCATTTTTCTGCCATGCGCTCCATTGATGCTCGTGCACAGGTTCGGCAATGGCCAGGCCACAAACCATCATCATCGCCATCACCAAAGCTGCCAGCCGCATGTGTCGTTTCTTCATGGTTTCTACCTCCCGGTTCCTATGCTGTCTTTCCTATATAAATTCGCCGGTGCCGGCTTCCCTCTGAGAGGGGCCTGCGCCGCGAAAGGCACCGTCATTCATATTATAAGACGTATGACCCTGCCAAATCGTTCACATTTTTTAAAATTTTTGGATTTTTTTAGCTTGAATCCCCCTTATTTTCCATTCTCAGATTTCAATTATGACGAAAGTGTAAATGCTTTGGCTATTTCATCCATTGCGGCAGGAATCAAACCGCGCCATGTCGAACAGAATATATCAAGCAAGGGTTAAGGAGAAACTGGATTCATAAAACAGCACGGGTGCGGCCCGGCATGCCTGCACCGCTTGTTGGAAAGGAGCGTGGTTCCATTGGCACACGCATCATTTTCTCTTCCCGGTTTTGGCCAGAGAGCCTGACGGCTTTCCGCCTGATATCCTTCCCCATTACATAGTAAGGAGTTTCCAAATATGAAAACGACCATCACCGGCAAAAACATGGTAGTCAGCCCCGGCGTCAGCGAGCGCGTTTTGAAAAAGACCTCCAAAATGGAGCGTTATCTCAACCCCAACACAGAAATCTTTGTGCGCCTGACGCGTGAAAAAAATAACCGCCGCACCTGTGAAATCACCGTTCCCTTCGAGGGCGTAGTGCTTCGCGCCGAGGCTTCCAATGACGACAACCTCTATGTCAGCATCGACCAGGCCCTGGCCAAGCTGGAACGGCAGATTCACAAGCACCGTACCAAGCTGGGCAAGCGCCTGCGCGAGGATGCCTTCAAGCCCAGCGAGCTGGAGTACGACGCGGCCGCCGCCGAAACCGTCAGCGAGGACGAAGCGGCTCCCAAGGTGGTGCGCCACAAGACCTTCCCCGTGCGCCCGATGAGCGTGGAGGATGCGGCTTTGCAAATGGAGTTGCTGGGGCACAGCTTCTTCGTGTTCGTCAATGTGGAGACCGACCGTACCAACGTGCTCTACCTGCGCAAGGACGGCGATCTGGGCCTGATGGAGCCGGAGGCCTGATCAAGGCGGATGGACGTTTCAAAGAAACCATGCGGGGGGCGGCCAAAAGGCCGCCCCCCGTTTTTTCAACCGTTGCCGCCGTTATCCCCGGCCTGATACACGGTGCCGTCGTCCGCCATTACGTGTCCCCAGTAACATAGGTCCCAGTTCCCGCTCTGTGGGGTGAGCTGCCTGAAACACACGCTCCACACCCGCTCCTTTTCCGCCGTTTTCAGGGAGAGCATACATAGTTCCATATCCAGCCTGTATTCCTCGTCAAGTGTCTCCGACCGGACGCCGCATTCCCGTGCAATCGCCTCTTTGGCAATGTCAAGCGCTTTCTCGCGGGGCAGGTCGCCTGCCTCAGGTAGCACGCTCACGCTCTGGGATGTAGACACATACAGCTGATCATAGAGCACCCGGTCCTCCTGGCTCCAGAACCAGCGCGGTCCCCGTTCGGCTTCCCAGCGTTCCAGCAGGGGGCCTTCCTCTCCCAGTATGGATTCCAGCACCTCGCCTCCCGGCGAAGCGACGGTAACGGCTCCCGCAAATGCTGGCAGGCCCTCCGGCGCAAAGCTCACAATCCACGCGCTGCCACCGTCCGCCAGCGTAACGAAGGTTTCCCGGTGGCTGAGCTTGCGCGCCTCGATTCCATAGAGGGGAAAGTCGTATAGCTCTCCGCCTGCGGGCGCCAGCACATCATTGCGCGCCATAAGCAGTTCCATGGAAATGGCAAGCGCCTCCTCCCCGGTAATATCCTGTGCCGTTGGAACGGCCAGAGCCGTCACCCGTGTATCTGCCGCCGCACCAAAGCACACCAGCACTGCCAGCAGCAGCGTCATCAGCATACAGGCTTTCGCTTTCATTTGCTTCTCCGCCTTCCTTTCCATTTTTGGTATCTGTTTCCATTGATAAAGCGATTCGCAAGCCCGGTTTCTTCCCGTTCCGGAAAGCTTCCGGTCGGAATTTGAACGTAATTTTATTGCGCTACTTGACTAAATCGTTAAAGCGTGATATACTGTCCACCATCCCGGAAGGAGGGGGGTTCCATGTCCGTTCCCGATGTGCTCAGTCCCCAGGAGCGCCTGGTGCTGAAACTGCGCGAGCTGTATGAAAGCTATGGCTATGCCCGCTTTCCCATGCGCCGCTTTGAGGAATATGCACTCTACCTTGAAAACAAGAGCTTTCTCACCAGCGAAAGCGTGCTCAGCTTTACCGGCGCAAGCGGCCAGCTCATGGCCCTCAGGCCCGATGTAACGCTGTCCATCGTCAAGCAGGCGCGGCCGGAACGTGGGCAGGTGGATAAGCTGTACTACCATGAAAGCGTGTACCGCCTTTCTCCCACCGACCATGAATTTACCGAAATCGGCCAGCTGGGCGTGGAGCTTCTGGGCGATGTGGACCTCTACGGCGCGTGTGAGGTGCTGCGCCTGGCCATTGAAAGCCTTCGGCTGACCGGCGCGGGCTTTGTGCTGGACATAAGCCACATGGGCTTTACGGGCGGGCTGCTGGCGGACGCGGGTCTGGACGGCGCGCAGCGCGAGCAGGCCAGCCGCCTCATCCGCCAGAAAAACGCGCACGAGCTTGCGCGTGTGCTCTCCCAGTGGCAGGTGCCGCCCTTCTATGCCGGGCGTATCGCCCAGCTTCCCACGCTCTGCGGTGATTTCACCCAAACCCTGCGCCGCGCGGCGGATATCGCCGTGGGAGCGGACATGAAGCAGGCCGTGGGCGAGCTTTCCAGCCTGTACGCGGCGCTGGAAGCGCTGGGCCTGTGCGGGCACGTGCGGCTGGATTTTTCCATTGTCAACGATCTGGATTACTATAACGGCCTGGTATTTCAGGGCTATGTGCAGGGCGCGCCGCGCGTGGCGCTCAGCGGCGGACGCTATGACAGGCTGATGCGCAAATTTGCCAAATCCGGCGATGGCCTTGGCTTTGCCCTCTATCTGGACCAGCTGCAGCGCGTGCTCACCCGCCCGGCGGGCGACGATGTGGACGTACTGGTGCTCTACGGCGCGCAGGACGAGGCGCCCGGCGTGTTTCGGGCGCTGGAGGGGCTCAGGTCGCAGGGCCTGCGCGTGCTGGCGGTGCAATCGCCGCCGCCCGGCCTGCGCGCAGGCCGCACGCTGCGCTATCGTGACGGAATGCTTGAGGAGGTGAGCGGCGCATGCTGAACGTGGCATTGCCCAAGGGACGGCTTGGCGACAAGGTGTACCGCCTGTTCAAGGCCGCCGGCTACGACTGCGCCGCCATGGAGCAGGACGACCGCCGGCTGGTGCTGACCGATGAAGAAGGGGAAATCAGCTACCTTCTGGTCAAGCCCTCGGACGTGGCCATCTACGTCGAGCACGGCGCAGCGGACGTGGGCGTGGTGGGCAAGGACGTACTTTTGGAGGGCGGAAGCGACGTATACGAGCTGCTGGACCTGGGCTTTGGCAAATGCCGCATGGCGGAGGCCGCGCCCGTGGGCTTCCGGGAGGACCGCCAGCGCCCGCTGCGCGTGGCTACCAAGTATCCGTCCATCGCCCGGCGCTTCTATGCCGCGCAGAGCCGGGAAATCGAGATCATCAAGCTCAACGGCTCCATCGAGCTGGCGCCGCTGCTGGGCCTTAGCGATGTGATCGTGGACATCGTGGAAACGGGGACCACCCTCCGGCAGAACAATCTGGAGGTCACCCGCGAGATTTTGCCCATCAGCGCGCGCTTCATCGCCAACAAGGCCGCCATGAAGTTCAAGGAACCGGCCATATCGAGCCTGCTGTCCGGCATTCAGGCCCAGCTGAATCAAAAGGAGGAACGCCCATGATCCGCATCGTATCCTATGAGGGACAGCCCGCCGCCCAGCTTCTGGACCGCGCCGCCGAGGTCAAGCGCGACGTGACGCAGGCGGTGGAAGCCATTGTGGAGGATGTGCGCCTGCGCGGCGATGAAGCCGTGCTGGACTATTGCGAAACCTTCGACGGCGCGCGGCCCGACGGCCTTCTGGTGCCTGAGGAGGAACTGGACGCGGCGTTTTCTCAGGTGGAGCCAGAATTTCTGGATACGCTCCGGCTGGCTGCGGGAAATATCGAGCGTTTCCACCGCCTGCAAAAGCGCGCCGGCTTTGTGGACACCCCCGCGCCCGGCGTGGTGGTGGGCCAGCGCGTGCTGCCGCTGGCCAGCGCCGGGCTCTATGTGCCCGGCGGCACGGCCCGGTATCCTTCCAGCGTGCTGATGGACGCCATTCCCGCCAAAATCGCCGGGGTGGAAACCATCGTCATGGCCACCCCGCCCGGCCCGGACGGCAAGGTGCCCGCACCCATTCTGGCGGCGGCAAAGCTCGCGGGCGTGCGCACGGTGGTGCGCGCGGGCGGGGCACAGGCCATCGCCGCGCTGGCCTTCGGCACGCAGACCGTGCCCAAGGTGGACAAGATCGTCGGCCCCGGCAACATCTATGTGGCCACCGCCAAGCAGCTGTGCTATGCCCGCGGCCTGTGCGATATCGACATGATCGCCGGTCCCAGCGAAATCATGATCGTCTCCGACGCAAACAGCAACCCCGTCCATCTGGCCGCGGACCTGCTTTCTCAGGCCGAGCATGACCGGCTTTCCTCGGCGTGGCTGGCGGTGACCGACGCGTCGCTGGCCGAGGCTGTGGCATCCGAGGTGGAGCGGCAGCTCAAGCTGCTCCCGCGCGAGGAAATCGCCCGGACCTCCATCGAGCAAAACGGCCGCATCCTCGTGGTGGACAGCCTGGAAACCGCCGCGCGTCTGGCAGACGAAATCGCCCCGGAGCACCTCGAACTGTGCGTGGACGATCCCTTCGGCCTGCTGCCCATGGTGCATAACGCCGGAAGCGTGTTTTTGGGCCGCAGCTGCCCCGAACCTTTGGGCGACTATCTGGCCGGGCCGAACCACACCTTGCCCACCAGCGGCACCGCGCGCTATTCCTCTCCTTTGGGCGTGGATGATTTCTGCCGCCGGTCCAGCTACCTGTATTACACCCCCGCGGCGCTTGAAAAGGTATCCGAGGACGTCATGCGCTTTGCCCGCCGCGAAGGGCTGGACGCGCACGCCAACGCCGTGGCCGTGCGCATGGAGGGCCGTTCATGAGCAATTTTCTCATCTCTGCGCTCGCCGGGCTTGCCCCCTATGTGCCGGGCGAGCAGCCTCAGGGCCGCGAGTACGTCAAGCTGAACACCAACGAAAGCCCCTTTCCCCCCTCGCCCCGCGTGCTGGACGCGCTCAGCCGCGAGGAAGTCTCACGCCTCAACCTCTACTCCGACCCTACGGCCCTGCCGCTTCGCCGCGCTATTGCAGACGTGTACGGGCTTTCGCCGGGCAACGTGTTCTGCGGCAACGGCTCGGACGAGGTGCTGGGGTTCAGTTTCCTCGCCTTTGCGGACGCGGCGCATCCCGTCACCTTCCCGGCGGTGAGCTACGGCTTCTACCGAGTGTTTGCAAACCTGTTCCGCGTACCCACGAACGTCGTGCCCCTGTGTGAGGATTTCACCGTGCCCGTGGAACCGTTTCTCGGCACGGGCGGCATGGTGGTGCTGGCCAACCCCAACGCGCCCACCGGCATCGCCCTCCCGTTTGCGGAAATCGAACGCATCGTGCGCGCAAATCCCGATCATATCGTGCTGGTGGATGAAGCATATGTAGACTTCGGCGGAGAAAGCGCCCTGCCCCTGCTTGGCTCCTGCCCCAATTTGCTCATCGTGCGCACGTTCTCCAAGTCGCGCTCGCTGGCGGGCGCGCGGCTGGGCTACGCCCTTGCCAACGCCCCCGTCATCGAGGACCTCAACCGCGTCAGGTGCAGCTTTCACCCCTATAACATCAACCGCCTGAGTATGCTGGCCGGCATCGAGGCCATGCGCGATACCGCCTACTTCGAAGCCTGTGTGCAAAGCGTCGTGCGCCAGCGTGAGGAGACGGCGGCGGAGCTTCGCGGCCTGGGCTTTTCCATCACGGACAGCCGCGCCAACTTCCTCTTTACCGCTCATCCCGCGCTCACCGCGCGCGGCTACTACGAGGCGCTCAAGAAACGCGGCGTGCTGATTCGCTGCTGGGACGATCCGGCGCTCAGGGACCATGTACGCATCTCCATCGGTACGCGGGAGCAGATGCGCCGCCTCGTGCTGGAAACCCGCGCCATCCTGTCAGAAAGGACGATACCATGAGAAGCGCGACCATCCAACGCAAAACCGCCGAGACCGATATTTCTCTCACCCTGAACCTCGACGGTACGGGACAGAGCGACATCCGCACCGGATGCGGCTTTCTGGACCACATGCTCATCCTCCTTGCCGCCCATGCCCGCTTTGACCTGCGCGTGAGCTGCATGGGCGATACGCAGGTGGACGACCATCACACCGTGGAGGACATCGGCATCGCGCTGGGGCAGGCGCTGCGCTCCGCCCTGGGCGATAAGCGGGGCGTGCGGCGCTACGGCCAGCACCTCCTGCCCATGGACGAGGTGCTGGCACTTGTGGCCGTGGACCTCAGCGGCCGGGCCTGCCTCGGCTTTGATGCGCCCCTGCCCGCGCAGAAGGTGGGCACGTTCGATACCGAGCTTGTGGAGGAATTCTTCCTCGCCCTCGTGCGCGAGGCAGCCATTACGCTGCACATTCGGCTGCTCACGGGCAAGAACACGCATCACATCATTGAGGGCATCTTCAAGGCCGTAGCCCGCGCCCTGCGTGAGGCCTGCGAAATCGACCCCGCCGCCGCCGGGGAAATTCCCTCCACCAAGGGTGCGCTGGGAGGGGACGCGCCATGATCGCCGTGGTGGATTACGGGGTGGGCAACCTCTATTCGCTCACCTGCTCGCTCAGGCATATCGGCGCGCAATGTACCGTCACACGCGAGGAAAACGCGCTGTGTGCGGCGGACCGCATCATTTTGCCGGGCGTGGGGGCCTTTGGCGATGCGGCGGCGAAACTTCACGCCCTCAGGCTGGATGCGCTGCTGCGCGACCTTGCCGGACAGGGCAAGCCGCTCATGGGCATCTGCCTTGGCATGCAGCTTCTCTTTGACAAGAGCTATGAATACGGCGAGCACGCGGGCCTTGGCCTGATTCCCGGCGAGGTGCGGCCCCTCGCGCCCGTTCTCGCCCCCGGCGCAAAGGTGCCGCACATGGGCTGGAACAGCCTGCACCTCAACCGCCCGGAGGACCCGCTGCTCTCCGGCGTGCGCGAGGGAGATTTCGTCTACTACGTGCATTCGTTCTACGCAACCAGCTGCGGAGAGGCGCTCGCCGCAAGCTCCGATTACGGCGGCGTCACCGTCGCAGGCGCCGTCAGGCGCGGCAGCGTATGCGGCACACAGTTTCACCCGGAAAAGAGCGGCGCGGTAGGCCTGCGCATCCTACGGGCCTTCGCCATGGGAGAGGAGGATGCGGCATGCTGATCTATCCGGCAATCGACCTGCGGGGCGGCCGCGTGGTGCGCCTGACGCAGGGAGATTATGACCGTATGACCATCTACGGCGATGATCCCGTGGCCGTGGCGCAGGGCTTTGTGCAGGCCGGGGCCACCTGCCTGCACGCCGTCGATCTGGACGGCGCGAAGGACGGCAGCCCTCAGAACCGCACCGTCATCGGGCAGCTGTGCAAGCTGCCGCTCAGCGTGGAGGTGGGCGGCGGCATGCGCACCGAAGCCGACGTGGACGCCACGCTCGCTCTGGGCGCGGACCGGGTGATCCTGGGTACCGCGGCGGTAGAGGATTTCGGCATGGTCGAGCGGCTGGTCGCGCGCTGGGGCGCGCGCATCGCCGTGGGCGTAGATGCCCGCAATGGCAAGGTGGCCACGCGCGGCTGGCGCGAGGTGAGCGATCTGGACGGCGTGGCCTTCTGCCAAAAGCTCGCGGACGCAGGCGTGTCCACCGTCATCTATACCGATATCGGACGCGACGGCGCGCTTTCCGGCACCAACCTTGATGTCTATGCGCGCCTGTCCGGCATCGCCGGGCTTCAGGTCATCGCCTCCGGCGGGGTCAGCTTTGAAACCGAGATCGCGGCGCTTCGCGACATGGGCCTCTACGGCTGCATCCTGGGCAAGGCACTCTACGCCGGAAAGCTCCGTCTGGAACGCGCGCTGGCCATTGCCAGAGGGGAGGCGCAGCCATGCTGACCCGGCGCATCATCCCCTGCCTGGACGTGCGAAACGGCCGGGTGGTCAAAGGCGTGAACTTCGAGGGCCTGCGCGACGTGGACGACCCCGTGACGCTCGCCCGCTTCTATAACGATTCCGGCGCGGACGAGCTGGTGTTTTACGACATCACCGCCAGCGCCGAGGGCCGCCCGCTGTTTGCGGACGCGCTGCGTGCCGTGGCGGCGGAGGTGTTCATCCCCCTCACCGTGGGCGGCAGTATCAATACTCTCGACGATTTTGACCGCGTGCTCAAATGCGGCGCGGACAAGGTCAGCGTCAACAGCGGCGCCATCCGCGACCCCTCGCTCATCGCCCGCGCGGCCAAGCGCTACGGCGACCAGTGCGTGGTGCTGAGCATGGACGTCAAGCGCGTGGACGGGCGCTTCCACGTCTTTGCCCGCGGCGGGCGCGACGATACGGGGCTGGATGCCATCGACTGGGTCAGGCGCGGCGTGGACAGCGGCGCGGGCGAGGTCGTGGTCAACTCCATCGACACCGACGGCGTGCGCCGGGGCTTTGACCTGGAAATGCTTCGGGCCGTGGGCGAGGCGGTGTCCGTGCCCATCATCGCCTCCGGCGGCGCGGGCCGCCGCGAGGATTTTCTGGACGTGTTCCGCCTTGACTGCGTGGATGCGGGGCTGGCCGCTTCCATCTTCCATTCGCGCGAGGTGGACATTCGCGCCCTCAAGCGCTGGCTCAACGAAAACGGCGTATCCATGCGCCTTGTGGAGGTTAGCAACGATGGATTATGAAACGCTCGTCTCAGGGCTCAAATTCGATGAAAAGGGCCTCATCCCCGTGGTGGTACAGGACTATGTGACCCACGAGGTGTTGACCCTCGCCTACATGAACCGGGAAAGCCTCAAAATCACGCTGGAGGAAAAGCGCACCTGCTTTTACAGCCGTAGCCGTCAGTGCCTGTGGCGCAAGGGCGAAACCAGCGGCAATGTGCAGACGCTGGTTTCCCTCACCGCCGACTGCGACGGCGACGCGCTGGTGGCGCAGGTCAAGAAGGCCGGCCCTGCCTGCCACACGGGCAGCGAGAGCTGCTTTTTCGACGGCCTGTATGAAAGCGAGGACATTCGCCCCTTCTCCCTCTCTGCTCTGATGGAGGTCATCACCGGGCGCAAGGCCTCGCCCAAGGAGGGCAGCTATACCACCTACCTCTTTGAGAAGGGCCGGGACAAGATCCTCAAGAAGGTCGGTGAGGAATGCACCGAGGTGCTCATCGGCGGCGCAAAGGGCGACAAGGCCGAAACCACCTACGAGCTGGGCGACCTGATCTACCACGCCATGGTGCTGATGGTGGAGATGGGCATTTCGCTGGAGGATGTGGTGCGCGAGCTGGCCCGCCGCCACGTGATCGACAAAAAGGTGAAACAGGAGCGCATGCAATGACGTTTCCAAGCAATGCCCACACTCATTCCCGCTGGTGTGATGGCGCGGACACCATTCCCGCCATGGTGGAGGTGGCCCGCGCTTTGGGCTTTGTAAGCCTGGGATTCTCGGGCCATGCCTGGCAGGGCTTCGACCCGGACTATTCCACGGCCCCGGATGTGCAGGCGGGCTATTTTGCGGAGCTTCGCGCCCTGCAGGCGGCGCCGGAGCCCGGCTTTCCGCGCCTGTGGGCTGGGCTTGAGCTGGACGCGCTGGCCCATCCGGACTGCCGCCGCGCGGCCTGTGCCGAAGCGGATTATCTCATCGGCTCGGCGCACTACCTGTGCGAAAGCTATGGCGGCGCGCCCGTGGCCGTAGACGGCGACCGCGTGCTGCTGCGCCGCTATGTGGATGAGGTGTACCATGGCGACGGGCTGGCCATGGCGCGCGACTATTTCGCCATCGAAGTAAACGCCCTCCTGCGCGACCGGCCGCAGATTATCGGCCACTTTGACCTGCTGCGCAAGTACGCCGCTTCCCTCGCGCTGTTTGACGAGGCGGCCCCCGCCTACCGCCGTCTGGCGCTCTCCGCGCTGGAGCGTGCCTTCCCCTGCGGCGGCGTTCTGGAAATCAACACCGGCGGCATGGCGCGCGGCTACATGCCCACCCCATATCCCACGCTGGAACTGCTGTGCGCCTGGCGCGAGCTTGGCGGGAGAATCACCCTCACCTCCGATTGCCACGACCGGCGGTATCTGGCCCACGCCTTTCCACAGGCGGCGGCACTGGCGCGGCAGGCGGGTTTCCACACGGTCCTTCGACTGGGCACAGGCACGGAGCTTTGGGAGGAAGCTGAACTGTAAGGGTTGGCGCTTTAGCGGACGCCCACGCCCATCATCAGGCGGCAATCCGGCTTTTTCAGCAAAAGCAGAGCGGTTCCGGGCCGCTCAGACTATCAAAAAACCCTTTCGGGCGGGGAGTTTGCGCCTTTAGGCGCAAACATTTCTTAAGCGTCTGGCGGAAAAGATCGCCGCAGGCGAGCTTTTTCGCCACGCTAAGAGCGGCTCCGGGGCCTCTGCCCCGGAGCCGCTCCTTTATACATTCCAATCAGTTCAGACGGTCCTTGTAGATCTTGGCGTCCGCTTCCTCCACCCAGGCTTCGACGGCAGCGTTGTACGCCTCGTCCTGCTTCTGGGTGAGAACCTCGGTTTCCAGCGCGTCGCGCACCGCGTCCAGACCGACTTCGCCCTCAACCGCATCGCTCACATACTTGATGATGTGGATGCCATAGTCGCTGCGCACCGGCTCGCTCACGTCGCCCACGTTGGCCAGCGCCATGGCGGCGTCGCGGAACTCGGTCACCCAGTTGGTGCTGTCCGCGCTCACGGGATAGCCGTTTTCCTTGGCGGGAGAGGACTGCATGCCGGGGTCCTGGCCGTACTGCTCAATGAGGGCGTCAAAGTCCTCGCCTGCGGCAATCTTCTCCAAAACCTCGTCCACGGTGGGCTGGATGGCGGCATAGGCCGCTTCCTTCGCATCCGCCAGCTGGCTTTCCAGGTCGGCGATCTCGGTGGTGCACTTCTCTACCGTTTCCGTCAATGTGGCACGGTTCTGCGCGGTGGCCTCGTCATCGGCGGAGGCATCCTCGCCCAGGTCGGTCAGCGAGTTCTGAGCGGTGGTCAGCTCGGTCTGCTTTTCGCTGATCTGGCTTTCCAGATCGCTGATGGTTTCATTGTCCTCGTCGGTGAACTCAATCAGGATGTGCTTGACATAGCGGTATCCGGCAGGCACATAGTAGATGGTCGAGCCGTTCTGCACATCAGTGCCGTAGCTGGAGGGCGAATTGCCGTAGGTGGTCATGGCGCTTTCCACATGGGTGTTATAGGCCTCCTGCAGTTCTTCCTCGGTCACGGTCACGTCCTTGACGGCCTCAGCACGTACCTTTTCCAGCACCTTGTTGTCGGTTTCGTACTGCTCAATCTCCTCGCGGGTGGGATAGCCATACTCGACCATCTTCGCTTCCACGGCGGCGTCCAGCTCCTCGCCTTCCAGCTCCGTATCGGCAAAATCGGTGCTCTTGACGCTGTCGAAATAAAGCGTGTAGGTGCTTTCGACAGCTTCGTCAACTTCAGCCTGCTCCTCCTCGCTGAGCACGTCCAGGCCCAGGTCAGCGGCCTTCTTTTCCAGCACGGCCTGCTGTACCATGGCGTCGATGGTGCTGTCCTGCGCCGTGGAAATGATGCTCGCACTGGTGCGGTCATAAGGCATACCGTACATGGAATACATGTATTCTTCGTAGTCCATCGTCGCCTCGACCTGCTCGTTGACCTCGGCCTTGGTAAAGGTCCTGCCCGCCACCTCAATGATGGGGGTCTGCTTGTCCACTTCCTCATCCTTGATGATCAGGGAACAACTGCTGGCCGCCACCAGGGCGAAAACCAGCATCAAGGCCAGAATGACACGCTTGCGCATGGGAACTCTCTCCAATCCTATAAAGTAATGATAAAGCGCTTTTTGTATTATACCCGAAGCGTCCTTTTGCCGCAAGGCTTTTTTCGCATGTTCACGCCTTATTCACAGGTGCCTTGCGAAAGCCCGTGACCATGCACACCGCCACCAGCCTGCCCTCGCCGTCGGTTACCTCCACGCGGTAGAGGCATGTGGAGCGCCCGGCGCTGACGCACGAAGCCTCGGCATAGAGCCGCTCGCCCGCTCCGGGGCGCAGGTAGTGCATATCGGCGCACTGGCTCACGGTAAGGATGCCGCAGGCGTTGGCCGCCACGGCAAACGTGGTGTCACACAGGGTATAGACTGCGCCGCCCTGCGCCACGCCTCCGGCGTTGAGGTGCAAGGGCGTAAGCGGCATGGAGCACCTGGCCCCGTCCGCCGTCACCTCGTCGATGGTGATGCCGCAGGCCTCCATGGCAAAGCGGTCATCCGCGAAAAAGGCCCGGCTTTCCTCGAGCGTTCTGGTCATTGTCCCAGCCTCCACGCGAGCAGTTCCTCGCCTGTTTCCAGCGCGCGGATGGAGAACAGGCCGTCCTCATAGATCATGTAGCTTTTGGACTGACCCTCCTTGGGCAGAGCGGCGGAACCGGGGTTGATATAGGTGTAATCCCCCTGCGGCAGAGCGCAGTGCACATGCGTGTGCCCGTGGATGAGCACATCGCCCGGCCGGTGCGGGGGCGGGCATTCGGTGTTAAACAGGTGGCCGTGCGTCACAAAGGCGCAATGCCCCCCGTCCAGCGGCAAAAGCGCGTAATCGGCCATGATGGGAAACTGCAGCACCATCTGGTCCACCTCGGCGTCGCAGTTGCCGCGCACGCACAGGGGCACGATGGGGCTTTCGTTCAAAAGCCGGATTACCTCCTTTGGCTCATAGCGATCCGGCAGGTCGTTGCGCGGGCCGTGATAGAGCAGGTCGCCCAACAGGAAAAAGCGGTCTGCGCCCTCAGTGCGCAGGCGCTCAAGCACCCTTTCCGCCGCCGAGGCGCTGCCGTGCAGGTCCGATGCAAAAAGAATCTTCATGCTCAGTCCATCCCTTTCAGTTCCAAAATGACGGGGCAATGGTCGCTGCCCATCACCTTTTCGTCGATATCCGCCAGCGCCACATTGGGCGCGATGCGCTCGCTCACCAGGAAATAGTCGATGCGCCACCCGATGTTTCTTTCGCGGCTGCGCTGCATATAGCTCCACCAGCTGTAGCGGTCCCGCTCGTCGGGATGCAGCAGGCGGAACGTATCCACAAAGCCGCGGCCCAGCAGCGCCGTCATCTTCTCGCGCTCCTGCGGGGTGAATCCGGCGTTTTGCGTGTTGGTCTTGGGATTTTTCAGGTCGATTTCCCTGTGGGCCACGTTCATGTCGCCGCATACCACCACGGGCTTTTGTTTGTCCAGGCCGCACAGGTAATCCGCGAAGGCATCCTCCCACGTCATGCGGTACTCAAGCCGCGTCAGCCCGCGCTGGCTGTTGGGCGTGTAAACCGTGACCAGAAAGAACCGGTCAAATTCGAGCGTGATCACGCGCCCCTCATGGTCGTGCTCCTCCATGCCAATGCCCATCCGCACCGACAGGGGCTGCCTGCGGGTGAAAATCGCGGTACCGGAATAGCCCTTCTTTTCGGCGCTGTTCCAATACTGCTCATATCCTTCGGGCGCAAAATCAGCCTGCCCGGGCTGCATCTTGGTTTCCTGCAGGCAAAACGCATCCGCGCCGCAGGCGGCGAAGTAGTCCGCAAACCCCTTGGTCAGGCAGGCGCGCAGACCGTTGACGTTCCATGAGATCAGTCGCATAAGCGGCATCCTCCTTTGCATAAAGCGTGGCACGGCAGCTGCGCGCGCACGCGGTTATTGTACCATAACCGCCCGTGCGCGCGCAACGCCGCCTCGCCCTCTTTTCTTTGCCATTCTTTGCTTGCCGCCCGCGCGGCGCAGGAGCATTCCGGCGCAGTTTCAGCGGCTGTGCCCCGCGCTTTTCTTTTTCCCCTGATAATAGGCGCACAATATGCGGCCGTTCAGCCACGGGGGCAGCAGCGCGTGCAGCCACACCGCCAGATGCTGGTCCGGCTTGGCCACGCGCAGGCGGAAACGCATATGCCTGCGCTCCACGTTCCGCACCAGCTTTTCGCCCAGCCGGTCCGGCAAAAGCCCTCCTGCCTCATCCCGATGAATCACCGCCACAGCCGCTTCAAACCGGTCATGATAGGGGGACTCCTCATTTTCCTCGCAGGCGCTCAGTCGGGTGCGCTGGCTGCCGCCGCGGTGATCCCCCGGCTCTACCAGACAAACCTGAACACCCCAGGGGCGTGTTTCCATGGCCAGGCATTCCGCATATCCTTCCAGCGCATGCTTGCTTGCCGTATACGCGCTTTGAAACGGAATGCCCAGCAGCCCGTTGATGGAGGAAAACAGCACGATGCGTCCACTGCCCTGCGCACGCATATGCGGCAGTGCCAGCCGCACCATGCGCGCCGCGCCGGTGAAATTGGTGTCCAGCACACGGGCGTACTCCTCCGGCGACGTGCGTTCGCACGACCCCAGCACCAGCACTGCCGCGCCGCATACCAGCGCGTCCACGCGCGGGCTGATCGCCAGCGCCCTTTCGGCAAAGCCCGCGCAGCTTTCCCCGTCTGTCACGTCCAGCCGGAGCCGGACCCAGCGCTCCGCCTTTTCTTCCTGCGGCGCGGACGCATCCGCAAAGGACCGTGCCCCGGCCACCACCAGCCAGCCCCGCCGGGCGAATGCCTTCGCCGTGGCCAAGCCCAGCCCGCTGGAGGCGCCTGTCACCCAAACCGTCTTAATGGTTGTCAATCCCCCTTTTCGGCCTTTGTCATGCGCCGCGAATCATTGCGATATAAACAAAAAAAGAACCCGTTAAGCGGTGCATCCGCTGCTATTATATCGGAGGGATGCGCCTTGCGCAAGCGTTCGGCAGGCAAAAGCCGTCAAATCAAGGCGCCTGGGCTGCCATACGGTCCCAGGCGCCTTGTGCTTTACTCTGCGTCCGCTATCAGCTGCTTCACGCGAAGGCTGGCCGCGTATACGGCGTTTTTCCGCTCGCCCCGCGCGGTCAGCTCCTCCATGCTCTGCCGCAGGCTTAGCCCCCGCGCCAGCCCGTCAAACAGCCGCGCCTCCAGCGAAAGCTCGCTCGGGGGCGCCTGCGGCGCAGGGATGTCCTCCTGGGCCCATTCAAACACCAGGCAGTATTCTCCCTTTTCCGCCTTGGGGTTTTGCTCGATGGCTTCCAGCACCTGCGCAACCGGACCGCGCAGGGTTTTTTCGTATTTCTTGGTCAGATCGCAGCTTGCGCTGACCCGGCTGTGAGGCAGCGTTTCGGCCACGGCAGCCAGCAGATCCCGCACGCGATGCGGCGATTCATGCACCACCGCCAGGCGCGACCTGCGCGCCATGTCCAGCAGCTTTTCTTTCAGCTCGCCCTTCTGCCGGGGCAGAAAGCCAAAGAAGGTAAATTCACTCACCTCAAAGCCGCTCACGCTCAGGGCCGAAGCCATGGCTGTCGGGCCCGGCACGGCCACCGCCTCGATGCCGTTTTCCACCGCCTCGCGTACCAGCACGCTGCCGGGGTCCGATATGCAGGGGGTGCCCGCGTCGGTGGTCACGGCCACGTCGATTTGTTCTTCCAGCATGCGCCGGACGATTCCCGCCGCTTTGCCGCGCTCGTTGTGCTCGTGGCAGCTGGTCAGCGGCGTGTGGATGTCAAAGGCGCTGAGCAGCTTCTGGGTCACTCGCGTGTCCTCGGCGGCGATCAGCGATACGCTTTGGAGCGTTTCGATGGCGCGGGGCGTCATATCGCCCAGGTTTCCGATGGGGGTTGCGACCACATACAAAGTCGGCATGGCTTACCTCTTTTCAAATACACGCAGCTTGGCGCTGCGCGCACGGGGATTGCTTGCGACCTCCTGCGCCGAGGGCTTGACCGCGCCGCCCGCCAGCACGCGGCCCAGCGGCTTTTTGCCGCAGGTGCATACGGGGGCCTTGGGCGGGCAGGTACAGGGGTTTTGCAACTGGCGAAACGTCTGCTTCACGATGCGGTCCTCCAGCGAATGGAAGGTGATCACCACCAGCCGCCCGCCGGGGGCCAGCAGGTCCACAAAGTCGCAGAGCGCCTGCCGGAGCGGGTCCAGCTCGTCGTTCAGCGCGATGCGCACAGCCTGAAACGTGCGGCGGGCGGGATGCCCGTCGTCCTTGCGGCGCACGGCCTTGGGGATGGCTGCATCCACCACCGCAACCAGATCGCCCGTGGTCAGGATGGGCGCTTTCGCCCGCCGCTCCACAAAGATCTGCGCAATGCGCGCGGCCCATTTTTCCTCGCCATACTCGGTGAGGATGCGGCGAAACTCCTCCTGCGAAATGCCAGCCAGGTATTCCGCGGCCGTGGGCCCCTGGGAGGGGTCCATGCGCATGTCCAGCGGCGCGTCCTCGTGGTAGCTGAAGCCGCGCGCAGCCTCGTCCAGCTGATGACTGCTCACCCCCAGATCCACCAGCGCACCGGTGAGGGGAGGCGCGCCCGCCGCGCAGAGCAGCGCCTTTGCATCGTGAAAGTTGCCGTGAATCGCCTGAAAGCCGGGATAGGCCCCGAGCCGCGCCGAGGCGGCGGCAATGGCCTCACCGTCGCGGTCGATGCCGTACAGCCGCGCCATGCCGCCGGAAAGGCGCAAAATGCCCTCGCTGTGGCCGCCGCCGCCCAGCGTGCCGTCCAGATAGACGCCGTCGGGCCGGGGCGCCATCCATTCCATAACCTCGTCAAAGAGTACCGGCACATGATGAAATGCGTTGTCCATGCTTCCTCCGAAAAAGCGGGCCGGAAAACCGGCCCGCACAGGTTGCTGACAAAGTGCGGGGTGCAGGGGCCTCAGGCCCTTGCCGGGGTTTGGGGCGGAGCCCCATGCCCTGTGCCGCAGCACAATAGGAGAGAGCGTTGCGAGCCCAAAGGCGCGAAGGGAAGCGTGTGCCCTGTGGGCACTTGCCGCCGGAGGTGGCAAAGCGACCCGGAGCGGGGCAGCGAAACCATGAGCGCGACCGTCAGGGAAGCGCGAATGCTTGAGCAACCGGGACGCAAGAAACGCGTCTCTCTCCAAAACAGCCTGAGCGGGCCGGTTCCCCGGCCCGCCGTCCGTTCTTATGCCTGCTTCAGGTCCTCGATGCGTGCCTTGAGGGCTTCGAGCATGCTTTCCGTGGTTTTCAGCTTCTCGCGCTCCTGCTCCACCAGCTGGGCCGGAGCCTTCGACAGGAAGCCCGGATTGTTCAGCTTGCCCTTCGCGCGGGCGATTTCGCCTTCCAGGTTCTTGCGTTCCTTTTCCAGGCGCGCAAGCTCCTTCTGCAAATCCACCAGATCGCCCAGCGGGATGCGGATCTCGCCTGCGGCGCATACGGCGCTGACCACCTTTTCGCCCGCCAGCGCATCCTTGCCGCCGATGGCCACATCGCTGGCGTAAGCCAGGCGCTGCAGATACGGCTCGGCCAGGGCGAGAGTGCTCTCCCAGCCCGCGTCGGGAATCAGCGTCACGTGCGTGCGCTTTCCGGCCTGCACGTTCATCTCGGCGCGCAGGTTGCGGATGGCGCGGATGATCTCCATCAGGCCCTCCATCTGGCGCTCCTCGGTTTCAAAGGCGTATTCCGCCTTGACTTCGGGCCAGCGGGCCAGAATGAGCATGCCGTCATGCTCCGGCAGGTGCTGGTACACCTCTTCGGTCAGGAAGGGCATAAAGGGATGCAGCAGCTTTAGAAGTCCTTCCAGCACATAGAGCAGCACGCCGCGAACGTTGCGCTTCTGCTCCTCGTCCTCGCCAATCAGGCGGCCCTTGGACAGTTCGATGTACCAGTCGCAGAACTCGCTCCACGCAAAGTCGTAGATCTTGTTGGCAGCCATGCCGAAGTCGCCGTCCTCCATGTGGGCGCTCACCTCGGCCACGGCCTTGTTCAGCCGGGCAAGAATCCACTGGTCCGGGAGCTGCAAAAGCGCCGGGTCGATGGCTTCGCGGGTCTGCGTGTTCATCAACACAAAGCGCGAGGCGTTCCACACCTTGTTGGCAAAGTTGCGGGCGCTTTCCACCTTCTCGTCAGAGTAGCGGGTGTCGTTTCCGGGGCTGACGCCCATGGCCAGCGAGAAGCGCAGCGCGTCGGCGCCGTACTTGTCGATGATCTCCAGCGGGTCCACGCCGTTTCCGAGGCTCTTGGACATCTTGCGACCCTGCGCGTCGCGCACCAGGCCGTGGATGAGCACGGTATCAAACGGGCTGTCGCCCATCTGCTCGATGCCCGAGAAGATCATGCGGGCCACCCAGAAGAAGATGATGTCATAGCCGGTCACCAGCATGTTGGTAGGATAGAAGTATTTGAGGTCCTCGGTCTCATCGGGCCAGCCCAGCGTGGAGAAGGGCCACAGCGCCGAGGAGAACCAGGTATCCAGCACATCCTCATCCTGATGGAGATGCGTGCAGCCGCACTTGGGGCATGCCGCGGGGGCCTCGCGCGCCACGATGGTTTCGCCGCATTCGTCGCAGTACCACGCGGGGATGCGGTGGCCCCACCACAGCTGGCGGCTGATGCACCAGTCGCGGATGTTCTCCATCCAGTTGTAATAGGTCTTGGCGAAGCGCTCCGGCACAAACTTCGTCCGCCCCGAACGCACGGCCTCGATGGCGGGCTTGGCCAGCGGCTCCATCTTCACAAACCACTGGGTGCTGGTCACGGGATCAACGGTGTGATGGCAGCGGTAGCAGGTGCCCACGTTGTGGGTGTAGTCCTCAATCTTGACCAGATAGCCCTCCTGCCTGAGCTGCTCCACTACCGCCTCGCGGCATTCCAGCGCGGTCATGCCCTGGAAGCGCCCGGCGTTCTCGTTCATGGTGCCGTCGTCGTTGGTCACGCGGATGACCTCCAGGTTGTGCCGCTTGCCCACTTCAAAGTCGTTGGGGTCATGGGCGGGGGTCATCTTCACCGCGCCGGTGCCGAACTCCATGTCCACATAGCTGTCGGCCACCACGGGAATTTCCTTGTTCATAATGGGCAGAATCACCTTCTTGCCCACTAGATCCGTGTAGCGCGCATCGTCGGGATTCACGGCCACGCCGGTATCGCCCAGCATGGTTTCGGGGCGCGTGGTGGCCACCACCACACCCTCGCTGCCGTCCGCGCCGGGATAGCGGATGTGCCACAGATGGCTGGCCTGCTCCTCATACTCCACCTCAGCGTCGGAAAGCGCGGTCTGGCACTCCGGGCACCAGTTGATGATGCGGTTGCCGCGGTAGATCAGTCCCTTTTCGTAGAGCTTGACAAACACCTCGCGCACGGCGCGGTTGCAGCCCTCGTCCATGGTGAAGCGTTCGCGGCTCCAGTCGCAGCTGGCGCCCAGGCGGCGCTGCTGGCGGTTGATGCGGCCGCCGTACTCCTTTTTCCAGGCCCAGGCGCGCTCAAGGAAGCCTTCGCGGCCCAGCATCTCCTTGGTCAGGCCCTCCTTAGCCATCTGCTCCACCACCTTGACCTCGGTGGCGATGGAGGCATGGTCCGTGCCGGGCAGCCAAAGGGTGGGATCACCCTTCATGCGGTGATAGCGGATGGGCGCGTCCTGCAGGAGGCAGTCCATCGCGTGACCCATATGCAGCTGTCCGGTGATGTTTGGCGGGGGCATGACAATGGTGAAGGGCTTTTTGCCCTCCTCGCGGTGCGCCACAAACGCGCCGCTCTCCTCCCACACCTGATAGAGCTTATCTTCAATGGCCTGGGGATTATATACCTTTTCCATTTCAAAATCCACGGGGTTTTCCTCCCTTTCTCACCCAGCTTACAAACCGGGGAATACATCCAGCAAGATCAGCGCGCCCAGCAGCGCCAGCGCAAGCCCCGCGATTCTCACCGGAAGCACGGCGCGCTCGCCTCTCTCGCGCAGTACAAACCTGCACAGCCGGGTTGCCTGCACGCACACCACCGCGCCCACCAGCAGCAGTGTAATGCCCGGCACGCTCAGCCGCGAAAGCACCTTTTCCCAATCCACGGCAATCGCATCCTTTCCTGGCAAGCCTGAAACCAAAAAAGCCGCCCGCGTCCAAAGGACGGAGCAGCTCCGTGGTACCACCTTACTTCGCAGCCCGATGGGCCGCCTCAATGCGCTGTAACGTGCGCACACGGCGAGGCTATGGCAAATGCCATTCACCCCGCGCCCTCCCAGGCGACCTTCCCCATCCCGTGCATCCGAACCGCCTTTCAGCCGGCGAGCGGTCCTCTCTTGGGCGACGGGGGAGGGTACTCCTCCTGTTCTTAGGGCCATACGGCGCAAGGCCGCCCGAACTTTCAGGCAGCCTTGCAGCCATGGAGAAAATGCTTACGCATTCTCCTTCTTCTCGGTCATGTCGATGACCTGAACGCCGTTGTAATAACCGCAATGCTTGCACACGCGGTGGGACAGCTTCTTTTCGTGGCACTGCGGGCACTCAACGATGCCGGGCAGGCTGAGCTTCCAATTTGCGCGGCGCTTGCGGCCACGGGCCTTGGACACTTTTCCCTTGGGAAGAGCCATGGTTACACCTCCTCATTCCGCGCCCCGTCGCTGACGGGGCTTTCCAAATCGTTCGCCTGGGGCGAACCAGCCTTCCGGGGAATGACGAGGCAGATGCATTTGCCGCTCCCTGCGCCCGATCCCGGCCATCATAGACAAGGTATTTATCCTTTGCAACGCTGCGGCGGCGCCTCCATGCGCAAACGCCTGTCCACAACGTGACCAATTTGTATTATATGATGGAGCAATTTCTTTGTCAAGCCCTTTTTTGGTCAATTACACCGATTGCACGCTGCCTCAATGCTCCCTTTTTTCTTCATCCAGCAGCACGTCCAGGCCTTCAAAGGGGCGATAGGTAGCCGTCTCACCATCATTTTCGGCCCAGGTCTTTTCCTCTTCGTTCCAAGCCTTCAGCGCCACGCCGGCATGACAGTCGGGCCTGCCGCACACAAAGCGCATGGGCAGGTTAAGCATCACCAGCGTCAGCGCCATATGGTCCAGCGGAACAACCTTGCCTTCGTAAGAGAAACATTCATCCTCCGTCTCGTTGGCATCCTTGCGGAATGTTTCGTCAAAAGTCACTTCGACCGCTTTCTCTGCCAGTCCCAGACACAGAGCGCAGTTTGCGCGGGCTGTGGTGGTAAGCCGGCCTTCCAGGCGCACGGTATCATCCGCCACAAAATAGGTTCCCTCCAGCATTACCGGAGCAAAAGTTACGGTTTCGCCGCCCACATCCTGTGGTGCAAGCATGAGGCTGGCCTGAAAAGGATAGGGTGTCGCCGGATGCAAAAAGCCCTGTGATACATCCAATTCCATCATCATCACCTCCGTGTTGAAAGGCGGGACTTTTCCCGCAGCTTTCATTATAGAGTTGGCTGCACTTTGCTGTCAAGCTTGGGGACGGTATAAGCCGCCAGCCACAGGGGCACAGTTGCCACCATGGGCAACAGGTAGCGCAGATACACCAGCGGATAAAATGGTCCGGCAAGGCCGGTAATCAGCGCAGGGATCATTACCAGCAACGTTTTCCAACGCCGGTTGACCACGCTCAGGTAAACCATCGCCAGCATCAGCAGCATGCAAAAGCCCATGCTGGCAAAAGGCCCAATGATGGGCAGGTCGCTGAAGCGAAAGTACCATTCCGTCAGTGCGCGCTGCAGGCTGTTGAGAGGCAGCAGCTCCTCACGGTTGTAGTAGGTAAGGTCGTTGAAGGAATGGGGATAGACGTAGCTGTCCAGCGTATTATCCGTAAGGGATACGTACAGGGGCGCGTTGCTTTGCAAGTCAAAGAGCACCCCATTCATTGCGAGCGTCGCATCTAGATAATCCACAGGATATCTTACAAGTTCCTTAAGCCATACCTGTTCAAAATAAGTACGGATATCTTGCGGCGACCGGCCCGCATGTTCGCTCCAGCGGATAGGGTCCGAAGAGTCTGGCTCATAGAGTTCCGGGGCCAGATCAAAGTCCATCATGCGGTCAATTATCGCCACTTCTTCTTCCGGGAGCTCGTTGCCGTGAAGCTTGACCACCCTCGCCGTCTGCTGCAGGAAGATGGATAGCCAATCGTCCTGCTTCACCCGCTCAATGTCCATGACACGGATCATGTATTCCTCTGCCCCAATAGCCAGGCCGATCACCGCCACAGCGTACAACGCCGCTAGTGCTGCACTTTTTCCGCATCTTTTAAGCAAAAAGCACAGCGTCATCCCCGCCAGCAGTGGCACGGCCACAAACACGCCGTTGTGGCGAATCAGCATCATCAAAATCAGGCAGACAGCCAGCAGCGCCATACGTTTCCTACTGTGTAAAAAACCGTCCATATCCTGCACGAATTCCAGCGCCAAGACAGCTGCAAGCATGCACATCATCAGGTAGGAACTATCCTTGGAAATGGCGGTAGTCCATCCCACGTAAATGGGCGAAATCGCATAGAGCGTCAGGGCCAGAAGCCTGATAAAGCCCGGCACGCGGCTGCGTCTCATCACCAGCAGCGAATAAGCCAGAATGGCAATAAAACCTGTCGTTTTCACCAAGGTATAGGCAAAGTAAATGAGGTTTTTACAGCCGGTATCCAACCCGTGCTGAATCATTTCGCCATAGATGACTGTTCCAAAGGGCGGATGCGGCGTAGTTCGAGTCCGCCAGTAAACGTACTGCTGAAACTGCAGTACCGTATCTATGGTCAATTGTCCAGGATAGCGAATAATCAGATGGGGAAGCCACGCAGCACACAAAAACAGGAACGGGAAAAGGAAAGGATGCTTTTCCTCCGCCCCGCGTGCCCGTCCAGCCCAGGAATATTCCCTCAAACGGCGTAGGCTGATACCTCTGAGCATCACATCGCCAAGCGCACGCAGCGAGCATAACAACAGAAGGAACATGCCAAATAGGTAGATTGCTGCCTTAAGCAGTTGAAAAGCGTTTTCCCACAGCACGGCCACTGCTCCCATCTGGCGCATTGCTGCGCAGAGCAGCTGCATCACGCTGAAAAAGCCACACAGCAGGTATTCTCCCAAGCCTGTATGCCTGGGCTTGTGAAAGAGATAGCGGTTGAGCAGCCATAAACATCCAACCAGCATGATGGTCAATGTAATTGCATCCGTCTGTACCGCCTCGAACGTACGCCCAATGGCCTGGTAAAGGTGTCCGCCCAAATCGGTCGCATCCGGTTTGAGCTTTCTTTGTACATCCATGCTCATCCCCGGAGCGGCTGCAGCGGCCAACGCGCCCAAAAGGATAAACAGCTTCTGAGCTGTCCATTTCATGCCCTTCCCCCTTTACCCGGATCGACAAAATAAGCCGCTATGCCCACTGGCATGATGCCGATGATAGGCAGCGCATAGCGCAAGTAAACCACCGGCGAAAACAGGCATGCCACAAACGTAACCAACGCAGGCAGCCACACCAACAACGTTCCTCTGCGACCGCTCGTCAGAGAAAGGTAAATTAAGCAAAGCATTGCAATTACGTTAAAACTCATGGTGGCAAAAAGGCCTACCAGAGGCAGCTTGTCAAAATCCATATACCATTCCGTGAGAGCGCGCTGGGCACTGTTGAGGGGCACCAGTGCCTCCCGGTCGTACATGGTCATATCATTAAAGGACCAGGGATAAACGTTGGTATCCAGTTCCATATCGCTGAAGCAGATATACATAGGCTCGTTATCTCGCAGATCAAACAGCACACCGTTCATATGGAGTGCAGCATCCAGATAATCCACCGGCCAGCGGCGCAGTTGCTGCCACCACACGCGCCAATAATCCATACGGTCCTCTGCGGTGGCCGTTTGCCGGTAAGTATCCTTAACGGCGTCGGCATACCTATCGTTGTAATTCTGGGCCAGCACGTCATAATCCAGCACACGGTCGATAACCTCAGCTTCCTGTTCGGGTATCTCCTCGGCATGCAGTTTCACCACGCGTGCCGTTTGCTGGAAAGGCAGTGAAAGAACATCCTGCATGTAGCGCTCCTGAATATTCAGCGCGGCGCTGATTGCAGCCTGCATACCGAAGGCCAGCGCCAAGGCAGCTGCAGCGCAGGTCAGCAATCGTACGGCGCTGCGGCCCCGCATCGCGCCCGCAGGCAGCATGACCAGCATCGCCAGCGTAACCGCCGCCGCCAAGGGGGCGCCATTGTGCCGGCTGAGCGCCATTACCAAAAAGCACACGCCCAGGGCGGCGGGCTTACGCCAACCGGCGTAAAACGTTTCCCGGTCATACAGGCATTCCAGCAGCAGCGCCGCCATCCACAAAAAGGGGATTTGGAACATCGTATCCTTGGAGATCACCGTAGCCCATCCCGCATATACCGGGGAAAGTGCATAGAGTAGCAGTGCCAGCCCGCGCACCCGCCGGGGGACGCCCATTCGCTCCATGGTTTGAAGAGTGTAGGCCAGCACCGCGATGTAGCATGCACACTGAACCAGCGTAAATAAGAAATACACCAGATTGCGACTGTTCACCGCCTCCCCCAGCCAGGCCAGCGTACCGTAGAACAGCGTTCCGAAGGGCGGATGGTTTGACAGCCGCTCCGCCTCGCCCGTGAACTGCTTAATTTGCATATAGCTATCCCACATAAGCACACCGGGATAACGAATCAAAATCTGGGGCAGCCAGGCTGCCGTCAGGATCAAGAAGGTTCGCCAGTAGGAATGCTTGTCCCTCAAGCCCTTCGGGCTTGAGGACAGGCTGGCCTGTCGCTCATTTTCCAGAATATTCGATACCGCGCGCAAAAGAGTGAGAAACAGCAAATAGACTCCACAGACAAACAGTGCCGCCTTTGCCAACTGAAATGCGTTTTCCCACAGCACAGCCACCGTATCCTGTGTGCGAACAGCAGTACACAGCAGCGTCATAATGGCAAAGAAAGCACACAGGATATATTCACCCACACCGGTTCCTTTGGGTTTGCAAAACAGGTAGCGCCGGCATAGCCAAATGCACACAACCAAAAGCAGCGCCGCCACCAGCCGGTCCACTTGAAAAGACGCAAAGGTACGTGCGATCAGCTGATACACATAACCGAAAAAGTCGCTGGCATCCGGCCGGGCGTTTCTTGCCGGCGCCATATCCAGCCAGGGGGCGATGGTCATCAGGCCTGCACACAGCAGCACGCCAGCACGCTTGCTCCATCCGGTTTTCATTGCTTTCATCCCCTTTGCCGCTTCCTCATCACTCCGACAGCCGAATCACCATGACTCCGTCCACAAGCCGGCAATATCCCTTGTTGGGGAACACGGGCATGGCCTCTACCTGCTCACTTTGCGCCAGTGCGGCGGTTTCCTCCTCATCCAACAGCTGGATGGGATAGCCCATAACGTAGGTGAAGAAAGGCTGAATGGTTCGGTAGTGGCCAATGGCGTAACTGCCGCTAAGGCCGTATCCACGCAACTCTCCCAGGCCGTCGCGGTAAACGGTGGCATCGCTGGCACTAAGGCCGCCCACCCATGCCACGGGCGTTTTTCCAACCTCGTAACCATCGATTTGCTCCATAGTTGACACGATACGATTGACCGCCGCCACTGTGCTTTCGAATTCCACCTGTTTGCGCATGTAGGCCATATTTGAAAATGTTACGCTGCACACCACCGCCATGGTCACACCTGCGGCAGCCGTCCATACAGGCCACTCGCGCGGACTTCCACCCGTCTCCGACGCCCGCTCGGCCAGCACCAGTGCAAAGGCCAACAACAGCATCAGCGGGTAATTCATCAGGTCATGCATGTATTTGGAGATGAAATAGGTAACATTGGTCAAAAAGGGTAAAACCACTAGTGCAGCGACCGCCGACACGGCATATAGCGGACTGCGTCCCCGGTTACACACAATCAGCCGCATCACCGCCCAGGCGGCCATCAGCAGCAGGATGAGGGACCCCAGTGCATACAGCTTGGGATGTACCAGCAACCAGTTAAACAGGTACTCCGCCACATAACGATAGGTATCCACAATGAGCTGGCCGATGGAATACTGATCGTAATTACCCACGTAGGCCACGGTATTGTAGGCAGTAGAAGCTTCTACCCCCGCTACGTGCAGCGCGGCCTCCATGCACAGCTTGTACATAACGCCGCCCAGCAGAGCCATACCCGCACCCTTGGCCGCCGTCACCGCCAGGTCGCGGGGTTTGCTACAGCCGTCCAACGCCTGAAGGATGAACAGCATCGTCACCAGTCCGCAGGCCGAGGCCATAAAGCTTTGATACAATGCCAACGACCCAACCAGGCATACCGCGCCCGCCAGGAATCCCCAACGAAACCGCCACATTAACCATACCGATAGTACCGACAGAAAGAACGCGCACATAAAAATGTCGGTAAAATTAAAATAACCCGCGTTGCAGAAGGCCAACATAGGCGCGGTAGCAAACAGCGCGCCCATGAGCACGAGGGTACTTTTGCGCCGCACCTGAAACAGATCTACCACCAGACACAGCGCCGCCGCAATCCAGCCTAGCGAGATCAACCCACATAACCATGGCACACCCACCAGCCCACGAAGCCGCACATAAACCGGCTGCAAAAAACGTCCCAGACCGATTTGAAACAGATCGTCCGCGCGGTAGAAGCCCTCCAGCGAATCTCCCGAATGGTAGATGGCAAAATAGCCGTAAGCATGCGCCACAAGTCCGAAGGCCAACACGCTGAGCACACAGGTTTTCCATCTCGGGTCACCCAAAACAGCTTTCACGGCCTGGTAACGCTTCTGCATGTGCGTTCAGCTTCCTTTCGTGTAGGAGTGTGGATAAAAAACAGGCGTGCCGCGCCGTTGTTCGCGGCTGACGGCACGCCTGCCTGGCAGGACTGCCTTATTCGATCGGCTTGCCGGTCACGATGCACAGGGTATCCCGCGCAATGACGATTTCCTCGTCCGTGGGGATGACGCAGATCTTGACCTTGCTGTCGTCGGTGGAGATGACGCTTTCCTTGCGGTTGCCCTCGACGTTCTTCACGGGATCGAGCTTGGCGCCCAGGAATTCAAAGCCTTCCATGACCTTCTCGCGCAGCTCCGCGCCATTTTCGCCGATGCCGGCGGTAAAGACGATCACGTCCACGCCGTTCATCACCGCGGCATAGCTGCCGATATACTTGCGGATGCCGTGGATGAGCATGTCGCGGGCAATAATGGCGCGCTCATGGCCGCTGTCGGCGGCGGCGTCGATGTCGCGCATGTCGCTGCTCAGGCCGCTGATGCCAAGCAGGCCGCTCTTTTTGTTGCACATGTTGAGGACCTCGTCCACGGTCATGTGCTCATTATTGGCGATGTATTGCACCACCGCAGGGTCCATGCTGCCCGAGCGGGTGCCCATGATGACGCCCTCAAGAGGCGTGATACCCATGCTGGTGTCCACGCACTTGCCGCCGTCCACGGCCGCCATGGAACTGCCGTTGCCCAGGTGGCAGGTGATGACGCGGGTCTTGCTGCGATCGACGCCCAAGAACTCGCATACGCGCTTGCTCACATAGCGGTGGCTGGTGCCGTGGAAGCCGTAGCGGCGCACGTGCAGGCGCTCATAGTACTCATAGGGCACGCCGTAGAGGAATGCCTTGGGCGGCATGGTCTGGTGGAAGGCGGTGTCGAACACGGCCACGTTGGGCGTGCCGGGCATAACCTTCTCGCACGCCTCGATGCCCATGAGGTTGGCGGGGTTGTGCAGAGGGCCCAGGGGGATGTTGGCACGGATGGCCTCCTTGACTTCCTCGTTGATGAGCACGCTGGCAGTGAACGCCTCGCCGCCGTGGAGCACGCGATGGCCCACCGCGCCGATTTCGTCCATGTGCTTGACGGCGCCCTTCTCGGGATCAGTCAGGGCCTTGATCATGAGGGAGCAGGCCTCGGTGTGGTCCTTGATGGGCTGCTCAAAAACGATCTCCTGCCCATTGACCTTCTGGGTCAGCTTGCTGCCCTCGATGCCGATGCGCTCCACCAGGCCCTTGGCCATGAGCTTTTCGCCGTCCATGTCCACCAGCTGATATTTCAAAGAGGAAGAACCCGCGTTGACGATCAGAATTTTCATTGGTCGCTCTCCTTATCTGTTGCTTACGCCTGCGCCTTGACGGCGGTGATGGCCACCACGCTTACGATGTCATCCACGGAGCATCCGCGGCTCAGGTCGCTCACGGGCTTGGCCAGGCCCTGAATGATGGGGCCGATGGCTTCCGCGCCCGCCAGACGCTGCACCAGCTTGTAGCCGATGTTGCCGGCCTGCAGGTCAGGGAACACCAGAACGTTTGCATGGCCCGCCACGGTGCTGCCGGGGGACTTGAGCTGGCCGACGCTTTCTACCAGCGCGGCATCCGCCTGAAGCTCGCCGTCAAGCTGCAGTTCGGGCGCGAGCTCGTGGGCCATCTTCGTGGCCTCCTGCACCTTGGTCACGTTGTCGTGCTTGGCGCTACCCTTGGTGGAGAAGGAAAGCATGGCCACGCGCGGGTCGATGTCCACCAGCTGCTTACCGGAGGCGGCGCTGGCGATGGCGATGGCAGCCAGCTCCTCGGCCGTGGGGTTGGGGATCACGGCGCAGTCGCCGAAGATCATCACGCCGTCGTCGCCCCACTTGTGATCGGGCAGCTCCATGATGAAGCAGCTGGACACCACCTTGATGCCGGGGGCCGTCTTGATGATCTGCAGCGCCGGACGCAGGACGTTTCCGGTGGAGTTGATGGCGCCGGCCACCATGCCGTCGGCGTCGCCCGCCTTGAGCATCACCGCGCCGTAGTACAGCGTGTTCTTGGTCACAAGCTCGGTGGCCTGTTCGGGCGTCATGCCCTTGGCCTTACGCAGCTCGTAGAGCAGCTCGGCATAGGCGGCGCTCTTTTCGCTGGTCGCGGGGTCGATGATGGCCACTCCCGCAAGATCGGTGCCGGTTTCAGCGGCCACCTTGCGTACCTCCTCGGGGTTGCCCAGCAGCGTTACACGGGCCACGCCCTCCTTCAGGATTTTCGCGCTAGCCTGCACGGTGCGGGGCTCGGTGCCCTCCGGCAGTACGATGTGCTTTACGTCAGCCCTGGCCTTGGCTTTGATTTTCTCAATCGCGGACATGTTCTTTTCCTCCCTGATGTGCTAAAATACAGAGGGTGTATCTGTTTTCAACCCTTATAGTATACAACTTTTTCTTTTTAAAGGGAAGGGGGAAAGCCCAAAAAAGCGCGCCGGAAAACCCTTTTGCGCGCATGGGCGGAGGCATGGAAGCCATCGTGGGCATCATCTGTGAATACGACCCCTTCCACCGGGGGCACCGGCGGCAGTTTGAGCTGATCCGGGCGCAGCTTCCCGGCGCGCGCATCGTGTGTCTGATGAGCGGGCCGTTCACGCAGCGGGGCATGCCCGCCCTGCACGCCCCTGCCGACCGAACCCGCGCCGCGCTGGAGGCCGGGGCGGACCTGGTGCTGGAGCTGCCCTGTGCCTTCGCCGTGCGCGACGCCGAGCATTTTGCGCTGGGCGGCGTAAGTATCCTCACCCGTCTTGGGTTTGTGACGCATCTTTCCTTTGGTGCGGAGGACGGTCTGGACGTGCTTTTGCCCGCGGCTGAGCTGCTGGATGCGCCCACGCCCGCGTTTCAGGAGGCGCTCCGGGCCGCGCTGGTCCGCGGCGCCAGCTTCGCCGCTGCGCAGGGCGAGGCGCTTGCGGCCTGCCTCCCGGCCCCATGCCCCGCGCCCTGGGAAAAGCCCAACAACATCCTCGCCCTGTGCTATCTGCGTGCCCTCCGGCGGCTGGGAAGCCCGCTCATTCCTCTGCCAGTCAGGCGCGAGGGGGACTATCACGCCCCCTCACTGGAGGGACAGCGTTGGCCCTCCGCCACGGCGGTGCGTGCGGCTTTTCTCAGCGGCGATCTAGCGGCGGCCCGCGCGGCCTGCGGCTACGACCTGCCCGCCGCACCCATCTGCCGCCCGAACGCGCTGGATTCCGTGCTGCTCTACAAGCTGCGCACGCAGAGCGCGCAGGCACTTGCCCGCCTGCCTGACTGCACCGAGGGGCTGGAAAACCGCCTCAAGGCCTGCGCGGCTCGTGCGGCCACGCGCGAGGAGCTGCTTTCGCTCCTCAAGACCCGCCGCTACGCCCATGCGCGCCTGAGCCGCCTGTGCTGTCATGCGCTGCTGGACATCACCGGCGATCTGCTGAGCACATACCCCCTGCCTACCTATGCGCGCCTGCTGGGTCTCAGGCGCGGAGCGCTCAACGAACAGTTACGCCTCAGCGCTCTTTCCCTGCCCGCCCGCGCCACGGATCTGGACCCGAATAACCCGCTGGCGGCGCTGGACCTTAGCGCCTATGATCTGTGGGCGCTGGGCGCAGGGCTTGCACAGGGGCTGATGCTGCGGCAAAAGGTGTGTGCCGTGTAGAAGCTGATCAGGCAGGCACGAGCAGGCGATTTTCCCTGTCCACGCGGTAAATCTGCACCGTCTCCTCCCGAGGCGGCTGAGCAAAGAGCGCGCCATAGGTTTCCTCAAATGCCTCCGTGCTTCCAAATACCAACACCAAGTCGCTCTTGAGCAGTTCTGCCTTCAGTTCCTCCGGAGACAGACAGGAAGTGAAGCGATCCTCGACTGCGGGATCGTCCACCGGGTTCCAGGGCGCATCCAGCACCACGAGAGGGCGCAGGCGGTAACGCATCACCTGGTATTCAAACCCTCCTGATCCCGGAGCCAGTACATAAATGCGCTCCTGTCCCGTTTCGCAGAGGGCGCGCACGCGGGCTTCCGCGTCCAGATAGACCGCCTGCTTCTGCATGGCAGCCTGCGCGTCCAGACGAGTGACAGCGTTGAGCGCGCTCTCCACCGGTGAGACCGCCAGCAGCGCCGCCAGTGCCAGCACCGACGCACGCCGTCCCATGCCGTCCTGTGTCCAGGGCCGCCGCAGGCAGACCGCGCAGGCAAACAGCACAAATCCCGCCGCCAGCACCGCGATGCTCAAATACCGCTCATAGGAGGCCATGCGCACGGCCTCGTCCTCATAAAACTTGAATACATACGTAAGCCCCGTCCCAAAGATATACAGAACCGCTGCAGCAAAGACTACCCAGGCCGTGCGTCTGAGCCGCAGAGCCAGTTTGCTTTTTCGCACCGCGCCATATAGAAGCGCAAATCCTGCGCCTATGAGCACAAAGGCCAGGAAATAGCTGATGCTCATATCTGTGTCGCCCACGGGCACGATGGCTTCGAAAAACTTGTAGAGGAAGTTGCGCAGCGTGGTGCGTCGCCACGCGCCCTCCGGTGAGAGCAGCACGCCCAGACTGACTGGATTGGAGAAGGTGGCCTGCGCCGTCGCACCCATAGCCGCGACGTATCCGCTCCATGTGAGGCGCGCTGCCACGACGTAGCCGAGGAGCGGCCACAATGCACGCCGGGCTGCATTCCCGCGCGCAAGGGGCGGTTCGCCGCTCTGCGTTCGCAGGCACACGTATGCAGCTGCGACCCCTGCCAGCGCGTAGAGCAGACCCGCGTCCTTGACCAGTGTGAGAACCGACAGCGACGTGCACAGCGTCAGCAGCGAAAAGCGGTCCCGCACAGAAAATACCAACGGCCATGCGCAAGCAAAGCCACCTAACACTCCCACAATCATGTCCGCATGCAAAAGATCCAGTCCTCGCGGAAAAGCAATGAGCACGCACAGCGGTACGCACGCCGCGCAGGCCAGCCATTCCAGCGGCCGCCGAAACCGCACGCCGCGCAGAAAGGGCATAAAAAACGCCAGCATCATGCATTGGTAGCTGGTGAACAGCAGTCCTTCGTCAAACCCGCCGCCCAGCAGCCCGTTGACCGTCTGGGTAAGATACTGCCAAAGAGGCAGCACCGGCGGGTAGGATGCAAAGAGCGACCGCGCGGTCGCATCAGCGGGCAACACACCCTGCAGCGTCATGATTTTAACCGCGTCGGCCCAGTAGGTAAACTCGTCCCAGGTGTGCACGGGTTTGTCTATGTTGGCTACAATCGCCGCCAGGCACAAAAGCGCATAAATCAGTGCTACCGGGGTGAAAAGCCGCCCCAGGAGCGTCCGCAGGCTTCGTCTTCGCGCCGCCAGCCCCAGTGCCATGCCCAGGCATGCAGCACATAAGCCCAGCGTTGCCAGCGCTCCCACATGTAGCAGACCAATCAACGCAAAGGCGTATATCAGCAGCACGATCACGCATATGGCCAGCGGCAATACTTCCTCGAACCTTCTTCGAAACAACTCACACAGCAACGCGCAAACGCACACAAGCAAAACCAGCATCACCAGCGCAGCCATGAAATCCCTCCTTGTTTTCCTTATCCTACCATCCATTCGATTGCCCGTCAACCGCTTGCGCATTCCAAAAGCTGTGCTACAATGAAGGAACGTTTTAACTTTTGCCACAAGGAGATCCTGCCATGCGAACGCTTCTTCCCTTTCTGAAACCCTACCGCAAGGAATGCGTGCTTGCACCGCTGTTCAAGCTCCTGGAAGCGGTGCTGGAGCTGTTTGTGCCCCTCATCATGGCAGCCATCATCGATAATGGCATTCAGGCGCGCGACACGGGCTATGTGCTGCGTATGGGCCTTGGGCTGGTGGGGCTGGGACTGCTGGGCTTTGTCAGCTCCATCACCGCGCAGTTTTTTGCCGCAAGGGCGGCGGTGGGCTTTGCCGCAAAGCTCAAAAGCGCGCTGTTTCGCCACATTCAGGGGCTGTCCTATACCGAGCTGGATACCTTGGGCACATCCACGCTCATCAACCGCATGACCAGCGACATGAACCAGGTGCAGACGGGCGTGAATATGACGCTGCGCCTGCTGCTCCGGTCGCCCTTTGTGGTTCTGGGTGCGATGGTGATGGCCTTTACCGTGGATGCCAGAACCGCGCTGATCTTCCTGGCGCTGATCCCGCTGCTTACGCTTGCGGTGGTGGGCATCATGCGCCTCACGCTGCCCGGCCACCGCAAAGTGCAGGGCCAGCTGGACCGGGTGCTTGTCCACACCCGCGAAAACCTGACCGGCGTGCGCGTACTGCGCGCCTTTGGCAAGCAGGACAGCGAGCAGGCCGCCTTTGACGGAGACAACCAGCTCCTGTGCCGCATGCAGCGCCGCGTGGGCGCCCTGTCGGCGCTGATGAACCCGCTGACCTATGTGCTGGTCAACGGTGCGCTGGCGGCGCTGCTGTGGAGCGGCGCCCTGCAGGTCAACGCCGGCCTGCTCACGCAGGGTGCCGTGGTGGCGCTGGTCAACTATCTTTCACAGATTCTGGTGGAGCTGGTCAAGTTCGCAAACCTGATCGTAACCATCACCAAATCCATCGCCTGTGCGGGCCGCATCGAAAGCGTGCTGAACACGCGTGCCTCCATGCCCATGTCCGCCTCCCCCGCCGCGGCCCTGACCGATGCGGATGCCTGCGTGCGCTTTGAGGACGTGTCGGCCCGCTATCAGGGTGCGGGAGCAGATTCGCTTGCGCACATCAGTTTTACGGCGGGGCACGGGCAGACCGTGGGCGTCATCGGCGGCACGGGCTCGGGCAAAACCACGCTGGTCAACCTGATTCCCCGGTTTTACGATGTTTCGTCGGGGCGCGTGCTGGTGGATGGCGTGGATGTGAGGGAGCAGAGCTTTGAGGCCCTGCGTCAGAAAATCGCCGTGGTGCCGCAAAAGGCGGTGCTGTTTCAGGGCACCATCCGCGACAACCTGCGCTGGGGCGACCTCACCGCCACGGACGAGGACCTGTGGCGCGCGCTGGAGGCCGCTCAGGCCGCCGAGGTGGTGCGCGCCAAGCCCGGCGGGCTGGATGAAATGATCGAGCAGGGCGGGCGCAACCTCTCCGGCGGCCAGCGCCAGCGCCTGACCATCGCCCGCGCTCTGGTGCGCCGGCCCGAAATTCTCATTCTGGACGACAGCGCCTCGGCGCTGGACTACGCTACCGACGCGGCCCTGCGCAAGTCGCTGCGCGCGCTGGACTGGCCGGTTACGGTGTTCATCGTGTCGCAGCGGGCCAGCTCCATCCGCCATGCGGATGTGATTCTCGTGCTGGACGACGGCGAGCTCGCCGGTCTGGGCACGCATGACGATCTGCTCAAAACCTGCCCCGTCTATCAGGAAATCTACTCCTCGCAGTACCCCAAGGAGGCCGTGTGATGAAAACGACGTCATCCCGCAAGGACACGCTCCGGGGCGTGCTGGCCTATGTCGGACGCTATCGCGGATACCTTCTGACCTCGCTGGCGCTAGGCGTCATCACCGTGGCCAGCACGCTGTATGTGCCCATTCTCACCGGCGACGCGGTGGATCTGCTGCTGGGGCCCGGCGTGGTGGATTTTGCAGCCCTGTGGCCCATTCTAGCCGTCATCCTGGCGCTGGTAGCGCTGACGGCGCTGGCGCAGTGGCTTATGAGCCTGTGCAATAACCGTCTGACCTACTGCACCGTGCGCGACATCCGCCGCGATGCCTTTGCCCACATCCAGCGTCTGCCCCTGTCCTATCTGGACCAGCAGCCCACGGGCGATGTGGTCAGCCGCGTCATCGCGGATGTGGACCAGTTCGCAGACGGCCTGCTGATGGGTTTCACGCAGCTGTTCACGGGCGTTCTGACCATCGCGGGCACCCTGTTTTTCATGTTCTCGGTCAATGCCGTCATCGCCGCGGCGGTGGTGGTCATCACACCGCTGAGCCTGGTGGCAGCCGCCTTTATCGCCCGCCGCACATATAAGATGTTCACGCTCCAAACCCGCACACGCGGTGAGCAGACCGCCCTCATCGACGAGATGGTCACGCATCAGAAGGTGGTGCGCGCCTTCTCCATGGAGGACGAAACCCAGCGCCGCTTTGACGAAGTAAACGAGCGGCTGGAAAAGTGCAGCCTGCGCGCCATCTTCTACTCCTCTCTGACCAACCCGGCCACCCGCTTTGTCAACGCTTTGGTGTACGCCTGCGTGGGCGTGGCGGGCGCGTTGGTGGCAGTGACCACCGGCGGCATCACGGTGGGCCAGCTGTCGGCGTTCCTGAGCTACGCCAACCAATACACCAAGCCCTTCAACGAAATTTCCGGCGTGGTTACGGAGCTTCAGGGCGCGCTGGCCTGTGCCGGACGCGTGCTGGATCTGATCGCCCAGCCGCCGGAGACGCCTGACGCGCCCGCGGAGCTTTCGCATGTGGACGGCTCCGTGGCCATCCAGGACGTGAGCTTCTCCTACACACCGGACCGAAAGCTGATCCAGCACCTGGACCTGAATGTTTCGCCGGGCCAGCGCATCGCCATCGTAGGCCCCACGGGCTGCGGCAAAACCACGCTGATCAACCTGCTCATGCGCTTCTACGACGTAGACGAGGGCCGCATCGAGGTCAGCGGCCAGTGCGTCGCGGACGTGACCCGCAAAAGCCTGCGCAGCGCCTACGGCATGGTCCTGCAGGATACCTGGCTCAAGGCCGGGACCATCCGCGACAACATCAAAATGGGCCGAGAGGACGCTACCGACGATGAGGTGATCGCCGCAGCAAAGGCCACGCATGCCCACAGCTTCATCAAGCGTCTGCCGGAGGGCTACGACACCGTCATCACCGAGGACGGCGGGAGCCTAAGCCAGGGGCAGAAACAGCTCCTGTGCATCACGCGCGTGATGCTCTGCCTGCCGCCCATGCTGATTCTGGACGAGGCCACCTCCTCCATCGACACCCGTACCGAACAACATATCCAGCGCGCGTTTGAAAAACTGATGACCGGGCGCACCAGCTTCATCGTAGCACACCGCCTGTCTACCATTCAGACAGCCGACGTGATTCTGGTCATGAATCAGGGCAATGTGATCGAGCAGGGCACACATGAGGAGCTGCTCGCCCGCGGCGGCTTCTACGCGCGCCTGTACCACAGCCAGTTTGAGCAGTGATTCCGCGCGGTTGACACCCGGCTGAAACTCTGCTATACTCCGCACATCCGTCCAAAGGAGGAAACCCGCGATGATTGAATCCCGCTGCGGCCTTCTGTGCAGCGAATGCAAGTACCGCGACATCATGAAGTGCCAGGGCTGCCTCAAGATCAAAAAGCCCTACTGGGCCAAAAGCTGCCCCATCAAAAATTGCTGTGAAAGCAAGGGCAAGGTCCACTGCGGCCAGTGCGACCGCTTCCCCTGCAAGCAGCTGCACGAATTTGCCTATGACCCCGCCACCGGCAGCGAGGGCACCCGCATCGAACAGCTGACCGACTGGGGACAGGAGCTTCCCGGCTGAGAAAAAAACCTTTCAAAAAAGCGGCAAAGCCGCGGACGCACCGGTCCGCGGCTTTGCCTTTTTTCGGTTTGGAAAATTTACATCAGCCGCTTGAGCTGCTTGATTTTTTGTCCATAGGGCGCATAGCGCAGCGCCACATCCGGCCAGGACAGGCGTTTGAGCACACTTTTCTGGTGGGAAAAGGTATCGAAGCTGTACTTGCCGTGATAGCCGCCCATGCCGCTCTCCCCCACGCCGCCAAACGGCATGTTGGAGGTGGCCAGATGCAGCACCGTGTCGTTGACACATCCGCCGCCGAAGCTCACCTCGCCCAGCACGCGGCGCTCCGTGGCCGCGTCCCGTGTAAACAGGTACAGAGCCAGCGGCTTGGGCCGCTCCTGAATGCGGGCGATGGCCTCGTCGAGACTCCGGTAAGTCAGCACCGGCAGAATAGGCCCGAAGATCTCCTCCTGCATCACGGGGCTGTCCCACGCCACGTCGGTCAGAATGGTGGGCGATATACGCAGCGTCTGCGGGTCGATCTGTCCACCGTGGCTGATGGCTCCGCTACCCAGAAGCCCCACCAGCCTGTCAAAATGTTTGCGGTTGATGATGTGCGGCCATTCTTCATTCATCAAAGGCGCGCTGGTGTACCGGGCGCGGATCTCCGCGATGAGCGCTTCCACCAGTACCTGCTCACGGCTGTGATGCACCAGCACATAGTCCGGAGCCACGCAGGTCTGCCCGGCATTGAGCAGCTTGCCCCACACCAGCCGCCGGGCCGTGAGCGCGATATCCGCCGTCTCATCCACGATCACGGGGCTTTTTCCGCCCAGTTCAAGGCTCACCGGCGTGAGATGCACGGAGGCCTTTTCCATCACCAGCCGTCCCACGTGCGGGCTGCCTGTGAAAAAGATAAAATCAAACTTTTCTTCCAGCAGCCCCGCGTTTTCCGCGCGTCCGCCCTCCACCACCATCACATGCTCCGGTGCAAAGAGTTCCTGCGCCATCCGGCGAAGCAGCGCCGAGGTGGCCGCAGAGTATTCCGACGGCTTGACCACAGCGCAGTTTCCCGCCGCAATCGCCCCAATCAGCGGCGCCACTGTCAGCTGAAAGGGATAGTTCCACGGCGACATGATCAGCGTCACGCCGTAGGGCTCGCTGTAGATGCGGCACCGGCCCGGAAACTGCCCCACCGCCGTGCGCACCTTCCGGGGATGCATCCACTCGGCCAGATGGCGCAAGGCATCCCTGATTTCCTGTCGCACCATGGCTACCTCGGTCAGATACCCCTCAAAGGCGCATTTGCCCAGGTCCTTTGTGAGCGCATCCATCACAGCGTCCTCATTGGCGTCAATCCAGCTCGAAAGCGCACGCAGCTTTTCCATGCGAAATTCGTACGGCTTGGTGGCCTGGCTGAGAAAAAACGCCCGCTGCCGGTTGACCATTTCCGTAAAATCCTGCATCGTTTCCGCCTCCCTTGCCCTGCCATTGTATCAGGTACGGTCAAAGGTTTCAAGCCACTCCCGTGCCGGATTTGACATTCGGCGGCGCATGTGATACACTCTTTCCATTCCAAGAGGAATGATTGAAGGAGTGTGATATCGCCGTGGACGGCGATCCTGGTACCCATGCGGCCCCTGCGCGAAGGCGCGGGAAGCCCTGTCTGCGCCCGCACTCCTGTGGGGCGGCCATAAATATGGCCGCCTGTTTGCGTTTCGTTTTTTGCCAAAAGCGCATAGCTGAAATCACATCATCCGCATGGCCCGGACAGGGCGCGCGGGCCTGTTTTCAGTTTGCATCTTAAGGAGGAAAACCATGCAGGGAACCACCACGGAACTGTTGCTGATGCTGGTGCTGGTAACGCTTTCCGCGTTCTTTTCCGCTACCGAAACAGCCTATTCATCCCTCAACCGCGCCCGCCTCAAAAGCCTGGCGGACCGCGGCCAGAAGCGCGCAGCCGATACCCTCGCCCTAGCTGAACGCTATGACGAATTGCTTTCAACCATCCTTGTAGGCAATAACATCGTAAATATCGCGCTGGCCTCCGTGGGCACGGTGATGTTCGTGCGCTGGCTAGGCGATGCGGGCGTGGGCGTATCCACGGCCGTTGTGACCGTGTTTGTGCTCATCTTCGGCGAAATATCGCCCAAGAGCCTGGCCAAGGAAGTGCCGGAACGCTTCGCCATGGCAGTGTATCCGATGATCCGGGTGCTCGTGACGGTGCTCAAGCCGGTCAACTGGCTCTTTACCAAGTGGAAGCAGTTTTTGAGCCGCCTGCTGCGCGTGGATGACGACCATGCCATCACCCAGGACGAACTGCTCACCCTGGTGGAGGAGGCCAAGCAGGAGGGCGGCATGAACGCCGACGAAAGCGAGCTGCTCAAAAGCGCTATCGAGTTTCACGACCTGGACGTCAGCGACATTCTCACCCCGCGCGTGCGGGTGGACGGCGTGCCGCTGGAAAGCACCGCTCAGGAAACGGCAGACCGGTTTGAAGCTTCCGGCTATTCCCGCCTGCCCGTCTACGAGGAAACGCTGGATCATATCGTGGGCGTCATTCATCAGAAGGATTTTTATAACCGTGCGCGTCATGGCGTCGACTTTGATCTATCCTGCATCATGAAAAAACCGGTCTATGTGCCTCCGGGGGCCAAAATCAGCGATACCCTGCGCCTGCTTCAGCGCACCCAGTCGCAGATGGCCGTTGTGGCCGACGAATACGGCGGCACCGTGGGCATCGTGACGATGGAGGATATTCTGGAGGAGCTCGTAGGCGAAATCTGGGATGAGCACGACGAGGTCGAGGAGCCCTTCCGCTTCATCAACGACAACACCTGCCGCGCCCTGGGCTCTGCCGACCCGGAGGAGCTGTTTGAAAAGCTGGGACTGGACTGCTCCACCGAAGCCAGCACTGTCAGCGGCTGGGTGATGGAGATGACCGAACGCGTGCCCCAACCTGGCGACAGCTTCGACTGCGGCCAGTGGCACGCCACCGTGCTCAAGACCGACGGACGGCACGTGCAGGAGATTGAGCTACGCCGAATCGCCGAAACCGTATCTGCATAAGCCAAAAAAACGCGCGCCCCCGGCGCGGGAACAGGATGGTTGCATATGGCTAAACTATGGGCCGGGCGCTTTGAAAAACCCACCAGCGCCCTTCTGGACGATTTTCAATCCTCGATTCCTTTTGACCAGCGCCTGCTGGAATGCGACGTGACCGGCTCCATCGCCCACGCCACCATGCTGGGCGAGCAGGGCATCATCCCCAAGGAGGACGCGGAGCGCATCGTGGAGGGCCTGCGGGGAATCCTTAGCGACTATCACGCCGGTACGCTGACCATCGACATGAGCGCGGAAGACGTGCACATGTTTGTGGAAGCCCTTCTGACCGACCGCATCGGCGAGGCGGGCAAGCGTCTGCACACCGGCCGCAGCCGCAACGATCAGGTGGCTCTGGACGTGCGCATGTATGCGCGCGGAGCATGCCGTCACGTGCGGGAAATGCTCCTTTCGCTGCTTTCGCTGCTCAGTTCCCTGTCCAGGGAGCACCTGGGCACCGTCATGCCCGGCTACACGCACCTGCAAAAGGCGCAGCCCATCACGCTGGCGTTTCACCTGATGGCCTATGCGCAGATGTTCATGCGCGATGTGACGCGCTTTGAGCACGCTTATGACGAGGCCGACGCCATGCCCCTTGGTTCCGGCGCGCTGGCGGGCACCACCTATCCGCTCAACCGCGACCGCGTGCGAGAGCTGCTGGGCTTTTCCCGCCTGACAGACAACGCGCTGGATGGTGTGAGCGACCGTGACTTCCTTCTCTCCTTCCTCTCGGCAGCCAGCATTTTGATGATGCACCTCAGCCGCTTTTGCGAGGAACTGATCCTGTGGAGCACCAATGAGTTTTCCACCGCCGTGATGGACGATGGCTTTGCGACCGGCTCCAGCATCATGCCTCAGAAGAAGAACCCCGATGCCTGCGAGCTGACTCGTGGCAAGACCGGCCGCGTCTACGGCGACCTGATGGCCCTGCTCACCGTGATGAAGGGATTGCCCTTGGCCTACAACAAGGACATGCAGGAGGATAAAGAGGCCTTCTTCGACGCCTACGACACGCTCTGCAAATGCCTGTCCACCTTCACCGAGATGCTGCGCACCACCGCCTTCCGCGCCGACGCGATGCGTAGGAGCGCGGGCCTTGGCTTCACCAACGCCACCGATCTGGCGGATTATCTGGTGGGCAAGGGCGTGCCCTTCCGCGACGCACACCATGTAAGCGGCTCACTGGTAGGCAAGTGCGTGCACGAGGGCCGCGCGCTGGAGGATCTGTCGCTGGAGGAGCTTCGCGCCGCGCATCCCGCCTTTGACGAGGATGTGTATCAGGCCATTTCGCTGGAAGCGTGCGTGGAGCGCCGCTCCCTGCAGGGCGGCCCCGCGCCCCAGGCGGTATCCGCCAGCATCGACCGGCTGGACCGCTGGCTGGACGCGCACGCAGACGGAGCCGAGGCATGACCCCCGGCGCCGTGGCCGGGACCTCCCGGCGCGAGGGCTGGCTGGACGCGCTGCGCGTGCTGGCCGCCTTCGGGGTCATCATCAACCACACCAACAGCAAGGTGTTTCAGTCCCTTACGCCGCAGGATGCGCAATGGTGGCTGTCGATGGGCTGGTACTACGTGAGCAAAATGGCGGTACCGCTGTTTGTGATGGTTTCCGGCGCATGCCTGCTGCCCCGCCGGGACAGCCCCCGAAAGGTGCTTGGGCGCATGGCGCGCATCGTGGCCGCGCTTTTGCTGTTCTCCTACGCGTACTACCTCTATGACGCATGGGTGTACTGGGGCCTGTGGCCCCGCATGGCCGACCTTGGCACGTTCCTTTCTTTGGTATGGACGCAGCAGATTACCGATTCATTCTGGTATCTCACGTTCTATCTGGGCCTGCTGGTGATGCTGCCCTTCCTGCAGCGGCTGGCCTCCTCCCTGAGTGGGCGCGGCATCGCCGCTCTGGCAGGAATATGCCTTCTATGGGACGGGCTGTGGCCGCTGGCCGCGCATTATGTGCCGTCCATCGCCCCGCCTGCCTATCTGGATGCGCCGCTGTTTACCGTATATGTGGGGCTGTTCTTCGCCGGGCACTGGCTGCGCCGCTGCTTTACGCCCATGCGCGGGCGCATACGGCTGGCGTGGGCTGTACTGGCCGCCTCGCTTCTGGCCAGCGTGCTGCTCACCTATGTGGAGTACGGCCGCGTCGCCCCCGGCGAAAAATACTGGTTCATGGATGATCGCATGCACCCCTCCGTGCTCACGGCCATCAGCGCCGTCTCGGTCATGGCGCTGATGCGCGGCGCGCGCTGGCCGCAGCGCCATGGGCGCGTCCTCGCGGAGCTGGGCGGCTGTGCCTTCGGCATCTATCTGGTGCAGGACTGGCTGATTGCCCAGACGCAGGAGCGGCTGTTTCTGCCGCTGTGCGGGGTACTGCCTCCGCTCTTGGCAGCGCTGATCTGGGAGCTGGCGGTATTCGCGCTGGCGCTTGCCGCCGCTTGGCTGATGCGCCGCGTGCCGGGATTGCGCAAAATCGTATAGCATAGACAAAAGGGAAGTCCGGTGCAACGCGCGGGACTCCCCTTTTTTATGTACCGAAAAAATCTATCGCCAGTTGTTCAGCACCCGGAAAAATCCTTCCAGCAGACCGGGCATGCCCACGTCCTCCGCGGCCACGGCTGGCAGACGCGCGATCACGCTGCCGTCGAGCTTCACACGAATCATGCCCAGGGTGTCGCCTGCGTTGATAGGCGCGGGCACCTCCGCGGGCAATTCCACTTCCAGCGAAAGCTGTTTTTCCTGCCCCGGCCTGAGCAGCATGCTCATGCCCGTGCCCACGGCAACCTCCACCTCATCGGCCATGCCCAGATGCACGGGCACGCGCTGGCCCAGCCGGTCTCCCTTGGTGAGCACCGTCACGCGCTTGTAGTTGGCAAAGCCATAATCCAGCATGGCGCGCGCCTCGTCAAAGCGCTTCTGGCTTGTTTCCACGCCCAGCACAACGGCAATCAGCCTCAGTCCGTCCTTTTGCGCCGTAGCGCTCAGGCAGTAGCGCGAGGCGTCCGCGCTGCCGGTTTTCAGCCCGTCGCAGCCCTCGTAAAACCGTACCAACCGGTTGGTGTTGGTCAGGTCCGTTACGCGCCCGCTAGGATGGGTGAGCGTGTCCATCCATACCGAAGCATGCGTGAAATAGTCCGGATGCCGGCACATCTCTACCGAGAGGGTGGCCACGTCGCGCGCGGTGGTGTACTGCGCGTCGTCCGGCAGGCCGGTGGCGTTGGTGTAGTAGGTATTTTCCAGGCCCAATTCCGCCGCGCGGGCATTCATCATTTCAGCAAAGGCCGTCTCCGTGCCCGCGATGTACTCGGCCAGCGCGCAGGCCGCGTCGTTGGCGCTGGCCACGATGGTGGCATGCAGCAAATCGCCCAGCGAATACACCGCACCCGCGTCCAGAAGCGCCTGGCTTCCGATCTGCGCGGCGGCCTCCTGGCTCACCGTCACGGGGTCGTCCAGGTGAATGGTCCCCGCCTCCAGCTCCTCAAAGCAGATGAGCAGCGTCATCAGCTTGGTCACGCTGGCGGCCTGCCGGCGTTCGTCAGCGTTTTTTTCAAAAATCACGGTTCCCGTTTCGGCCTCCAGCAGTATCGCGCTGGGCGAGGTAAGCTCCACCGACGGTTCCGCTTCCAGCGGTGCAGCCTGAGCCGGCATGCCCAGCCAGCACAGCGCAAGCAGCAGCGCGCACAGCCGCACAAGCTCCTTTCTCATACAAAAAACTCCTTCCACGCATAGGGTCTGTGATACCATACGCGTGAAAGGAGGAAAATAGCTGTCGAAACAGCGCCCGTCGGGAAAAAATCACAGTGCGGCAATCACGCCGTCCACCAGCGCGCGGAAGGTGTCCTTCACCCGCTCGCCGGTTTCCATCACTTCCTGATGGGTCAGAGGCTGATCCAGGATGCCCGCAGCCATGTTGGTGATGCAGCTCAGGCCCAGCACGTCCATGCCGCTGTGCCGCGCCACGATGGTCTCGGGCACGGTGGACATACCCACCGCGTCGCCGCCCAGAATGCGTGCCATGCGGATTTCCGCGGGCGATTCGTAGGTGGGACCATTCATCCAGCAGTATACGCCCTCGCGCAGCGCGATACCCAGCTTCGCGGCCACCTCGCGCGTCAGCTTTTGCAGGCCCACGTCGTAGGCGTGGGTCATATCCGGGAACCGCGGACCGAACTCATCCAGATTGGGGCCGGTCAGCGGGTTTTTACCCGACAGGTTGATGAAATCCGTCATCAGCATCAGATCGCCCGGCACAAAGGACATGTTCACCCCGCCGGAAGCGTTGGTCACAATCAGCGTTTTTACGCCCAAGCGCTTCATCACGCGCACAGGCAGTGTCACCTCGCGCAGGTCATAGCCCTCGTAGGCATGGAAACGGCCCTGCATCATGCACACACGCTTGCCATGCAGCGTGCCTGCGCACCAGCGGCCCACATGGCCCGGCGCGGTGGACACGGGAAAGCCGGGAATGTCCTGATAGGGCAAAAATTTGGGATCTTCCAGCGCCTCGGCATAGCCGCCCAGGCCGCTGCCCAGAATGACCGCAATTTCCGCACCGCCGCATGCCGCTTCAATGGCCGCCGCCGCACGGTCGATTTGCTCCAGATAAGCCGCGTTCTGCTCGCCCATAAACGCTCCTCCTTAACGGTTGTTTTTCAGCTGGTTTGCAAACGACTCGGCCCCGAAGCGCTCCGGCACGCCCATCAGCTCGGCCACGGTGGCCGCGATATCGGCGTAGGTGCGGCGGGTCCCGATGTCGCAAAGGCCGGTCATCTCCGGCGACCAGGCCAAAATCGGCACGTATTCGCGCGTGTGGTCGGTGCCGGTGTACGCGGGATCGCACCCGTGGTCCGCCGTGAGCAGAATCAGGTCTCCCTCGCGTGCAGCGGCCTTGATTTCGTTCAGGCGGCCGTCAAAGTACTCCAGCGCCTGCGCATAGCCCGCCACATCGCGGCGGTGGCCGTAGACGGAGTCAAAGTCCACGAGATTGACAAACACCAGCCCCGTGAAGTCCCGTGCCATGGCCTTCATCAGCGAATCCACACAGGCGGGGTTTCCGGCGGCGTGATCGCTTTCGCACAGGCCGCTCATGCAGAAAATATCCTCGATTTTGCCGATGCCCATGGTAAACACGCCGTGATCCTTGAGCGCGTTTAGCACCGTGGGACCGATAGGCTCCAGCGAAAAGTCGCGCCGGCGGCCTGTACGGGTAAAATGGCCCTTGCCCGTGCCCACGAAGGGACGCGCAATCACGCGGCCCAGCGCGTGGGGACCGGTAAGGATGCCCCGGGCGATGCGGCACATTTCATATAGCCGCTCCGGGGGCACGACATCCTCGTGGCAGGCGATCTGAAACACGCTGTCGGCGGAGGTATACACAATGGGATACCCCGTGCGCATGTGTTCCTCGCCCAGCTCATCCAGAATGGCGGTGCCGCTGGCCGGATAGTTGCCCAGCGTCTTTGTCCCGATAGCGGCCTCAAAGGCATTCAGCACTTCGGGCGGAAAGCCGTTGGGATAGGTGGGAAAAGGCGTGTCCAGCCTGAGGCCCGCGATCTCCCAATGGCCGGTGGTGGTGTCCTTGCCGGCGGAAACCTCCGCGGCGCGGCCATACGCGCCCACGCCATTCACGGGCTTGGGGCCGCCCACACCGGGAATAAGGCCCAGGCCCATGGCCTCCATGTTGGGAAGATGCGGATGTGCCTGCTCAATGATATGTCCCAGCGTATTGGCGCCCGCGTCGCCATAGGCGGCGGCGTCCGGAAGCGCGCCCGCGCCCACGCTGTCCAGTACGATCAGAAAGATGCGTTTCATTCTGTCCTCCTTACAGCCCCAGACGAATGCAGGCGGGGCCAACCGGGCGAATATCCAGCACATTGCAGCTGTGCGCGCCAAATACCGCCTCCATCTCCTTGACAAAGCTGTCTAGGCTGCGTTTGGGCACAAAATTGAGCGTCGTACCGGCAAAACCCCCGCCATGTACGCGCCAGGCGCCGTCCTTGTGCAGTTTGCTTTCAGCCAGCATCAGCGCCAGGGACAGTTCCTGACGGTCCGGCGTTGCGAAGATGTTTTGCAGGTAGCAGAAGCTGCTGCGTCCGCTTTCAATCACCAGCCGGAAGAAGGCGCTCAGGTCGTCGGCCTGCAGGGCTGATACCTCATCTGCCACGCGGCGGTTTTCGGCAAAGTAATGCGCGGCGCGCAGAATCGCCCGGTCAGCATTCACATCCTTAAGGTGCTCACGCAGCTGCGGCAGCATCTGCATGAACTGTTCAGGCTGCACGCGGCGAAGATAGGTTTCTCCGAAGCAGGCGGCCACGGCGCGCATCTCCTGGGGAATGGCGGCGTAGAAATCAGTCAGATTGTCGTGGCTGCCGCCCGAGTTGACCACCACCAGCGCATAGCCCTTGGTGGCGAAATCATAGCTGATTTCGCGCACTTCCGGATCATCGTTCTGGAAGTCAATGTAGACCAGGCCGCCCGCGCTGGAAGCCATTTGATCCATCAGGCCGCTGGGCTTGCCAAAGTATACGTTTTCGGCATACTGGGAAATCTGCGCGCGGCGCTTGAAGTCCAGTTTTCCATCGTTATACAGCTCGTCAAAGATGGCGCACAGAAGCACCTCCACCGCGGCCGAGCTGCTCAGCCCGCTGCCGCTGCGAACGGTGGAGGTCATCACCGCATCAAAGCCACCCACGCGCATGCCGGCCTTTTGCAATCCGTCGGCTACGCCGCGCACCAGCGCCGCCGTGGTGCCCTTCTCATCCTCGCGCACGCTCAAATTGTCCAATGAGAGGGAAAGGGGCGCATAGCCCTCGCTGTGGATATTCACCATCCCGTCAATACGGGGACTTACGGCAGCCAGCGTATCCAGGTTGACAGCGGCGGCCAATACCTTGCCCCGGTTATGGTCGGTATGATTGCCGCCGATTTCGGTGCGTCCCGGCGCGCTGATCATGGCGATGGGGCCTTCGTAGCCGATTAGTTCCTCATGCCGCTTGAGCAGGCGCGAATAGCGTGCGCTCTGGGCCACCAACATGCCGCCGCGCTGGCCATAAAGGTAGGTCAAACGTTTCATGACCTCTGGGGTTTTGAGTTCACTGATCATTTGCGCGTACCTGTTCATAAGCCATCCATCCTTCTTTGGTGATGTTAAGCCGCGTGCTTATATGGGAGGTTTTCGTCATTCGCTCAGGCGGCTGGCGACGCTCTGCCACAGATCAATCATGTCCTGCATGCCGCGTTCGTTCAGCCCATCCAAGAACGTCTGATACTCGCCGGCATCTATTTCTCCCAGAACCACACGTGCCAGCGTTTCATCCACATAGGGACCCAACTGCGATTGCAGCGCGAGCGCGCGGGCACTTTCCTCCTCTGTGAGCGTATAAACAGGGAAGGGCTTTACCACATAGGTGTCCAGCTTACGCAGCTCGTGGTTGACCCGCTGCACGTTGTCCTCGTCGTACCGATCGTAGAATGCGTCAGGAAACAGCCAGGGCATATCGCCTGTATCATAGATGCTCAGCTCGCTGAGCGCAGTGGCAGTCATCGCCTCCATGCCGCCCTTCCAGCTCCACTTGCCGTCCTCATCCACGACATAGTCCTCACCTTCGGTTCCTGCCAACGCCTCGATAGCTCCTTCCTCGGTATAAAGAAGGTCCACCCAAGCCAACAAAGCGGCGGGATCCTCGCAGGCAGAAGTGATGGCAAAGGTGCCGCGGGTCACCTCCCCATATAGATCGCGGTAGATCTGCTTACCATCGAAGGTAAGCGGCTCGAGCAGCACATACTCCCTGGACATATCATAGGTCACCAGATTCACCGGCGTTGGCGCGAAAAACACGCCATAAACCGCTTGGGCGTCCTCGTCAGTGATCCGGCGCAGCGCGTCCGCCGTGATAAAGCCATCCGGATCAAGCAATCCTTCCCCGTACAGTTCACGCAGGGCCAGGGCCATGTCCCAGAAGCTTTCCTCGGCAGGCCAGTAATGCACCTGTCCCGCTTCGTCCAGATAAATGTCGTAGTCGTTGGCCGCCACACCCCAGGCATGGGAGAAGAACTTCAGCTCCCACGGTCCCAGAAAGGCAAATGGAATTTCGTCCTTCTTTCCGTTACCATTAGGGTCACGGTCGCGGAAGGCCGTCAGCACCTGACACAGGCTTTCCCAGTCTGTTGGGGCATCAAGACCCAGCCGGTCCAACCATGTCTGGTTAATCCACATGGCGTTTTGCGGGGCCACTTCCTGAATAGCGGGCAGCGCCACGATCTTCCCATTGGGCAGTGTGATGGCTTCCCGCCAGTCGGGGTGCTCCTCCAGCAGCGCCCACAGGTTCGGCGCGTTCTCCTCAAGCAGCGGCCCAAGGTCAATGAGCTGACCGCTGTCGGAATAGCGGATCATCTCTTCCGTGGTCAGCGCCGCCTTGAAGAGCACATCGGGCAGATTGCCGCCGGGCGCGAACATGGCGTCCTTGGCAGCCTGCCATTTTTCCATGTTGGTATACTGGTCAAAGGTAAAGGTCAGGCCCGTTCTATCCTGCATACGGGTAAAAAAGCGGTTGGTATTCCAGTCGTGGGTGCTGTTTTCACCGTCGTAGCCAGCCATGGTAAAGGTGCTTTCCGCCATAGCGGCGGGAGCAGCGGCCAGCAGCAGGCAGATCATGCAGCACAAAGCGCGTCGTAGCATGTACATAGTCCTCCGAATGTGCATTTACGTGGGAAGAACACATCCCGTTCTTTTATTATACCTGATACCCAAGTTTTTGAAAACCGTTTTTCTGAAATTTCAATTCTCCCAAAGCAGAACCATTTCTACCAGCTCGGTTTCCGTGCCTCCGAAAAGCTCTTTTTGCGACCGGCCGGAAGTATGAAAACCCATGTGCCGGTAAAATTCCCGGGCCTGATGGTTTCCCTCCAGCACCCACAGGCACACGCCGTCACACCCTTCCTCCCGGAGCCGCTCCAAAACCGCATCCATCAGTCTGCGCCCATATCCGCGCCCCATGGCCTCCGGCCGAAGGTAAAGGCTGACCAGCTCGCCAAAGCCTTCGCGGCCCGGCTCGCGCGCATAACTGACCATGGCGGTTCCCACTATCCGTCCGTTTTCAAACACGCCCAGAGATGCGGAAGGATCGGCCCGGAGCATGCCGCTCCAGCGGTCGTGCGTCAACTTGTCCAGAAACGCCTGCGGCAAAAGGCCCTGATAGCATGCCTTCCAGCTTTCGGCATACACGTTTCCCACTTCGTCAAAGTCATCCTGCGCGCAAAGCGGCCTGATCACGCCCATTTTTGCCGTCTCCTTTCCTCCCGGAGAATCAAAGCTGCAATTATTATACCATCCATCCGGTAGGATAGCCAGCAGGATATATATGAAAAAGCGCCTCCAAACGAAGGCGCTCAAAAAACCGATCCGCGTCAGGCTCGGCAGTACTCCCTCACCGCCTCCACCACCCGATCAATGTCCTCCCCGGTCAGGTAGGGATGCATGGGCAGCGAAAGCACCCTGTCGCACGCCGCCATGGCGTTTGGATAGAGCGCATCGTCAAACTGCCGGTCCGCGTAGGCGGTTTGCTGATGAATGCACCGGGGATAGTAGATCATGCTGGGGATGCCGCGCTCTTTGAGGAAGCGCTGCGCCCCGTCTCGCCGGGTACGGGTTTCAAGCAGCACGGTGTACTGCGCCCAGCTGCTGTGGTATCCATCGGGTACGCGGGGCGTCTCCACGCACCCTGCCAGCGCCTGCGAATAGGCGGCCGCCGCGGCATTGAGCGCGTCCAGCTCATAGGCACGCAGCGCGCGCAGCTTGGGCATAAGCACCGCCGCCTGAAGGGTATCCAGCCGGCTGTTCATGCCGATGCGCTGGTTGTCGTACTTGTCGGAAACGCCCCTGCCGTTGGCCCGCAAAGAGCGCAGCAGCGCGTCCTCCTCCGCATCGTCCACAAAGACCGCGCCGCCGTCCCCGTAGCAGCCCAGCGGCTTGGCAGGGAAAAAGGAGGTGGCGGCCGCCTGCCCGAAGGCGCAGGCGTTCGTGTCGCCGATGCGCCCGCCATATCCCTGGGCCGCATCCTCCAAAATGCGCAGGCCGTGGCGCGCGGCAATCCGCTCAATGCTCGGATAATCCGCAGGTAGGCCGAACAGATCTACCGGGATCACCGCCGCTGGCCTCAGCCGTCCCTCGGTCTTAACCCAGCAAATGGCGGCTTCCAGCGCGTCGGGGTCGATGTTGAAGGTGTCCAGGCGGATGTCCACCGGGATCATCTCCGCGCCCACGGTGGTGGCGCATCCAGCGGAAGCGAAGTAGGTAAAGTCCGGCACGAACACCGCGTCGCCCGGCCCCACGCCCCACAGCATGAGCGCAAGCACCAGCGCCTCGGTGCCGTTGCCGCAGGTCACGCAGTAGCGACGCCCCACATCACGGGCCAGCGCTTCCTCCAGCTCGCTCACCTGCTCGCCAAGGATAAAATGCCCCTTTTCCATAACGCCGGCGATACCGGCGTCGATCTCGGCTTTCAGCGCGCGGTACTGCGCGGCCAGATCATGAAACTGCATCTATTCGACCTCCCTCAGCCCTTCCCCTTCGGGAAGGAAACGACGCCCGCATTCCGGGCAGACAAGCTCGCCGCGCAGAAGCGCCCCGCAGGTACACACAAAGCCGCGCCGCCGGGCAGGCACACCCAGCATGAGGGTGTGGGGCGGCACATCGCAGGCGACCACCGCGCCCGCACCGATCATGGCGCAGCACCCGATGCGATGCCCGCATACCACCGTGGCATTGGCCCCGATGCTGGCGCCGTCCTCCACCACGGTGGGCACAAAGTGCGCCGGACCCTTGGGAAAGAGGGCGCGGGGGGTCAGGTCATTGGTAAATACACAGCTTGGGCCGCAGAATACCCCGCGGCCCAGCGTAACGCCCTGATAAATGCTCACGTTGTTTTGCAGCTTGCAGCCGTCTCCAATGGTCACATGCTGCCCCACATAGCCGTTCTGACCGATGGAGCAGCCTGCGCCCACCTTGGCTGTGCTTTCAATGTGACAAAAGTGCCACACCTTCGTGCCTTCGCCAATCTCCGCTCCCTCATCCACCACAGCGGTGGGATGAATGTACGCACTCATCGGCCGAATCTCCCCTCAAAATCCGTCGTGGCGCAGTCCGCAAGGGGCAGGCGCACCGGCCGGTGCTCCGCCGCCGACAGATAGATGGCCAGCACCAGTTCCAGCGCGCGCATACCGGCGCGGCCGTCCACATAGGGGGCGCGGTCCTCGCGGATGGCGGCGATCACATCGGCGTACAGGGGCGTATGGCCGTAACCGTACACGTTGGGCGGGTTTTCGCCAAACTGCATCTTGATGGTGGCGGGGTCGCCGCGGCCGTCGCGGAAATCCCACTCCTCGATGATGTTGACGCTCTTGCCGCCCGCCTTGACGGTACCGTTTTCGCCAAAGAGGTAGAGCGTCTCCTCCAGATTGTGGGGATAGACATTGGTGGTGCCCTCCACGATGCCGTAGGCCCCACTTTCAAATCGCACCAGTGCAAGCCCGAGGTCCTCGGCCTGGATGTAGGGATGGTTCAGGTTGTCGGTGTAGGCCATGACCTCGGTCACGCCGTCGCCCAGCATCCAGCGCAGCAGGTCGATGCTGTGGATGCACTGGTTCATCAGCGCCCCGCCATCCATGGCCCAGGTGCCGCGCCAGGGGGCCTGACGGTAGTATTCCTCGCCCCGGTTCCAGCGCACATGCACCGTGCCGTGCAGCATGCGTCCGAAGCGTTCTTCCTCCACGGCGGTGCGAATCTTTTGAATGGATTTGTTAAAACGGTTCTGATGGCACGCGCAGAGCTTCAGCCCCCGCGCATCCGCCTCGTCAATCAGCGCGCGCGCATCCGCCAGCGAAAGGGCCAGCGGCTTTTCGATAATCACGTTGGAGCCCGCGCGCAGCACATCCAGTCCCACCTGCGCGTGCAGGCCGCTTTCGGTGGCCACGGCGCACAGCTGCGGGGCCTCCTTAGCAAGCAGCTCGCGGTGGTCCGTATAGCGGCGCACGCAGGCACGGTCCTGCTCAGGCAGGGGCCGAAGCACAGCCTCCATGCGCTCGGACACGGGGTCGCACACGGCGCACAGTTCCAGCTCCTCCGCATTGTTCATATATGCCGCGATGTGATTGGGCGCGATTCGCCCGCAGCCGATAAGCGCATAGCGCAGTTTCTCCCTCATGGTGAAGCGGCCTCTCCTTTCGCGGCTCACAGAACGCGGATATTCTCGCGCTTTTTCACGTTCTTCATGACATTTTTGGTATCGAAGATCAAACTGGCATGCTCGGCCACAAAGTCATAATCCACGCAGCTATGCGCGGTGGTCACTATGACGAGGTCGGCGCTTTCCAGCGCAGCCTTGTCAAGGGCCGGGATGCGGTGCTCCTCCTGCCCCTGATAGCGGTAGGATTCCACATAGGGGTCATAGTAGCTGACCTGTGCGCCGAGCTTGCGCAGGCTTTCGATCACGCGCAGGGCGGGGCTTTCGCGGTAATCGTCGATATCCTGCTTATAGGCCACGCCCAGCACCAGGACCTTTGCGCCGTTCATGGCCTTTTTGCGCTCGTTGAGCGCGCCCATGGCACGCTGCGCGCAGTATTCGGGCATGCGGTCGTTGATGATCATGCTGCTTTCGATCATCGAGGTATGGAAGCCGAACTCGCGGGCCTTCCAGCTCAGATAGTACGGGTCTAGCGGGATGCAGTGCCCGCCCAGGCCGGGGCCGGGATAGAAGGCCTGGAAGCCATAGGGCTTGGATTTTGCCGCCTCCACGACCTCCCAGATGTTGATGCCCATGCGGTTGCACAGGATCGCCAGCTCGTTGATCAGGCCGATATTGACGTTGCGATAGGTGTTTTCAAGGATCTTTTCCATTTCGGCCACGGCGGGGCTGCTCACGCGGTGCACCGGCGCCTCCAAAACAGCCTCGTAGAGCGTGGCGGCGATATCGGTGCACTCAGGGGTGACGCCGCCCACCACCTTGGGGGTGTTCTTGGTTTTGTAGATGGCGTTGCCGGGGTCCACACGTTCGGGCGAGAAAGCCAGGAAAAAGTCCACGCCGCACTTGAGGCCGCTCTTTTCCAGAATGGGGCGGAGCATCTCCTCAGTGGTGCCGGGATAGGTGGTGGATTCCAAAACGACAAGCATATCGCGGTGCATGTGGGGCATGATGCTCTCCGCCGAGGAGCGCACGTAGCTGATATCGGGCTGTTGATGCTCGTCAAGGGGCGTGGGCACGGCGATGCACACGCAGTCGCACGAAGCGACAGAAGCAAAGTCCGTCGTAGCGCGCAGCATGCCCTTTTTCACAATCTCCTTGAGGTCGCTGTCCACCACGTCGCCGATATAGTTGTGGCCCTGATTGACCATGTCAACCTTCTGAGGCTGCACGTCAAAGCCGATCACATGAAAGCCGGCCTTGGCCTTTTCCACGGCCAGCGGAAGCCCGACATAGCCCAGTCCAACCACGCCCAGGGTGACGGTACGGTCGAGTATCTTTTGCTTCAAAACCGACATGCTTTCAATCTCCTTGCTTGCGTATACAACGGCCCGCAAGGCGCGCCGTTTGCCATCTTCTATGATACTGCACGGGCGGGGGAAAGTCAATCTTGACCCTTTTCAGAGGTACATGAAGAAATCGCATTCCAGCCGTCCGTTGTACAGCCTGCGTTTTTTGTCCGCACGGCGGCCGAAGGCGCGCTCAAAGCCGGGATCAGCCGAAATGGCGCACAGCTTCCAGCCGGGATGCCGCCTGATGAGCGCTCCCAGCTCACGGTAGAGGGCGCGTGCCCCCTCGCGGTCGCTCAGACGCTCGCCATAGGGCGGGTTGAGCAAAAACACCCCGGCAGGGCCGTCCAGCGACAGCGTTCTGAAATCCTGCCGGTGTACGCAGACGCGGCCCTCCAGCCCCGCCTGGCGGATATGCCGCCCGCACAGCGAAAGCGCTTCGGGGTCAATGTCGCTTCCGGCGATGGAAAGCGGCGCGTCCGGACGAAAGGCCTCCCGCGCCTCGCGTCTGAGGGCGTCCATCCCTGCCCGGTCCATAAAGGGATAACTTTCGCAGGCAAAGGTGCGCGCAAGTCCCGCAGCGCGGCCCGTGGCCTTGAAGGCCGCTTCGATCAGCAGCGTACCCGTGCCGCAGCAGGGATCGTAAAGGGGCATGCCGGGCCGCCAGGGACTCAGATCCACCAGCGCGGCGGCCAGCGTTTCCCGCAGGGGGGCCTCGCCGTTCCAGGTGCGGTAGCCGCGCCGGTTAAGCGCCTCCCCGCTCATGTCCAATGTAACGCGTGCGCGGTCGTTGACCACCGCCACCCCAACAGGGAAATGCGCGCCCGTCTCCGGCAGGCGGGATACGTGCAGCCGCTCCATCAGCCGCCGCACGACGGCCTTCTTGCTCACGGCCTGACAGTCGCGCACGCTCATCAGACGGCTGCGCACGCATTTGCCGCTGATGTTGATGGCCGCGTCAGGCGGCATAAGCCGCTCCCACGCAACGCTCCCCACCAGCTGAAACAGCTCCTCGAAGGTAACGGCCTCGCCCTCGGCCAGCACCAGCAGCACGCGATCCGCTGTGCGCAGGTGCAAATTGGCGCGGAAGGCGTCCAGAAACGTGCCCTCAAAACGCGCGCCGCCATTTTCCGCCCTTGCGGGAAGGCCCATGCGCTTCAATTCGCCCGCTACCACGCCCTCCAGCCCGAAGGCCGCCGTCGCCAAAAAAGTGTATGCCACGCCTCATTTCCCCCATCTGCACCGTATCAACGCAAAATTATATCATGGCATGAGCAGGCAAACAAGCGGACATGCTAATTTGCAGGAAACCTCCACAGAAAAGGACGGATGCTTCATGTTCAAAGCCTTTCTGTCCGGCGCGGCGGCATATCCCCTGGTGGAGCTGGCCTGGCGCGGACGCACCCACCCCACCATGGCGCTGGCAGGCGGCGCATCGCTTGCGCTGCTGCGCGGCATCAGCCGCATGCAAAAAGGCCGTCCCCTCTGGCAGCAGGCGCTGCTGGGCGGCCTTTTGATTACAGGTTTGGAATATGCCTTCGGACTTGCCTTCAACCGCCGACACCAGATTTGGGATTACCGGCGAATGCCGATAAACCTTCGCGGGCAAATTTGCCTGCCCTTCACACTGGCCTGGTGCGTGCTGAGCGCCCTGGTGCTTGGCGGAATGCGCATGCTCCGCTCCTAGAGCTCGCGGGCCAGAATGTCCGCGATGTACTGGCTGGCATGCCCGTCGCCATAAGGATTGGCGGCATGCTCCATCTCATGGTAGGCGGCGGGATCGCCCAGCAGTTCGCGCACGGCGGCATAGATGGTGTTCTCGTCCGTCCCCACCAGCCTGAGCGTGCCTGCCACCACGCCTTCGGGGCGCTCGGTGGTATCACGCATCACCAGCACTGGCTTGCCCAGCGCCGGGGCCTCCTCCTGGATGCCGCCGCTGTCGGTCATGATCAGGTAGGCGTGAGCCATCAGGTTATGGAAATCCAGTACGTCCAGCGGCTCGATCATGTGAATGCGCTCCTGCCCGCCGAAGCAGGCACGTGCCATCTCCCGCACAGCGGGATTTTTGTGCATGGGATAAATCACCTTGATATCGGGCGTTTCATCCACGATGCGGCGGATGGCGCTGAACATGTCGCGCATAGGCTCGCCCAGGTTTTCGCGGCGGTGCGCCGTGAGCAGAATCAGCCGGCTGCCGCGTGCCCATTCGATTTCGGGATGGCTGTAATCGCTCCTGACGGTGGTGTCCAGCGCGTCGATAACGGTGTTGCCGGTCACGTGGATGCGCTCGGCGGGCTTGCCTTCCTTAAGGAGGTTTTGCCGGCTCAGCTCCGTGGGCGCAAAGTAAAACCGGGCGATGAGGTCCACCGCCTGGCGGTTGAACTCCTCCGGGAAGGGGGAATACAGGTTGTAGGTTCTCAGCCCCGCCTCCACATGCCCCACGGGAATGTGAAGATAGAAGCACGCCAGCGCCGTGACAAAGGCGGTGGATGTATCGCCATGCACCAGCGCCACATCGGGCTTTTCCTCTTCCAGAATGGCCCGCAGCTTTTCCAGGATATTCACCGTCACATCAAAAAGCGTCTGCTGGTCCCGCATGATGGACAGATCGTATTTGGGCGTTACCTGGAAGCATTGCAGAATCTGATCCAGCATTTCCCTGTGCTGGCCGGTAACACATACCACCGTTTCAAATTCGGGGCGCCGCTTCAGTTCCAGAACCAGGGGACACATCTTGATCGCCTCCGGCCTGGTGCCGAAGATGAGCATGACCTTTTTCATTTGCATACCTCAAATTCGCCGCGAAAGCGGCCCGCGTTTACACACGCTCAGTCGTTTCCTGCCACAGTTTCAGCATGCGCCGCATGCGCGCCTCCGCCTCCCCGCCCTCCTGTGAGGAGTGGAACGAAACCTCTCCGCCCGGTCCCGGGGACAGGAGACCCTCCTCCTCCAGCCGGCGGCGCAGCTGGCGCGCAGTGCCGAGGTTCCCGTCGATGAGCGGAGTACCCGGCGCAAAGCAGCGGGAAATGGTGCCGCGCAAAAAGGGATAGTGCGTGCAGCCCAGCACCACGGCCTTGACGGGCAATCCCCGTACGGACGAAAGGAGCTTGTCCAGAAGGCCCTCCACTCTGGGGCCGGAAAAGACGCCGGCCTCCACGCATTCCATCAGGCCCGGGCAGGGAACAGGCAGGGCGTGCTGCCCATAGCGCTCCATCAGGCGCAGGAATTTGGGCTGCGTCAGCGTCATGTGCGTGGCCATCACCACCACATATCCGTCTCCGGGCAGGAGCGAGGCGGGCTTGAGCGCCGGTTCCATGCCGATGACCGGCATGTGCAGCTCCTGCCGAAGCGGTCCGGCGGCCGCGCTGGTAGCCGTGTTGCAGGCGATGACCACCGCCTTGCAGTCCATGGCGATCAGCTTGTCCACCGCCAGGTGCGTAAGCCTGAGCACCTCTTCAGGCCTTTTGTCGCCGTAGGGAACGTTGCGGGTATCGCCGTAATAGACGAAGTTTTCCTCCGGCAGCACGTCCAGCATCTGGCCCAGCACGCTGATTCCGCCCAGGCCGCTGTCAAATACGCCTACTGGCCGACGATCCACCGTTTCCCACCTCCGTCCCCGATTATACCCGCTGCCCTCCTTTTTTTCAAGTATTCCGGGGCTGTTTGTGTCAAAGCACCAGCGCCTTCATAATGGCGTCTGCCAGATATGGCATCGCAGCCAGCACTTCCTCGAGGGTGTTGCGATTGTTTCCGGCCTCCACCAGCACGCATCCCACGGCCACATGCTGGTTAAAGCGCCCGCTTTTCACGCATACATCACGACACAGGCCATCCACCTGGGCGTTGAGATCGTCCGTCACCTCCCGGGCAATGGTCAGGTTTGCCTCCCAGTCGGGCCGCTGGTCAAATCCCTCGGAGGTCTGCCCCTCCCCCTTGCCAATGAGCAGCATCAGCTTGGCCGCCTCCGCTCCCCCCGCGTTCACGGTATTGGGGCCGGTCTGCGACTCGGCGTAGGCGTCGCGGTGCAGGTCGATGTACAGGTCGTAGCGCTCGCCCGCCGCCTGGCGCTTTTCAAGCATCTCCAGCGAGCGCGTGTAGGCGCTGCTCAAATTGGGCGGTTCAAACGCCGTCACGTCATGCACCACCTCCACGCCCAGGCTGCGCAGCAGCACGGCCAGCTCCTCGCCCACGCGCACCACGTTGTGCGCGCTATCGGCGGTGCGCCATTTCTCCGTCTCCTCATAAGGATCGTCCTGCGTCTGCTCGTAGGCCTCGTAGGTATGCGTATGATAGATGAGTACGCGCTTGCGCGGGGTTTCCGTCTCGGCGCCCAAAAGCCGGATGACAAAGTCCGCATCTTCCACAGGCGCAGGCGTATCCGCCGGAATGTCCGCATCCTGCGGAGCGGCGGAGACGGCAAACAGGTTTTCACTCACCTCATCCGTCCAGGCGGAAAGCGCCGCCACCACTTCGCCGCCATACCCGCGGGCTGGCAGGTTCAGGCCCGCGGCCGTTCCCAGCAGCGCCGCCGCCACAAGAACCACCGCCAATCGGATTTTCTGCTGCCTGTTCATCCGGGTCACCGCCTTTTGCGTTCTTCCCGGTAGGATATGCTAGCCCTGTATGTAAGTATGCAGCGTATCGGGGTCCACATCCGGCTGAAGGGCCTGGTTGATGCCGTCGCTCAGCAACGCCGCCACGTGCAAAACCAGCTCGTCGATCTCGCGCGGGGTGACGACCATATCGCCCAGAAATCCCTCCGATACCTGCCTGAGCAGCTGCTGTGCCGCTTCCTCGTGCCCGCCGGCCAGCAGGCCGTATTCATCGATGAGGCGCGCCATGGCGTCGCGCGCGATGGTGGAGGCGTACACTACCATCGGCACCCCCACGGCGATCACCTTCACGCCCAGCGTTTCCTCCGTCAGGCCCAGACGATGGTTTCCCACGCCGCTGCCCGGCTCGATGCCCGTATCGGTGATCTGCACCGTGGTGCAGATGCGCTCGCTCTCAAAGGCGGCCAGCGCGTCAATGGCGATGACTGCCGAGGGCCGCACATGACGCACCAGCCCGCGGCACAGTTCCGCCGTCTCGATGCCCGTCAGCCCCAGCACGCCGGGCGCGATGGCGCTCACCCCGCGCAGCCTGCCGCGCAGCTCCCGCGCCATGGCCTGCCGCAGATGACGCGTCACCAGCATGCGCTCCACCACGCGGGTGCCCAGCGCGTCCGCGGTCACATTGCGGTTGCCAAGGCCCACCACCAGTACCTCTCCCTCGCGGGGCAGCAGGCTTCTCACGCCCTGTGCCACCAGTGCGGCCAGCAGCTTCTGGGTGTGCGCGTCGCAACGGGGCAGGTCGCGGTATTCCAGCGTGATGTATTCGCCCGTGTGCCGGCCCAAAAGCTCCGCCGCACGCTCCTTCTCAATTCGGATTCGGGTGTGTGTGATACCGCCCATATGATGCGTACTCACGCGCACGCCCTCCACCCGTCCGCCGCCCTCGTCAATGCATTCCATGGCCAGATCCGTCCGAAACCCGCGCATGCTCCTTATCCCCCATCCTGCCTGAAACGCGCGCATAAAAAAGCCGCGCATGCGTTTTCCTATAGCATGCGCAGCCCGGGGAAAAACATACGTCAGCCTTAGTAATGCAGGGCCTGGATGGGGCGGAGTTTGCTGGCCTTGTTGGCCGGATACATGCCGAACACCACGCCGATGAACACTGAAAATCCGATCGCCATCCACGCTACGTTGACGGGAATCGTTAGCGTCATCTGCAATACGGGCGCAAGGGCGTTCACGGCGGCCACCGATATGGCCAGTCCCAGCAGCCCGCCCATGAGGCTTACTACCAAGGACTCGATGAGAAACTGCATCAGGATATTGCCCCGCGCCGCACCGATGGCCTTGCGGATGCCGATTTCCCGCGTGCGCTCGCTGACGCTGACCAGCATGATGTTCATAATGCCAATGCCGCCTACCAGCAGCGAAATTGCCGCAATGCCGCCCAGCATGAGGGTGAGGGTGTTGGTGGTTTCACTGAGGGTGGAGAGCATCTCGGTCTGGTTAAAGACGCTGTACTGCGTGCCGAAGGAACGGGTATTGTAGTTTTCAAACGCCTTTTCGAGGTAGCTTTCCACCGCGGCCTGCGCCTGCTCAACCTGGGCCGAAGAGGCCGCCGACACATAGAACGAGGAAATGGTAGTCTGGTTGGAAAGGCGCTGGGCCAGGGTAAATGGAATCAGAATCTGGTTATCGTTGCTGCCCGACGCGCTGGAACCCACCGCTTCCAGCACGCCCACCACGGTGATGGTGTATCCGTTGAGCGAAAAGGTCTCACCCACGGCGTGCGTGGTGCCGTACATCTCCGTGGCCGCCTCCGCTCCGATCACCGCCACGAAGCTTCGGTTGTCGATATCGGGCTGCTGGAGGAAGCGGCCCTCCGCCACGGTCCAGTTGCGGATGCTCTCATAGCCGGGCGTGGTGCCCTGCACCACCCCGTCGTCATAGGTGGTTGCGCCCGCCTTGACGGTGCCGCTGACGCTGGAAACAGGGGCCACGTAGGAGATGGCCTCGTTCTGCGCCAGCTCGTTGAGGCTGTCAAGGTCGATGGGGTTCATGCGGCGGGCGTTGATGTTGGCGGTGATGAGGTTGGTGCCCATGCCTTCGATGCTCTCGACCACGGAGCTGTTGGCCCCCTGTCCGATGGAGACCAGTACCACGATGGCCACCACACCGATCACCACGCCAAGGATGGTGAGAAACGAGCGCATCTTGTTGCCCGCGATGGCTTTGACGGCCATCTTAAACGACTGGTAGATCATCCTTCGGCACCTCCTGATTCTCGTAGAGCCGTCCGTCCTCAATGCGGATGACGCGCTCGGCGCTTTGGGCCACCTTGGGGTCGTGCGTGATAAGCACGATGGTGTTGCCCGCCTGATGCAGCTCGCGGAAGATCTGCAAAATTTCCAGGCCGGTTTTTTTATCCAGGTTGCCGGTGGGCTCGTCGGCCAGAATCAGCGAGGGCTTTACCGCAATGGCCCGCGCGATGGCGCAGCGCTGCTGCTGGCCGCCGGAGAGCTGCGTGGGACGGTGTTTCATGCGTTTTCCAAGGCCTACGCGCTCCAGCGCCTCACGCGCCGCCGCGCGCCGCTGTGAAACGCCCACACCCTGATAGATCAGGGGCAGCTCGACGTTTTCCAGTGCGGAAAGCTTGGGCAGGAGGTTGAACCCCTGAAAGATGAAGCCGATCTGCTGGTTGCGGATGCGGGCGAGCTGCCGCTCGCGGTACTTCTGGATGGGCTTGTCATTGAGCATATAGCTGCCGCTGTCGGCGGTGTCCAGGCAGCCGATGATGTTCATCAGCGTGCTCTTGCCGCTGCCTGAAGGGCCGATGATGGCCACGTATTCGCCCTTGTCCACGTGCAGGGAAATATGGTTGAGCGCATAGATGGTTTCTCCGCCCAGGGTGTAGCGCTTGACCACGTCCGTCATGTCAATCATGCTGCTGCGCCCCCTCAGTTGCCGCGCGTCCGGCCGCCGCCCGCGGGCGCTCCGCCGCCGGCCGGCATACCGCCGTCAAACGAACCGCCAGGCATGCCACCGCCCATATCCATCATCATGCCGCCCATGCTGTTTTCGCGGCTGTCTGTGGTGGAGGTACTGGCCTCGCGGGTGATGAGCACCACGTCGCCTTCGCTCAGGCCACTGAGAACCTCGGCATAGTTTTCGTCGCTCAGGCCGGTTTCCACAGTGGTGCGCACGCCGGGTTCACCCTCGGCCGCGCTGTCGGACTTGAGCCATACATAGCTTTCCCCACGCGAGGTGTTCAGCGCCGCGATAGGCACCAGCAGCACGTTTTCACGCTCCTCCACCAGAATGGTGGCGGTGCCGTTCATGCCCAGCTTGAGCTGGTCGTCGCCCTCGATGGTAAGGGTCACGTCATATACGGTTACGCCGCTGGTGGCGGTGCCGATCTGGCTGATCTTGCTGACCGTGCCCGCATAGGTATGGTCGGTGATGGCGTCCATGGCCAGTTCCACGTTCTGCCCGACCTCAACGCTGGTGATGTCCAGCTCATCCACGCTGACGACCATTTCCTTTTCGTCGCCCACGTAGAGGGACACCAACACCGTATCGGCGGCCTGCTCGGTGGCCGAAGCCGCCACGATGGAGGCTACGATGCCGTCCTGGGGCGCGGTGATGGCGCCGGAGTCGCGCAGGGCCTTCATCTCCTTGATCTGCGCCATCTGCTGGGCGCGGGTTTCCAGCAGCGCCTGATAGCTGTCGCTGACCGGCACGTTGATCAGGTAGCAGATGCGGTTGCCCTCCCACTTGCGGTCGTTTTCTTCAATAAACACGCTGTGGATGTAACCCTTTTCGGAGGTGGTCAGCTCATAGGGCATGTGGATATGCGCCATAGCCGTGCCCAGGCTTTCGCCCTTATAGGTGATCTCCACCTCGCCGCCCTCCTCGCTGTAGGCGTCGGAGAAGGTGATGGTGGCCGTGCCATTTTCAAGCGCGCGCACGGTGCCGTCCAGCACGACGTTGCCCACCTTGACGGTCACGGTGTCGTCAATCTCCCAGTCCTCCTGAGCGGGGAATTCCACGTACATCCACCCATCCAGGGACAGAAGGACGATTGCGCCGTACTGCTCCATCACGTCCTGAATATAGGCGTCCTCAGTGAGATAAACCTCCTTGATACAGCCATACTGCGGCATCTTGAGATACGTCGTGGAGGAATAGTCCCCCGCCAGCGTGGCGATTTCCGTTTCGGTTGTCTCTAGCTCCGTTTCAAGGGTTTCAATGGTGGTTTGCAGGGCCACGGCATCAATGTTCAAAAGCGGCTGCCCGGCGGTCACGGTATCGCCCGCCTCCACCAGAGAATCCGTCACCGTCACGGCGTAGTCCAGCGCCACATCATCGGTCTGACTGATGGACAACGTGCCCGTGCCTGTGACCGTTTTGGAAAGGGAGCCGGTAGAAACGGTATATTCCGTATAGGTGCTGCCGCCCGTGGCCTGCGTGGCCACAGCCTGCCGTGACTGGTAATACCGGTAGCCAAAGAATCCTGCGGCGGCCAGAACCACCAGCACCGCCAGTGTTTTGAGGACCTTCTTCATGGGAAAAAACCTCCTGCCATCAGGCATGCTTGTTTGCTGCCGCTTTATGGTATCGGTCCTACCTTTGCAACGCATGACGGTTTTGTGAAAATTGGGTGTCAAAAGCAGCAGAAAAAAAGCCCCTTAAAAGGGGCACAGACTGTCAAAAAACATTTAATAAGAGGTTTGGAGGGCCGCAGCCCTCCAAGTGAAATCCGAATTCCCGGTGCCTTCCCCAAATCTTCGATTTGGAGAAGGCATCCCGCGCTCGCGCGGGACAGGCTGCCCGCTTCCGGCGGGCGGCCTGTCTCGCCGACATGTGCGGTGGATTCGGAAGCCTTGCGCAGCAAGGTTTCCCTGCGCGTTTCCCCGACCGCGCTGAACGCGACCCAAAGGCGTGAGCAAATACAAGGGCTGCGCGCGGCCAGCGCACAGAACGCCGATATTTGCGAGGAGGGGAAACGTGTTCTGTCGGAAAAGATCACCGCAGGCGAGCTTTTTCGACACGCTGAAGCTCCTTAAAAGGGATAAATTGTATTCCCAGATGCATTGAACCCTATTTCCCATTCATCCGCTTCCAGAACTGAACGCCGAATTTCATAAACGCGGCGACGTAAGCGGCCAGAAGCAGCAGGTACACCACCGTCACAAACCGGCTGAAAGGCTCTGTCCGCTGTCCTTCGATGATCAGCACTGGCACGATCACCAGCAGCAAAATGGCCATGAGCGGCAGCATGCGTCCCTTGAGCACCCTCTCCATCATTTCCAGTCGGGATGCGTCATCACAGAAGATTTCCGCGTCGCGCTCCGAGGCAGGCGCGGGCTTGCGGAAATAGCTGTATCCCACATAATCCTGCACATACTCCCAGCCGCAGTCGCGGAACATCTGCACATATTCCTCGCGGTGCGCGCGGCCCTCCGGGTTGTAGTCCAGCCGGTACACCACCTCCTGCGGCTCGCAGCGTTCAAAGCTGTACAGGCCCAGCAGCCTCACCCCTGTAAACCGCCAGCCCTCCCGGTGCCGCCGGCTCAGATATTCTTCTTCCTTTTCCCATTCGGCCACGGTAAAAAACCGAAACTCCGTCTTTCTCTCCCGCATGCTCAGCGCGCCTCCCTCATGGTTTGATACAGCCGCTCGATTCGCTTCATCTCCAACTCCAAAACCTCCGTGCCCAGCGGCGTAATCTCATAGATCCTTCGCTTTTCCTCCTCCCGGACAAAGTAGATCAGTCCGTCCTTTTCCATCTTGGACAGGCTGCCGTACATCGTGCCCGGACTTAAGCAGATTTCCCCATGGGTCAGGTCCTTCACCTTCTGCACGATGCCGTATCCGTGCTGCTGCTCACGAAGACACAGTAGAATGTAAAACCCGGTTTCCGTCATCGGCACATACACCTTGCGAATATGCGCGTCCATGTCGCCACACCTCCCGCAGTACGATGCATCGCAGTACGATGTATCGATTGAAGTATAGCACACTCCGGGCGTAGGCGTCAAGCCCGACGGCATCATAAAAAAGCGGGGCGCTTCGCAGGAAGCGCCCCGTCAAGTAACATAACCTTTACTGCATGTTGTCAATCAGCCACTGCATCAACTTGAGTGTGTTATCTATGTTGCCACCATTGGCCAACAGGCCCATCACGCAGCCTTCCGGGTTGATGCCATAGGCTGTCAATCCCGTTAGGCTGTCAGTAGGTATACCCATAAGATATTTCTTTCCGGTTTCAGGATCGGTCACATAGCCCGCGGACAGGTCGACATCGCCCGTTGACAACGCGCCGCTTTCAATATAGGGCGTCAGCTGTGCCATAGCCCCGCCGGAAGCCAGGTTTTGAAACTGCTCCCGCTCAAGCATGTACAAATCTCCCTGCCCTGCGCTGGCCCACACCATCAGCTGCATATCGCCATAGGTCTGGTCATAGGCAATGGGTGTGAAGGTAACCTCCTCCATATCAGGAAACAGTTCAAGACGCAGCTGCTCCATCAGCGCATCCAGCTTTTCCTGTGTCTGTGAATCCACCAATCCCTGGCAGTACCATTCCACCTTGAGTTCTTCCGGACTGCGGTAGCGGGTAGTAGTATAAAGCAGGTTCCATCCGAAAACCGCCAGGCATACCAGCAGCAAATACTGCCACCAAGCGTAATGAAAATGGGTACGGATGCGTTCTCTGGTAATCGGTAGTCTCATAAGCATTCATCCTCCGGACGGGCGAGCATGCATTCTTCGCGTGTTGCGCGAGCATTTGCGTTAGCATAGCACAAGCGCCGGCTTTTTTCAAGGCTCATTGCCCATCCCAGTGGCAGACGCCCCGGCGGATATATGCCGCCGGGGCGCGCGGTTTCGTCAGTTCTGGCATTCCATCCAGCGCAGCACTTCCTCTGTGGTCAAAAATCCGGACCGGTTCAACCGCCCCATCAGATAAAGGCAGCCAGCGTCACGGCTGAGGCGGTTCACATGCTCCTCACTGGTCAGGGTGGCCAGCATGCCCTGCCGCTTTAAAATAGGTTCGGCCAAGGGTTCGAGGCTTCCATAGGGATAGGCAAAAACCGGCTGAACCGGCACACCGGCCGTCGAACATAAATCCGTCATCTTCTGCAGGTCCTCCAGCACCACTCGTTCATATTCCTCCTCACTTTCGCAGGACAGCCGCGCCAGGCCGGACCGCCGGCAATAGACGTGCAGGTCCGCCGAATGGCTGATCAGCTCTACAAGCCCGCAATCCACCGCCTGCTTCAGTTCCTCCCAACTCATAAACGAGGCACACGTTTCATGGCTTGCCTCCTCCGCCTGACGCCCGATGACCGATACGGCCGCGGGCACCTGATGCTCTTGCAGCAATGGAAGCGCCCCGGTAAAAAAGCTGCGGTATCCGTCGTCAAAAACCAACACCACCGGTTTTTCGGGCAATTCGCTCCCATCAAGCACATAACCCAGCACCGCCGATAGGGGTACAGGTGTGAAACCGTGTTCCTTAAAAGCAATCAGGTCCTGTTCCAGCTGTTCCACAGACAGGGTGTAATCATCCTGTTCCAAAGGATTGTGGGTAAGATCATGGTACATCACAATGGGCAGGCGCAGGCCCTCTTCCTGCGCACAGGCCACCGTGCTTCCTGCCGTGAACAAAAGCGCCGCCAGTGCCGCTACCACAATCGTTAAAAACAGCATCATTCCGCAAAAACCTTTTGCATGAAACATATCATTTCCTTCTTTCCATAAAAATCAGTCCGAATCGTCACGTTTTCCAGCGCACCCGGCACCCCAGCAGCGCGCGGGCGTATCCGTCCAGCGAGCAGAGGGACTGCACCGGCTGAAACAGCACGGCAAAGCAGAGCAGTCCGGCGACGCTGTTTTTCACGTGCACACCGGCAACCCGGTGCTGAAAGGCGTACACGCTGGCCATGACAACCGCCAGGGCCGGCAGTGTCAAAAGCGTCGCACCGCCCGCCAGCCAGGGCATGCCCAGCAGTGCCAGCACAATGCCCACCAGAAAGCCGAACACATACGCCAGATCAAGATAGAGAACCGACAGGTTCAGCGCCTCAAAGTAGCCTCCATACAGCGTAGGTTGCTGCCAGGGTTTTACCGCATGCAGCCCCTCAAACATTCCCCTGGCCCAGCGTGCGCGCTGGCGCCAGAGGCCGCGCAGGGGGCGGGGTACCACTGTAAACTCTATCGCCCGCGGCTCATAGAGAGATAGACGGCCCAAGGCCAACAGCCGGTAGGTAAGCACGATGTCCTCGCCCGCTCCCTGCGTCCATCCGCCGATCTGTCTCACTGCGTGCGTTTCATAGGCGCTGAAGGCCCCCTGGGCCACCAAAGTCACGCCATAGCTTCCCTGATAGCGCTTCACGGCAGCAATGCTGATCAGGTAATCGTATATCTGCATCCTTCCCACCCAACTGTCCGTGCCGGCGGCCAGCAGGTTGCCCGCCACACAGGCAGCCCCGCTGCTTTCCCTTCTAGCCAGAATCGCTGCCAGCGCATTTTCTTCCAGCAGCGTATCTGCGTCCACGGTCACGAAAGCATCGGTACGGATGTGTGCCAGTCCCTCGTTTAGGGCGTTGGCCTTACCCGCTGCAGGGCACGATATCAGACGGATCATGCGGTCCGGGCGTACGAGTGATTGTTCCGCGCTTTCGATCTCCTGCCGGGTATGGTCGTCAGATCCATTATCTACGCAGAGTATTTCAACGGGGGCCGCATAGCGCTGTGCCACCACGGCTTCTATGGTACGATAAATGGTTTTCTCCCCGTTTCGGGCACATATGAGCACGCTGACGGGAGCCGCCTTATCCTGCGGAGCGGTCGAGGGCCGGGCATGCATCATATTGGATAGAAACATGGCGCTGGTCAGATAGCCCGGCAGAAGCGCGATTCCCATGACCACCCATACGGTGTAGCACCATGGCAGTCTCTGCGCTGCCTCCCGGACCCAATATCCGGCAATAACGGAGAATAGCAGCAGCCATGTCAGCGCGCCCGCGGTGCTGATAACAAATGCTCGCCGCTTCATAATAACCCTCCCACGCATCCTATGGCGGCAGGCCACCAAGCGTTCAGCTTTTTTCCGCGTCCATGCCTTCTCCACGGGAGCAAAACATACCGCTGTGGCATAGGATGCCTGGGGACCATTCCCCAGAAGGAGGTAACACACATGGGTGTTACAAATTCAAATAAAGTCATCAGTACGGACCGTATCGCCTGCGACGGATCTCTCCGTGTAACGCTGGCACTGACGGCCGCTCCCGATATTTTGACCAATCCCACCGACATCGTGCTGGCGCTGGACCGCTCCGGCAGCATGGCCGGCGAGCCGTTGGCCAATGTGAAACTGGGTGCAAAAACGTTTATAGATATCATTGAAAACGCCACCGGCGGTTCCGGACAAATCGGCTCAGGCAGCCGCATCGGCGTGATGAGCTTTGCCACCGCCGCCACGACCGACACGCAGCTCATCACCTCCGTCGATGCGCTCAAAACTGCCGTGGACGCGAGGGCGTCCGGCGGAAGTACCAACCACGCCGACGCCTTTGAAAAGGCGACGCAATTGTTCGACCCCCAGTCGAGCAATGCCAGGGTGATTGTGATGTTTACCGACGGCAACACGACCGTTGGTTTGCCGCCCGCCCCGGTAGCTGCCGCGGCCCGCGCGCAGGGCATCATCATCTACTGTATCGGGCTGATCGGCTCAGACGGTCTGGATGTGAATGCCCTGAACGAATGGGCCACCGATCCCGATGCGTCCCACGTGGCAGTGACGCCCGATGCCGCGGATCTGGAGGCTCTCTTTGCCGAGTTGGCAGCCAACATCTCCAAGACAGGCGCCACCGATATCGTCATCAACGAGGTTCTTAATCCTGAGTTTGTCATTACCAGCCTGAATGATCCCACCCGCGGGTCCGCCTCCACGCTGGATTCGCATACCATTCGGTGGACCATTCCAGCCCTGGGTGTGACCGCCAGCGAAAGCGCCGCACTGGAATTTTTCATCCGGCACGAAAGCCAGGAGCCGGGTGAAAAGCTGGTGAATGAATCCATTGAATATACCGACGCCGAGGGGAATCTGGTGGTTTTCCCCAAGCCGACGGTGACGGTGGACTGCGACGTGGTGGTACAGCCCGACCCGTGCCCCGTGCCCATAGATCTGACCGCAGAGAGCTGCAAGGCTACGGTGCTCGTGGATATGGGAGATGTGTACCTGGAATCCCAGGGACGCATTGTTCAACTGGACGTGACGGTGAAAAACGTATGTCCGGGCAAACGGGTGGCGCTTGCCGCCATTTTGACCGAGGTAGATGAAAATGGAATGGAGTACCAGCGCGGCATGAAGGTGATGACCCTGCCCGCCCACAGCTCCCCCACCTGCCGGGATGTGCGGGTCAAGTGCATCAAATTCGTGGTGCCTGAGGGCCTGGACGTATCGGGCGGTTCGCCGGTTTCGCTGTGCAATCCACGCAGCTTCAAGGCACGTTTCCTGGCAAACGTCATCGACACCGATTACCGCTGCTGCGAGTCCCTTGTGACCGAGTAAGCGCAAAACGCCCGCCGCCCGATGGGCGGCGGGTACATAAACCATTTCTCTGAAAGAGGCTGCGGATGAACCCGTTTTCACCGCGTCTTTATTTTTTACCCAGCCGTGCGGCGGCATGCACCGGCATATCAATACGTACCTGTGCGACGCGCTGCCCCACGCTCACCTGCATACAGGCATCCAGCCCCGCATCGCGCATCTGTTCCACCACACCGCGGATAGCGTTGACATACAGGCGATAGTCGCGGATCAGCGGCTTCATATGCCTGCCGCCCGCCAAAGGCACCGGCATGCGGGACAGCACGTCGCTGACCAGCCGCTCGGTGTCCGGCACGCTCAGTTCTTCCTCAATTACATGCCTGAGCACGCGCAGACGCCCCTGAATGCCTGGCACACGCAAAAGTGCCTGAGCATACCCCTCGCACAGACCGTGCTCACGCAGCAGCTTCATCGCCTCGTCGCCCAGGTTCAAAAGGCGCAGCTTTTTGCGGATGGTGGCCGGCGTTCGCCCGATGCGTGCGGCCAGCTCCTTGGGGTCCATGCCGGTGGCCAGCAGCGCGCGGTATTCCTCCGCTTCGTCCAGATATTGCAGGCTGCCACGCATCAGCTGATCCAACAGCCGCGCCACACGCCTTTCCATGCATTCCGCAGGGCAAGTAACCGCATCTACGCAGGCCTGGCCCGCATCCCGCATGCGCCGCAGGGTGTTAAGGCCTCCCACTAGGGTGTAGCGCCCATCCGGACGCTGGGACAGTACCACCGCGCCATCGGGCGCACCCTCCGCGCTTTCTTCCCAGGGTTCCACGATCTCTCCGATGGGTACCCATCGTACCTGATTGGCCGCCGCTTGCATCTAACGGCCTCCTTTGCTCAACGGATCGGACGCGCCCTGAGGCCGCTCATGCCCTCCCCCTTGACATGCGGGGCCTCGAGGGCGCGCCCATGCCTATGTCATTCCTCCCCCGCAGGCTGCTTTCCTGCACTGCAGAGGCCGGAACCGTTCGACATAAAAAGCCGCGGCGCGCCCGAAAAAAAGCGCGCCGCGTGCCATATCTTGACCCTTTTTATCCCTTTGTATTCCCTGTCCCCAATGGAGAACGGCCGGGCGTGCCGGCTTTCCGGGGATATTGTCGAACGGTTTTTTCCTCCTTCCGGCAGGCAACCACGATATGCCGCCAGTCCGGTTGTCCCGGAACGGTTACCGGCAGCGCCTCCAGCGCGCCGCCGCCAAGCATCCGCGCGGCCCGGCCGCCCGCCTCCAGCTCGTCCTGGGCAGCGGGGCCCTTGTAGCAGAGCATACGCCCGCCCACCGCCACAAAGGGCAGCAGCAGCTCGCACAGCACCGGCAGCGGAGCCACCGCCCGCGCCACGGCCAGATCATAGCGTTCGCGGTGTTCCGGAGCGCGCGCGCCATCCTCGGCCCGCGCATGCACAAGGCGTACATTAGTCAGTCCCAGCTCCTCCACCACCGCCGAGAGAAAGGAGATTCGCTTCTGAAGCGCGTCTAGCAGGGTCACCCGCAGGTCAGGCCGCGCAATCGCCAGCGGCAGGCCGGGAAAGCCCGCTCCACTTCCCACGTCAATCAGACGTGCGCCATGCGTAAACACCCCTTCCAGCCGGAGGGGAGCCAAAGAATCCAGATAATGCCGGTGGAGCGCCACCGCAAAATCCGTATCCCCGGTCAGGTTCATGCGGGTGTTCCATTCGCACAACAGCCGGTGATAGCGCGCAAGGCGCGCCGGTGCAGCGGCATCTGCACCCAGGCCATCCAGGCTCTGCGCCAGCTCGGCCTCCCATGCATCCAAGTTTACAGCTTCAGCCCCAGGTATTTCACGCCCCAGTATTTCACCCATGCCAACGCCTCACGCATATGATTTTTCAGCCAGTAATTCCATTCCGGCCTGCACGGACTGCCGGCTCCCTGCGCCTCCAGTCCCGCGTCGCGCGCGAGGGCCAGCGCGCGCGGCAGGTGATAATCGCTGGTCACGATCAGCGGCTTCTGGCAGCCCTTTTCCTGCAAAATCGCCCAGGCGTTTCGAATGTTCTCCTTTGTATCCACGCTGTGCGGATCGCTGATGACATGCTCCTCGCTCAATCCCTCGCTGATGAGCACCGCACGCATCACATCGCCCTCAGGAGCGGGCTCCTGTCCGCCCTGACCGCCGGTGACCACCATGTAGCATGGGTTCTTTTCATAGCACTCCTTGGCTTTGTCCAACCGCCAGCGCAGCTGCACGGACGGTTCGCCCGAAGGCAGCACCTGCGCTCCCAGCACGATGATGCTGTCATAATCCGTAGGCTGCGGCACGTTTACCTCCCAATAATACACCAGACCGATCAGCGCGGCATAGCACACAACGCCGGCCACCACCAGCCATAAAAGCGCCAGCAGCACCTTGACCGCCCAACGGCATTTTTTCCCTGTTTTCTCCATGCGTTACGTTTGCTTTTCCTTTCGTTTCTTCATCAGTTCGGCCCGAATGAGCATTTCGCCATCCGAATTGGCCACGCGGGTCAGCAGACGGTCCTCACGCTTCTCGCGGATAATCAGCCCGCAGCCCGCCATGCTCAGCGCCTCCCTGCCGGATACGACGATGTGGTCCGCCATCGCCACGCCCAGCGAACTTAGCAGCGCCGCCAGCTGTCGCGTTACCTCCACATCCTGCTGCGACGGCACGGGCGACCCTCCCGGATGGTTGTGGCACAGCACTACGGAGTGCGCGTTATGCCTGAGCACCGCCTCCGCCACCACTCGCGGATACGCCTGCACTTCGTCAATCGAACCGCGTGCAATGAGTTCATCCGCAATCAGCTGCATCTTGCCATCCAGGCATACGGCGTAAAAGTGCTCCGTCCGCAGACCCTGAAGCAGCCTCACGGCGTGCTTTTCAGCCATGCCGCGGTTGCAGATCAGCTTGCCGGTATTTTCCCGGCTCATCTCCATGCGCCGGGCGGCGTGGCTGAACAGGCTGAGCAGCAGCGCCGCATACTGGCCCACGCCTTCGACCTTCATCAGCTCTTCCACAGGCGCTTCCAGTACGGCGTGCAGGGTTCCGAACCTATCAAGCAGGCGGTGCGCCAAGGGGTTTACGTTGCGCTGGGGAATGGCGTAAAACAGCATCAGCTCCAGCACCTCATGGTCTGCAAAACTGTCCAGGCCTCCGGAGAGGAATCTCTCCCTCATCCGCTGTCTGTGCCCGGCATGTTCTCCCGCCATACAGCCGCCCCCTCCGCCTGCTTATGGCATAGTATAGCATAAAACCGCTTCTTTGTACAAACGCTTCGGCAGCGTTTTGTAACAACTGATCCATAAGCCGCCGCAAGGGCAAAAAAACGGCCGAAGGGGGTTTAATCCGCTTGAAGCATGTTGTATAATAGTAGGTAGTATACGCATTCATCGCGGCAGGGAGGGGAACCGATGGAGACCTTGTGGGCACAAATCCAGACCGTGCTTTGGAACGTGTTCAACCGCCCCACCATCGCCGATGTGCTGGACATTCTCATTGTGGCCTTTTTGCTCTACGAGCTGCTCATGCTCACCAAGGAAACACGTGCCAGCGCCGTTCTCAAGGGGTTGGTCACGCTGGTGGTAGCCAGCTGGGTAAGCGATCTTCTGGGCCTGACGGCGCTCAACTGGGTGCTGCTCAACGTGGTCAACAACGGCGCGGTGGTGCTGGTCATCCTGTTTCAGCCGGAGCTGCGCAAGGCGCTGGAGCAGCTCGGGCGCGGTGCCATTCATAAAACGGCCGTATCCGCCGATCTGGAGGAAAGCGGCCATATCGTCAATGAAATCACCAACTGTCTGCTCACCCTCAGCCGCCGCCGCGTGGGCGCGCTAATTGTCATCGAGCAGCGCATCGGCCTCAAGGATATCATCGAGACAGGCACCTCGCTCAATTCTCAGATATCCGCAGCGCTTCTGGAAAACATTTTTGAGCCCAACACCCCCCTGCACGACGGCGCGGTGGTCATCCGCGGGCCGCGTATCATGGCGGCGGCCTGCATCCTCAGCCTCAGCGAGGGCAAGGGCATTAGCCGCGAGCTGGGTACCCGCCACCGCGCGGCCCTGGGCGTAACCGAAACAACCGACGCTATTTCCCTGATTGTCAGCGAGGAAACCGGCACCATCTCCGTAGCGCGCAACGGGCGGCTGACCCGCCACCTGGACCGTGCGGCGCTGGAGGACCTGCTTTTGTCCATCTACCATCAAAAAGAAACGGGGCTGTGGTCTACTTTAATGGAAAAAACCAAGCGCCGGAAAGGAGGCGCCGAATGAACGCCGAGCCCAAAAAGGCTGCTGAGCAGCCGCGTCCCAGCCTGCGCAAGGCGCTCAAGGGCGCCCCGCGGCGTCTTTGGCGCCTGATTTATCATAACTGGCCCTGGAAGCTGCTGGCGCTGTTTCTTGCGCTGTGCCTGTGGGCAGGGTTGATTACCCAGGACCCTACCCTCACGCGTGAGCGCGTGTTTACCGACGTGGCGGTCAACGTGGTGGGGGCTGACACGCTCCGCCGCAACAGCGGGCTGATCGTCCTTTCCGGTCTGGAGGATGAAAACCTTACTGCGCGCCTGCGCGTGGATGTACCCCAGCGCGAATATAACACGGTAACCGCATCCAACTATAATCCCCGCGTGGATCTTACGCGCATCACCAAGGCCGGTGAGCAGACCCTTCGCATCAACACCACCTCCACCTCCACCTACGGTACTGTGCAGGACATCATTCCCGAAACCATCACCGTGGTGGTGGATGAATACGTGACCAACTACCGTGTGCCCGTATCCGTCAATATCATTGGTGAATATCCGGAAGGGTTCTATGGCACTCCGATTTCGCTGGACCCCTCCGCCGTCACCCTCAGCGGTCCCAAAAGCCTGGTGGACCAAATCACGCGCGTTTATGTGGACTTTGATGTCTCCCGTCTGGCTGCGAAAGCCGGCACCGTGCGCACGGCGCTTCCCATGCGCTTTGTTAATGCCGACGGCGACCCCGTGGAAAGCGACCTGCTGGAAGTTACCAGCGCGGATGTGGTGCTGCGTACCATCACCGTGGAGCAGGAACTCTACCCCACCCGCACCGTAAACCTGTCGAGCGAGGGGCTCACGGAAGGCCGGCCGGCCGATGGCTACCGTCTGGCAGGCGTAACCGTCTCCCCTTCCAGTGTGGTTGTTGCCGCTCCACAAAGCACACTGGATCTGCTGGACGATCTCTCCATCTCCGATCCGGTGGATATCACCGGCCGCACGGAAACCTTCTCCGTGGAGGTCGAGCCGCAATGGCCCGCCGAGTCGGTGTACCTCAGTACAGAAACCGTAACGCTCACCGTGGAAATCGAACCGGTGATGGTGTCGCGCACCTTTGAAAGCGTCAAGCTGTTCTCGCGCGGCGCAAGCAGCGATGTTTCGGTCAGCCTCAACACCAAAACCCTGGGCATCGTGCTCAGGGGGCCGCAGCTCATCATGGACGGTCTGCGTGCGGCCAGCGTGGTGGCCTATGTGGACGTATCGGGTCTGGAACCCGGCACCTATGAACTGCCCGTGGAGCTGCATGTGGAGGATACCGATATGACTGGTATGACCTTCACCGCCACGCCGTCCACCGTTTTGGCGACGGTGAAATAGTCCATGGAAAGGAGCCGGTGAATGAACGGCTTTGCCAACGCGATTCTGACTTTGCTTCTCAGCTGGATGCGCGTGTTTATCAACGATTTATGGCGCCTTTTGTCCAGCGAGGATGCAGGTATATTCTACCGTTTTCTGGCTGACAACTGGAAAATCATTGTGCTCATTCTCTGTGCAGGCGGCTTTGTGATAGACCGCATCATCTATCTGATCCGCTGGCGGCCATATTACGTGTGGTCATCCAAGCTGGGCCGCCTCAAACGCGCACGGGCCAGCCGGCACGATGAGGCGGACGGAGGAGAGGAAGATGCGGCTTTTCCTGCACCGGAAGAGCAGGACGTTCCTTTCTCTGTGCAGGACAATCCTTTTCCGAATGATTCCGCGCCCTACGCACCCGAATTTACCGGTCAGGCGTATGCCCCTGCTTATGAACCGGCGCAGGCCTATAGCCCCGCGTCGGATTTCGCACCCAGCGCCCAGGTCCCCGCTATGGATCAGGCAACCGTGCAATATGCCCCGCTGGAGCAGGGGCCGCTGTATGCGCCCTATGCCCAGCCCTACCAGCCGCCGCAGGATCTTGATCCCGTCTTTGATGGGACGGAGGACCGCTGGGAGGAGGGCGACGCACTGGTCAAGCCCCTGTGGGACAACCCCGCCGAGGGCATGGACCTATTCTTCGGCGCGCCACGGCCTGAACCCATTCAGTCCATCCGCGATATGCAAGCCGGCTTTGCCCCGCCCAAGCCGCCGGAGGAACTGTACGCTCCTGTGCCAGCGCCGCCCGTACCGCCGCCCGCTGTGGAAGCGGGTCCGGTGCATCCCGGTCTGGATGCTGAGGAGTTCCGCGAGCGTCTGGGCCTGACACAGCCGCCGCCCCTCTCCCCCCTGGAAGAGGAAGCCCCGGACGAGGAGGAGCCCCGCCCCGTCATGCAAGCCCCCATCTTCCGTCCATTTACCATGCGCAATGACGGTCCTGTGCCCGCGCAGGGAGGAAGCGCCCTCAGACGGCTGGCCAAAAGGGCGCGCGACCTGGTCGGCGTGGATGACGAGGATCATCGTCCCACCATTCACGACCTGCAGCCCACCGTGGATGTGACGCAGGCGTTTCATGAGCCCGTTTATCCCAAGCCCAGAGATCAGCAAGGCGGTGAGAAATGATGCTGCCCATTGACAAACGCTATATCGTGCTGGTGGGCAACTACGGCAGCGGCAAGACCGAGCTGGCCATCGCCATCGCGCGCATGCAGCGTGCACGGGAGCCGGAGGGCCGCGTGGCGCTGGTGGACCTGGATATCGTCAATCCCTATTTTCGCAGCGCCGAGCAGCACGCGTTGCTGGAAGCGGAGGGCATCGAGGTGTTCATGCCCTCCTTTGCCATGTCTACGGTGGATATTCCCGCCCTGCCCGCGCAGATACAGGCGGTGTTCGAGCAGCCCTATGCGCATGTGGTCATCGACGTGGGCGGCGACGATACCGGAGCCACCGCCCTGGGCCGCTATGCGCCCTATACCCATGCCCTGCGCAATGAGATGAATGTACTCTATGTGGTCAACCCCTGCCGTCCTTTCAGCTCGTCGGTAGAGGATATCACCGGACTGTACCGCCTGATCGAGAGGCAGTCACGCTTGGCCCCCGATCATCTGGTGAACAATGCCAATTTGCAGGAATACACCACCCCGGAGGTGCTGCTCGCCGGTCAGGAGCTGCTCAAGCAGGCTGCTGCACAGCTGGACCGCCCCGTGAGCATGATCGCCGGGCGCGAGCACCTGAGGGATGCTCTGCCCGACGCGCTCAAGCCCCTGTTCTTTGCCTTTGAACCCATCATGAAACCGGATTGGCTGGTGGAGCCAGAATGACCTATGCGCTTCCGGACGCCTTCGTATCCCGCATGCACACGCAGCTGGGCGAGGAGGCGGACGCCTATTTTGCCGCGCTGGAGATGCCCTATCTGCGCGGCCTGCGCCTGAACCCGCAAAAGTCCGTGTCCGATGCGGCGCTGGAAGCCGTGGGCGGTGTGGAGGAACCCGTGCCGTGGAACGCCGTTCTGGGGCGCTATCTGCATCAGGATAGCCTCGCCGGGGCCGATCCGCTGCACGAGGCAGGCGCGTATTATCTTCAGGAACCCAGCGCCATGGCTCCGGTGAGCGTGCTTGCGCCCCAAAGGGGCGAGCGTGTTCTGGATCTGTGCGCCGCGCCCGGCGGCAAGAGCACGCAGATTGCAGCTGCACTGTTGGGTGAAGGGCTGCTGATGTGCAATGAGCCGGTGCCCTCCCGCGCGAAAATTCTCAGCCGCAACATCGAGCGTATGGGCGTACCCAACGCACTGGTGGTGAGCGCCCAGCCGGAGGTGCTGGCCGCACGCTGGCCCGGCGCATTTGACGCCGTGCTGGTGGACGCCCCCTGTAGCGGCGAGGGCATGTTCCGCCGCCACCCCGAAACCCGCGCCGAGTGGACCCCCGCCGCACCTGCGGGCTGTGCCGAGCGGCAGCGGCGTATTCTCGGCTGTGCGGCCGCGATGCTGCGCCCCGGCGGACGGCTGGTGTACAGCACCTGCACCCTCTCCCCCGAAGAAAATGAAGAAACCGTGCGCTGGTTTCTCCAGGAGCATCCCGACTTTTCGGCGCAGCCCTTTTCCCTGCCGGGCAATCATGGCACATTGGCCGCTCCGGAAGGCATGCTGCGCCTCTATCCCCACCGCGTGCGCGGCGAAGGGCACTTCGTAGCCTGCCTGCGCCGCGCCGGAGACGCACCCGCGGCGGATCTGATGAGGCCTGCGGCGGAGCGGCTCTCGCCGCCTGCGCCCGCTCTGCGCGCCGCTTATTCAGTCTTTGCCGGGCCTCTTCGCGGCCTGCCGGCTGCCAACGCCCAGCTGGGCGACGCGCTGCTCTCCGCGCCCGATCTGCCGCCGCTGGACGGGATTCGCGTGCTGCGCGCGGGCGTGCAGCTGGGCGTGATGAAGGGCAAAGTCTTTGCCCCTGATCACGCGCTGGCCATGGTGCTTTCCCCCGCCTGCGGCCTGCCGGTGCTTTCGCTGGACCGCGCCGGGGCGCTGCGCTATCAGAGCGGCGAAGCGCTGCCCGCGCCGGAAGGCATGAGCGGCTGGGCACTGGCCGTATATGAGGGCCTTGTGCTGGGCTTTGGCAAGGCCAGCGGCGGGCAGTTCAAGAATCACTATCCAAAGGGCCTGCGCAGACCGTAAACTAAAGGAGCACTGCATGGAAACCATCCGCTTGAAGGGCATTGACCTGCCTGTATCCCGCCTGTGCGCGGGCGGCTGCCCCGCCGGGGAATACGGCTGGGGGCAGGTGGACCACGATCAGATCGAAGGGGCGCTTCGCCGCGCCTTTGAATGCGGCGTCAACTTCTTTGACACCGCCGATACCTATGGCCTGGGCCGGTCGGAAAGCAACATCGGGCAGGCGCTGCACGATGTGCGCAGCCGCGTGGTCATCGCCAGCAAATTTGGGGTGCGCGTGGAAAACGGCCACACCTTTTACGATAACAGCCCCGCCTATATTGACCGGGCGTTGGCCGCCAGCCTCAAACGTCTTGAGACGGACTATATCGACCTCTATCAGGTGCATTATCTGGATGGCGTGACCCCTGTTGATGAAATGATGGAGGCGCTGCTCAAACACAAGCGTGCCGGGCGCATCCGCGCGATCGGGCTGAGCAACGTGACCCCTGCGCAGGCCGGCGCCTTTGCCCCCTACCGGGACGAAGTGGCTTCGTTTCAGAATCACTACAGCCTGGCTCACTGCGACGACGAGGCCGCCATGCTCGAAACCGCGCGCCTGCTGGATGCCGCGCTGCTTACCTGGGGCAGTCTGGGGCAGGGCATCCTGACTGGCAAATACGGGGCAGACGTGCATTTTGAAAAGGACGACCGCCGCAGCCGTGCCGTTTATGACAACTTCTACGGCGGCAAGCTGCGCCGCAACCTGCACATCGTGGATGTGATGCGCCCCATCGCGGAGGCGCACAGCGTATCCGTGGCAGCCGTAGCGGTGCGCTGGATTCTGGACCATCTGCCCCAGAGCGTGGTCATCGCGGGCATGAAAAGCCCCGCCCAGGCCGAGGCCAACGCTGTAGCGCTCACCTTCCGCCTCACGCAGGACGAGGTGGCCGCGCTGGAGGCGGCGAGCCGGGAATCATAAGTCCGAAACGAAAAAAAGAAAGAGGACGCGCCCTTTTCTGCGGTGCGTCCTCTTTATGTCTGGCCTGTTCCATTACAGATACAGGTTCATCAAATCCGCGTCGTAATCCCGTCCGTTGATGCGGAAGAACTTCGGATACACGCCGATGCGCTCAAAGCCCATCTTCTGACACAGGGAGATGGCGCTGACGTTATCCGAACGCACTTCCAGCTCGATGACCGATATGCCGCCCTGCCTGGCGTGCTCAATCAGACGGCTCACCATCTGCGTGCCGATGCCACGATGCCAGTATTTCTTGCGTACCGTGACCGACAGGGACGCGCGGTGCTGTGCGCGCTCGCGGCGCATGCATTTGAGCGCGCCCATGGCGGCCAGCTCATCGCCAATGAAGCCCAGCAATAGCAGGCTGCGCCCGGTGATGCCCTCGATGTAGCCGCGCTCCTGCTCCACGTTCATGTCCAGCCCCTCTGCGCCGAAGGACAGGTTGTCCGACTCGCCCGCAATCTGCGCGAGGTAGGAAAGCGTCATTTCGGCATCGTCGGGGGTGGCGGGGCGCACCGTCAGGCGGTCAGCGCCGGTATCGGCGTCCGTGCGGCGGATGAGCTTTCGCTGAATCTTGCCGCTGACGGTCTTGGGCAGCTCGTCCACAAATTCCACGATGCGGGGGTATTTGTAGGGGGCCGTAACCTGCTTGACGTGGTTTTGCAGCTCCTTCTTGAGCGCGTCGGTGGGCTCGTAGCCGCGATTTTTCACCAGCACCACCGTGGCCTTGACCACCTGTCCGCGGTCCGGGTGCGGCACGGCCGTCACGGCGCATTCCAGCACCGCCGGGTGGGTGAGCAGCGCGCTCTCCACCTCAAAGGGCCCGATGCGGTAGCCGCTGGACTTGATCACGTCGTCGCTGCGGCCGATGAAGTTGTAATAGCCGTCCACATCACGCCAGGCCATGTCGCCGGTGTGGTACATACCGTTATAGAATACTGCGTCGGTCTGCTCCTGATTGCGGTAATAGCCCAGAAACAGGCCCGCCGGATGGCCCTTGTCCAGCCGGATGACGATTTCGCCTTCCACGCCGTCGTCCACGTCCTGGCCGTTTTCGTCCACCAGCGCGATGTCGTAGGCGGGCGAGGGACGGCCGGTGCTACCGGTCTTGGGCTCCATCCACTTGCTGGTCATCAGCAGCGGCGTGGTTTCGCTCTGACCGAAGCCCTCGTGAATCTTCACGCCCGTGAGCCGGAGGAACTGGTCATACACTTCGGGGTTGAGCGGCTCGCCCGCGCAGTTGGCCCATTTCAGGGCGCTCAGGTCGTAGCTGGCGAGATCCTCCTTGATGAGGAAGCGGTACACCGTGGGCGGCGCGCAGAAGCTGGTCACGCGGTGCTTTTCCAGCATTTTGAGCAAATCGGCGGCAATGAAGCGGTCAAAGTCGTACACAAACAATGTTGCGCCGCAGATCCACTGGCCGTAGAGCTTGCCCCAGCCTGCCTTGGCCCAGCCGGTATCGGCCACGGCCATATGGATGGACTCATCCCCCACGTTGTGCCAGTAATAGGCCGTCACCGTCTGTGCGATGGGATAGGTCCAGCTGTGCGCGGCCATCTTGGGCATGCCGGTGGTGCCGCTGGTGAAGTAGATGAGCATGATGTCATCATTCTTCGGCAGCTCAGCGGGTTTGTCCCACTGCTCGGAGGCAGCGGCCAGCTCGGCGTCAAAATTTAGAAAGCCCGGTTCGTCGCCCAGCGTAAATAGTGCCGTGAGCGTATCGCACTCCGGCGCGGAGGCCAGCACATGGCCGCGCACCTCCGGCTCCTCCACGCACACAATGGCGCGCGCGCTGGAAGCCTGAACGCGGTAGACGATGTCCTTCTTCTGCAGCTGCGCCGTGGCGGGAATCAGCACGCAGCCCAGCTTGAGCAGGCCCACCGCCGCTACCCAGAACTGCCAGCGGCGCTTGAGCATCAGAATGACGGGGTCTCCTTTTTTGAGGCCGTGCGCCTTGAACACGTTCGCCGCCTGATTGCTCATGCGGCTAATTTCGCCAAAGGTGAAGGTGCGCTCATGTCCCTTAAGGTCGCACCAGATCAGCGCCCGCTTATCAGGCGAAATGTGCGCGTACTCGTCCACCACATCGTAGGCAAAATGGAAATGTTCGGGCACCTTGAGGGTAAAGTTTTTTTCAAAATCCTCCTGAGACGTCAGGTCGGTACGGATATATCGGTCAGCCAGCATACGGTTTCAAACTCCTTCGGAACGGGGGGATGCGATCGCCCGGACGCTTACGGGATCACGATGGCCAGAAAATGCACCGCCTCGCCGCCGACGGCCTCCATCGCGTGCGGCGTGCGCGAATCATAGTACACGCTGTCGCCGGGATGCAGGACCACGTCGTTTTTGCCGATCACGATGTGCATGGTGCCGGAGAGGATGTAGTCAAACTCCTGTCCGTCGTGGCTGTTGGGGGTCAACGTCTTGTTGTCCTCCGGGTCCACGACCACATACATCGGCTCGATCTTGCGGCCAACGAAATTATAGGCCAGGTTGCGGTATACATACTGGTCATGGCAGCTGGTTTCCTCCTGCCCCCTGCCCGCGCGGGTAACGCTGAGCACGTTGAGGCGCGGAGCCTCGCCGGTCAGGAGCTCTGTCATGTCCACATGAAATACCTCGCCGATCTTGACCAGAAAGCTGATGGGCATATCGACCTCGCCGCTTTCATACTTGCGGTATTCTTCGACAGGCACATTGAGCACTTCGGCCATCTTGTCAACGGTGTAGTCCGAAATCTCTCGCAAGTCCAGAATTCTCATGGCCACTTGCTTTACGGGATCGGACATAACGGGTGCGCCTCCTTCTTGCCCCATCTGGGCACTTTCGCGTATTATAGCACGCAAGCATAGAAAGATGCAAGAAGCGGCTTTCGCATCCTGCATTTTTCCGGTTTTTTTAGTCCTCCTGCTGTCCCGCGGCAGCCATCACACTGCGTAGGCCCGCCACGCTTTCCACCGGCAGGGAAAACATCACCGTGTGCGCGGGGCTGTTCACCCCGGCATGGTCCATAACGGCGCGCATGATGCGGCTGCGGTCGCCCGCTGCGGTCAAAATCAGCAGCATTTCCTTTTCCTCGGCGATGGACAGACCGAAAAACTGACTGCTTTCGCCCGGATGCGTGCCCTTGGCGTGCACCACCGTGCCGCCTGCGGCTCCCGCAGCGCGCGCCGCGTCCATCACGCTATCCGCATGGCCGCAGTTCACAATGGCAATGATCAGTTCATACAGAAATGCAGCGGGCATATCCGTCACCTCTCCCATGATGATATCCTGTCCTTCCGTAAGGCTGCGCAGGCTGCTTGTGCCCGCCACGCTGCCCACCGGCGTTGTGAAAGCAATGCCTGCGCCGGGCATATCCAGTCCCATCTCGCGCACCAAACGGGCCAGCAGCCGCGTGGCCTTTGCGCGCGAGGTCATGGCCCACAGAAGCGTCTTTTCGGTCTCCTCCAGCCCCAAAAGCCCCAGCAGCTTTTTCCCTGCCGTTCCCCGGCATGGCAGGCTGTGGACCGTTTTTACACCCTGATTGCCGAGAAAGTCAAGGAACGCTTCGCCATCCTCCCGGCCGACGATCAGGTTCATAAGACACAGGTCGTGCATGATGCATCCTCCCCCATGCGTAAATAAAGCATGCCGCTCATTCGATGATCTCCTCCGCCTCCGGCTGCGGCATGGCTGCTTCAGGCGTGCGCTGCCTGCGCTTAAACACCAGCCCCAACACCTGAAGCGTAATCAGGGGCGTCATGGCCACCATGGCCACCACGCCAAAGGCGTCCGTGGCCATATCCCCGCCCACGGCGGCGCACGCGCCCATGGCCATGGGCAACAGGAAGGTGGCCGTCATCGGCCCGGAGGCTACGCCGCCGGAGTCAAAGGCGATGGAGGTAAAAATCGGCGGCACGAAGGGCATCAGCATAAGCGCCACGGCATAGCCCGGCACCAGCAGCCACAGAATGGGCACGCCGGTTAAAATGCGCAGCATCGCCAGGCCCACCGATACCGATACGCCCACCGACAGGCTCAGCCCCAGCGCACGCTGAGGAATGGCACCTGCGGTCAGCTCGTACACCTGACGGCTCAGCACATGCACCGCCGGCTCGGCCGATACCACAAAATACCCCATCAGCATGCCCAGCGGCACCAGCAGCCAGCGCTGCTCCATGCCCGCAAGGGCCTGTCCCAGGTAGTTGCCCATGGGCATGAATCCCACGTTCACCCCTGTCAAAAACAGCGTCAGCCCCACATACGTGTACAAAAGCCCCGCCGTGATGCGCAGCACCTCGCGCCTGGGCAGGTGAAGAATCATGATCTGGCTCCCGGCAAAGAACGCCGCAATGGGCGCCAAGGCGATGGCCACTTCCCGCAGATAATCGGGCAGGGCATGGGCGAACTGGCGGGACATCTCCAGCGTGTCCGCCGCATTGATCAGGGCGGTGTCCGCCCCATAGGCCGCACCGTCCGGCCTGTAGATCAGCCCCAGCAGCATCACCGCCAGAATGGGACCTACGGAACCCAGCGCCACCAGGCCAAAGCTGTCGTTTTCAGCATTGGGGTCGCTGCGGATGGCGCTCACGCCCACGCCCAGCGACAGGATGAAGGGCACCGTCATAGGGCCCGTGGTCACGCCGCCGGCGTCAAAGGCCACGGCCAGAAACGCCCCCGGCACGAACTGCGCCAGCAGAAATACCAGCGCATAGCATCCCAGCAGGAGCCATGCCATGCGGATGCGCAGCAATATGCGCAGAAGCGCCAGCACCAGAAACACGCCCACTCCCAGCGCCACCGACAAAATCAGCGTCAGGTCCGGCACGCCGGGCACCTGATGGGCCAGCACCTGCAAATCCGGCTCTGACACGGTCACGATCACGCCCACCAGGAAGGAGCACAAAAGCACCACCCATAGCTTTTTGCTGCGGGTCATGGCCGCGCCCACGTGCTCGCCGATGGGGGTCATGGCCAGGTCCGTACCCAGCGTAAACAGGCCCATGCCCACCACCAGCAGCACCGCGCCCGCCAGAAACGCCAGCATCGCGCCCGAGGGCGCAGGCACCGCCAGCAGGCCCAGCGCAATCACGATGGCCGTGATCGGCAGGACCGATGTAAATGACTCCTTCCATTTTTCGCTCAGCACACCGCGATGGCGCGCGCGGCGCATCCTCTCCAGCCGCCCCTTCAGGCGTGGTTGATTTCCAGCGCGCATAGTTTCACTCCTTTGTTGTTGCCGGTACGGGTTCCCCCAGACCGCTCATCCATCTGGCCACACCAAGGCCGGTCAGTAGCGTACAAATCTGTGCCAAAAGCGTCCAACCGCCCCCAAATCCCGGAAATACCAGTGCCACCGACACCAGCAAAAAGCCCAGCACCGCGTAGCAGGTGTATCCCCGCGCATGGTCAAACAGCCATTGAACCGCTTTCATCGAGGCCAGTGCCGATGCCGCAAAGCCCAGTGCAACCAGCGCCAGCACTCCCACCTGCGGATGCGCCAGCGCATCCAGATAGGCCTGATACCATCCCAGGTTGATCAGAACAAACGACGTGGAAAGCCCCGGCACCACCGTGCCCACGCCCTCCATCAGTCCCACCGCCAGCGCTCGCAGCGGCGTAAGCGACAACGCCCGCTCCGCGCCCTGCGTCTTCAAAAGCGCCATGGGCAGCGCAAGCAGCACACCGCCCGCCAGCGCGGCCAACCACCGCCTGTGAAAGCGTCCGTCCTCCTCGGCCTGAGCCAGCAGATCAGGCACACCGCCCAGGATAAAACCCGTGAACAGGCACAGCATGGGCTTTTCGTACAGCCGCATGGCGGTTCCAAGGCCTCTTGCCCCCAACAGCAGCCCCGTCGCGCCGCCCAGCGCCAGCGGCGCCAGAAATACAAGTTTCCTGCGCGTATCGTGGAAAATGCCCAGCACCGCGTCCAGCATGGGCCTATAGAGCCCAAAGCTGACCGCCATCACCCCGCCGCTCACGCCTGGCAGCACGCAGCCGATTCCCATCAGCAGCCCCGCCAGCACATTTTTCCAAAAGCCTTCCTGCCGCTGCATTCGCACCGCCGCCTTTCCCCTTTCTGTTCAGACGAGCGTATGCGCGCCCCAAACGGCCTATACCGAGTATACCATGCCCCGACGAATGGGCGCAACCGGCAAAGAAAAAAGGGAGGGGGCAAGGCCCTCTCCTCCGTCATTTCATCCGCCGGATCACCGGCACCCATACCTCATAGTGCGTGTGAAGCGGGTCCGGCTCCAGATATACCTCGATGTCCGGCCCATCGGCATACTCATAGCCGGAGCCGGGCAGCCATTCGGTCACGATGCGCTTTTCCAGCACCTGAATGGAGCGGCCCGTACCCTCGCCGGAAAATACGGCCCAGGTAGCGGCGGGCACGGTGTACGTTTCAAATGCGCCGGCCTTTGCCTGCGAGGCCACGGCGATGAAGTACCGCCATGCTTCTCCCCCGGCGCAGGCGCTGATGCCCAGCAGCCCCCTGGGTTCCCCGTCCATCCGCGCGGCCAGGGCTGCCACGGTGCCGTTTCGCGCAGCTTTGTCCCACATCATGGGAACTTCACGGAAGTTGCTTTCGATCTCGCGGTCCAGTGGATGGGAGATGCCCACCACGCGGAAGGCGTCTCTGGTTTCGATGCGGTACTGCATTTCTTCCCCTCCTTGTACGCTCAGACAAAAAACCAGTCTGGGGTAACATTTGACCGGCATGCCCCCTGAGCGAACCGCCGAGGGTGCAATCCCATGTACCGCCCGAAATGCCCGGTTGAACGCTGTGGGCGACTTGTAACCATAGCGCGCTGCTATATCGATTACCTTATCCCTCCCGGCTTGCAAATCTGCTGCCGCCAGGGACATTCTGCGCCGGCGCACATATTCCCCCAAAGGCACACCTGCCAGATAGGTAAACATCCGCTGGAAGTGATAGGCCGAGCAGCAGGCGATGCGCCCAAGTCGCTCGCAGTCGATCTCCCCCGTGAGGTTCTTTTCGATTTCATCCATGGCCTGGTTCCAGCGTTCCATCCATTCCATCCGGCTGATTCCTCCTTATATATGAACAGTGTAGCACAATTGCCCGCGCCCGTCCTCTCCCGCCTTGCCTGAAAAAGAGAGCGGGACGGCAAGGACTCTCGTCCAAGCCGTCCCGCAGGACATGCGTTATCAGTCTTATTTGGCGTATTCCGCCGCGCTGGCACCGGCGATGCGGCCGAACACGATGAAGTCAGCCACAGCGTTGCCGCCCAGACGGTTGGCGCCATGCACGCCGCCGGTGACCTCGCCCGCCGCAAACAGACCGGGAATAGCCTCGCCCGCCTCGGTGAGGACTTCGGTGGCGGTATTGATCTTCAGGCCGCCCATGGTGTGATGGACGCCAGCCGTCACCTTGATGGCGTAATAGGGAGCAGTGTTAAGAGGATTGGCGAAGCTCGTACGGCCAAACTCCGCATCGGTCTTGCTTTCCACGCAGGCATTCCAGGTTTCCATGGTGGCGGTGAAGGCCTCGGGGTCCACGCCCATGGCCTCAGCCAACGCGGCATAGTCTTCACCGGTCACGGTCAGGCCCTTCTTGATGTAGCCCGCGATCACGCTGGAAGCATCCACCATGGCCTGGTCCACCACCAGCCAGCTGTAGCTGCCGGTCTGGGCGATTTCGGCGGCGGAAACCACGTCACGGGTGCCCACCTCGTCGGTGAAGCGCTTGCCCTCGGCATTGACCAGAATCGCGCCGTCGCCGCGCAGGCCTTCGGTGATCAGGGCAGCGGTATCAAACTGCACGGTGGGGTGAATCTGAATCTGGTCCATATCCACGGTAGCCGCGCCCACAGCCTGCGCCATGGCAATGCCCTGGCCCTGCGCGCCGGCGGCGTTGGTAGTCATGAAGCCTTCCAGCTCGGGCTTGTAGGAGGCAACCATCTCAAGGTTCGCACCGAAGCCGCCGGTAGCCAGCACAACCGCCTTGGCTTCCACAATCACGTTGGCGCCATCCTTGGTCACGCCTTCCACGCCGGTCACATTGCCGTTTTCATCCTGACGCAGAGCGGTGGCGGTGGTGTTGAACAGGATTTCGATGCCGCGCTCCTGGCAGGCACTCTCCAGCACGGGCACGATGTAGCTGCCCACGGAGATGGTCTTGCCCTCGGCGTCCACAGGACGATGGATGCGCTTGACGGACGCGCCGCCGAAGCTGGCTACGTCATGCAGCTGAGCGCCGATGGTGTCCAGCCAGTCAATGGCTGCGGCGCTGTTTTCGCACAGTGCCTTGACCAGGTCAAAGTCGTTGATGGCCTTGCCGCCGATCATGGTATCCAGCTCCATGAGCTCCACGCTGTCGAAGTAGCCCTCGGGATTTTCCTGATAGGCCTTCCACTGCTCGCTCACGGTCTGAGCCAGCGCAGTCACGGTTTCGTCGTCCGCATAGGTTTCAGCGGCGCTGGCCAGCGTCTTTTCCACGCCGGCTTCCTCGGCGAAGGTGTTCTCGTCCTGCCAGACGGTCTTGCTGGCGTTCATGCCGCCGGTGGCGCGCACGGAGTTGCCGCCCACCATGGCCTGGCTCTCCACAATGACTACGCTCTTGCCCGCGTCGGCAGCGGTGATAGCGGCGGTCATGCCCGCGCCGCCCGCGCCCACGACAACCACGTCGCAGGTGCGCACAAGATCCTCGATGGCGCCCTTGTCCACAGCGACATTATAGGCTTCGGGATCCACACCCGCAGCGGTCAGAGCGGCCTTGACGGCTTCGATGATCGCATTGGAAGTGATGGTGGCGCCGGCAACGGCGTCCACAGCGATGCTGCCAGATTCCGACATATCGGCGGGCAGCAGTTCGATGGCCTTGGAGCCCACGCCCTCGGTTTCGTCCGCACCCTCGGCGGTCACAGCAGTGATAGCCCCATCGGTCAGGGTCACAGTTACGGTCACGTCGCCGCCAAAGCCCTTAGCCGTGCCGGTGAAATCGCCGCTGACTTCAGCAGGAGCGGCCTCGCCCAGCGCAGCGCTGGTCATAAGCAGCATGGCAGCGGTAAGGATCGCAAGAAAACGCTTTTTCATGATGGTCCTTCCTCCCCGATAAGATTGATGATTTTTTAACCAGCGCGTAGTATAGCACGTTTCTCTTTGGGAGGCAAGGGGCATTTATCCTCTATTTCAATTCACATCAAAACTGGCATACCGCATGAAAAGCCATTTTAATATGAAAAAAGACGATTTCATAACAAACCCTTCCCGCCTTCTCCCATGTGCAACTTTTTCCATCCAGGAATTGCAATTCCCGCCTTAGCATGCTAAACTAATGCACAGGCCTTTCAAGGCCGTGCCATTTTAATAAGGAGATGATCCCTCTCCATGGTGGAAAAATGGAGCATCCCTTACCCCGCCCATACGGGGGTGGAACCTCGAAACGTATATGTGTATCTGCCCGACGGTGCGGATGGACGTGAACGGTTTCCTGTATTATATATGTTCGACGGTCACAACGTTTTTTTTGATGAGGACGCCACCTACGGCACCTCCTGGGGGATGGGCGCCTACATGGAGGAAACGGATACCCGCATGATGATCGTGGCCGTGGAGTGCAACCACAGTCCGGACAATGGCCGCCTTTCGGAATACTCCCCCTTCACCTTTGAGGACCCGCATCTAGGCCACGTAACGGGCCGGGGGCGGGAGACAATGGAATGGTTCACCCAGGAACTCAAGCCCCTGATCGACCGGCGCTATCCCACGCGTCCCAGCCGTACTCATACCTTTATCGCCGGCAGCTCGATGGGCGGACTGATGAGCCTGTATGCGGTGCTATGCTACAATCAGGTCTTTTCGCGTGCGGCGGCACTGTCACCCTCGCTGTGGGTGGCTCCCAAAAAGCTGGGCCAGATGATCGACGAGGCCGCCGTCCGGCCCGGCACGGTGGTCTACATGGATTACGGTGCAAAGGAGATGCGCTCGCGCAGGCACATGCGGCGCACCTTTGCCTCCGTGAGCGGACGGCTGATCGAAAAGCGCGTGTTTTTGACCAGCCGCATCGTTCCTCACGGTGAGCACTGCGAAGCGAGCTGGTCGCGTCAGATTCCCTTCTTTATCAACACACTGCTCTACGAGCAGCCCTGAAAGAGGTGCCTGCCAATGCAGACAGAGTATTACCGGCAGTACAGCCCTTCCCTGGGGCGCGATATGGAAGTAAAACGCTACGGTCATGCCGGCCGGCCGGTGCTGTTTATCCCCTGTCAGGACGGCCGCTTCTACGACTTTGAAAACTTCCACATGACCGACGCCTGGGCTCCGTGGATCGACTCCGGCCGCGCGATGGTCTTTTCCATCGACACCATTGACAGTGAAACCTGGTCCGACAAGGGCGGCGACCCATACTGGCGCATCCGCCGCCACGAGCAGTGGATGGCCTTCATCACCCGCGAAATCGTTCCCTTTATCCGTAGCGAGACCAACCGCCTCAACGGCTGGGAGGGATATCCCGGCATCATTGCCTTCGGGTGCAGCCTGGGCGCGCTGCACGCGGCCAACCTGTTTTTCCGCTTCCCGGACCTCTTTGACGGGCTGCTTGCCCTCAGCGGCATTTACACCGCCTCCTACGGCTTTGACGGCTACATGGACGAGGAAGTCTACCGCAACTCACCCGTCGATTACCTGGCCGGGATGCCGTCAGATCACCCCTATATCCAGCGCTACAATCAAAGCCGCGGTATCCTGTGCGTAGGCCAGGGCCCCTGGGAGATCCCGGAAACCACCCTGCGCCTGCGGGACATCTTCGCCCAAAAGGACATTCACGTCTGGGTGGACGTATGGGGATACGACTGCGCGCACGATTGGGACTGGTGGTACAAGCAGGTGGCTTACTTCGTACCCTTCCTGCTGGACTAATCCATGATTCGCCGCCGCGCCACACGAAAGGAGCCGGTCTTCCGATGAAAAATTTTGTCTTTCTTTCCCCCAATTTTCCAACCAACTACTGGCGGTTCTGCCGGGAACTGAAAAACAACGGTCTCAACGTGCTTGGCATCGGCGATCAGCCCTACGACGAGCTTTCTCCCCAGCTCAAGGACAGCCTGAATGAGTATTACAAGGTGTCCAGCCTGGAAAACTACGACGAAGTGTATCGCGCGGTGGCCTTCTTCATCCACCGCTACGGGCGCATCGACTGGCTGGAGAGCAACAACGAATACTGGCTGGAGCGCGACGCCCGGCTTCGCACGGATTTCCACATCGAAAGCGGCTTCCAGGCGCAGGACATGGAGCGCATCAAGTACAAGTCCCACATGAAGGAATACTACCAGAAGGCTGGCATCCCTGTGGCGCGCTATCACATCGTGGACGATTTCGACGGCTGCCGCGCCTTTATTGAAAGGGTAGGGTATCCTGTGGTGGTCAAGCCGGACAACGGCGTGGGTGCGGCCCATACCTTCAAGCTGACGGACGAAGGCGGCCTTCACTGGTTTCTGGACACGCAGCGCGAGCCGGGTGTGCGCTACATCATGGAGGAGTTCATCTACGCCGAGGTCAACAGCTATGACGCCATCATTGATTCCCATGGCGAGCCCATGTTTGAAACCGGCAACGTAACGCCCTTTTCCATCATGGACATCGTGAACGAAAATGACAACTCCATCTACTACATCGTGCGCGACCTGGCCGACGATGTACGCGCCGCGGGCCGCGCCACGGTCAAGAGCTTCGGGGTGAAGAGCCGTTTCGTTCACTTCGAATTCTTCCGGCTGACGCAGGATCAGCCCGGCATGGGCCAGAAGGGTGACGTGGTTGCCCTGGAGGTCAACATGCGCCCCTGCGGCGGCTTCTCGCCCGACATGATGAACTATGCCAACAGCACCGACGTCTACAAGATATGGGCTGACATGATCGCCTTTGACCGCTCCACTCTTCCTTCTGGGCAGCACTATTTCTGTGCCTTTGCCGGTCGGCGCGACGGAAAGCCTTTCGCACTCAACCACGACGAGCTGCTCCGGCGCTACGGCACGCAGCTGCGCATGGTGGAGCGCATTCCGGACGCGCTCTCCGGCGCAATGGGCAACCAGATGTATGTGTCCGTATTTCCGACCCAGGAAGAGACGGACGCCTTTTACGCAGATGTACTGCGGGAAAACTGAAGCGCTTTACGCATCATGCGGCATTTTTTACCTTCGTCCGGCGCAGGTCGGATATGGCTATCCTGTGTTTTTGGGGTAAACAAATCTTTCCGGCGGTGCGCCCGGCTAATGCCGGGCGCTGTTTTTTTCCAAAGTCGCCATTGACTTGGCATGTCCCAAATCTTTCCGCCGCATAATCACCCCTCCAAATTCCATACTAGGGATGCAAAGACAAACGGCAAAGCAATGCGGCAAAAGCGTTGCACCGCCGTCAAGGAGGATGGGAACATTGCGGGCAACGGGAATTGTGCGCAGAATTGACGAGCTTGGGCGCGTGGTTATTCCCAAGGAAATCAGACGGACGCTTCGTATTCGGGAGGGCGACCGGTTACTGACAACATGGAAACCGTGGGAGCGGTTTTGCGCGGCCATGGACGATCTGGGAAAGCGGGCGGGATGGGATGAGGGGAGAAAGGGCGGCTCGGAAGGCGTAGGATGAGGGGACGTAATGGGGCTTTCGATGTGAGGAGGATCAAAATACGCGCTGCCGTACGGCAGCGCGTGTTTTGAATGGAGGCCCTTGAAGCCGGTCGTGTGGGTAAATCCTCGTCCCCTTCGATGCAGCCCCCTTAAAACGAAGAAAAAGCTCAAAATTCGCCCCGAGAATGTACAACATTTCTAATGCTGGAGTGTAGCCAAGTACAGCAGCGGTTTGCAAACAGGGGTAGAGCCTAACGGGAGGCTTGTGCTGGTAAGGTGCGATTTGGGAGGGTTATGAGGAGCAGGAGTGCAGATGAAAGGTTGGACAAGGCATACCTATGCTTGTAGGGGCTGCACCGTCCAAAAACAACTTGATTCGCTTGCGATTATCTAATAGATATAGTTAACCGGCCCTCTGCTAAAATCATCCAGCAAGTTTTTTCATAGTTATACTGTCTAACAAACGGGGTACAGTTCAATTCTATTGCTGGTTCTACTGCCAATATTAGCATTTGATTGGATTCTGAACTGAAAGCGCAAGCCGATACGTTGTTTGCCGAACTCGACAAGAACCTGTCCACCGCGTTTAACATTTTTGTCTGGCACTCCCTTCGGAAGGAGGGATTCCTTTTGAAATCAACCTGCGTCAGCCGAACAAAGAAACGCTTGCGGCTATGCTGGAGGCAGAAAGGATTGTACAAGGACCCTTCTGTAAAAGGAAACACCGATATAGATGAGTTGTTTGTAGATTTGAAGAAATGTTCCAGGGAAAATATGGGATGTTAAGTTCGCTACACAATTTGAAAAGGACTATAGTCGGCAATCAAGCGTGGCTTAAAAATCGAATTGCTGGAACGTGTCGTCGAACTCCTGTCTGGAGAGAAACACTGCCGGAGAAGGACAAGGATTGCGCACTTTCTAGCAACTGAGTCGGACACTAAAAATGCCACACTCTACCTGACTGGCTCTTGATCTGCCGGATTGAGGATGACGTCTTGGTACTGACCCTAACCCATATAGAAACCCATAGTGATTGGTCCGGAAAGTAATCAATACTAAAAGGTCGTCGTAGTGTTGCATCTACAATAGCCTTTCGAATATGGAACGATTTATGCATTGCAACTTCCCCAGAAATTATGAAATTGGGAATATTTCAAGCACCCGTGACCCGGAAATGAGGTGCCAAATCGCTTACCTTGCATAGAATTCATTGCGCTTTAAAACTGCTTGGTATGTATCCATCTTTCCTGCGTTTCAGAGCAAGACATCTGCAACAATGAAGTGGCTACGAGTACCAGATAGCTCGAAATCAGCATTCTACGTTACTGGGTTCTTCTACAACATAGACGGGATATTTTCTAAAGGGAATGGGAACACTCAAAGCAGCAGAAATCGATTAATAATGAAGTGTTACAGGGTAAGCAAATGCGAACACCATTTGCTTAGCCTAAGCTCGGGGCCGCACTTTCAAGTCTCACCAGGCACACCATTAATAGAATAATCTCCTGATTTTGAAGCAAAACTCATCTAACAGCGTGCCCCAAAAATCCGAGGATTTTTCTATCTGATGGTATATTCTCCATACAGAATTGTCTAATAGAGAAAAGTTCTGTTACAAAATTCTATCATTTGGGGCAGTTTTCCAACGCGGCATTTTCGAAGTCGTCGGGGTTCATCAAACATTGGTGAGCGATGACTTCTAACACTGGAGAGCGAAACAGTGGGATTGCAAGGGTTTCCAACAACAATTCTATATATTTTTGAAACCAGGCACCCTCTGCTTGAGACGGTCAAGCTCGCTGGTGCCGTCAAGTATTGAAAAGCATTTTGTTTGCCTACGATTCCCTGTCACGGACCGAAAAAGCGGTTAGTGAGGTTCGCTCCACCAGACGCGCATCCAAGGTAAGGCACGGGGACGGATGCTTTCCAGCGAGCACATCAAGCAGCGTGCGCACGGTCAGCTCGCACTGCTGCTGCATTCGGTTGTCTACAGAGGCCAGCTCAGGCGTAGCACAACGACTGAGAATCGTATTGTTAAAGCCAATCATCGGTATCGGAGGCAATCCGGCAGACTGTATCGCCTTTGCCGCCCCGATAGCCAGCGAATCGTCAGCCGAAAGCACAGCATTGAATGATACATGGTCCAGCAGCTGTCGCACTGTTTCCACCGTCTGCCCGAAGGAAGAGCCGCCCTCGTTGTGAATCTGGATTTCCATGGGGTCTGACCGGGTATATAGCGCCATACCTTCCCGGTATCCGTCCAGTTTCATGTGGCCGCTATAAGTTTCCGAATCATACAAGTATAGTATGCGATCATGTCCCATTTCCGCCAGACGGCGCACCATCTTGCAAGCGGCTCTTTTTTCATCGCACAGGGTACAAAACAGGTTGTCGCCTTCGATGCGCCCGTTAAGCAGAAACACTGGTATATGCCGGGCTGCATAGCAAAAGTCCTCCTGTTCCTGCTTCGTGCAGCTGCAGCCGATCACCACGGCTGCATCTACCTGCCGGTTGATGAGCGATACAAAATAAGCCCGCTTGGATTCATCGTTGCTGGCGGCGTCAATCAATAGAATTTCAAATCCGTTGGCGCGTAGCAGGCGGCTCAGCTCTGCCACGGGATAGGCATGGTTTCCGTCCGATATCACCGGGCAGATGATGCCGATGGTGTGACTGTGCTTGGTGTTTAGGCTGTGAGCCAGCGCGTTGGGGATGTATCCCTCTCGAATGATCACTTCCTCCACCCGCTTGCGAACCGCCTCACTGACGGGGCCGGAGCGGTTGAGCACGCGTGATACCGTGGCGGTTGATACGCCAGCCATGCACGCCACATCATAAATGTTCATGTTTGCTCCTCCTTCCGCTTTCCAGAAGTGTAAGCGATTTCACCACTTCTTGTCAAGCACCAAGATGCACAGTGGACGATTTTGAGGTTCAAAGAGGCTAATATTGCACTCTTTCGCTTTCTGCATTAAACAAATTGACAATTTTCCCGCCAGCATGACATAATAAACGCGAAAAAGTTGAAACCGGTTACACAGTGCCGGCATCGTTCAAAATCGATTAACAGGGAGGATCAACGAAATGGAAAAATTCTACATTTCCCGCAATGAGGATGTCAAAAAGGAATTTGACGCCAACGGTTTCTCCTGTACCGAACTGCTGCCCGGTACATACGAGGGAGGAATTCGCAACTACAAGTGCTTCCTTAAGCCCGGATGTGAGATCTCTCCCACGCTGTACGCTGACAAGACCGTTCTGTTCTTCTTTGGTCAGGGGGGCGGTTACATCCGCGACGCAGAAGCAGCCTACAACATCACCGAGCTTAGCTTCTATGCCCCCAAGTTTGACCAATGCCCCTATACCATTCATGCGGTTGATGAAATGGAATTTGTGATGAGCATTGTTGACCTGAACGAATGGGACCGCAAAATCATCGCTGAAAACCACATCTACCTGCCCTTCTTCCGTAAGCACAGCGACTGCACCCGCTATGTTCAGGACTGCAAAGGCCCCAACACAGAGGCACGCAACGTGCTGGGCTGCAAGCAGCTGGGCCGCATCATGGTGGGCACCACCCGTGCCGTAGGCGAGGGCACCACGGAAGAAGGTCATCCCGCAGTGCATCAGTGGAATTATTGTGTAGGCGCTTCGGACTTCCATATTTCTGTAGATCATTGCGAGCCCCTGCCCCATAAGGCAGGAGAGTGGAGCTTTATCCCCGCGGGCCCTGATCATGACCTGGTAGCTGACCCCGGTAAGGAGGTATTTTACGTCTGGTACGAGCATTTTGCTCGTGAAAAGGATTTTGACGTCAAGGTGCTTCCCGGACAGAAGCTGCCTGAATAACAGCGGCTCGAAAATAGGAGGAATTGAAACATGAGTTTCTATGTGGCCCGTAACGAGGATATCAGGGTGGAATACAATGCCGATGGCTTTGCACGCACAGAGCTGTTGCCCGGCACCTATGACGGTGGTGTGCGCAACTACAAGTGCTTTCTGAAGGCTGGCTGTCAGGTTAAACCGGAATGCTATGCCGACAAGCTGGTGCTGCTGTTTTTCGGCAAGGGCGAAGGCTATGTGGCGGATACTTCGGCGGCCCATGCCATCAGGGAGCTTAGCTTCTATGCTCCCCACTTCGACAAAGCCCCCTATCGGGTGCAGGCCTTTACGGATATGGAATTTGTAATGGCTGTGATCGACATGTCAGAAGGGGATTGGGAAGACTATGCTGCCTCCCATGCTCGCCTCCCCTTCTTCATCAGCTTGAGCCAGTGTGTAAAATACGATCAGGACTGCAAGGGTCCCAACACCACATCCTGGCACGTGCTCAACGCCAAACAGCTTGGTCACGTGATGGTAGGCGTGGTGCGCGCCGTGGGCGGAGGCACCATAGAAAAGGGTCATCCTGCCGTGCATCAGTGGAATTATTGCATCGGAGATGCTGACTTTGACATGACCGTGGACGGACAGACGGTCAGCCACAAAGGCGGCGAGTGGAGCTTCATCCCCGCGGGACTGGACCACAGCCTGGTGGCAAAGCCCGGCAAGGAAGTTTTCTACGTGTGGTTTGAGAAGTTCACCCGCGACGACCGCGCTTTCGTGCTCAAGCCCATGCCCCGCAAGCTCCTCCCCGCCCCCGCTCCTGCCAAGTTCTACGTGGCGCATGACGCGGACATGAAAAAGGAGTTTGACGAAAACGGCTTCGCCATGTGTGAGCTGTTGCCCGGCACCTATGCCGGCGGCGTGCACAACTACAAATGCTGGCTCAAAGCGGGCTGCTGCGTATCGCCGGAGATGCGCGCAGACGAAACCGTGCTATTGATGTTTGGCAAGGGGCGCGGCTATGTGTCTTCCGCAAAGCATCTGTTCAACGTGGTTGAACCGGCCTTCTATGCGCCGGACTTCGACCGCGAACCCTATACCGTACACGCCCTGGAGGACATGGAATTCATCTACAGCGTGGTGGAGCGCAACGAATACGACAAAGCCCTTTATGACGCCTGTCATGTTCGTCTGCCCTTCTTCCGGCTCTACAGTGAGGGCAGCGTGTACGACCAGGATTGCAAAGGTCCCAACACCACCTCTTGGTCTATTTTGGGTGCAAAGCAACTTGGACGCATCATGATAGGCGTGGTACGCGCCGTGGGCGAAGGCACCGTTGAAGCCGGCCATCCCAAGGTGGAACAATGGAACTATTGCCTTGGCGATGCCGATTTTACCCTGAAAGTGGATGATCAGCCCGCAGTGCCCCACAAGGGCGGCGACTGGAGCTATGTCCCTGCCGGTTGGGACCATTCGTTGGTTGCGGAGCCTGGCAAGGAAGTGTTCTACGTGTGGTACGAACATTACACGCGTGAAAAGGACTTCTGTGTGGCACTGGCGGCTGGCGACGACGCTTCCGTCTACGACTGAACTTTGTTCTAACGGACGGGGGTCCAGAGCGGGTAAAAAACCGCCCGGACCCCCGTCCCTTTTAGCGCAGGCAAATGAGGAGATTAAAAGATGCTGATTGCCGCAACGGGCGCGCTGGAGGCAGGACCGGACAGCCCGATTCTCTACCGGGGTTCTTTTGAAACAATGCTGCCGCAGATTCGGCAGGACGGTTTTGAAGCAGTGGAGCTTCATCTGCTGGACTCGCGTCAGCTGGATCTGGAGGCGCTGTGGCGGCTTCTGGAAGAAAACCACCTGCGTCTTACCTCCGTGGGTACCGGTTCGGCTTATGCCGCACGCGGCTATAACCTTGTCGACCGCGACGAGAACGTGCGGCGTGAAACCATCCTTCATCTGGAGGCGCACATGCGCACGCTGGGTCCCTCGCATGGAGTGGTGATCGTAGGGTTGCTGGCCGGCAGGCTCTGCGACTGCGGCGTAACCCTCAAGGTACAGCGGGAGCGTCTGGCTGATAGCTTGCGCCGTTTGGACGATTTGGCCGGGCGACATGGCGTGACGGTCGGACTGGAGATGATGAACCGGTATGAATGCGATTTCCTTTATACCATTGAGGAGGGCATGGCTTTCTTAGATGAGGTGGACGGTCTTACACACACGGCCCTGCACATCGACTCAGTCTCCATGAATGTCAGCGAGCGCGATATCGGCGCAGCTATCCGCGCGGGTCGGGGACGCATCTGTCACGTCCACCTGGCCGATAACGATCGCTGGTATCCCGGCCACGGGCATTACGATTTCCGTGAGACGCTGCGCGCACTGAAAGAAATCGGCTATGACGGCGCTCTGGCGCTGGAAGAAAAGCGCTATCCTGATACGGCCACCGCCGCCCGGCATAGCCTGAACTACCTGCACGCACTGCTGGAAGCGCTTGACTGACGCTTACGCGGTAGAATCCGGAGGGAATGGCATGAACAATTCCGCGTCAAAACGGATCACGGATATGACGCAGGGCAACGCGCTGGGCTTGATTCTGCGCTTCGGCATTCCACTGATTGCCGCAAATACACTGCAGCAGGTATATTCCATGGTGGATACCGTTATTTTGGGCCGTTGCGATGGTGTAACGGGTCTGGCTGTGCTGGGCACCTGCTCATGGCCTATGTGGCTGTTGGTTGGCTATATGACCAATTTTTCACAGGCTGGGTCACTGGTGTTGGCTCGACGCTTCGGAGCGGGCCGTGTGGAGGATCTAAAGCAGGCGGCCGGCAATATCTATGTGCTGGCCGTTCTGCTGGGCCTGGTAATGACGATGGTATACCAGGCTGCGGCCCGTCCGATGCTAGTAATGCAGAGCACGCCCAGCCAGGTGCTGGATGAAGCGATTCTCTACCTGCGCATCAACGGCGGCGGGCTGTTTGCCTTACTGGCCTACAATGTGTATGCGGCCTTTCTGCGCGCCGTAGGCGACAGTCAGACGCCGTTGTATGCCATCCTGGCGGCCACGCTGGTTAATTTGGGGCTGGATGTATGGTTTGTGGCGGGGTTGGGCTGGGGAGCCCCTGGCGCAGCAGCGGCAACCGTAATGGCGCAGGCCGCTTCGGCGCTGGTTTGTTTTCTGCGCGTGCGTCAGTATGCGCTGCTGCGTGTGCAGCGCGCGCATTTTCGTCTGCATGCTCCCGTGATACGGGAATTTGTGGGCCTTAGCATCCCCATGCTGCTGCAGAGCTTTGTTATTGCCGCCGGAGGTTTTTTCGTGCAGACGTATGTCAACGGCTATGGCGCGGCCTTTGCAGCCGGCATGAGCGCTACGGGCAAAGTATTTGGCCTGCTGGAAACCGCGGCCATCGCGTTGGCGCAGGCCGTGGCGACATTTGTCAGCCAGAACTATGGCGCAGGCCGCTTTGAGCGCATCCGTCAGGGCGTAAGGCTGTCCGTCTTGGTATCGCTGGGCATCGCCACGGTTCTGGCGTGCGCCATGTTCCTGTGGGGCAGGCCGCTTTTGCAGCTGTTCGTTGCCCCGGAAGCGATGGACACCGCCTGGGAACTGTTGGTGGTCATGAGTGCGGGGTTATGGATAATGTATCCCATGTACTCGCTGCGACAGGGGCTACAGGCATTGAGCAATGCAGCTGTGCCGCTGGCGGCAGCCGTGGTTCAGCTGCTGGCGCGTGTCGCCGTAACCCTTTGCCTGCCCGCCCTTATTGGTCGGGCCGGCATGTACTATCCGACGGTGGTAGCCTGGGCAACCTCCCTTGTGCTGATCGGCGGAGTATTCCCCGGTTGGCTGGAGCATTGCCAGCACCGTGCAGCCATGCGCAACAAGAAGGCGTGAACCTGGAAGCGCTGCCATCCGCTGCGTTTTCCACCCCTGCGAAAGGCATCTTCTCCCTTGTCCCCAAAGCGCCGGGGCATTCAGCGCGCCTGTTCCGTTTCCTCCACCTGAAGCATAGCGCGGTATTCGCTTGGCGTTACGTGCGTAAATTCTTTAAACTGCCTGGTAAAATATTTTTCGTCGCTGTAACCGGTCATATAGGCGATGGTGCGTATCTTCAGCGAAGGGTCCCGCATCAGTTGCTCGGCGTGGGTTATGCGCAGCCTGTTGAGATACGAAACCATGCCTTCGCCAAAAATCTGCTTGAATTTGCGGCTCAGATAATCGCGATTGAGGTGGAACATCCGCGCATATTCCGCCTGGTTAAACGCCTGGTCATAATTGAGCTCCATGTAGAATGCAATGAGCTTGAACACCTCCGTATCCGTGCACAGCTGAGAAACGCGCGCGGCAAACAGACGCAGGCTACGGCTGATCACTGCCATCATCATCTGTGCGGAGAAGGCATAGTATTCATCCAGAAAATCCATATAACTTACCCGTTCCGCTGTTCCGTCATACGCAAAGCCGGGAAAGTATTCCTTCAGGCGTGCGCTCCATCGCACGGTCATGGCGTTGTAGCAGCGAATCAACGAACGTATGCGTCCCAGCGGCATAAAATCCCTCGCCAACGCCAAGCTGAGCCAGCGCTCTGCCTCCTCCAAAAGCCCCTGTGTGTCCTGCACAACGATCAACGAAAGCAGATGGCGTTCCAGACCTTCCGGCTCGCATCTCTCCTGAAAAGAAAACGCCATTGTTACGGTTTCCTTTTGCAAAAGCTCAGGGGCCACATAGCAATCATCGCCAAAAAAGCAGGCCCGTGCCTTTTCAAATCCATCGGCAAACGATTGCGGAAAAGCGGCGTCTGTTACACAGCCCATATGAAAAGCAAAGGCCGTGGAAGAAAATACGCTCCCAGCGATCGCCTCTATCTGATGCAGATGCTCGCCTGCATCATCCAGCAGCATGAGCAGATGCTCGTGCTGGGAACTAAATTTATCCAGGAACTGGCCGCATCTGTGCAGGGATAGATAGCTCCTTGCTTTTTCCTCAAACTGATTCAGCCGGGTGCGAAACCGTGCGCTGCGCATGGGCAGATAGTGTGTATCGTAATATAGCAGGGTGCAGCGCCGCGCGGCAGCAAACTGGTCGTCCAGGCTGGAAAGCTCGCTATAAGCGCTTTCAGCCTGTGCGGGTACCAGCATTTTTCGCAGCTGGGTACGAATGTATTGCAGGGAAAGGCTCATGTTCATCGTGACCTCATGTTCAGGTGCCGTCGTGCTAGGAGGGGCCAGGCGGCGGATCGCCTTTTCAAGCGACGCCACCAGCGCCTTGCTTTCCACCGGTTTCAACAGATAATCCACTGCGCCGTTGAGAAGCATGGTGCGAACATATTCGTAATCCGCATGACCGGATATGGCGATTACCTGCGTAGGCAGACGACGGTTGACAATAAAAGCGAGCAAATTCATCCCCGTCTGGTTGTGCAAAATGATATCCACAATGGCAATTTCCGGGCGCTCTTTTTCCAGCAGGATTTTGGATTCCGCAGCCGTTTGTGCAGAGAGAATTTCCGTTATGCCCAGTTGTTTGGCGGGAATCAGGCAACGAATGGTTGTAAGGACGTGTTTTTCATCGTCCACAATCAGCAGCTTCAAATCTCATTCCCTCCTTCAGCGCTGTCGGCACAAACGATTTTGACTCGTTCCCGAGGCAGATATGCCTTGACAGACGTGCCGCCGAAGCTGTTTGCCTCCATAACGAATCTGCACTTGGAACCAAAGCGCAGCAAAAAACGCGCAAAGACGTTGGACAGGCCGATATGTGCGCCATGATGCGCTTCCACCGTCTGTTCCAGCAGTTCTTTTTCTCCGTCCTTGGAAAAGAGGCTCTCCATGCCGATGGTTTCAGCGCTGGCATTTTTGAGATGCTGGTAGTCACTTTTCAGTTTTTCCATTTTTTTGCGTTGCAACTCCTGCTGCCGCTGGGACATGGGCACACCATTATCCGCCACCTCGACAAGGATCTCTTCTCCCAGAACAGCTGCCCGAAGAAGAATGCGCCCATCGTTTTTTTCATAGAGCCGGCCATGCAGTAACGAATTCTCTACCAACGGTTGCAGGCTCATCTTGGGAATAAGCATATTCAGCAGCCCTGGCGCGATATCCGCTTCGCAGACAATCGCGCATTCATAGCGAATGGACTGCAAGTCCAAATATCGCTGCGCATGTTCGATCTCCTTTGAAAGCGTAACCAGGCTCTCGCCCACGTCCATGGCGTATTGTAGCAGCTGGCCAAAGGAGGCAATATAATCGTAGGATTCATGGTCCCCCTTCTCCAGGGTTTTGCTTGCAATGGACTGCAGGGTATTGTAGATAAAATGGGGATTGATCTGCGCCTGCAAGGTGCGCAAATCAGCCATGCGGCGAGCCAGCAAAAGTTTGTATTGCCTGACCACAAAACGGTTGACCGTATCGAGCATGGAGTCGATGTTTTCCACCAGCAGGCTGATTTCATCCTTGGGCCGGTAATGAATATGGTCAGCCAAGCGCGCCTTGAGATTGTAGTTCTTTTTGTAAAAGTTGACGTGCATGAACACAGCAATCTGATTCAAAGGTTTGGTATAGCGCATCATCACCAGCAGGAGGATAATGGCAAGCACCATCTGGCAAGCAAGGAAAATCAGCATCAGCGACGTTTGGATAGCGGTAAAATCGTGCGTGATGCGGCTCATGGGAGTAATGGTATAGATTCGCCACTGGCAATAGGAGGTATCGATCGTGTTGCGGGTGATGAGCGCGTCTTTCTGACGCCAGGTTTCTCCCTCCCCCATTTGCTGTTCAAAGCCGGGTACATTGCTTAACGGTTGGCCGATGAGGCGTTCGTTGTCTGCGTAGATCAAATCGCCATTCTGGTCGGCAATATACACATCGGCGCCCATATCGTTGATATAGCTGCAGTTTTTGGCGATGTAGCTGGTTTCAATATCCACGGAAATCATGGCGATTACGTTAGTATAATCAGGCAGAAGGTAGATGGGTACATGCACGGTAAACACATATTCGTCTGTGCGGGCGTAGGGGGAGAGGAAATGTCCGTAGGTATGAATGGGATGACTCTGCTCCACCCAGATGGAACGGTTGATATCTCTGGGGACGCGGTCGGGGTATTCCGTAGAGAAACTGATACCCGGCCGTGTCTCCACATAGCGGGTCATGTCGTGCGTGGTGATCAGGAAGGAACGCTCCATTTTATAGGCGGATAAATGAATTTGGTGGCTGCTGGGCAGGGAGGCATAAATGCTGAGCAGAAAGGAAAACAACGCCTTGGAATCGGCAGTTTCAGCGTTGGAAAAATCCGAAGAAGGAGCAGTAAACAAAAGCACGGTGGAGTTGTTATAATAGATGCCGCGAGCCGCCTGAACGCAGGTGCCGATATAGGTCTGAATGTTGTTGCTCAATGCGTTACGCAAAGGCGTTAGCTGATCCTCATAGCGTTCTGTAGCCATTTGATAGGTATACTGCTGGAAAAAGAAAAAGCAGGAGGACAGCGTTATGGTAGTCACAAGCACAAAGATCAACAGGACCTTGAAACGTATGCTGTGAAACGGCCTGTTTTTTCGAAACATCTTCGGCTTCCCTCCCGCTTCGGTGATGAATGGCGCGACGCGGATACCTAGGCTACCGTTATTATAGCACAGATGTATCCAGAATGCCTGAAAACGAGCGACGGGTCAAAACTCTCCCCCTCACAGGTCAAATTTGTTCGTTCCTTACAAAAATACAAAAAGGTATAATAAGCGCAGTACAAAGGTAAAAGTCAGTGCGTCCGGACATTCGTAAAGAGGGTGGGCGCCCGTTGTATTCAACTTACATCAACACAAGAAATGAGGAACTGTCATGCGGATAACTCAAAAGCAGAAACGCAGGCTCTGTGAGCTGGGTGATTACGCGATCTTCATGCTCCCTGCGCTAGTATTGTTCGTAGCGCTGTGTCTGACGCCGTTTTTTCAACAGATATGGTATTCCTTTACCAACTGGGACGGCATCAAATCCTCTTATGATTTCATGGGAATTTCCAACTATGTGAAGGTGTTTAACGACGCGAAATACTGGACCTCTATGTGGTTTACGCTGAAATTTACGTTCTTTGTAACCATTTTCACCAATCTCATTGGCTTTTTCTGGGCCTACGGCCTGTCCAAGGACGTTCCGTTTCGCAACTTTATGCGCGCCGGATTTTACATGCCCAAAATTGTGGGCGGCGTGATTCTTGGTTTCGTCTGGCGCTTCATATTCCAGAACCTCTTTCCCGTGCTGGGCGAGTTGCTGGGGGTGGAATGGTTCTCGCAAACGTGGTTTGCCACGGGCGAGTCCTCCTTTTGGGCGCTGGTTATCGTTATGACCTGGAGCCAGGCGGGTTACATGATGATCATCTATCTGGCAGGCCTGACTTCCATCTCGGACGATTATCTCGAAGCAGCCCGCGTGGACGGTGCGCGTCCCCATCATGTGCTGTTGCGCATTGTGCTGCCGCTGATCATGCCTTCTGTCACCCAATGCCTGTTCCTAAGCATCGTCAACTGTCTGCGCATGTATGACTTGAACATTTCTCTGACCAATGGCAACCCCTTCCGGATGTCTGAAGCGGTAACCATGAACGTGTATCAGACGGCGTTCAGCTCCAACCAACTGGGCTATGGTTCTGCCAAGGCGTTTGTCCTGGTGCTCATCATCGCCTTGATCAGCATCTGCCAGGTGGCGCTCACGTCCCGCAAGGAGGTAACGCAATAATGAAAATGAAGCTCGGAGCCCGCAGGCGTCTGGGAATTGCGATTCGCGCAGCGCTCCTGCTTGCGTGTCTGTGCGTTGTGCTGGTGCCTTTTTACATCATTGTGACCAATTCCTTCAAGCCCTACGCCGATATTGCCCGCGATATTTTCTCTCTGCCAAGTGAAAATTTCACCTTTGACAACTACCTCAGCGCATGGGACCGACTGAACTTTGGCAACTCGTTGAAGAATACCGCCATCATCACAGTGTTGTCCAACTTTGGCGGCGTGGTTCTATGCAGCATGACCGGCTACTGGATTACGCGCCATACCAATCGTTTTACGCGCATCTGTTTCTTTGTGTTCATTGCCTTCATGTCCATCCCCTTCCAGGCGCTGATGATCCCCTTCGCGCGCTTGACCAAGAACCTGGGACTGAGCAACAGCTTGGTGGGCATGAGCATTTGTTTCTGGGCAATGACGGTTTCGCTGAGCACGTTCATTGTATCGGGGGCGGTGAAAGCGATTCCTGTGGAAATTGAAAGTGCAGCCCGCATTGATGGCTGCAACGCGCTGACGACCTTCTGGCGTATCGTGTTTCCACAAATCAAGGGTTCTGTGTTTACCGTAGCCACCATCAACACGCTGTGGTTCTGGAACGATTATTTGATGACGCAGCTGGTCCTGTCCAAAAACTCGCTTCGTACCATTCAAATCTCCATGCAGGCGCTTTTCAACGAGGCCTTCTTCGCTTGGGATGTGGCACTGGCCGCGCTAACGCTGTCCATACTGCCATTGTTTATCTTCTTTATCATTGCCCAAAAACAGGTGCTGGCGGGCGCGTCTGCCGGCGCGGTAAAGGGATGATGATTTCAACAGCACGCTGAGGCGGGCTGCAGAAATAAAAAACTCATTACGTTAAGGAGGAAAACAAATGAAAAAGGCATTAGCCCTGGTACTGACTCTGGCGCTACTCATCTCACTGTGCTCCGTCGCCAGCGCAGAGAAGGCTCCCGGTTCCGTCAACCTGTCCATTATGCTGGCGTTGGGCCAGTGGACTGACAACTTCGATGAGCTGATCGAAGCCTACAAGGCGGAAAATCCCCAGATCGGCACCATTGAGTATGAGTTTCCCTCTTCCTCGGCGTATTGGGATCTTCTTAAATCCAAGCTCGCCTCCGGCGAAGTTCCCGACATCTTCGGTTGTGGCTTCGGCGAGCAGATTGTGCAGTGGAACGACTATCTGGCTGACCTGTCCGATATGGACATCGTCCAGGATCTGACCCCCGACCAGGTAGTCGCCTGCTCTCTGGATGGCAAGACCATTCAGGTGTTCCCCATCTATGTGGAAGGCTGGGGTATTCTCTACAACATGCGCCTGCTCAAGGAAGCTGGCTGGGAAAAGATTCCCGAGACCCGCGCGGAACTGGAGCAGTTATGCAAGGATTTGGTTGCTGCTGGCATCCAGCCCTTTGAACTGCACTACGCGGAAACCAGTCTCTCTTTGACCAACCATCTTGGTTCCATATGGGTCACCAACAAGGAAAATCCTCTGGAATACTTCGAGCAGCTCAAGAGCGGCATGGACATGGATCTTGCGAATGATCCTGATCTCAACGATATGCTGGACTACTACGATCTCGTCCTGCAGTACTGCAACGAGGATTATATCTCCACCGACAAGTGGACTGGCCGCAATAACTTCTTCCTTGAGGAAGCCGCGATGGTTGACGACGAAGGTTCCTGGGAGATTCCCAACATTCTCAACGTCAATCCTGACTTGGCGGATTACGTCGTCCAAGGCCTGGTGCCGATTTCCAATGACGCCGACAAAAACCGCCTGCAGATTGCCACCATCAATGCCGCCGTCTACAAGGACAGCGAAAACGTCGAAGAAGCCAAGAAGTTCCTTAGTTGGCTGTGCACCAGCGATGTAGCCCAGAAGTGGCACCAGGAAAAGATGGGCAACATTCCCGCGCTTAATACCGTGCCTACGATGGAAACGCTATCTATCCTTGGTCAGCAGGTGTTCGATTACATGAAAGCCGACAAGGCTTATGAAACCATGACGCCTTGGACTCCTGATGAGGTCAAAACGCCTCTCGGCGAAGTCTGGAGTCTGTATGTTGGCCGTCAGATTGACCGCGAAGAATTCTTTAAGCAGTACCAGCAAATCTGGACGGATTACGCTGCTTCCAAGTAAGGCCCGGAAAGTCCACACACCAGAAGAACCTAGTAGTGGCAAGAAGATTTCCTTAACCATCTTGTTCTGAAGATGAAGGTTCTTCTACCTCCTCTATATGAACCTTTTGAGTGGTGCAGAATTGTTGCGCCACTCAGAAGGTTTTTTATATTACTTGAAGCTACATCAGGACACTGCCATTGACGAGTATTCCCGCTATCGCGTACTGAATGCTTACGAAGAACAGAGTTCCTTTTTTCTCCCCTGCAGACTTTCTGACTAAGGTCGTTACGCATTTTACCCGTAAAGGCATTCCCGTTGAGTTTATTCAGACCGATAACGGTTTTGAATTTATCTATCGCTTCATCAACAACAAGTGCGACCTGGAACTTATTATCCACTATTTTGAGGATGTCACAATATGCTAGTTCAAACCGAATGCGCTCTTTTGCCAGAGACAAACTTTCCCATGCATATTCCCGTATTCTGCAAAGCAGTCCTCTTTAAAAAACCCAAACCTTGCCCCGAGAATGCACACGAGCAGCCGGAAAGTTATGCTAAAGTTGCGTCAAATAAGGCATGTGGCGGCGAGAAAAAGAATGTGTTCAGCCTGACGCAGGACTGGCTGATTTTTGCAGTTCCTTATAAGACCTGCCCTGCTTGCTACCACCGTTGTCCACACCCCCAGCCCGCACCACCCGCTGAACCACGTGCAGATCGTCCACACCTTCCGGTTCCAGTTGGTTTCTAACCATGTCAGCGCGCAAATGCCCCAAATACAGACTAAAAAAATTAACCGCTCCACGGTCTTATTTAGAATTAGGCAAGGCCTGTCTGGCATCATCCCTCCCGACGAAACCTTGACGAAACCAGGATATTCTTCACCACATCTGTCCCTTCTCCGGCATATGTGTTCTCAACAATCCAATCTTATCATATTTCTCTTTCAATTCCATAATTTTTATTTCGGCAACACCCTTAATGTATTTCTTCATATTTTTATATCAGAGAAAGCGGTGCAAAGTCCATAATCTAGTTTCGTTTTCTTGTTATTGACAGTTGTTGACATTCCATTTTGATTCGTGTATATTTAGGAATGTATGAGTGGGAATGGGTTTAGTTGATCCACTCCACTCATGTTGCCACAAAAGGGACTACTTTCGGCAACATTCCCGTTTTTCTTTTCCCTTATGTTCGGAAAAGAAAAACCGCAGAACGGCGGTGTTCCGGGCAGAATGCTCTGCCAATGAAGTCGCTGTTTCGGCAAAGGACAGCGCCGCGTCAGATGCTGAACCTTTCGCAGTGGCGGGGACTGTCCCATATATTCGCCAGTTGCCTCGGCCTGAACGCTGCGGATAGCGAAGCATTTTCTTTTTTAATCTAACGTAAGGAAGTGCAGACGATCTATTATCGAACTCTATGTGCATAACAAAACTGTATATCAAGCGACAAACGGCTTGCTTTTCCGTACCGGCTAGGCGGTGGTCCTTCACTCCACCGTCACGGAAAAGTTTTTTGTTGCTTGGCAGTACGGAGGACTGGGGCAAGGACGTGCGCACTTTGCTGCAGGTTTTTCCCGATGGGTGCCTTCTGGGGCTGACGGCTCTCCTGTCCACCAACCGGATATGTAGCGACACAAGGCGAATGCGCTCTTTGAAGGCTCGTCAGCCTGCAGGATGCCTTGGTGGGGAGTATCCTATACGTCTCTCAAGTATGTGTTTGCATTTTATGGGTACTGCAAAAAGCTAGAGTACTACTACCCGAGGGCCAGCAAGTTGGCAGGTGAACTGCGCTACAGTCAGCTCCACCGCCTCCATGGACAACTGGATGCCAAAGCCGCCATATGACTGAACGGGGTGATCCTTTTGGAAGTTGACTCTATAAGAAAAGAGGCGCTTATCGGTCGTGTAGGCTGGGGCCGCGCGCCTCAAGGCGCTCAAGCTGATTTATGCGCCATGTTTGGCACCTGCAAGATAGAAAGATAAAGGACGAAATCGATGATTCATAGGAACCAAAAAACCTTAAACCGGCTGAATGTGCTGTCAGACGGCGTGCTGATTGTGCTGTGTTATCTCTTCGCGTCATGGCTATGGCTGGATGTGATCAAAAACAAAGCGGGTAACATGGCGGCACTGAGTAGCCTGAACGCAAAAGGCATGCTGGTGGCGATGATTTATGCGGTGTGGACGGTTTTTCTGTTGACGCTTTTCCGCGTCTATCACACCAGCCGTGTGCACAGGTCGGGACGGGAATCTGCGCGTATTCTTGCGGGCAACGTCATCGCGCTGGCTACGGCCGCCTCGGCGCTGTTCTTGTTTCGGTTACAGGACTTTTCACGCGGCGTGCTGGGTGTATACTTTCTCTCCAGCAGCGCAGTTCTAATCGGCAAACGCAAGTTTTTACGTTTCCTGCTTCGACGCATACGCGCGCGGGGGTACAACCTCAAGCACATGCTGGTGGTCGGCGGCGGAAAGCTCGCCAGACGCTATGTACAGAACGTTAAGGCCGAGCCATCGCTGGGCATCCATGTGGAACAATGCCTGACGCCGGATGACGGTCTGCTGGAAAAACTGGAAAGCCGTCTGCATGATGCGGGCATTGACGAGGTAATTCTGGCGCTCGCTCCCGATGAGCTGGGCGTGACGGCAGATGTCATCCAGGTGTGCGAGAAATGCGGCACCAAGATCAGCGTTGTTCCCTTTTACAATGACGTCATCCCTACCCGGCCAACCATCGACACGGTAGGAAACCTCAAGCTGATTCAGCTGCGCACCACGCCCTTGGACGAACCGGTTAACGCGCTGACCAAACGCGCCTTTGACATCGTCGTAAGCGGACTTTTACTGGTTGTCCTCAGTCCGATGTTTCTCCTCCTAGCCATTGCCATTCGGCTTTCCAGTCCTGGACCTGTGCTGTTCCGGCAGGAACGCATCGGGCTGAACAAAAAGCCGTTTACCATGTACAAATTCCGTAGCATGCGCGTCAACGACGAGCAGGATACCGCCTGGTCGGGCAGTACGGACAACCGGCGCACTTGGCTGGGAAGTCTGTTGCGAAAAATCAGCTTGGACGAGCTTCCCCAACTTTTTAATGTCTTTCGCGGAGAAATGAGTCTCGTAGGCCCGCGGCCGGAGATTCCTTTTTACGTGGAGCGCTTCCGGGAAACGGTGCCCCTCTACATGGTGAAGTACCAGGTACGTCCCGGCATGACGGGCTGGGCTCAGATTCACGGTCTACGCGGAGACACCAGCATTCCAGCCCGTGTGGAGCACGATCTGTGGTACATCGAAAACTGGTCCCTGGGGCTGGATATACGCATTCTGCTGAAAACCGCCTTGGGCGGGATGGTGAACCAGGAGGATATCGGCAGCGCGGCAAACAGCAGGCCGGACGGCGGGGAGGGCATGGCGCAATGAGCGTTTCCGTGATTCTCCCCACGCTCAACGCGGCGGACGAAATTGCTACGCTGCTTGCTGCGCTTATGGATCAGACGCAGCCGCCGGAGGAAATTCTGGTGGTGGATTCGGGATCCACGGATGGCACCGCGGAACTAGCCCGCGCGCACGGTGCGCGGGTTATGTCCGTTCCCCGCGACCAGTTTGACCACGGCGGCACGCGAGACGCGGCCCTGCGGCAGACGACGGGTGAGTTCGTGCTGTTCATAACGCAGGATGCCCATCCAGCGGATGAACGCTACATTGAGCATCTGCTCAAGCCCTTTGCGGATGAGCGCGTCGCGGCTGCCAGCGGCCGTCAGCTCCCCCGGCCGGATGCAAGGCCCTATGTGCGAGCGGTGCAGCACTACCGCTACCCTGCACAGAGCCGGGTGTGGGGAGCGGAGGACCGTGAGGCGCTAGGAATACGGGCATATCACCTTTCGGACGTCTGCTCGGCCTACCGCCGGAGCGCTTATGAGGCGGTGGGCGGATTCCCCCATCCGCTGCCGACCAATGAGGACATGCTCATTGGCGCGGCGTTTCTAGATTCTGGTTACCGGCTGGCCTACTGCGCCGATGCAGCGGTGGTGCATTCCCACGACCTGACGCTCCGGCAGGAATACCGGCGCAACGTCCTCATCGGGCGCTTTCTGCAGGAATACGGCGAGCGGCTGGGCAACCCGCGTGAGACGGGCGAGGGCCTGCGGATGGTGCGGCAGGTGCTCTTGCAGCTGCTGCGAGGCGGTCATCCGCTGGAATGTCTGGCCTTTGCGGCCGACTGTGCGGCACGGCTGTTGGGCAGTCGTGCCGGACGGCGCGCCGGAACGGCCGGACAAAGGAGGATACGGCATGCAGCCGACGGTTGAAATCCTGCTGGCAGCGTACAATGGCGAGCGGTTTCTGCGCGAGCAGCTGGATTCGCTGCTGACACAGACGTGGGAGCAATGGCATCTGACCGTTTCCGACGACGGCTCCACAGACGGTACGCCTGCGATCCTGGACGGATACGCTGCACAGTATCCTGACCGCATCCGACGTGTGCGACATGAAGGGCGTTTTGGCAATGCCCGCGATCATTTCTTCTGGCTGATGAAGGAATGTGGGGCGTCCTACATGATGTTCTGCGATCAGGATGACGTGTGGCACCCCGACAAGGTGGAAAAGACGATGCGCGCGCTGCTGGAAGCGGAAGATGAGGCGGGTACAGATACGCCGGTGCTGGTTTTTACGGATCTGACGCCGGTGGATGAGAAGCTCCGGCCCATTGCTTCCTCGCTGATGAAGATGCAGAAGCAGTATACGGATGTGATCGACTACCGGGCACTGCTCATGCAGAACGTCGTGACCGGCTGTGCGACGGGCATCAACCGGGCGTTGGCCCTGCTGGCCGGGCAGTGCAGGGACACCTCGCGGGTGATCATGCACGACTGGTGGCTGGGTGTGGTGGCCGCGCGTTTCGGAAAGGTTGTGTGCCTGGATGAAAGCACCATGCTTTACCGGCAGCACGGCGGGAACAGCGTGGGGGCAAAGAACGCCGGGAGCGTGAAGGATTCGCTGCAAACCTTCTCTCGCATCAACCGGCTGCGCGGGGCGATTGCCGCTAAAAAGCGGCAGGCGGACACCTATCTGCAAACCTATGGCGGTGGGCTTAAGCCGGAGGAACTGCCGTTCTTTCATGGCTTTATTCGGAAACGGAGCGGCCCGGCCTTTTACTGGCACCACCGCAGACTGCTTCATCCGTTTTTTCGCCTGGCAGGTATGATGCTGCTGGGCTAAGATCACAGAAATGAGGAACCGGGTTTCATGGACTTTAAAAGATCAAAAAGACTGATGGCCATATGGGCGGTCTGCTATTGGATACTGGCCGCGACCGTCTATCTGGTGGCCAGTCAGCAGTTCCATTATACGGCGGTCACGAGCGACGCGCTATCTGCCACCACCACCGTGGGTGAACTGGTGGATGGCATGACCATTACACAGCGTCTTATCGCACCGGCCGAGTCTCTCACCGGCTTCGACCTGATGGCGGCCACCTATGGACGGAGCAACACTGGCACACTTCACGCGGTTTTTACCAACGATGCAGGAGAAGTGATCACCGCCAAGGATATCGACATTGCAACGCTACCGGAAAGCAAATATTCTACCATTTCACTGGACAACATGGCACAGGTGCAGACCGGTGATCCTCTCACGCTGACGCTCACGACAACGGGCTGCACACCGGACAACGCCATCACGATCTACTGTGGTGATACGATTGTGGCAGGGCGATTCGATATTGTACAAAGCATTTCGGAAGCCGACCGTTACACCATCAACGGTGTGCCAGGTGCCGGTAAGCTTTGCGTAAAGGTGAACTGCATTCGGACATTGACGTTCTACCGGGATTACTGGTTCATCGTCAGCGGCGCGTTTGCGGTGCTGGCGATGCTGTGCCTGCGTTGGTGGTACGGCGCAAAAGCCGGGCGCAACAATCCGCTGGTTGCGGTATGCATGCTCTTTACGCGGTATGGTTTTCTGATCCGCCAGCTCGTCTCACGCGACTTCAAAACAAAATACAAGCGTTCCGCGCTAGGTATGGCATGGAGTTTTCTCAATCCATTGCTTACGATGTCGGTTCAATACGTTGTGTTCTCCACGCTATTCAAAAGCGACATTCCCAATTATCCGGTGTATCTGCTTGCCGGGATTGTATTTTTCAACTTTTTCAGCGAGGCCGTTTCAATGGGTATGACCTCCATCACCGGCAACGCATCGCTGATTAAAAAAGTATACATGCCCAAATACATCTACCCGGTATCGCGCATTCTCTCCTCTTTGGTCAACTTTGCGTTGGCGATCATCCCGCTGCTGCTGGTCATGCTGATCACCGGGACAACGTTCACTCCGGCGCTGCTGCTGCTCATTTTCGACATGCTGTGTCTGCTGGGCTTCGTCACAGGCATGAGCCTGCTGCTGACCACCGCCATGACCTTCTTTCAGGACACGCAATTTCTCTGGGGTGTAGTCAGCATGATGTGGATGTACCTGACGCCGCTGTTCTATCCGGAGAGCATCATCCCGGCGCAATTCCTGACGGTCTACCACATGAATCCCATGTACCAGTACATCACGTTTGCCCGTATCTGCATTATCGATGGCGTGTCGCCCGAACCGATGGCCTATCTCTGGTGCATCCTTTCTTCAGTGGTGGTGCTGGGGCTGGGGATTCTAACGTTCAAGCGGCATCAGGACAAGTTTGTGCTGTATCTGTGAGGTGAAGCGGATGGAAATGATGATTGAGGTCAGGGATGTATCCATGCGCTTTCGCATGGCTAACGACCGCATCAGCAGCATCAAGGAATACGCCATTGCCCGGCTGCGAGGAAAGCTGAAATACAACGAGTTTGAAGCCCTCAAACACGTGAGCTTCGATGTCAAGCGCGGAGAGGTCATGGGGCTGATTGGGCACAACGGCGCGGGCAAGAGCACGCTGCTCAAGGTGATTTCCGGCATTTTGAAGCCTACGGAGGGCAGCGTGATTGTGCGCGGAAATGTCGCGCCAATGCTGGAGTTGGGCAGCGGCTTTGATTTTGATATGACGGGCAGGGAGAACATCTTCTTGAACGGCGCGATTCTGGGCTATTCCGAGGAGTTTCTCAAGAGCAAGTACGAGGAGATCGTGGCTTTTTCGGAGATTGGGCCGTTCATTGACATGCCGCTGCGCAACTATTCGTCAGGCATGGTAGCGAGGCTTGCGTTTTCGGTGGCGACGGTGGTGGTGCCGGAGGTGCTGATCGTCGATGAGGTGCTTGCGGTAGGCGATGCGGAGTTTCAGGAGAAGAGCCGAAAACGAATGATGGAACTGATGAGTGGGGGGACCACGGTTCTATTTGTCAGTCATAACATAGAGCAGATACGACAGATGTGCAACAGGGTTGTATGGCTGGAACGAGGCTCGGTAAGGATGTTCGACACGACACAGCTGGCCTGTGACGCTTACGATAAAAGCTGAGACGTCTGCAAGGAGGAAAAAATGAGACAGGCAAAAGCACCGCATTCTCCTGAGAAAAGGCCACACATTTTGCTGATTTACAGAAAGATGATTCCCTCCATTCGGCTGTGCGGGCATTGTCAAATGGAATACTTGTCCAAGCAAAAGAAGGTGGAATATCGAGCCATACAAGAGCTGAAGTTGAAAAGAAGTGATCTTAACTGGGCAGATATCGTTCTACTTGGAAGGCTTGACAGCTGGTATGAATGTCGGTTGGCAAAAAAACTGCATGAGGCGGGTAGATACTTGGTTTATATCATTGACGATGATCTGCTGAATGTTCCGCCTCAAATTAGCAGTGCATCATACTATAATCAACCATGTATACAAAAAAATATTCTTACCATGATTGAATTGAGTGACGCCATTCTTTCCCCTTCACCCATTTTGCTGAGAAAATATGCGGTTGACGGAAAGCAGGCTATTCAGATCGAGGAACCAGCAATCGAACCAGTTTCTTATAAACCGCACAATCTTAATGGCCCAGTAAAGATCGGTTTTGCCGGTTCCATTGATAGAAAGTACGATGTAGAGAATATTTTAAAAGAAGCTCTACTTTGCATCAGTAGAAAGTATTCATCTAATGTGAAATTTGAATTCTACGGAGGAGGTTTGAATTTTGCAACAAAAATAAATGCTAGCTATATCCCATATTCTCAGTCATATTTGGAATATCGTCGAAAACTAAATGGGTTAAATTGGGATATTGGACTGGCTCCCATCCCATCATCTGACTTCCATAGCTGTAAGCACTACAATAAATATATAGAATATGCTGCAGCAGGGATATTGTGCGTCTGCTCTGATCTGCAGCCCTATTCCAGACTAAAAAGCATGGTAAATTCAGAGCTGTTCGCTGCTAATACTACAGAGTCATGGGTGAGCAGACTGGAAAAGCTTATTGATGATCCTGTATACCGGGAGCAAATGAGGAAAGAAGCTATTTATCATGCACATTATGAATTTAATATCCACCAAATAGCAGAGGCGCTTGAAGCAGAGCTCAGGCAGAAGATAGTACATAAAAATAAAAATCGTCGAAAAGTCGCGTGTCACCTTTTGTTTCTTAAAGCAGGTGGATGTGGCGTTAGGGCTGTGTGGGGAGCAAAAAAATATGGAGCGAAACTGTCAACTTTAAATAAGAAAAAAACAGGAAAGGAAAGAGTACAATGAAAGTCGTAATTCTTGCGGGCGGATTCGGGACCAGAATTAGTGAGGAATCTCAATTTAAACCCAAGCCAATGGTGGAGCTGGGAGGCAAACCCATTCTCTGGCATATCATGAAACTGTATAGCGCATATGGATTCAATGAGTTCGTTATCTGTGCTGGGTATAAACAGCATGTGATCAAAGAATACTTTGCAGATTATTTTTTATATACCGCGGATGTTACCTTTGATTTCAGCAACAGACAGAACAACATGACGGTACATCATAATGTCGTCGAACCTTGGAAAGTGACCATCGTAGATACTGGCTTGAATACCATGACAGGTGGTCGCGTCAAACGTGTGAAGGAGTATATAGACAATGAACCGTTTATGCTCACTTATGGGGATGGTGTCTCTGATGTAAATATTAAAAAACTTCTCAGCTATCACCAAAAACATGGAAAGCTTGTAACCATCTCAGCCTATAATTCAGGGCAACGTTTCGGTATCATGCAGATCAATGAGCACAACGAAATTGAAGATTTTCGTGAAAAAACGCAGGGCGATGGCAATATGATCAATATCGGCTTTATGGTGTGTCAGCCGGAATTCTTGGCCTACATCGAAGGAGACGAAACAGTATTGGAAAAGAATCCTCTTGAGACGGTTGCCAAAATGGGACAGTTGATGGCTTACAAACACGAAGGATTTTGGCAGTGCATGGACACGTTGCGCGAAAAAGAAAAATTAGAGGCGCTCTATGCTCAGGGATGCGCCCCGTGGAAGGTGTGGAAAGACTGATGCAGGGAAAAGAGCTTGATTTTTATCGCGGCAAAAAGATTTTTGTTACCGGACATACAGGATTTAAGGGAACATGGCTCTGCCGTATACTTGAAAAAAGTGGGGCTATCGTCACGGGATATAGTCTGCAACCACCAACGGATCCTAGTCTGTTTTCCATCTCCGGAGTCGAAAAAAACATGGTGAGCGTGATAGGCGATATCCGAGATTTCGAGCTTTTGAAAAAGACATTTTTCGAGGCGTCCCCTGAAGTAGTATTTCATCTGGCGGCCCAGCCCATTGTCCGCGACAGCTATAAACATCCCCGTTATACCTATGAAACTAATGTGATGGGAACGGTGAATCTGCTGGAGTGTGTGCGCCTGAGCAAGGGCGTTCGCAGCGTTCTCAATGTCACAACAGACAAAGTCTATCAAAATAACGAATGGTTTTGGGGATATCGGGAAAACGAACCGCTAGATGGATATGATCCTTACTCTAATTCCAAAAGCTGTTCGGAACTGGTTACACACAGTTATGTAAACAGTTTCTTTAACTTAGACGAATCAGTTGCCATATCGACCGCGCGTGCGGGAAATGTAATTGGCGGTGGTGATTTTGCAAACGACCGAATTATCCCGGACTGTGTTCGCGCGCAAATTGCCGGTGCACCGATTCATGTCCGCAATCCGCATTCAACGCGTCCATACCAGCATGTGCTTGAACCGCTCTTCGCTTACTTGACGATTGCAAAAGCTCAGTATGAAGATAAAGCAAAAGCAGGCTGGTACAATATTGGTCCAGATGAATGCGACTGTATGCCGACCGGAGAACTGGTAGATCTGTTTTGTCGAACATGGGGTGAAGGCGCAAATTGGATGGATTATTCTGAGCCAGGCGCACCTCATGAGGCAAATTTCCTCAAGTTGGATTGCAGTAAAATCAAGGCAGTGTTTGGTTGGCAGCCAACTTGGCATATCCAAAAATGCATTGAAATGACATGTCAATTTAGTAAGGTGATGTTACGGAGAGGAAATATTCTTGGAGAAATGGACAGAGAAATTGATGATTTCATCCACTCATGAAAAAAGCAACATTAAAAGGAATGATTGCAATGGAGAAGATTAAAAAATCTTTTCAAGAGGGCACAGTCATTGTCTATGTGACGAGTGTCGGCTATTTGCCGATTATGAACGTATCGATTCAGTCATTGATAAGTCAATGTAAGGCTGAGAATCATTATGATATCGTTATATTGGATACAAACGCAGACCAGTTTGATAAAAAAAATGTAAAAATGCTTGCTGGAGAAAAGAAAAATATATCGATTCGCTTTTTTGAACCGATCGCCTGGGTAAAGAAATTGATTTCTCTTGAGATAGCCTTAGAAGCGTATACACCTTATTTCCGAGCACTACTCCCCTGGATCATGTATGAATACGATAAAATTCTATATTTGGGAGCAGATACTATTATTAAACACGATGTTGCAGAATTATATAACAAGGCATTCCCGGAACAGAAGCTGGTTCTTAGTGGCCCAGGCCATGGGGATACCTCAAATGAATTTGATTTTGACGTAATGCTGATGGATGCGGAGGGTGTTCGCAGACAATTCCAGCCGAAAGATATTATAAATGTTATGCTTAATGAAGGTATGAATGAATGCCAAACCTATGCCCATCTTCTACAACAGTATATACATCCGTTGTCCGCAGAATGGGATACTCAACCGAAAAGAGTGATAGACATCAATAAGATGGACGAATTTCGCATCAAAGCGAAGCTGATTCATTACAAGGGAGAACAAAAGCCATGGACTGACCCATTGATGATATTGATGGAAGACTGGTGGATAGTTGCCCGGTGTACAGCTTATTATGAAGAGATTGTCAGACGAATGTGCTTATATGCACCGGATAACCGCAGCGGAATACGTGTCGTCATGGATGAAATCTTTCCAAAGGGAACGAAGCGACGAGCGATCGTGAAAAGCATTATTAAGCCGTTTGTGTGAAAGGAATTATGAGGCAATGCAAAGCGCCAAAAAAAATCACAACGTTGAGCTAAGCTGCGCAAATGTATACCCTGCTTTTGAAAAGCAGGGATCGCCGATTGTATTTGAATCAAGCGGATATTTTGCGCCATATCTAAGCATTGCGCTTCAAACAATCATTGATCATGTCTGCCCAGAGGAAAACTACGATATTTTGATTCTTGGCGATGGAATCACCTCCGTAGATCAGCAGAGAATTCTTCGCCAGGCCAAAGGTTACAAGAATATATCGATACGTTTTATCGAGCCGCTCATCGAAGTAGATCGCTACATCAATCAAGCAAGATATCATTATATTACCGTCAATTACTACAGAATGTCATTACCCTGGTTGCTGAAAAACTACAAAACAGCTGTCAATCTAGGAGCAGATATTCTGCTGCTTGAGGATATTACTCCTCTTCTCAAACTTGAATTTGAGGAATCAGAATATCTTGGAGGTGCGATGGATCTTGGATATATTGGTCGGTTGTATGAGGACATTCCATGGAGTGAGTTGAATCTGAAAAAGCCTTTTGAATATGTAAATGCAGATGTGATGATTTACCACCTGGAGGCAATTCGAAGGGATTTTGATCAAGATATGGTGATGGAATTCTGGCAGAAATATCATTTTCAATGCAACGAACAGGATGCTCTTAATAAGCTGTTTGATGGGCATAAGAAAATCATTGATTTAAGATGGAATACATATCCAGAGAGAATGACCTCTACCAAAGACATCCTCTGTACGCCGCCAAAGTGTATTGCAGCATGGCGCGAGGCTCTAAGAAATCCGGCGCTTGTTCATTTTGCGGCTGTACCTAAACCATGGGATTATCCCCCTGTATGTTATGGTAATGATTGGTGGGAGATTGCACGTCAGTCCGTTTATTATGAAGAAATACTCAGACGGATGATGCAACCTGTTCAGCATAGAATTCCATCTTTGCTTGATATGCGCGATACGATTTTTCCGAAGGGTAGCAGAAGAAGAAAATTTTTAAAAAATATATTTGTCAAACCAGTGCGCTGGGGATTGGATTCATAAGTTCATATTACATATGCAAACAAAAAAGAATGGAGGATACTGTCTGTGGAAATATGGAAGAACGAAAGTGAGGCACGCGAGCAGATCAAGGCGCTGGTGGCTCAGTATTATCACGATTTCAAAGAGGAAAAGAAACCTTTTGTTCCGGGCGATCGTATTACCTACGCTGCGCGTGTTTACGACGAAAAGGAAATGTGCGCCCTGACCGACGCCATGCTGGATTTCTGGCTGACGACAGGGCGTTTTTCCGACGAGTTTGAAAAGAAATTTGCTGCGTGGATTGGTGTGAAATACGCGCATCTGGTTAACAGCGGCTCGTCCGCCAATTTGATTGCTTTCATGTCACTGACCGCGCCTGAGTTGGGCGATCGTCAGATTCGCAAAGGTGACGAGGTCATAACAGTAGCTTGCGGCTTTCCCACCACCGTCACGCCCATCTTGCAGTATGGCGCCGTGCCCGTGTTTGTGGATGTGACTGTTCCTCAATATAACATTGACATAAGCAAACTTGAAGAGGCGCTGTCCCCCAAAACAAAAGCCGTCATGATTGCCCATACGCTGGGAAATCCCTTCGACCTTGCGGCGGTCAAGGCGTTTTGCGACAAGCACGGCCTGTGGCTGGTCGAGGACAACTGCGATGCGCTAGGCACCAAGTACACCATCGGCAATGAAACGCGCTTCACAGGCACTTGGGGCGACATTGGTACCAGCAGCTTCTATCCTCCACACCACATGACCATGGGCGAAGGCGGCTGCGTCTATACCAACAACCCGTTGCTGCATCGCATGATTCTTTCCTACCGTGACTGGGGCCGCGACTGCATTTGCCCATCGGGCCGGGACAACTTCTGCGGTCACCGCTTTGATGGCCAGTATGGCGAGCTGCCGCACGGATATGATCACAAATACGTTTACAGCCATCTGGGTTATAACTTGAAAGTAACGGACATGCAGGCTGCCATCGGCTGCGAGCAACTCAAGAAGTTTCCGTCGTTCATCGAGAGGCGCAGGCATAACTGGGTCTATCTTCGCAAGGCGCTGGAGCCACTTGCAGACAGGCTGATTCTGCCTGAGCCTGCTGAAAACAGCGAGCCGAGCTGGTTTGGTTTCCTGATCTCCGTACGACCCGAAAGCGGGCTAGATCGCAACGCCATGACGCACTTCATTGAACAGAAGAATGTTCAAACGCGGCTCCTGTTTTGCGGCAATCTTATCAAGCATCCATGTTTCAACCAGCTTCGTGGCACGGACGCATATCGCGTGGTGGGCGGCCTTGAGCAGACCGATTTCATCATGAACAACACTTTCTGGGTGGGCGTATATCCCGGTATGACGGATGAGAAGCTAGAACATATGGTCAACACAATTACCAGTGCGGCAAGCCAGCAAAATTGAGGAGTGCTGAAGATGGATAAGCAAATCGCAAAGCTTTATAAGGCCGCAGCACAGATTCGACGCTGGCTTCTGAAGCTATGCAATACACAAGCCATTCATATAGGCGGAGACCTCTCCAGCACGGATTTTATGACGGTACTATGGCAGTACCAGATGAAATACGATCCCAAAAATCCGCAGGATGAAATGCGTGACCGCTTTATTCTTTCAAAGGGACATGCATCTGCTGTTACGAGTTTCAATCAAGCGGCCATAGGATGTTTTGATGCAAACGACGTTATCAAAGAATATGCCACAGATGGCGGCCGTTTTTCTATGCACTCATGCAATCTTGTCAATCCGTTTGTAGAGGTATCTACCGGAAGCTTAGGGCATGGATTCCCGGTAGCATGTGGCATAGCAGCTGCTCTGCGCTTGAAGAGGAACAATACCAGTCGTGTCTATGTGGTAATGGGTGATGGAGAGCAGTCCGAGGGGTCCATCTGGGAGGCCGCGATGAATGCTGTGCACTATCACCTGGGCAACCTTGTCGCCCTGATCGATTGGAATGGACTAGAAGCGGATGGCACGTTGGATCAAATCACAGGGCTTGGCAATTTGGCCGAAAAATATCGTTCATTTGGTTGGCGTGTTGTTGAACTGGATGGACATGACATTGCCGCAATAAAGGAGGCATTTGATGTACTGCCTCCCGCTGACTCGCAACAGCCCACGGTTCTCCTCTGCCACACAACCAAGGGCAAAGGAGTTTCCTTTATGGAAAACCAACTGTGCTGGCATGCAGGCAAGGTTTCTGATGAGCAATATACCTTGGCATTGGAGAATCTTAGTGCTCAGGAGGGACATGAATAGTGGAAAGCGCAACAGATGCAGTTTTTCTGCGCAATGTAATCGGCAAATATATGACTGCGCTCGGGGACAAGAGTGAAAAGGTTGTCGTGGTTAATGCCGACCTGATGGGCACATGCCGAAACAGCAGCTTTGTACAAAAGTACCCCGAAAGATCTTTCAATGTAGGCATTGCAGAGCAGAATTTGGTGAGCTTTGCTGCCGGATTGGCGCATGAGGGCTTCATGCCCTATGCGTTCTCCATGAGTCCCTTTCTTACAATGCGTGCGTGCGAGCAGTGTCGGACAGATGTGGCCTATGGTCATCTCAATGTTCGTCTTATCGGCACATATGCGGGTGGGTCAGGAGGCATTTCTGGCGCGACGCATTGGGCGCTTGAGGATTGCGCTATTATGACGGGTATTCCCGGAATGACAGTATTAGAGCCAAGCGATGGTATTCAGGCCCAAAAGATGCTTGATGCCACGCTCGATTTTAATGGCCCGGTTTATATTCGTAGCAGCGTGGAACCAACCCGGGAGATTTATAGTCAGGATACACCATACGTGATTGGGAAAGCCGATATTCCTGTACAGGGAAATGACGGAGCATTTATCTGTTCCGGCATCACTGTCAAGTACGCTATATGTGCAGCAAAACGGATTTTTGAGAATACAGCACGACAGATCCGCGTGGTTGATATGCATACGATCAAACCTATCGACAGACAGGCTGTCATAGAAGCAGCAACTACAGGTTGTATTGTAGTTGCACAGGATCACAATATTGTTGGTGGCTTGGGCTATGCGGTAGCATCGGTGCTTGCGGAAGAAGGGATTGCTGTTCCTTTTGCCAATCTGGGCTTTCTGGATCGCTTTGTTTCGATGGCACATGCACCGTTTTTGTATCATCAGTTTGGCTACGATGACATCGGGCTTGAAAAGAAGATGGTGGAATTGCTGCAGATATGATGCGATGGTATTATTCATGTACATACAAAAATGATAAAGCAATAGGAAAGAAAAACGTATGAGAATACTTATTACAGGCGCAACAAGCATGATAGGCAGCGCATTGATAGAAAGGCTTGCACACGATGGCCACCGTGTAATTGCCGTTGCTCGAACAAATGCTGCCAAGACGCTGAGAATTCGCCAACTACCTTTCGTCGAGATTGTCCATTGCGATATGGATTCATATGGAAATCTTTCTAGGCTTATAAGCGATTCAGTCGATGCTGCTGTACTTATGGCATGGAATGGTACGCGAGGCAAGGATCGCATGGACGCCGCCATTCAGCAGCAAAACGAGGTTTGCAATGCAAGCCTGTTGCCAGATCTGGCAAAGCTCGGTTGCCACACGATTATGACGGCGGGCTCACAGGCGGAATATGGCCCGTTGTATAGCGAACAGGCACAGACCGAAGATATGGAACCACATCCTAACACCGAATATGGTAAGAGTAAGCTACGCTTTTATCAGATGGCAGATTCATTCTGTCGGGAACAAGATATTCGATTAATCGAGCCTCGCTTTTTCAGTCTTTATGGTCCGGATGACAATGAGAACACATTGATCATGTCTCTATTGCGTTCGATGCTGAGAAATGAACCGTGTAAATTGACTTCTTGCGTACAGCTGTGGGATTTTCTTTACATTGACGATGCTGTGGATGGTTTGGTGAAGCTGTTGACGAAGGAACATCATCGTGGAATATATAACTTTGGTTCAGGAGACTCTCGACCGCTAAAGGAATACATTGAAGAAATGTATAGAATGACGGGTAGCAGGAGTTCTCTCTTATATGGTGCAATTCCTTATCCAGAAACGGGAATGGTGAGCATTCATCCTAGTGTGGATCGTCTGCGCGCTACTGGTTGGGCACCCAAAGTCAGATTTGCGGATGGAATTGACAAAATCATCACGGCAAAGTATTCAGATGAGAAAAGAATGCAGTTGTGAAAGGAAGTAGAACCTGATGGTCGATTATTCTCAGCTTGAGGTATTTGTATTAACCTATAACCGTGCAGACAAGTTGGGAAAAATGCTAGATAGTCTGGGCTGCCAGACGGCGCAGGGCTTTCGAATTACGGTGCTGGATAATGCAAGCACGGATGACACGTCTATGGTTGTAAACGGTATGCAGGCCAAATATCCTGATCGAAATATCAACATTATCACTCACAGCAAGAACCTGGGTAATTTAGGCAATTTCCGATTTTCGCAGGAAAAGGCTTCATTAAAGTATACTGCCATATTCCATGATGATGACGTAATACATCCAGAGTATCTGGAAAGAGCAATGAACCTTTTTGCCCAACATCAAGATGCTATATTCTGCTCGGGGTCGATTCAGCCAGTCTTCATGCCAGAAAACTATAATTGGCCTCTTATGCATACACAGTATTATATTTTTCCCAAGGGGACTGGCGCATATATGCAGCTAATGATTTCTCGTTCCTCTTTTCAGACTGCCATTTATCGAACAGATATCTATAAAACGCTACAGTATCGTGAGGATCTTTATGGGAAACTGCACGACATTATTTTTTTGTTGGAATTGCAGCAGTATGGAGACATCATCCACGTTGCAGATCTATGTGCGCGGGTAGGGATCGGTGTCATACAGGACAGTAACAATCTCAAGAATGGACCTTTTCCCAATGAGATTCTTGAAATGGTCTGCCGAATTGATGAACTGACAAAAGGACAGAAATACGCCAAACCTGTGCTATGGAATTTTGCTTATTTTCTCTATGAATGGTCATGCCTTTCACGCTTTCTTACTTGGAAACAGTTTACGGACAAATTACAGGCAAAAGGCGTATTCTCCGAGTGTGATATTGTGAATTTCTCACTCAAGCCCGTAATAGACAGAATCAATGGAGAAATGCTCTCTTGGGCGGAAACACTTAAAGCGGCTTGCGGAAAACAATTCTCTGGCAGACGAAGCGGCTTGGTACAATAATAGAATAAAGAAGAATAGGTTCTTTTATCCTATTATTGGATTGACATTACTGCTCATAAACTCTTTTAGCCTCAATAATAAGGGAGTTATGCGCGTAAATCTGTATTAGATGGAGTAGTCATCGATAATAGTTTTCAGATTATTGCTTGATTACTGTTTGGAAGGTTTTCATTTCAAAAATGGTTTAAATTATTTTATCCAGTATCATGAAAAAGCCGTTTGGCGAACACCTCAGAGCCGTTGCATAAGGAAAAGTGCTGTACTGATGAAAAAGATCGAAACAAGTCTCCCCGGCGTATGGATCATCGAGCCACAGGTCTTTGGCGATCTTCGCGGTTATTTCATGGAAACCTACTCTACCGCTACCTTTGCAGCCATGGGCATCGACACGATATTCGTGCAGGACAATCAGTCCTTTACGGCGCAAAAGGGCACACTTCGCGGCATCCACTTCCAGAACGCACCTATGGCGCAGGCCAAGCTGGTACGCGTCGCGCGGGGTGCGGTGATGGATGTGGCTGTCGACCTGCGAAAGGGAAGCCCGACCTACCTGAAGTGGCAGTCGGTAGAGCTGAGCGCTGAAAACAAGCGTATGCTCTATATTCCACGTGGCTTCGGGCATGGCTTCAAGACCCTGACGTATAATGTGGAGTTCTGCTATAAGGTGGACAACCTTTACAGCAAGGAGCATGATCGCGGTATTCGTTTTAACGATCCCGACATCGGCGTGGATTGGGGTGACGTCATGGAGACCTTGCTCTCCCAGAAGGATATGACCTCGTCTCTACTCTCTGACAGCGACTGCAATTTTGTGTATGGAGAAATATAATGCGGGGTAGCTCAGGCAAATGAAAATATTTGTTACAGGCGTCTGTGGCCAGCTGGGCCATGATGTGATGAATGAACTGGCACGGCGTGGGCACGAGGGGATCGGCAGCGACCTTGTGCCCACATACAGCGGCGCTCAGGACGGAAGCGCTGTATGTACCATGCCCTATGAGCGGCTAGACATCACGGATGCGGCGACCGTGTGGGAAAGCCTCCTGCGCGCGCAGCCCGACGTGATAATCCACTGCGCGGCATGGACGGCGGTAGATACGGCCGAGGAGCCGGAGAATCAGGCTAAGGTACATGCCATCAACGCGAGCGGTACGCGGCACATCGCGCAGGCATGTCGGGAGTTGGGTTGCAAGCTAATGTACATCAGCACGGACTATGTGTTTGACGGTCAGGGTGAAGCGCCGTGGCAACCGGACTGCGAGGACTATGCGCCGCTGAACGTGTACGGCCAGACCAAGCTGGAGGGCGAGCAGGCGGCGCGCGAGCTGGTGGAGAAGTTCTTCATCGTGCGCATCGCATGGGTATTTGGACTAAGCGGAAATAACTTCATCAAAACCATGCTGCGCCTTGGGCAGACGCATTCCACTTTGCGCGTGGTCAATGACCAGATCGGCACGCCGACCTATACGCTGGACCTGGCGCGGCTGCTGGTGGACATGATCGAGACGGACAGGTACGGAACCTATCACGTCACCAACGAGGGCGGCTACATCAGCTGGTATGACTTTGCCTGCGAAATCTTCCGCCAAGCGGAGATGCCTGTGACCGTACAACCCGTAACGACGGCGGAGTATGGCCTATCGAAAGCAGCCCGCCCTTTTAACAGCCGTCTAGATAAATCCAAGCTTGTGGAGAGCGGCTTTGTCCCCCTGCCCCACTGGCGTGACGCGCTGGGAAGGTATCTGAAAGAATGCAAAAAATCCAGTGAATCGCCATTTTAATAACATTCTGATCTTTCCAAAAACCTTCAATGCGGTGCAACTTAAAGTACCGCATTGGAGGCTGATTCTTTTATACAACAGTATTGGGTCATGTCAAGAATTTTTCGCACTTTAGTTCGCAGATTCTGTCGTAAATGAAGTCAGCCATCAATAGAGGCATCCTCAACGGCCACCTCCAAATGCTTCATGTTCATGTACTTCTTGTTGCCCCACTGGGTGCCGGCTACATGACGCAACCGGGCACAGACCAACATCAGAGCAGAGTTGCCGTCCGTAAAGCTGCCCACCACACGGGTGCGGCGGCGGATCTCCGGTTCATCCTCTCAATTACATTGTTGGTTCGGATGCGGGTCCAGGGAAAAATCGCAGTAGGTTAGTGTTTCTTCAATGCCATCTTCTACCTTCTTGGCAGCTTCAGCTTTATAGAACTCAGTTCTTCCACCACGGCTTTGGCCTTTTCGCGGGCAGCTTTCTTGCTCTCTTGGGCGTGAATCGCCTTAAGCATCTTGGCTACCAGTTTCACCTTAGAGCGAGGCGTGGCAGAGAACACATTGCGGTAGAAGTGAACTGTACACCGCTGGTATTTTGCCTCAGGTAACACTTCGCCAACAGCTTCCAGCATGCCCAGGCACTTCTCACCGACAATGAGTTTTACACCATCCAGTCCACGACTACGCAGCCATTGAAAGAAACTAATCCAGCTAGCTTTGTCCTCCTTCATGCCCTCGGCAGCACCAAGAACCTCACGGCATCTGTCTTCATTGACCGCCATTGCCACCAGAATAACCACATTTTCAAACTCTCCGCCCCAGTTACGGCGCAGATAGCTCCCATCCACAAGATATACGGATACCGCCCACCTTGCAAAGGACGGTTCCGCCAATCCTCAATGTGGACATACACTTTCTTGTTCAGCTCACTGATGGTGGAGGGGGAAACCTTGCTGCCCCACAGTGCCTCGGTAATGTCCTCCACACGCCGGACGGATACGCCAGCCAGGTACATCTCAATGAGAGCCTCTTCCACGTTGATCTCTCGGCGCCGGTACCGCTCAATGATAGCGTTCTCAAAAGAAATTCCCTTGAGCTTAGGCACCTTGAGGGTGACATCTCCAGAGGTGCTTGTGAGGTTACGGCTGTAATGACCGCTGCGATAGCCCTGGCGCTGCTTGTTGCGCTCGTACCGGGCAGCCTGGGTTAGTTTCTCCGCCTCGGCCTCCAGCAGCTCGTTGAGGATTTCCTCCACGCTGCCTCGTACCAACTCTTTGATTTGACCCTTGATTACTTCCTCGTTAAGCTGTACAATCTTCTCGGACATGGTTTGCTGTCTCCTTTCGAATGGTGTGTTGCGACTTCATTCTATCAGAGATCTGCAAACCATGTCTCTTTTATTTTTGCGAAACTTATTCTACCTGACCCAGTATTGCCTGCCGAAAGAAGATTCTCACCTAAAAAGGTACTGTCAAGAGTTATGCGCAAAATCGGTTTGCAGACTCCGGCTGAATGAGGTCAGCCAGCAATAGAGACGTCTTCCAGAGCCGCCTCCAAGGTACTGTCAAGAGTTATGCGCAAAATCGGTTTGCAGACTCCGGCTGAATGAGGTCAGCCAGCAATAGAGACGTCTTCCAGAGCCGCCTCCAAGTGCTTCATGTTCATGTACTTCTTGTTGCCCCA
>JAEYCB010000005.1 GCA_023404345.1 Bacillota bacterium
AAGTACAGATTGCCCAGCGGGCCCGCGCTGTCGAAGGCGTAGTTGCCGATCTCGCGCACGCCGTTGACGAAAATCACGTTGTTCAGGCTGCGGCAGAGCATGAACTGATTGCCGCCGGTGCTTTCCAGGGGCGCGTAGCAGACGAAGGTCTCCAGCTGCTGGCAGTAGGCAAGCATCATGTCCGGCAGCTCCCGAATGGTTTCGGGCAGCACCAGCGTGCGCAGGCGCACCCACTCGGTGCGGTTGGTTTCCACAGAGGAATCGGTGTAGTCATGGCAGGAATCAAAGGCGTTGTAGTTTGCAAAGCCCACAACAGTCACGCCGTCGATCTCGCGCGGCACGACAACGTCCACGTCGGTTCCGATATAGGCGGAAATCAGGCCGGTCTCCGGATCGAACTTGAAGTTCTCGGCGGGAGTCGGCACGAAGGTCATCTTCACGAATTTGCTCGCTTCGCCCTCGCGCAGCATGGGGTCGTACCACGGGCGCTCGAGCGTCTCGTTCCACGCGGCCAGCTGCTCGTCGGTCGCGTCGGCGGGCAGGAGCAGCTCGGCGTTCGTGCCCTCGACGGCGGAAAGCTGGAAGCTGCCGGCGGTGGGAATGACCAGCTGTTTCAGCTTTGTGTTCGCGAAGGCTCTCTCGCCCACGGAAGCGGAGGCGCTCAGGCGCACGCTCTCCAGCGCGGAGCCCTCGAAAGCGCCGTCGCCGATGTCGGCGGCCAGCGGCAGGTCGATGCTCGTCAGCGCGGTATTGGCAAACGCGCCCGTGCCGACAACGGTCACATTTGTCAGATCGGCAGCGTTCAGCGCCGTATTCGCAAAAGCGCTCTCGCCGATCTCGGTCACGCCCGCGCCCAGCGTGAGCGTGGTCACGCCGCTACCCTCGAACATATGCGCCGGGACAGCGCCGCTCTCGATGGTCACTTCGCTCAGATTGGGCATATTGGCGAACACGCCCGCGGGAATGAGCGCGGGATCGCACTTGATCACCAGCTTTTTGAGTCCGGTCAGGCCATCCAGTGCGCCCTCGCCGATTGTGGTCAGCGAATCGGGCAGCGTCAGTTCCTCCAGCTGCGCACAGCCGGCAAACGCCCGCGCGCCGATGGTGGTCACCGAGTCGAACAGATCCACTTCCCTGAGGGAGCTGTTCATGAAGGCCTCCGCGCCGATGGTGGTGAACTCGTCGTTGTGAGCGACGGAGAAGTATTCGATGGTCTGGCTGTCCTTGAACACGCCGTCGCCCAGGCCGACCACCGGCTCTTTCGAGACGGTGAGGTGGGGATGAATGCGCGTCTGCGAGCCGGTGTACTCGGTCAGTACGCAGTTATCATAGGTGTAGGAATCCTTTTCGGGCGACTGGGCGGTCGGATCCTGAGCGCGCCAGACGCGGCAGGGAAGCCCCAGCGCATCCACATAGGCCTGCCACTGCTGCATCTCCTGACGGGTGCCGTGCGCGTTCAGGTCGATGTCGTACAGATAATCGCAGCCCGCGAAGACATTCTCACCCAGCGTGGGCGCGGTCGGGCTTTCCAGAACGATGTACTGGATGTTGTAATCGCCCTTGAAGGCGTTGGAGCCGATCGATTCGAGCGTAGAGGGCAGATAGAGATTGGCGCCCATGTTGGTACAGGCTTCAAACGCATTCTCGCCGATGGACTTGAGCCCTTCGGGCAGCACCAGGGAGCCCTTGAGACCGGCGAAATAGAACGCGTAATCGCCGATGCTCTCCACGCTCGTCAGCTCCAGCACGCTGCTCTTATAGGCGTTGTAGAACGCGTTGCTGCCTATGGTCTTCAGCGTGGAGGGGAAGCGGACGCGGCCCAGCGTTTCGCAGTTATAGAACGCGCTGTCGCCGATGCTTTCCAATCCCTCGGGCAGCTCCAAAAACGCCAGATAGGTGTGGCGCGCAAATGCCTCGGGGCCGATGGCCTTCACTGGCGTGCCGCCAATGGTCTCGGGGATGGCGAGGTAGGTGGCGTAGCCGTTGTAGGAGGTGATGGTGCCGGTGGATGCGTCGAAGTCGAACTCCTCTTCCACATAGCCGTTGTTCTCCACGATCACCGCGTTTTTGCCGCTGGGCTGGACGCTCACCGTGCTGCCGGCGTTCTCAAAAGCCGCCGTGTACGCCTCCAGTTGATCGTCCGGGACATAGGCCACCGCGTCCTCGGGAAGGACGCTGAAGCAGTCCATGTCGATCGCCGGGCACATGCCCTCGAAGGTGATCTTGCGCAGCGCGTCGCAGAATCTGAACGAGGTGTCTCCGATGTAGCGCACGCCCGCGGGAATAGTGACCTCGCTCAGCGCATTGCAACTGAAAAAATTCATGCGGTTGATGACCACAAGGCTCTGGGGCAGCGTAACGCTGGCCAGATTTTCGCACGAGGCGACGGCGTTGCTCCTGAGCTCAAGCACCGTCTCGGGCAGCGTCAGAGACGTGATTGTATCGCCCTTGAACACACCGACGCCGATCACGTCCACCGTGAAGCCGTCGATTTCCGCAGGCACAACCACGTCGCCGCCCGCACCGTCATAGCCGCGGAGTATGGCGTAGTTCGCGTCATAATTCCAGTCGGTGGATTCGGCCAATGCGGGTATGCAGAGAACCAGCATCAGCAGGGAGAGAACCAGGATTAGCGATCTTTTCATCATTCGATACCTCCGTTCATGTCTGTTCTATTGTTCGTTATGGAGCATACTGCAGAGCGCACATTGACGCGCAAGCTAAGCGTTGATCTGCAGGGAAGCAGTCTCTTCGTCGTACTGCTGCTGAAGTACCGTCTCCTGAACCGCCAGATAGTTCATATATGTTACCTGCGCGGCGATGATTGCCTCCTGATCCCTCCACCGGCGCCCTTTGTACCCATTCACTGTAAAGGCTGTCCAGCTCCGTCTCCTACAGGGTACGAATCTGCTTTTGCGCCCGCAATGAATTGCTCTCGTCTGCAGAAGCCAGAAGGGTGGCGGCTATATTGCGTCATAGCCAGAGGTCGTTCTGGTCGAATCCGTATTCCTCCATCAGTTTCTCAAAGAAATCTCTGATCGCGGAGGCCTTTTCGCTATAACCTCTGGGAAACCAGTTGGACCCACTGGCATCGATAGCTCCGCCGTCCTCAAATTCGACGCTCAGCGAGAAGCTCGCGCCGTCCAGCACGTCGTGGTCGATTTTATGGTAGCCGTTCCATTCGGCCAGCCCCAGCTCATGCACCAGCGCGGAGAACGAGGCCATGTCCTCGTCGGTCAGAGGCAGCACGTAGTGATCGTCATTGTGCAGTTCAATCCAGGCGAAGCGGCCGCGTGCCGTTTCCTTGATCTGATAGCGGTTGAACTCCTCGATGCACATGCCAGAGGTGGCGTACCGGAAGGTTTTCACCGCCGGCAGATCTTCAGGTGGCGCGGCTCCAGCGAAGCACGGACACAGGCACAGCGTCAGCGCGGCAAGCAGTCCAGCGAAAATGCGCTTCCATCGTCTTTTCATAGCGCTCGCTCCTTTCTCACAGCGCATCCAGCGCGGCGGTCAGATAGGCGGGGGTAACGGAAGCATAGAGAAAGGCATCGATCAATCGATCCTGCCGGGCGATCATCACCAGGCGCGCCAGCTCCGGATCGCTGTTCTCGTCGCACAGCAGCACGAATTTGCAACCCGGAAGAGCCTTGCGCACGCACTCGATCAGCTTCAGGCGGTTTTCCAACGTGTATGCGCTCAGGCGGCTGACCTCCATCAGAAGTATATCCGCCTGCAAGGCCCGACAAAGTGATAAGATATCGCCCGTCTTTCCAGGCAGAACCTGCTCCACGCGGAATTCTCCCGTTTCCGCAAGCGACCGTGCGACTGCCTCCGACAGCAGCGTGTTTTGCATGCTGACCACAATCTCTTTCATGGCACTTCCCCCCTTCTATATTTTAGCGTACCAGAAAGGAAAGCGCCGCGCATCAACCAAATGGCTATTTTTCTTATCCAAAAACAAAAAAGCCACCCGTAGGCAGCTCTTTTGCTATGATATTCAGTTTTTCCGGTTTAGAATCACCAGCCCGCTCTCCCGGGCGCGGACGGCCAGTTCCGTGCGGTTGCGAAAGCCCGTCTTGCTTAGCATGTTCAGAATGTGCGTTTTGACTGTGGCCACGGACATGTGCAGGTGCTCGGCAATCTCTTGGTTGGTATCGCCGCCTGTGATTTCCCGCAGCACCTCCAGCTCACGTTCGGTGAAATCGTAGCTACTGGCCAGCCCCAGCCGCAGCTCCGGCGGCGCGTCAGGGTAGATGGATTCGCCGTCCATCGTGCGCTCCATGATTTCCAGAAGGCTTTCACGTTGCTCCTCCTTGTACCAGAAGCTCTCCACGCCCATGGCGCGCGCCCGGTTCAGATAGGAGCACTCGGGCATGGAGGTCACGATCACAATCTTGATCTTCGGGAACGCGCGCTTGATGCGCGCCGCCGCATTCAGCCCGCTCTCGCCGTCCCGCGTGACCACATCCATCAGAATCAGATCCACCGGGTATTTCAGGCAGTAAATGTCCGCCATGGCGGCGTTGTCGATGGAAATGGCCAGTTCAAAGCGCTCCGAGGACTGCACCCGCAATTCAAACAGCTGCCGGGGTATCGTCTGATCCTCGACGATCATTACCTTGTACTTCATGGAAAGCATCGCTCCGTTTCTTCCGGGAGGATCAGCGTTAGGGCAAAGCGCGGCGCGTGATCCACCTGCATCGTGCCGCCCGCCGCTTCCACACGAACGCGCAGAGAGGACAAGCCGCCGCCCTCCACAATGGGGCCGGTTGGGATTTTGCCATCGTTTCGGCAGCAAATGTGCCAACAACCCGTTTTCTTTACACCAATGACTTCGAGGCGTGTACCGCCCGCGTGGCGCACCAAATTCGTCAGGCACTCGTGGATGGCGGCCTCCGTGAGCCTCACCGTCTCCGTCCCCTCGATAGGAAACTCGCCCCGCCGGTCGATGGTGACGCCGATGGCCTGCGCCGCGCTCAAAAGCTGATCGAAGGAATCTGCGGGCGCTTCATCGAGGTTGCCACCCAGCAGGAGGTGGATGTTCTGCCGCCAGGAGGCGCAAATTTCCTCCGGATCGCTTTGCCCACCCGCGAGGAACTGCCTCGTTCGCAACAGCGTATGCCCTAAATCATCATGAATGCGCACCTTGGCGCGCAGTATCTCCCTTTCACGGGTAAGAGCCTGCACGTTCTGACTGTATTCGCGCAGACGGCGGTTCATATCGTCCAGCTGACGGTTGTCCGCTTCCAGTTTTCGATTCAGGCGCGCCTTCTGCGTCACATCCGTGCCGATGATCTGATAGACTGTCTGGCCATCCACGTCCATCGCCGTGCGCTCAAAGCTCCATGTCTGCCCATTTTCCAGTGCAACAACCGGCTGATCTGCCAGCGCATTCCAGAATGTGTTGGCATTCGACAGCACCTCGCCCATGATTTGGTGGCTCAGCTCCTCCATCTTCAGGTTCCTCAGACAAGGCTGGCCATTTTCCAGTGCAAAGCAGAGGGCGCAGGGGAAATGGTCGTAGCTGTCCTTAATGGAAGCCTGCGACGTATGCCGCCTGACCCAGCGCATCTGTATCAGCAACGCGCAGAGGTTGGCGATCATCAGAAATATGGTAGCAACCGTCCATGGCAGCGGCGAAAGGATTTCGCTTACCGACAGTCGGCAGATTAGCATCGATAGGGGAATAAAGTTTGCCAGCAGCAACACTGCATGCAAAATTTGCGTCTTGAACAGCCGATAGGCTGCAGCGCTAAGGCCGTTGTACAGGCAGACGCAGGTGCTAAGCAGTATCAACGTGCAGAGCGCGCCAGCGTAAAGTGCAGTCATGGTTGCTCACCTCCCTCGGGGAAAGTGAGCGTCAGGCAACAGCCCTCCGAATCATCCACCGTCAGCTGCCCCTCTTGCGCATACCTTGCAAGATCCGGCAGGCCCGCCGCATCCTCCAGCATCAGCCGAATGGAAAAGCCGTCGCCGCATTCCACGCGAACCATCAACGCGCTGAGCGTAGGCAGCGCCGCCTCCACGCAATCCTCGAAGAAATCATAGGCCATTTGCAGATATGCGCCACGCACCTTCTCTTTTTCCTCCTGATGATACGCGCACGCGACGCCGCATTCGCCCAGATAGATCAGTGATTCACGGATACAGTAGGCCAGATCGTCTACCGGGATGCTTGCGCCCTCCTCACAGATGAGCGCCAGATTGCCCCGGCGTTTGATATATGCGCCCAGGATGCACACAAAACGCAAGTCCTGCTTTTGCCCGGTTGCAAGCAGTTCATCGATGCGACTGAGCCGAGGCTTCAGCGCCGTTGAAATTCGGTCGAAAAGCCGATTCTTCTCTTCGATATGTGCTCGTTGTCGCTTGATCTCAGTCTCGGCGCGAATCAGCTCGTTTTCTTCGGAAAGCTGTGCGTGAATCTCTTCCAGTTGTGCTTTGATCCGGTTTACCTGCGTCATGTCCTCCACCCAGTACACATGCCCGTCGCGCACCGGGGCGCTCTGAAGCCGCGCGTTCGCGCCGAGCAGCACCTCGCCCCGATCCGCCGCACGCATCTGCTCCGGCGTGAGCTGCGGCGCGGCCTTGGCCCGATAGAGAACCGTTCCGTGGCGATCCGTAATCTGCGCCGCGACGGTCGATTCGGAAAAGAAGTAGGCATAGCGCCCGTTCGTCGGCAGCAGTCCCACCTGAAGGCAGCTCTCCCACAGCGCGACGAAGGTCAGGCAGAAGCATTCCGGCATCTTGTGAAAGGTGTAGATATTCAGAAAGCTCAATATGCACAGGACAAACCCGGCGACAAACACGCACAGCGGAACCCATGCGTAGCGCCTACTTTCGGAAACGCGGCATTTGCGAAAAATGACGACCATGGCGGACAGCATAAAGCAAATCGTCCAGACCATGACCAAAAAGTACAGCGGGCCGTGGGCATAATCCGAATTCCAGTTGCGCATGTCGGGTGCAAAGGAGAAGGCGAGCTGATGCAGATCGTTGGTCAATATGCCTGCAATCAGAAGAAAAGCGGGAATCAGCAGCAGATACCACCTTCCCGCAAGCGCATCGTCCTCCCGCTGCCCCAGCTGCAGCGCCGCAAAAAAGCTAAACAGCGGCGCGAGAATTTGCGGTACATAATAGAGATACCACAGATGCCGTGATACCATGTCTTCCTCAAACAAGCGGTATTTAACAGCACGCAAGAAAAGCCACAGCACCGTCATGGCGCAGCACAGCAGCAGCTGCCTGCGCACTCCGCGATGCAGGATGCGGCGAGAAATTGAAATCCACCATGCAAAGGTCAATCCAATATAAAGAAAATTGGTTATCAGAAAGCAGATCGCTGACGGCTGAGGTGGAAGTATGAAATCCACTTGACGAAAGATGCCCGCAAGAATAAACAATCCTGCCGCTATGCCGAGTTTGAGCAAAGATTTATGTTTTGCAATAAGCATCCGTTCCCCCTCCGTTTCGCCTGCACACCGAAGTGCTTTGTGGCTTTACTATACCATACAAACCTTGAAAAATCCAGTAAATATAAGGAATACGGCACGCAAAGAGAAGATACGCGATTTATGAGGACATCGATCAAAACGAGGTATGTGCATCTTTCAACGATTCCTCGCATCTTTTAACGAAGGGTCGGAGGTATGTGTATATTGTATCAAAGTAGGTCTGCAATTCCAATGAAACCCGCAATCCACAAGGGATTGCGGGTTTTCTGATGTCTTTTATTCTTCCCTGTGATTCCCCCTTTTTCCCGTCTATGACTAACATAGTGACTAACTCGGTGACTAACCGTTTTTCCCCCAAAACAGGTCCTCATAGTCCTGTTTTTACTTGATCCCATGTAGTTTCATGTGCCATTTCCTGGCGGCATCATGCCCCGCAGAATGCGCGCTCTTGAGCAGCTCCAGCTTCTCCTCGTCGCTCATGGCGTCCCATCGCGCGCCTTTCCTGACCAGATAATCCTGATACCCCATCTTGTACTGTGCCATCCAGTTCTCCATGTCTTCCACGCCCACCTCGTAGGTAACACCTTTAGACGTGTAGCTGGTGTTGGGGTGAGGAAGCGCTGAGTCTTTCCCAGTGGCCTCCCATACTTCCGTTGCCCGCTGCATGTACATCTGATCGCTGTCTGCCTTGAAGACCTGATCCAGCTTGTCCATCGCTGTGGGAACCGTCAGATAGGCGCCTTCGTAAAGGGCGTTGGTTACGATGTTCAAACCTGCCACGTACTTCTCATTGTAGGCTGCTGCAGCCTCGTTGGCCTCCAATGCCACCTCGATCATTTCCCGGCGTACATCGCTGGTCAACGTATATTTCTGCTCAGGAGTAAGCGTATCGTTGGCGTTGATCTCATCAATACGGTCATAGCCATCTGACAGGAAGGTCTTGGCATCCGCGATAATCCCACCTTTGTGCGTCAGGTCGTAGGCCTCCTGATAGGCGGCTTTCCGTTCGTCCTCGCTCAGCCCGCGCCGAAGCATGTTTGCCGGGCGGTTATTCTTGGCTGCATCCGTCACTTGGGTAAGGAAAGCAGCGTTGTCGTATACACTGCCTACCACATCATTGCTGATAAGCGGGTCCGATGTGAAACGCTTCTGAACAGCGGCAATCGTTGCCTCCAATCCTCCCAGACCTCCCGCTTCATCTCTGGAAATAGCAGGAACCACCATCTGACCCAGAAAGCCGGAATACTGTTCAGCAAGGTATTGGATGTTCAGCGGAGACATGTTCAGCGCGCGCCCGGCAGCCACAAACAGACCGGGCGTTTCTTCGGTGTACTGGGTGGAAGCATCCCAATCACCCATGTAGCTGGGCACGATACGGCTACCGTACCAGTTCTTGTTTCGGGTCACGGCAAACAGCGGTTCAAAAATCGTACCATTGCCGAAGGGGTTGAGATTGTCCACAACGGTATTTGCAATCGCTGCAACGTCGATCACCATTTCATCTGTTGTCCCGTTCCAGATGGCATCGGTCACGGCTCCGTGAATGGCGTATGTCAGCGGGTCCTGAGCCAGAGGAATGCGGATCAGCGGCTGCTGTCCCAGCACATCCTTTGCGAAGTTCGGGAAGTACAGATGCTGGGCTTTCAGATCATCGCTCATCATGGCGAAGGCCTCTTTCTCCTCGTCATCGGAGAACTTCAGCATGATGGCTGCGCTGATCGCGCTGGCCAGGGCTGTGTTGATAACCGTTTTGGCAAAGCGCTGGGGTGCGCGTCCCCGCTCCGCCTCCGTCAGGCTGCGACCCGTGCGATACACACCCTGCGTACTTGCCCCAAGGAATGGGACAAGTTGCTTGAGCACGCTCGCCGTACCGCTGTTGCCCATGCGCGCAAAGTCCACGGTAACGTCCTGCGCGGCCAGAAAAGCCTCCATCTTGCCTTCTGAGGTGCTCTTGTCGTGTTTTCCATATCTGTACTCTGCAAAACGGCTGGTCTGTTCAATGACCTCGTTCAGCCTGGACAGTGTGACCGTGTCCCATACCTTCTGGCCTGCCCACTTCACGGCATTCGCCATAGAGGAAGTGTTGTATCCCTTGTACAGAGCCGAACGGTAGGCATTTGCGCCTTTTTTTGTGCCGGCCTCGATACGGGTCCAGCCGCCGCCGCCCAGCGCCACGTAATCCTGGTATTCTCCGCTCTTTGTCCATACATCGTAGGCGGCCCTCATCCATTTCATAAATCCGCTGCCATAGTTGCTTGCCCAGGAACCGTAGTTGACCGAGTTCTGAAAGTCACGCATGAAATTCCGTACCGCGAACACAGGGTTGCTGCCCGTGGTCAGCATGCTCATGGCCCTCGTGACCTTCCCCAGTGTGGACCACAGTTTATTGCTGCTTCCGCTTCCATCCCGCTGGGAGGACAGCAGCTTGTACAGCTCAGGGTCAAACATTTCGTAGTAGCCAACACTTCCGTCCGACCGCTGCACAGTGATGACATTGGCCATGTTGGCTGCGCTCTGCGGCACCCATTGGATCTGGCGGGTACCGATCAGATCGATCACCTGCTGGAATACATCGGCGTCCGTGTTCCCGGACAGCAGCTGCGCAATCTGGTTCTGCAGTCTGCTCACATCCACGCTTACCTGATGCATGTCCGGAGTGATCTCACGTCCAAAGGCACCAAGCCCCTCATTCTGGCGATAGGCGCTATCCCATGCCAGCGCCGCGTTGTTTGCGCTCACCATCGTGGCCACGCTATCCACCATGCTTACAAAGCTGTCCATGGGGTTGATGATGTCCTCCGTACTGCCGGAGGCCCGCCTGATGCGATAGGTCTTACTGCTTCCCCCGCGTCTTCCACCGTTTTTTACACGGTATGTTGGAACATAATGCGGATACATCGCGTTCATTTTGTCAAAGTCGGCCTGGCTCAGATAGCCGGTATCCACCAGGAATGCCCGCAAAAATTCTTTGCGGAACGCCTGAAACTCCTTCTCCGCTGCAGCCACCTCCGGGTGGTTCTGCTGCACGTCGTCGATCAACCGCTGCCGCTGGTCCGCCGGAACGCCAACCGTATCGAACACAGGTTTTCCCTGTGCATCGCGGTCGAGAGAGTGAAGCGCCAGCATATACTCGTTCAGCAGCTCTGCATCTTTGGCTTTCAGACCCACCCTTTCAAAACGACTGGCCAGGCTCTCACCGGTCACATTCCAGTTTGCGTCCGTCAGGTTTTCCGTAAGAATGGCATAGGCCCTGCGGCTGGCAAAGTTTTTCATCAATGCATTGGCGCGTACATCCTGATTGAGTGGAATGTTGTTGTTGCCGCTTTCTTTGCGGATACTGGCATTTACGGGTTCCGCCGCAGCAGTATCGTCTATGTGCTGGGAGATCATCGCCCTCAGCTGATCGCGGATGCTTCCGGGCTTTGTGGCCTTGTTTTTATCCACAATGGTTGCGCCGATGCGGTCATTGACCGTGGCATTCAGCCAGATCCGAAGTTGTCTGGCTGCATTGTGTACCGTCTTTTGCAGCCCCGCCTGACGAAGCCTCGCCTCGAATTGGTCTACAAAGGCGTCTCCTGCAAATTGACGGGCCAGCGTCTCGCTTTCCATGTACCGCCAGCCAAATTCTGCGAAAGCCTCTCCCGGCAGCGCAGCCGGTTCATAGCTCGCGGCAAAGACAGGGTCCAGGTTATTCACCATGTCCTGCGTCCCCGTCATGCCCAGACGGTCCGCCAGATGGTGGAACACCTCATGCATGGTAACCGTGTAGTTGCCCGCCTGACTGGACCGCACGGCAATATATCTGGCCCGGGTATCATAGAAGCCTTGTACCGCCTGAGGTACACTGTTCATGCGTCGGGTACCCACCGCGCCTCCCAACCCCAGCGTTTTTGCAAAGTCCGTGGCAATCCTTGCGGGGCTTTGCTTCGGCACCTTCCCGGGAACAGAAGAAACACCCTGCTGTTGCTGCGGGGTGTTTCCTTGCATGTATTTCAGGTCCTTTCGAACTTGGCTCTGATTCTTTCTTGTTTCTTGCGGGCTTCCCGCTGCGCCACCCAGCGCTTCGTCTCCTCCTCCTCCCAGGCCCTCATCTCCGGGTCCTTCCACTCCCACGGATCCTCGTTCATATAGGTCTCGTAGTATAGTCCCTTCAACGAATCGGGGATGCTGTCCAATGGGGACGTCGTTGTTGCATTTCGAGTAGCCATCAATGCTCCCTCCGTTCTTCATCGCCTCATAGGTTGCTTCGACTCCGCCATTGTTCACACTGAACAAGTATTCGGGGGTGATGTATCTTCCGTTGGAAAGGAATCGGTTCAGCCCTCGGCCAATGGCTTTGTTGCCGTCCAGTTCCATGTAGTGCAGGTTTACGGAGTAACCGGCGTCGAGATAGGGCTGTATGGTTTTTTCCACGGAGCTCTGTTTTCCGCCCACGATGGGCAGCACAACATTGTCTCCCAGTGCAATAGCCCGGCTTTGCATCCGATTCCACACAAGGCGGCTCTCATTGTGCAGATACCCGCTGTTGAGACCATTGTCAAACTCAGGCAGACGAGCTTTTACATCGTCGCTGTCCAGTACACGGCTGCCATAGTGCTGGCTGATCGGATCGACCAGCGCGCTGCTCTTGCCGGCCGCCGGGGGCCCGATGACAACATCCAGCCGTCTTTCTCTCTTTACGGGCCCAGTATACTGCACCTTCCCGCTGCTGTCAATCACAGCGCTTCCGCGATCCATCAGCTCATCCATCACATCGTTTTGCACTGATGCCCGCTCAGGAGAGATTCGTTCTGCGTATTCTTCCCGGCTCCAATATTCAGCCCCGTCAGGCACAGAAGCACCCCTTAGCTGGTTTTCCTCTGCCCAGCGCACCTCCGGAGTAGCCAGCACATCTGTCAGCTGTACCGTCTCCCCCGCTGCAAGCCGCTTGGTGATTCCCTGCATCTGCTGGCTGATGGGTTCACCGGTGAGAGCGAAGCTCCCTGCCTTGTAGTAGCGGATGTCGGGGTTGGTCTTACCCAGCTTCTCAGTGTTGTACTTGCTTTTGAAGCTGGTGGGGCTGAAAGTCATGATAACGGTATCGTCGTCGCTATTAGATATTGTCACACTAGTAACATATGATATTGGGAATTCCACCTTGTATGCGATAAACTATTTATGGCATTCATCGGATACCCTCCCTTTGCTGCTCTCAGTGCAGTTGGCAGATCGCGCTTTTATTATAGCAAAGGGAGCTTTCCATCTACATCATCGCCATTGGGCCTCTTTTAAACTACTCGCTTAGCGAGTGGTTTTCGGCATGCAAGAATCGCTTTTTTCTCGTCTCCAGTCTGCCTCCTCTCTCGCGCAAAGCACCACCGTATCAGGCTTCAAGCCGTTTTTTTCGCGCGTGGCGTTTTCGTTCGATGTGCCCGGGTAAGTTCTCCGGCCCATTCAAACCCTTTCTGTGCGACGATTACGGCAATCACCTCATTGATTACTGCCGCCGCCGCAATGGTACCCTGAACGATTCTGGCGCATTCAGGCGCCGGCCCCGCCAGAACGGATACAGCGATGCCCGTAAATACCAGCGATGCGCCCGAATGCGGCAGAAGGGTCAGCCCCAGGTATTTTTTGACCGTTTCCGGGGATTTGGTAATGCTCGCACCAAAATACGCGCCCAGATACTTTCCCGCTGCACGCGCCAGAATGTAGATAGCCGTAAACAGCCCTGCCCCTAGAATCAGATGATAGTCCAGCGGCGCGCCCAGGTTCACGATTACCACAATCATGCCAAAGCCCAGAATGGGATTGAACCCGTCCATGATCTGTTTCAGGCGCTCCTGGGACACCATGTTGGAAAACGTGGCGGAGAAGGCCATGCCAATCAGCATGAAATTCAATACCGGCCTGGGCAGAACCAGTGTGTTGAAAGCAAATCCCACTCCGGACGCCACCAGGATCATCCCCAGCAGCAGTGCCAGTGTCGCCGTTTTGCCCCGTTGCTTTTTCAACAGCGCACCGGCCACAAGCCCCACAGCAACGCCAATTACCAGCGGCAACACGATCACCAGGGCGATCATGTACCCCGGCAGCTCTCCGGCAGCCAGCCTGCCCGCCACGGTGGCAATCGTGATGAAGAATACCACGCAGCCCACGATATCGTCCAGCGCCGCCATGGGAATCAGGGTACGGGTGACGGGGCCGTCGGTTTTGAATTTCCGCACGATGGACAGCGCGGGAGCAGGAGCGGTGGCTAGTGCGATTCCGCCGAAGATGAATGCCAGGTAAAGTGGAATGCCGCTCAGGACAAATACGATGCCAAACACCAGCGACACAACAAAAAACGTGCCCAGCGACTGGGTCAGCGTGGTGATGATGATGGCCTTTCCGGACTGCTTGATTTTGCTCCACACAAGCTCGGTGCCTATCATCAGGCCCACACAGCATTCCAGCAGGTGCACCGCCGTCTGGTACCATCCGGCATCCAGCATGCTCTGGTTTACCAGCGACAGCGCATGCGGCCCCAAGGCCATCCCGGCGATCAGCCACCCCAGGATAGATGGCAGTTTGATCTTCGCAACCAGTTTCCCGGCGAGAAAAGCGATTCCCAGGGCCGCAAGCAGCCTTGCCAAATCCAGCATTTTTATTCATCCCTTTCCTGAAACTGTTTTCAATCGCATGCCTGCGCCTGTGTGCGCCCCAGTTCCATTTCCCTGTTGAGCGCCTGCATGCGCAGGTCCAGCTTGTGGATTTCCTCTGCGCATTCCCTCAGGCCTTGCGAAATGCGTGCGGCATCGTTGGCGGGCAGGTCGTTTTTGTATTGCAACTTGTGCTCTATGCTCGCCCAGAAATCCATTGCAATGGTCCTCAGTTGCACTTCCACCGGCATCCATTTTTTCTCCTGCGCAAAAAAGACGGGCACCTCCAGAATCAGGTGCAGGCTTCGGTATCCGTTGGGCTTGGGGTTTTGGATATAGTCCTTCCTTTTGATCAGGCGGATGTCGTCCTGCGCGCAGATTTTTTCGGCAAGCCGATAGATGTCCTGCGGGAAGGAGCAAATCACGCGAACGCCCGCAACGTCGTATATATTTTCACGAATGCTGCCCACGGAAACCTCCTGCCCCTTGCGCCTCAGCTTTTCCACAATGCTGATGGGCCGTTTCAGCCGGCAGGTGATGGATTCGATGGGGTTTCGATTTTCATCCAGCGAAAGCTCCGTGTTGAGCACATCAAATTTCGTCTGTACTTCCAGCATGGCGCAGCGGTATTGCATCATCATCCGGCGAAAAGGCAACGCCGATTCCATAAACTCCTCCGCATCGCCGCTGGCGATCAGCGTTTCAAAGGTAAAAAGGTTTTTATCATGTTCCATTTCTTTCCTCCACCGTTTCCCTGGCGATGCCGTAGAGCACAATGTCAAAAAATCCGGACAGCCTATCCTCGTGGACGCCGATCAGTGCGCGGTAATCGCCGTCCCTCTGCGCTCTTTTCTGAAAGTAACCGTTGAACATTTCCTGAAACATCGTAATGTATTCCATCGCCAGTTCAGCCGTAATACCTTCCCGAAGGATAACGCATCCCAGAATGTCCCGGCAGCACCGGGTCAGATACTCGTCGAATCCCCGCCGTATCTGCGCCAACTCGCCGGTCAGATGGGGCGGCGGCTGGATCACTGCGTTAAAAAAAATGTTGGCATAATGCGGATGCTGCGAAAAAAATGCCTGTCTCATTGCCAGCAGCGTTTTCAGGCTTTCGCGTGCGCTGCACGCTTCAAGGGGCTTCGCCTCAAGCGCTGCGGTCATCTCTTCATAGCAGCTTTTTACGCATTGCAGGTACAAATCGTCCTTCCCTTTGAAATTGTGGTACAGGAGCCCCTTGGAAATTCCTCCCGCCTCACAGATGCTGTTGACTGAGGCGGAGGCATAGCTTTTGCTGCCAAATTCCGCTATCGCCGCAGCAAGGATGCGCTCTCTCGTTCTTTGCGTTTTCTCCTGCTGTTTCATAAGCCCTCCCCTAAATATAGACTGTATAGTCTATTATAATAAAATAGACCATACGGTCAATAAATAAACTGTAAAGTTTTTATGTCCGCATTGTGTGCAGTCTGCCGCACCCCTGCCGCGCAGCCCACAAAAGCAGGTCATCAAAAAAGCGGCTTCCCTCCGCCATATATTCGGAGAAAAGCCGCGTTAAGTTATGGGCGTTATTTTCGTTTGTTCCGCACCCGCGCTAATCATGCTTCACAGGTTCAACCAGTTCATAGGGCAGCCATACCTGCCTGATAATGCTGTTCACATCCAGCGCAACGCAGCAGGTCTGCTTTCTGCGGTCAACACGGATAATTGTGCCGCTCATATGTGAAAACAGTCCTTCGGCAATTTCGATCCGGTCGCCCGCCGATACCACCTTCACCCGGTCAATGTTTCCTGCCTTTTGCCATACCCATTGGGCAAACGCCAGATCAGCCCCCGCCAGATAATCCCGTTTGCCATCCCCATAGCCCAGCGGACGGATCACACCGGCAATGGACCGCCAGTCCATGGATGCAGCCTCCTGCGTCAGATATACAAAGACATAGCCGGGCAGCAGCGGTGCCTTTGTTTCCTCGTACCTTTTCAGCTCCTTGCTGTATCGCCTGCACACGCGCTGCGGAAAAATTGCCGTTCCCACTTCGCTTTCACAGATTCTCTGCGCAACGCTCTGCTCCTTTCCTGTTTTGCAAAACAGGCAGAGCACATGGCTGTAATCCTGCATCTGTTTCCACTCCTGCCTATGGCAGCGCCTGTCCCCGGGCTGGATGGCCGTTTTCACGCCCGCACACTATGCACCGACTCGCTGCTGCCTCGAAGGTTTCTCTGCATACACCGGTACTGTTCCAGCCCCGTACTCGTTTCTCGTTTCTTCTCCCATAGTCACATTGGTTTTGTAAAGCAAGAACATGCATATGAGAGAAACCTGTTGTCGCCAAGGCGGTCTCAATCATATAACAGCAAAAACACAATGTCAATCCATTCCTGTTTTTCCCTTGAATGCCGCCAGATGAATATTTCCGGCCGGGCTGGTTTTATCTCCCCGGCAGCAGGACCAAAGCAAAGCCCCGCGGCTTTCACCGCGGGGCCATTCATTTACCAATCAGAAGCTAGAGGCGGCGGGATCGGAATTGCCTTCCTCCATAGCCTGCTGGCCCATTTCCTCTTCCGACATTGCGGGAGGATCGGTGGGTTCAGTAGCAGCGTCTTCCTCGGAAGTGTCGGAGCCATCCTCCGTCTCGCCCGCAGGCTTTTCGGTAGGCTGGATTGTTTCTTCCTTCTCGTCCTCCGTCAGAGCCGTAGGATCGACGATGCTCATACGCTTGCCCCGGCTGATGGTGATATCGCCCACCTTGACGGTGACGACCACGCGCACAGTTTCAGCGGTTTCACCTTCGCCAACGCTGACGCGGAATCCCTCGCCGCTTGCCTGACCCTTGGTCGCAACAAGATCCTTGCCGCTCAGCCGCCAGCTGATGGAAGCCTGCACGTCCTCGGGAATACCGCTCACCTTCACCACATAAGTGGAGGACTTGCCACGCCCGATTCTGGACGCGCCCTTCTCGAAGGAAATATGGATGTTGCTGGACTCTGCCAACGCCTCATATTCCTTTTCAAGGGTCTCATCGTCGATTTCCTCGCCTTCCACGGGCTCCCCGCCTTCAGAAGCAGCCTCACCTTCGGGCTCGGTCTTGCTTTCTTCGGCCTCTTCCTCCGTAATTTCGCTCCACTGCGCCACATAGGTGGCATCGGCGGTCACAGTACCGGCAACGGCAGGAGACCAGCCCGCAAAGGCCATGCCCTCCGCCTCAGGAGCGGCGCAGCCGGGTGTGTCCATTCCGGTAAGCACCGTGTCTTCCTTCAGTACGGTATCGCCATCCTTATAGGTAACAGTGTAGCGGGCGTCCTCTGCGTCGGGAATACCGTTGGCGTTCCAGTCATCCGCCCACTGCGCTTCATAGGTCACGTCGGCGGTCACGGTTTCAGTCACGGCGGGATTCCAGCCAGTGAACACAAACAGGTCACGGGCAGGGGCGGCGCAGCCGGGCATGGGCGATCCTTCCTCAAGCTGGTAGCTGCTCAATTCGCCGCCCAAGCCATCCGTATAAGTAACGGTATAGAGCACGGGACCTTCTTCCACAGGCTGCTGTTCGGGCTGCGGCTCCTCAGGCACATCCGTGGGCTGCTCGGGTTGCGGCTCCTCGGGCGTATCCGTGGGCTGCTCAGGTTGCGGCTCCTCGGGCGTATCCGTGGGCTGCTCAGGTTCAACGCCCTTCCAAGTGGCCTCGAAGGTCACCACGCCGCTTGCTTCATCGTAATGGAAATCACTCCAGCCGGCAAATACCATCGCCGGATCGATGGGATGTGTGGGGGCGGGCAGGGACTGCACATACGCATAGGCATCCATGATGGTCTGCGAATCCGCCTCGCCGATCACGCCGCCGTCCACGCCGTTAGTCACTACTACGCGTACACCAGCGGACGTATCTTCGCCGTTTTCGAGCGTACCGGCGTTTCCATCCACAGCATCATGCGTACGCCAGGTGGCGGTATAGGTTGCATCGCCGGTCACGGGCTTCGATGCACTGTCGCCCCAGCCGTTGCCGTTCTGGTCAATCCAGACCGTAAAGTCGTAGCCTTCACGGGTCGGGTTGGCAGGCAGCGGCGTGTTCTCGCCCTCAGCCACCTGCTGGCTGAGCACGACGTTGTTTTCCTCGGTGCCGTCAAGGAACACGATGTTATACAGCTTCGTCCACTTGGCGGTATAGGTGGTATTGGCGGTCACTGTCTCCGTCACGGCAGGCTCCCAGCCGTCGAAGCGGTAGCCCTCGCGGACGGGGTCGGTCATAGCGGGGGTCGCATCGCCTGCCAGCAGGCTAGAGGTGACCTGATCATTAAAGATCACCGCGTCCTCCACGCCGTCAGTGTAGGTGACAGTGGAGGTACCTTCGGCATTCTGGAGATCTTCAGGCAGAAGATCCAGCGTATTGAGCAGGCCGGGGGTGACAGAGCTGGTCTTCCACTGGGCCACATAGGTGACATTGCCCGTCACTTTCTCGGTGTAGGCCGGAGTCCAGCTGTCAAATTCCCAGCCAGGCACAGCAGGAATGTTGGCGTCGTTGTACTTCGGGGTTACAGCGTCAAGCTGCAAATTCCGGTACACCACATCAGCAAACAGAGCGCCGCCCTGACCATCCGTATAGGTGACAGTGTAGGTGCGGATGATCTGAACGTTGGTCTTGACACGCTCACCCGGGGCCTGCTTGGGCCATACAACCACGTTGATAGAAGGCGCGGTTTCATCCGCAGCCACCGTCAACAGGCCAGTGTCCTTATCAATCGTCGTGCCACTACTATTATGGCCTTCAATGGCATACTGCACACCCATGACGGAGTTGGTGGCATAGGCGCTATACTGAGCCTTGGTACCGGCCAGTACGCTAGTGGGCTGGTTGCCGTTGAAGACGGGCTTGATGGAGGTGTCCTCCTGTGTGCCGCTGGCCAGGTGCAGTGCCAGGGAACCCTGGTACGTCTTGCCATCGACGGTGCAGGTAGCCCAGACCACGATGTCCTTGTCGAGGATCTCGTCGGGGCCGACGTTGAGCACGCCATTTTCGTTGATCCAGGTGCTGTCGGACTGCTTATACTGTACGCTCCAGGTGAAAGTGGGCTGCTCAACCATGTTACTCACATTGGCGAAGCACTGGACCACAGCCACGTTCACTCCGTCGATATTGATGGTGGTACGCTCGGCGGTCACGGTCACGTCATGGTCCACATTGAAGGTAGCCGTCACCGTGATGCCCGCTCCCGTGCCAGCGGTGGAGGTAGTCGCATCAGCAGTGCTCACCTTGAACACGTTAGGCGCAATACCGTTGTCGGTATAGCCGGGATTGGCTGTAATGGTGATGGGCACGGTGTAGCTGGAAGCATTCTTGAAGGTGCCCGTATTGCTGTCCAGGCAGCTGCTCCAGTCAATGGTCGCGGTGTACTGATCGGTCGAGTAGCTGACCACGGAGGGCGATCCGCCCGGCACGGGACGCGGTACGCCCGAAATGTAGAACTGGGTGATGGGCAGCTGTCCCGTGGTGGTAAACTCGAAGTCAAACACGTTGCCTGCCTTGGTAAGCTGGGTAGCCGCAGCGCCGTTGACCTTCACGGTGGCGTTGTTCCAGCTCAGTCCATGGTTGGCATTGAGGGTAAGGCGCGCAATATAGGTGGTCTGGGGCTTGAAATGGCCCTTGGAATCCAGCACGGCCAAAGCACCGGTCACCTTGTCAAACCAGGTGATGCTGCCGTTGCAGACCTCTACGGTCTGGTTGTTGACAACACCGGAGCCGGATACGGAAACCTGCGGCGCTTCACCCGCCACGGGCTGTGTGATGTAGATATCGGCATTGACTGCCGCATACTGCGCCACCGCTGCGGTGGTGGTGGAATGGCGGTTGGGATATTCGCCGGGCTGCTTGGAGCCGTTGTAGTACGGACAGCCGGCCGCTACATCAGCAATCAAAGTAATCTGCTTGCCGTTCCAGGCAGGATCGATGGTCAGCGTAGAGGCGGTGCCAACCTGCGCGCCATCCACGTACCAGCCATAGCTAATCCACCCGGGAACAGAGGCCGCGGTCCAGGGGTTGAGCGACGCGACCAGCGTATCGCCCACTTCAGGCGCAGTCTGGCCCGCATTGGCATTGGTGCGCTGATTGATGATGCTCACACCTGCAACCGTGCCGTTTCCGCGCACGGGATTGGTAGCGGGGCTGATGGCCTCACCTGCGTTGGGATAGGCCGTGATAGCCTTCACGCTGATGGCCTTGCCTACATCGGTATTCTTTACGGTGTAGGTGCCCGTGGTATCGGTATAAGTCTCGGTGCCTACGGTCCATACGTAGGACAACTGACCGCTGGCACGCAGGGGATCCAGCGCGTCGGGCGTGAGATCCACCGTGATGGTTTCACCGATCACAGGGTTGGTATTGTTGAGCGCCACGCCGGTGACGATCTTGTTGCTGATAATGGGATTGCTCAGCGGGCTGTCGATATAGTCCACGCCGCTTTCCGCGTTGAAGGTGCTCACGCCATAGATGCCCGCGCCGCGCACGCGCACCTTGATCCGGTGGCCGATAGCCGTCTCCGGCACGGTGATATAGGAGCCAGTGGCAAATACGCTCTCCGCACCAGTGGTGGCGTTGACCATAATCCACTCATAGGTGGCGGTCGCATTACCGGGAGTAAGCACGGCATAGCATCCGTTGCCCGCGGTCAGCGTATAGTTGTTGAGCGCAACAGCAGTGATGTTGGCGCTCTGTACCAGACCATAGGCGGAAGCGGTAGCGCTGCCCGTATAAGGCGCAATGCCCTCCACCTTCAGACTGATCTTCTTGCCCAGGTCATTAGCGGTGACCTTATAGCTGGCGGTGGTCGCCACCACATCGCCATCAGCCATCCACACGCAGTTGACGGACGCGCTGGAGGGGGTTACCACGGAGCTGAGCACCTCGCCTACCATCACGGGGCGATTCTTGATGCTCAGATCCACGGAGAACACCTCCGTGCTGCTGCGCACTTCGCCGGAAGCCGAGCAGATGGCCACCCCGCTGAAGGAGTCGATGCCGCTGACCTTGAGCTGAATCAGCTTGCCGATATCGCTTTCCTGTACGGTATAGGTAGCCTCGGTGCTCACCTCAATGCCGCCCACGCGCCAGCTGTAGCTGACCGTGGCAGAGGAGGGCTTGAGCACGGCGGAAAGCGTATCGCCCACAAAGGGCTGAGACCGGTTGAGCGATACCCCGGTCACCTGCCGGCTGGATACCACCGGGTCGGTGGTGTACTGCCTGGAGCCGTAGTATACGCCGGTGCCCGTAACAGTCAGGGTAATCGGCTTTCCGATGTACTCGTTAAGCACGCGCAGGGTTGCGCTGTTGCTCTGCTCCACACCGTTTACCTTCCAGCTGTAGGTGACGGTCGCATCCGACGGGGTGACGGATGCCTGAAGCACGTCGTCCACCACAGGTGAAGGATAGTTCACACTCACTGCCTCCACCATCTTGGAAGACGGCGCAGGAGGAGGCGTGACGGAGATATAACGGCTCATCATGTAACCGCGCACGCCGCCGATAGAAACATGATGCCATTCGTCACCATAGGCCAGAATGGTCACAGACGTGCCGGGCCGGTAAAGCTGAATACGCTTTCCGCCCGGTGTGGTGCGCAGCCATACGCGCAGGCCGTTGTCGCTAACGACCGTGCCGGTACCCACACCGCCGCTCTCGCCGCCGGTTCCGTCTCCTGTGCCGGAGGTTCCGAAGTTGAGGAACTCGTTCATCATCCAGCCAACGGTTTCGCCTACGCGAATCTGCGACCATTCGGTGCCGCGCTGCTGCACGATGACCGTAGTGCCTACATCATATGTAGTCACTACGCGATACACCTTTCCGGGGCCTTCGCGCATACGTACGCCATAGCCGTTGTCGCTGATGACAGTCGCGTATTCCTCCGCAGAGGCGACTGTGGTCATCAATCCTACCAGTGCCAGAGCAACCAGCAGGACGCAAAAGAAGCGTTTCATCTCGATATCCCTCCGTTACACAGTGTATGTAAGGCGGCAGGCCATATGGATATGGCTTGCCCATACAGTGCTTCCTTCTGGCATTATACAGATTTTGATAACTTTTGTAAAGGGTTTCGCCTTGAAATCTTCAAATTTTTGATACACATTCGTAAAGAATTGGTCTTTTTTATGCTCCTCCCCCACTTTCTTCTCCAAGTTGCGCATTGCCACATTACGGCATAACATTCCATAAGCAAAACGATCTTCTCCCCGGCATTCTTCCCAGTTTTGAGAAAAAAACCCCTGGGTGCCGCTTCCAACCTTTCTGTTACTTAGACGCTCCAGCGCCCAAAAAGGTTTTGCAGCATTCAAAGATTGTAATGTCTTTTATTAGTATTTATAAGGAAGAAAAATATTTTATACCACCAAAATGAACGCGTTGACAATTATATTCAAAATCATATAATGGTATATAAACATTGGCATTTACAGCTCCCCGATGCTATGTTAAACTTTTAACGAAATCAGAAAGGAGCTGGGTCAGCATGACTGATGCACGCAAACCCGTGGACAGTGTGGAACGCCTGGAGGAAGAACTCGCCCTGGTGCAGGCCGCACAGAAGCAGTATGCCGAGTTTACGCAGGAACAGGTGGACCGCATCTTCTTCGCGGCGGCCATGGCCGCAAACAAGATGCGCCTGCCGCTGGCCAAGATGGCCGTCGAGGAGACGGGCATGGGCGTGGTGGAGGATAAGGTCATCAAAAACCACTTCGCTTCCGAATATATATATAATGCTTACCGCGACACCAAAACCTGCGGCGTGATCGAGGAGGACAAGGCCTACGGTATCACCCGTCTGGCCGAACCCCTGGGCGTGGTTGCTGCGGTGATTCCCACTACCAACCCCACCTCCACGGCCATTTTCAAAACGCTTGCCTGCCTGAAAACCCGCAACGGCATCATCATTTCTCCCCATCCGCGCGCCAAGAAGTGTACGGCCGAGGCTGCGCGCATCGTGCTGGAAGCGGCGGTGGCGGCGGGTGCGCCGGAGCACATCATCTCCTGGATCGACGTGCCCAGCCTGGAAATGACCAACCTCATTATGTGCGAATGTGACTGCACTTTGGCCACCGGCGGCCCCGGCATGGTGCGCTCAGCCTATTCCAGCGGCAAGCCGGCGCTGGGCGTGGGCGCAGGCAACGTGCCCGCCATCATCGACGAGAGCGCGGATATTCTGCTCGCGGTCAACTCCATCATCCATTCCAAGACCTTTGACAACGGTATGATCTGCGCCTCCGAGCAGAGCGTCATCGTGCCGGAAAGCATCTACGACAAGGTGCGCGCCGAGTTCGCGGCCCGCGGCTGCTACTTCCTTCAGGGCGAGGAACTGGACAAGGTCCGCAAGACCATCATCATCAACGGCTCTCTTAACGCCAAGATCGTCGGCCAGCCCGCGCACAAAATCGCCAAGCTCGCCGGTCTGGACATCGACGAGCACTACAAGGTGCTCATCGGCGAGGTCGAGAGCGTGGATCTCAGCGAGGAGTTTGCCCACGAGAAGCTCTCCCCCGTGCTGGCCATGTACAAGGCCAAGGACTTTGACGACGCCATGGCCAAGGCCGAGCGCCTCATCGAGGACGGCGGCCACGGCCATACCGCTAGCGTCTACCTCAACCCCAACACTCAGCGCGAAAAGCTGATGCGCTTCGCCGAGAAGATGGAAACCTGCCGCATCGTGGTCAACACCCCCTCCTCACAGGGCGGCATTGGCGATCTGTACAATTTCAAACTGGCTCCCTCCCTCACGCTGGGCTGCGGCTCCTGGGGCGGCAACTCCGTCAGCGAAAATGTTGGCGTGAAGCACCTGCTCAACATCAAGACCGTCGCCGAGAGGAGAGAGAACATGCTGTGGTTCCGCGCGCCTGAAAAGGTATATATCAAGAAGGGCTGCCTGCCCGTGGCCCTGCGCGAGCTGAAAGAGGTGCTGGGCAAGAAGAAGGTCTTTATCGTCACCGACAGCTTCCTCTATCACAACGGCTACACCAAAGCCGTGACTGACCGCCTGGACGAGATGGGCATCACCCACACCACCTTCTTTGACGTGGCGCCCGACCCCAGTCTGGCCTCCGCCAAGGAGGGCGCGGCCGCTATGACCGCCTTCCAGCCCGACTGCATCATCGCCATCGGCGGCGGCAGCGCCATGGACGCGGCCAAGATCATGTGGGTGCTCTATGAGCATCCGGACGCGGACTTCCTGGACATGGCCATGCGCTTCTGCGACATCCGCAAGCGCATCTACACTTTCCCCCGCATGGGCGAAAAGGCGTACTTCATCGCCATTCCCACCACGGCCGGCACCGGCAGCGAGGTCACGCCCTTTGCGGTCATCACCGATCAGGACACCGGTGTCAAGTATCCGCTGGCCGACTATGAGCTTATGCCCAAGATGGCCATTGTGGACGCGGACATGATGATGAACGCGCCCAAGGGGCTGACCAGCGCCAGCGGCATCGACGCCGTAACGCACGACCTGGAGGCCATCGCCAGCATGATGGCCACCGACTACACCGACGGCCTGGCCCTCCAGAGCCTGAAGATGATTTTCGAGTATCTGCCCCGCGCCTATGCGGACGGCCCCAACGACGCCGAGGCCCGCGAAAAGATGGCCAATGCCGCCACCATGGCCGGCATGGCGTTTGCCAATGCCTTCCTGGGCGTGTGCCACTCCATGGCGCATAAGCTGGGCGCGTTCCACCACCTGCCCCACGGCGTGGCCAATGCGCTCATGATTGACGAAGTCATCCGCTTCAACGCCGCCGAAGTTCCCACCAAGATGGGCACCTTCCCGCAATACGACCATCCGCACACGCTGTCGCGCTACGCGATGGTCGCTGACACGCTGGGCCTTGGCGGCAAGGATGACGGCGAGAAGCTGGAAAACCTCATCCATGCCATTGATGATTTGAAGGAAAAAATCGGCATCAAGCCCACCATCCGCGACTACGGCATTGATGAAAACGACTTCCTGACCCGTTTGGATGAGATGGTGGAGCAGGCGTTCGACGATCAGTGCACCGGCGCCAACCCGCGCTACCCGCTGATGAAGGAAATCAAGCAGATGTACCTGCGCGCCTACTACGGCGCCGAGGCCAACAAGTAAGGAGGGCGGCTACCATGAAACTGGACAAGGTGATTGCGGTCCGTACCAACAAGACCGTTTACCGCGACGGCCATCTGGCCATCAAGGTGTTTGACAGTGACTACAGCAAGGCAGACGTCCTCAACGAGGCGCTCAACCAGGCCCGTGTGGAGGAAACCGCCCTCAACGTTCCCTGCCTGCACGAGGTGTGCACGGTGGACGGCAAGTGGGCCATCGTCAGCGATTTCATTCCCGGCAAAACCCTCGCGCGGCTTATGGAGGAAAATCCCGACCGGCGCGACGAATATATGGATCTGTTCGTCGATCTGCAGCTGAAAATGCACGCGCAGACCTGCCCGCTGCTTAACAAGCTCAAGGACAAGATGAACCGCAAGATCAACGAAACCGGCCTGGATGCCACCACCCGCTATGAGCTGCACGCGCGCCTGCAGGGCATGCCCACGCACACCAAACTCTGCCACGGCGACTTTGACCCTAAGAACATCATCCTGCGCGACGATGGCGAGGCCTTCATTTTGGACTGGTCTCACGCCACGCAGGGCAACGCCAGTGCCGATGCAGCCCGCACCTACCTGCTCTTCTGGCTGGCGGGCGATATCGACGGGGCGGAAACCTATCTTGACCTGTTCTGCAAAAAGAGCGATACGGCTAAGCAGTACGTGCAAAAGTGGATTCCCATCGTGGCTGCCAGCCAGAGTGTAAAGGGCCGCGCGGAGGAGCGCGAGTTCCTTCTGCACTGGGTCAACGTGGTGGACTACGAATAAGCGTTTCGCGCCCCGGTCCTGGGGCGTAAGGATACGGCGATCAAAACCCAGCAAAGGAGCAAACCTGTTATGAAGATCACCATCTGTATCGGTTCCAGCTGCCACCTCAAGGGCTCGCGCCAGATTGTGGAGGAGCTTCAGCGTCTGGTGGCGGAAAACGGCCTCAAGGACAAAATCGAGCTTGCGGGCAAGTTCTGCATGGGCAACTGCCAGAACGGCGTGTGCGTGACCGTGGACGACGAACCTTTCTCCCTCAAGCCGGAGGACACCAAGACCTTCTTTGAAAACGAGGTCCTTCCCCGGCTCAAATGATCCCATCCTCTTAACCTTACGGGGCTGACGCGCTTTTTCACGCCAGCCCCATTGGCCTGTTCTTATCCCTTTGCATTGGAGGAGGCTGCCCATGCTTGAAGTGCTCAACCTCAACGAAAACAACTGTGCGGACTGCTACAAATGCATCCGCACCTGCTCGGTCAAGGCGATCACCTATGCCAACAACACCGCCGAGATCGTGCATGACGAATGCATCCTGTGCGGCAACTGCTTCGTAACCTGTCCGCAAAAGGCCAAGCAGGTCCGAAACGACGTGCCCCGCGTCAAGGAGGCCATCGCCGCGGGCAAGCACGTAGTATGCAGCCTGGCCCCGTCCTTTATCGCGGATTTCCGCATCCGTTCCCTCGATGTGATGGCCGACGCCCTCAAGCGCCTGGGCTTTGCCGAGGTGCAGGAAACCGCCGTGGGCGCGCAGATGGTCAGCGACGAATACGCGCGCATCATGCGCGAGGGCAAGCAGCGCGTGCTCATCTCCAGCTGCTGCCCCTCCATCAACATGCTCATCCAGAAGTACTACCCCACGATGCTTCCTCATCTGGCCAAGGTGCTCACCCCCATGCAGGCGCACTGCAAGGCCATCAAGGAGCAAAATCCGGAGGCTTTCACCGTGTTCATCGGTCCCTGCATCGCCAAGAAGGCCGAGGCCGGCGACAGCCCCTACACGGACGTCGCCCTCACCTATGACGAGCTGCGCGACTGGCTGGCCGCCGAGCACATCGAGCTGCCCACCGATCACGTGGCGCCCGGCGACGGCAAGCGCGCGCGCCTCTACCCCGCCACCGGCGGTGTGCTCAAGGCCACCGACCGCGTGGAGGGCTACCGCCGCATCGCCATCGACGGCGTGGATAACTGCCGCGCCGTGTTCGACGAGCTGGAAAACAGCCAGTTCGGCAACGTGTTCATCGAAATGAGCGCCTGCGAGGGCAGCTGCGTCAACGGTCCCTGCATCCGCGAGCATGCCGAGCGCCGCCTCAAGGGCGCGCTGCGAGTGCACAACTTTGCCGGCGAGCAGCGCTTTGACGATTCCGCACCCGATGATATCAGCTACAGCTATCCCTTCCTGGGGGGCAAGAAGGTCAAGTTTGGCTCCGAGGCCATCAACGACATGCTCTACAAGATGGGCAAGACCAGTCCCGAAAAGGAGCTCAACTGCGGCAGCTGCGGATACCCCACCTGCCGTGACAAAGCCATCGCCATTCTGGAAGGCAAGGCCAAGATTGAAATGTGCCTGCCCTTCCTTAAGGAAAAGGCAGAGAGCTTCTCCGACAGCATCATCAACAACACACCCAATGCCATCATCGTCATGGACGAGGACCTGGTGGTGCAGCAGATCAACCGTGCGGCCCTGCGTATGTTCAAGCTCAAGGACGCCAGCGATATCCTGCATGAGCATGTGGTCCGCATCTTAAATCCCGGCGATTACCAGACCATTATCACATCGGCCCTGCATACCACCACCCGCATGCACTACCTGGCCGACTACCAGCTCTACGTGGACGAAACCATCCTCTACGACCGGCAGTATCACATCGTGATCTCCCTCATGCGCGACGTGACCGAGCAGGAAACCCTGCGCGGCCAGGACGCAGAGCTGCGCAAGCAGACGGTGGAGATCACCGACAAGGTGATCGAAAAGCAGATGCGCGTGGTGCAGGAAATTGCCTCACTCCTTGGCGAGACCACCGCCGAGACCAAGATCGCCCTCACCAAGCTAAAGGATGCGATGGCCCATGAATGATCTGTGGATTGAAACCGGCTATATCAGCATGAACAAGCATGGCGAAACCCTCTGTGGCGACAAGGTGGAGCTGGCTGGCGGCAGGGACGAGGATTTGACGCTGGTGCTGGCCGACGGCCTGGGCAGCGGGGTCAAGGCCAACATCCTCTCCACCCTTACCAGCAAGATTCTCTGCACCATGATCTCCGGCGGCATCCCGCTGGAGGAGTGTGTCTCCACCATCGCAAGCACGCTGCCGGTGTGCAGCGTACGCAAGGTAGCCTATTCGACCTTCACCATCATCCGCATTCTGGATAACAAAACAGCGCATATCATCCAGTTTGACAACCCCGCTACCATCGTACTGCGCAAGGGCGAGCTGTTCGACTATCCCAAGGTCACACGCGTGATGTCGGGCAAGACCATCTGGGAGAGCACCTTCCCCATCGAACTGGACGACGTGTTCATCGCCATGAGCGACGGCGCAGAGTACGCGGGCGTGGGGGATCTGATGAACTTCGGCTGGACGCGCGATTCCATCGCCGACTACGCCATTGCCAACTATCTGCCCGAAAACAGCGCCAAGTTCACCGCCGGGCTGATCATCGACGAATGCGACCGCCTCTACGGCGGTTCGCCGGGCGATGATACCACTGTGGCCGTGGTGCGCGTGCGCAGCCGCCACCCGGTGAACCTGGTGGTCGGCCCGCCTGAGCACAAAGAGGACGACGTGCGCATGATGAACCTCTTCTTTTCTAAAGAGGGCACCAAGATCGTGTGCGGCGGCACCACCAGCAACGTCGTTTCACGCTACCTCGGCCAGCCCATCATCGCCTCGCTGGATTATCACGATCCCGATGTGCCGCCTATCAGCCGCATCAAGGGCGTCGATTTGACCACCGAGGGCGTGATTACCTTGTCCAAAGTACTTACCTACGCCGAGGACTTTCTGGATCAGGCCAAATTGGCCTCCGTCTGGGCTACCCAAAAGGATGGTGCGAGCCTGATCGCCCGCGAGCTGTTTGAAAACGCGACCGACGTCAACTTCTTCGTAGGCCGCGCCATCAACCCCGCACACCAGAATCCCAACCTGCCCATCACCTTTGGCATCAAACAGCAGCTGATTACCAGTCTGGCCGACTGCCTCAGGAAAATGGGCAAACACGTTCGCCTTTCCTACTTCTAGAATCTGGAGGAATCATCGTCTATGCTGCTATTCGACACCTACGTTCAAAAGCTCAAATACAAGGTGCTCAAGGAGGTTGCGCGCCACGACTATGCCGGGACGCTCCAGGATTGCTATCTTGATATTCCCAAGGCAATCTCTCCCGGCCCCAAGAGCACCATGCGCTGCTGCATCTACAAAGAGCGCGCCATCGTGGCCGAGCGCGTGAAGATCGCCATGGGCGGTGACAAGAAAAACCCCAATGTGATTGAGGTCATTGGCATCGCCTGCGATGAGTGCCCTGTAAGCGGTTACCGTGTAGGGCCGGACTGCCGCGGCTGCATCGCGCACCGCTGCTCCAGCGCTTGCCCGCGCGGCGCAATTTCCTTTGACGAAAATCATCATGCTCACATCGATCCCGACAAGTGCATCAACTGCGGCAAGTGCGCCTCCGTATGCCCTTACAGCGCCATCCAGAACCACGTGCGCCCCTGCGAGCGCGCCTGCAAGGTCAAGGCCATCCAGCAAGGTGAAAACCATGTGGCGCATATTGACGACAGCAAGTGCATCGCCTGCGGTGCGTGCGTCTACCAGTGCCCCTTCGGCGCCATCCAGGACAAAAGCTTCCTTTTGGATGCCATCCATATTATCCGTGAGAGCGAGGGCAACAAGAAGTACAAGGTCTACGCCGTCGTCGCCCCCTCCATCTCCAGCCAGTTTGTCTATGCCAAGCTGGGGCAGGTGATCACGGGCCTCAAGGAGTTGGGCTTCTTCAGCGTGGTGGAGGCGGCGCTTGGCGCGGACATGGTCGCCTACCGCGAGGCCAAGGAGCTGGCCGAAAAGGGCTTCCTCACCTCCAGCTGCTGCCCCGCCTTTGTCAGCTACATCGAAAAGAGCTTTCCCACGCTCAAGCCCTTCGTCAGTCACAACCTCTCCCCCATGGCCGAGGTGGCACGCTTCATCAAGGGCACCGACCCGGATGCCAAGATCATCTTCATTGGCCCCTGCACGGCCAAGAAGCAGGAGTTTCAGCGTGAGGAGGTGCGCCCGTGGATCGACTGCGTGCTCACCTTTGAGGAGCTGCAGGCCTGGTTTGACAGCAAGGATCTTGACCTTTCCTTCCTCGGTGAGGACGTGCTGGACAACGCCAGTTACTTCGGTCGCATCTTCGCGCGCAGCGGCGGCCTGACCGACGCGGTAGCACAGGCCCTCAAGGAGCAGGGCAGCGATTTCATCGTCAATCCTATCCCCTGCGACGGCATCGAAGCGTGCCGCGTGGCGCTTCTCAAAAAGCAGAAAAACCTGCTCAAGGAGAACTTTATCGAAGGCATGGCCTGCGTGGGCGGCTGCATTGGCGGCGCGGGCTGTCTGACCCATGGTCCCAAGGATAAGGGCGAGGTGGACAAATACGGCCACGAGGCTTACGAAAAGACCATCAGCGCTTCTTTGGCGCAGTGTGCCTACGACGCAGAGAAGTAAACCTGGCAGGAGGGGCGTTTGTGCCCTGCAGGCATTTTGAGCTTCTGTCGGGAAACCCGCCGTCGGACCTTTTCGACATACTGAAGAATCCGCGCTTTTCCTTTGCATGGGGAAGCGCGGATTCTTCTGTCTGTACAGTTAATCCTCCATGAACCGGCACGGAAAGGTCAGCCGGACGCTTATCTAATTCTTCATCTTCAGGAAAGAAAAACCGATTCGGTTTCGTTTATCGTATAGATGTTGTAACTGAGGTTGACATCAGGGTTGTGCAAAAAGGGTAGGGGGAGAAACATGGCGATGAGAAAATTCACAGTCTTTTTGCTCGTTGGAATCGTATTATCAATAGGTATTGTCTCCTGTCATGCCGAAACGCTTCAACAGGCAGCGGATGTTTTTGAAGTGTCAGAGGATGGGCGAAAAATGCAAATCGTTACAGTTCTGGATGAAGGTACGGAATATGAGCTAATTGAACGGATTGTAACGCAGGCGGGTTCTACCTTTGATTCCTATTATTATTCGGACGTTCCGATCGAGTGGGCAAGGATTTCCTATCGGGATAGAAATGGCAATGTGCATCAGGGGTGGATCGTGATGAATCCCGATGCCATCACCGGGATAAATATGAGCGTTTTCGAGGATGGTTCAAGCGAAGAGTACAACGGATACGATTCGGGCTTTGTTTTGTGTGAATCTCTCTCGTTGAGGGAGCATCCGGATGCTGCATCAAACGTTCTTCTTACTCTGCCCTATGGGGCATATTGTACCGTAATTGAAGAACGCGGCTCCTGGTGCAACGTCGTTTTCCGCAATGAGGAAGGCCAACGCTGCAACGGTTGGGTTCGAAAGGAATATGTTCTCATCAATCCCGACTACTTTGCACCCGATGGAGAAACCCCGGTTTATGCGATTCCCTCCAGCAGTTCCAAACGCGTCGGGCTGATTGACAGCGAAACAACCTATCCAATCATCGGGGAGTTCAATGGTTTCCTGGCGATTAGCCTGCGCGGAGGAAGCGGATTTGTAGAAAAGCCTTAGAAAATATGAATTTTGGCAAAATGTCATCCGCAGAAAAAACAGCCTTGGCTTGCTTGGATGGCCACCTATAGGTTCCTGACATGCTGAAACCGCGCTTTCCCATCAAGGAGGGAAAGCGCGGTTTCTTTTTCTTCTCCGATTTTGGGGACGCGGGGCTTATTCCCCTTCCTCCGGTGCGGCGGGCAGGGTGACGGTTACCGTCTGCGACGCCTCGTCCACCTGCGCGGCGATGCCGGTCAGGCTTTGGATGGTGGAGGCCGGCAGGTAGAGCACACCGCCCATGCTGCGGATATCCCGCACGGGCACGATCTGCGCCTCGTTGTTCTTGTACGCCTCTAGTGAGACAGGCGCGCCGGACTGGTCGTGAGTAAAGGCGATGCGGATGATATCGTCGTTCACGGCAAAAGCGTACTCGTCCGCCTCAACCGACTCGGAGGCGATCACATTGATCCCGGCCGCGTGGAGGATCTCGATCAGCGGCAGGTAGACCTCCTCTCCCTTCCGGCAGGGAAGGAGCGGCGCTTCCTCCTCGTCCTCCGCCGTGACGGTCAATACCTCCGCAGCATTGGACAGACGAATGCCATAGCCCGTCATGGCCTCGAACGAGGGTTCCGGTGTGGAAGTCGGCGCAACGGTGGGAGATGGCGTCGCGGTCGGTGCGGCGGGTGTGGCGGTCGCAGTCACGGCAGGCGTGGCCGAGGGCTGCGGCGTATCGGTGGCAGCAGCAGGCGTGGCGCTAGCGGGCGTTTCGGTGAGGGCCACGCTCAGGCCGGAGGTGGCGGAAGGCGCAGGCGTAACCGCCGAGGGGGACATACGCACCTGATTGCTCTCGTACAGCACGGTCAGCGTAACGCGCCCAGCCATGCCGTCGGAGCTAAGACCGTGCTGATACTGGAACTGCTCCACAGCGCGGCGGGTCTGATTGCCGTAGACACCGTCAATATCGCCCTCGTAATAACCGTACCTGGCCAGTTCCTCCTGGAGCCGGCGCACCTCGTCGCCCTTGTCGCCCACCTGCAGCGTGCTATATTCGGGGTTGGGGGTGATATCGATGGTGGGCACAGGGGTGGGCTTGGGCGTGGCGGCGGGCGTAGGAGCGGGAGTCGGCGCCGCCTGCACATAAGGCGTGGGCGTAGGCTCGTCATAGGCGGGCATGGTGCCGGGGTCCGGCGCGTTCTGCACCGAGGCAGCCACGACCATCGACATATACACCAGAATTGTTTTCAGCAGATCCATTGCAGGTTCCTCCTTGGTCAGCCCGGTCAGCCGGGCACATCAAAGCGAGCGCGGCGCGCCATGGTGAACACCACGCCTTTGAGCTGGCGGACGTCCTCGGCCAGGTTGGTCATCACGGCGTTGAGCTCAACGGCGGTAAAAGCGCCATCTCTGGCAGCCAACACCGTGAGGCCCTCCAGCGTGCCCAGCATGCCCGCGTCGGCGCAAGCCCCGGCCGGGGCCGCGTTAAAAATCACAAAATCGAAACGGCTTTTTGCGCTCTTGAGGAAGGAGCGGAACGCGGGCGTGGCGGCCACATCCGCCACTGCGCCTTCTGGTGGCAGGCCCTCGATGAAGGCCAGGTTTCGCTCTGGAGTTTTGACGATCACATCCAGCAGCGACACCTGCCCAAACAGGTATTCCGACAGGCAGGCCTGCGGCCGCACCCCCAGCAGCGCGGAAAGGCGCGCGTGGCCCGCGTCCATATCGACGGCCAGCACGCTGAAGCCCTGCCGCGCCAGCTCGCCGCACAAAAGCGCTGTGAGCACCGCCTGATCGCCTTCCTGATCCATCCCGGCGATCACCGCGACGCTCTGTCCGCTGGCACACAGGCCGTTTCGCAGCTTGAGCGCAAATTCGCGCACATTCTCCCTGATCAAACGGTCTACCTGGTCCAAAAGCATGCCGCCGCGCTGTTTTTTTCCATCGGCCATAAACCGCCGGACCTCCCGGCGGCAATCCGCCAGCGCGCCCATGCGCGGTGCGGCGAGGCAACGGGTCTCAGCGTCATCAAAGTGCAGAAGCTGGCGGTCCGAGCCCAGCAGGCACCCTGCCAGCGAGCCCACGGCAAAGGCGGCCAGCAGCGTCCAAACCACCTTCATGGGGCGGTCAGGTCCGCAGGGAAGGGCGGGAATCTCCGCCGGGGCAACCTCGTGCGCCTCCACAGCCCCCAGCTCGTCCTGCACGCGAGCGACCAGCTCGCGTCCGATGGCGTCAGCCAGACTGGCCGTATACACCGGGTCAGGCCCAATGGCCACGACCTCCAGCATGTGGGTGCCGTCGATGCCGCGCACGCCCACGCGGGTTTGGCCATCGCTGACGGTATAGGATAGCACCGTCTGGCGGAATCCGTCAGTGCGGGTGAGGGCATGGCAGTCGCGCGCGAGCATACGCGCCGCTTCCAGCGGAGCCTTCTGGGAGGGCGCCTCCTCCGGCGCGGCGTAGAACGTATAGACCGCCTGGTAGCGGTCAGGCTCATACACCCACGTGTATGCAGCCATCAGGCAGCCCGCCGCGAGGCATAAAAGCAGCGTCCACGGCAGAAAATGCCGCCACTTCAGCAGGGCTTTGCGCATGGCCTCCACCCCTTTTACGTTCAAAATTCCACCTTTCTTAGCATAGCACACCGCCGCCGCCTTGGCAAGCAAAAGCATTGACAAAGCAGCAAAACGCGCTAAGATGAAAGGGCATTTTCTGCCGAGGGAGGTCATGTGCCATGATTTTGGGAGAGCCCACTTTTTCCATTCAGCCGGATCACCTGGCTGTGCGGGACGACAGCCTCTTTCTTTGCTTTGACGAAGGACGTGTGCTTCTTGCCAGTACGTCCGACGGCGCGCCCGCCATCCCCACTTGGGTACAGGTGCAGCCCCTGCCGGAGGGAATGGAACCCTTCGAACTCGCGCACACGGACCGCTTTGCCCTCTTCTGCCCGCATCCGTTCCAGGACGGGCGTGTGCCCGAGCGCCCAGGGCTTCGGTATTATCCGCTACATATCTTCCGCAGCCTGCCCTACGCCGAGGCAGGGCTGCTGGTGTCCTGCTGGCACCTGTGGGCCTGGTACGGACGAAATCGTTTCTGTGGGCGCTGCGCTCATCCACTCGTGCCCGATGGCACAGAACGTGCCCTGCGCTGCGAGCGCTGCGGGCTGGTGGTCTACCCGACCATCGCCCCAGCGGTGATCGTGGCCATCACCCGGGGAGACAGCATCCTGCTGGCGCGCAGCGTGCGCAGCACCTTCCGCCATCACTCGCTGATCTCCGGCTATGTGGAGGTGGGCGAGACGCTGGAGCACGCCGTACGCCGCGAGGTAATGGAGGAGGTGGGCCTGCGGCTGGGCGCACTGCGCTACCTAGGAGATCAGCCCTGGGGCGTGAGCGGGTCGCTGATGTTCGCCTTTCAGGCCGAGGCGCTGGACGGGGATATCTGTCTGCAGGAGAGCGAGTTGTCCGAGGCCCGCTGGTTCCACCGGGATGAGCTGGAGCCGCAGGGGCATACGGTGAGCATCGCCCTGGAGCTGATCGAGCGTTTCCGTACGGGCGCGTTGTAACAAAAGGGGCAGCGTTGACATTTCAGAACCAACATGCTATTGTTTTGCCGGATGCTGGGAACGAAAGGCAGGCGTCGTCATGACGGGCGTGATGGACTACGGAATCGGCAACATCGGCTCCATCCTAAACATGATCAAAAAGGTGGGCACAGAGGGCGCCCCAGTCAGGACCGCAGAGGAGCTGAGCCGCTGCAGTCGGTTGATTCTGCCGGGTGTGGGGCGTTTTGATGCGGGCATGGCGCTGCTGGAGCAGAGCGGCATGCGCCGGGCGCTGGACCGCGCGGTGGCTGGCGGCATGCCGCTTTTGGGCATTTGCCTTGGGATGCAGATGCTGGGCCGCCGGAGCGAGGAAGGGCCGGGCGCGGGCCTGGGCTATCTGCCCTTCGACCTCAAACGTTTTCGGCTGGAAAATCAGCCGGAATTGAAGGTGCCCCATATGGGTTGGGACTACGTGACCGTGGAGCGTCCGGATGACCCTCTGGTGACGGGGCTGGAGGCGGAGCCGCGTTTTTACTTCGTGCACAGCTACCACGCCGTATGCGACGATCCCGCCGACGTGCTGATGACCTGCGACTATGGCTACCCCTTCCCCGCCGCCGTGCGCCGGGGAAGCGTCTGGGGTACGCAGTTTCACCCTGAGAAAAGCCACCGATTCGGCATGTGTCTGATTCGCAATTTCGTAAAGGAGGCTTAGGATGTATCACCGTCCGAGGCTGATTCCCTGTCTGCTCCTTTCCGATGGCGGACTGGTCAAGACCGTCCGTTTCAAGGACCCCAACTATCTGGGTGACCCGATCAACGCCGTCAAGATCTTTAGTGAAAAATGCGTAGACGAGCTGTGCGTGCAGGACATCCAGGCCAGCCGCGAGGGGCGTGGGCCGGACTTTGACCTGCTGGAAGATATCGCCTCCGAAGCTTTTATGCCGCTGTCCTACGGCGGTGGCGTGACCACGATGGAGCAGGCGGCCCGGTTGTTTCATATCGGGTTTGAAAAGGTGATTCTCAACACCGCCCTCATCGACCGGCCGGAGCTGGTGCGCGAGCTAGCGGACCGCTTCGGGTCGCAGAGCGTGGTGGCGTCCATTGATGTCAAGCTCGACCGCCTCCGGCGTTACCGCTGCGTGGTGGCCGGTGGCACCCGTTCTACGGGCGAAACGCCGCTGGCGCTGGCTCAGCGCGCGCAGGCGCTGGGCGCCGGCGAGGTGCTGCTTAATGCCGTGGATCGCGACGGCATGATGCAGGGGTATGACCTGAAGCTGGTCAAAACCGTAGCGGAGGGGTTGACCGTGCCGCTGGTTGCCTGCGGCGGCGCGCGGGACGCGGCTGACCTAGCGTGCGTACTCCATGAGGGGCACGCCCACGCAGCGGCGGCAGGCAGCCTGTTTGTATACTTCGGTCCGCTGAAAGCGGTACTCATCAACGTGCCCTCCGAGGAGGAGTTGTGCCGGCTGGGAGTTTACCGGGCACGGTAGAGCGGCTTTGGAAAAACGGTTCTTTTGCTGAATTCCGGCCAGACAGCAACGAAGGCAAGCGCAGGACGCAGGTCATTGACAAAGTAAAATCAGCAGTCTAAGCCTACACAGTATTCAAAAGTCCTGTGTGGGCTTTTTGCATGATGCAAATGGCATACATAACCTTTTGAAAAGCTAGGCAATACCAAGGACTTACAGGCATTTGAACAGGATTTGTCTGAAAACTTCCAATTAAAAGAGGCTTGCTTTCCACCTGTATCATCCGCTAAAAAAGAGGACAAAAAAGTATAATCAGGTATTTATTTATTTTATTATGAAACCTTTGCTTTTTTGGATTATTTATTCAATCTAAATATATAGGTATTGCAAAATAGAGAAGCTGAAAATTTCGGTTGCTTTTCTTGCAGAGCTGATGTATAGTAAGCATGGTTAGTTATAGCTAATAAATACTACGACTTTCGGAGGAAGCTATGGAAATTTTGAAACTGTTTCTTAACAGCACCCGCAAGCCAAAAGGCTTGTTAGGAAAGTGGATGGTCAACAGTATGAACCATTTCCATGCTTCCGTTGCAGATTGGGGCATGAGGCATCTGCCCAAGACAGACCTTAATGAGATTGCTGAGCTGGGCTGCGGCGGCGGGCGGAATGTCAGGGAACTTTTGCAGCGATATCCCTCTGCAAAAGTAACTGCACTCGATTATTCGGAAATTTCCATAGAAAAGACAAAGCAGTTTAACCGGAAGGATATGAAAAAGGGACGCTGCCGTGTCATACAGGGAAATGTGTCCCAGCTTCCGTTTGATAATGAGCAGTTTGATCTGGTGACGGCTTTCGAAACAGTATACTTTTGGCCTGGTCCAACCAAAAGTTTTCGGGAGGTATATCGTATCTTGAAACCAGGCGGGACCTTCCTGATCGTAAACGAATCGGACGGGATGAATTCCCACGATGACAGGTGGTTATCCGCTATTGATGGACTACGGATATTCAACAAAGCGCAGCTAACTGCGTTTCTCACCGAAGTCGGTTTTTCCAAAATCACAGTGGACCATGATTCGAAAAAGCATAGGATTTGCCTGTTGGCTATTCGCTAGTTCTGGCCGTTTCATCTTCTGAACGAGGCAGCTTCCCTGAAGCAAAACCATTCGTCCTATGGACGGGAATGCTCTGGATAAACTTGTGCGATTATAAACAAAGAGAGCATTGAAACTCAGAGTTTCAACGCTCTCTTCTGTCCTATCCGACAGTAGGTACGCCATGTCGGGGTTGCACCATTACACAGGAGAATCTAAACAAAAAATGCCCGCAGGCCCATAAAATGAGGTACTGTCAAGAGTTATGCGCAAAATCGGTTTGCAGACTCCGGCTGAATGAGGTCAGCCAGCAATAGAGACGTCTTCCAGAGCCGCCTCCAAGTGCTTCATGTTCATGTACTTCTTGTTGCCCCA
>JAEYCB010000027.1 GCA_023404345.1 Bacillota bacterium
TTCGGATGCCTTGCGTAGCAAGGTTTCCTTACGCCGTCCGCCGCCCGGCTCAGCCGAAGGCGGAGTAGGCGGACGGCGCAAACCTGGCGGAAAAGATCGCCGCAGGCGAGCTTTTTCGACACACTGAGCGGCCTGTGTGATTTCACACAGGCCGCATATCGGCTCCGCTGGATACCGGCTTATTCGTGAATGCGCAGCACGTTTTTGTTGTTGATATAGAAATCAACGGTTTCGCCGATGTTCAGGCGGCGCGTATCATGGTTGAGCAGCTCCAGATTGACGGGGATGGTGCCACATTCGATCTGGTAGCGGGTCACGCTGCCCAGCATAGAACTGCGCACTACCTTGCCATTCAGACGCAGCTTGCCCTCGCCGCCTTCCAGCGTGAAGGCTTCAGGACGGATGGCGACCACCTTGCACCCCGTTTCGGCGGGGATGTTCAAAAGGCTGGTTGCCTGCTGGGGATCATACACGTTGTAGTGGCCGATGAAGCGGGCGACAAATTCTGTCTTGGGCTGTTTGTAAAGCTCCTCCGGCGCGCCTTGCTGGGCGATGATGCCGCCGTGCATTACGCACACGCGGTCAGAGATCGCCATGGCCTCTTCCTGATCATGGGTGACGAAAATGGCGGTGATATGCATGTCCTGCTGAATTTCACGAATCTGCACGCGCAGGTTCTGGCGGATCTGCGCATCCAGGGCGGAGAGCGGCTCGTCCAGCAGGAGTACCTTGGGCTCCATTACCAGAGCACGGGCGAGGGCCACACGTTGCTGCTGTCCGCCGGAAAGCTGGCTGGGACGGTGGCTTTCCTTGCCTTCCAGACCCACCAGCGCCATCATGGCTGCCACCTTTTTGCGGATTTCCTCCTTGGGCAGCTTTTTGATCGACAGGCCGAAGGCCACGTTCTGCGCCGCCGTCATATTGGGAAATAGCGCATAACTTTGGAACACCATACCCACCTGACGCTGACGCACGTCTACGTTGGTCACGTCCTTGCCGTCGATGAATACGCTGCCCTCATCCACATCGTTGAGGCCGGCGATGGCGCGCAGCAGGGTGGACTTGCCGCAGCCGGAGGGGCCCAGCAGCGTCACCATTTCGCCCTCGTTGACGTCCAGATTGATATGCTTCAAAACCGTATTGTTTCCGAAACTCTTGACTACGTTGCGAATTTCAATATAGGAGCTCATGGCTTCTCCTCCTTCAGCTGCTTGTTTTCCTTCTTGCCGCTGGACAGCTTCATCACCGCCGCACAGATGACAGTCATGATAAACACATAGATGACCACCACGGCGCTGGAGAGATGACCCGTCTGCTTCATGATAAGGTACAGATAGATCTGTACCGTTTCAAAGCTGCCGCCGATCAGCAGATTGGCGACCACGAATTCGCCAAACAGCGTCGAGAAGCTCAGAAGCGTGCTGACCAGGATACCCGGGGCAATGCCTGGCACGATGATGCGCAAAAAGGTCGTCCATGTGGAGGCACCAAGCACGCGCGCCGCCTCCGTGACAGGTACGATGTCAATGGCATGCATCGCGTTGTTGATGCCGGAATATACCAGCGGCATTACCAGTACGAAGTATGCGCCCGCCAGCACCAGCACCATGGGAAGGTCGGTGCCGCCATAGGCCCGCAGCAGCGCGGCTGCGCTGATGACGCCGGGAATGGCATAGGGGAGGAGCGTGATGATCTTCATCGCACTTTCCAGCTTGGGCGAAAATGCAGCAATGGCAAACACCACCGGCGTCATGACCAGCACGGCCAGCGCCACGCTGACGGTGCTGATGAAGATGCTGCGGCCAATGGCCATCCAGAAGCGCTCGGAGGTGAACATTTCAACGTAGAATTTCAGCGTATAGCTTTCTGGCAGCACGGTGATGTTCCACATGTCGGTCAGCGAATAGACCAGTGTGATAAAGAAGGGCAAAAACAGATAGACCATCAGGATACCCACGATTACCTTGGGGCCAATTCCGGTTTTGCTTTTCATGATTTCAGCCCCCTTCTGCCGGCCACGCGGGACGCCCAGTCATTGAGCAGCATGGCCACGATCAGCACCAGCGCCAGCGTTACGGCCAGGGCGCTGCCCAGCTCCGGCTTGGTGCGCACGTCGCCGCTCATAAGAGCGCTGATGCGGATGGGTACGATATTGTAGCTGGACGATACCAGATAATAGGCGGTAGCATAGGCGCCCATGGCGTTGGCAAAGAGCACCGTAAAGGTGGACAGGATGCTGGGCAGAATAGCCGGAATACCGATGCGCAGCCAGAACTGCACGTTGGAAGCGCCCAGGATGGAGGCAGCTTCCTTCCAGTCATCCCGGATGCCGCGGTAGATGGGGTAGAGCAGCATGATGCCCAGCGGAACCTGGAAATACGTATAGGCAATGACCAGGCCCTGCACGGAATAGATGGAGAAGTTCTCGGTGATGTCGATGCCCATCCTCTGCAGCAGGATGACGAAAACGCCCGTGGTGCCGAGCATCAGGGTCAGGGCGAAGCCCAGCGGGAGACCCGCAAAGTTGGACGTCATGTTGACGATGACCAGCAGGTTATTCTGCGTGCGTTCGGACACGAAGCGGGTGATGGCATAGGAACAGAACAGCGCAATGATGATTCCGTAAATGCTGCATTGCAGCGACAGCTTCAGGCTGTTGCCAAAGCTCTGCGCATAATAGGCGCTGGTAAAGATTTTTTCAAAGTTTTCAAAGGAGAAGGTTTGTGTATCCTGGGCTGTAAGCGCCGATGAAACCAGCTTGATAACCGGCAGCGCCATGAACGCCAGAATGAACAGCAGAAAGATGCTCATCGTGGATAGATAAAAGCCGTTAAGCTTCCGCTTCTTTTTCAAGCGGGTAGCCCCCTTCCGATGTGAGGATGGCGCTTTGCGCCAGTCAAGCCCTTGCCCTGCCTGCGCCGCCGGCAGGGCCGCATGCATCAGCCAGAAAGAGGAGGACCCGCAACCGAAGCGGTACGGGTCCCGCCTTCATCTCATAGCGATAAACCCGCCGGCAAGCCTGGGCACGCCGGCGGGCAGCTTGGTGCTTTGTGTCAGTTCATGTAGATGGCAACGTTCTCAGCCCACAGTTCAGGCAGCTCGGCCACGGTCGCATCGAACACGGCCCAATCCTTTACCTGGTACACATTCTCGTAGAGGCTGTTGTCCAGGATAGCGGCTTTGGCTTCCTCGCTGAAGTTCACGTCCGTGCGGATGGGCTTGGCATGGCCCAGCGCCAGGAACTCCTGGCCCACGTCGGACAGCATGATCTCACGGGCCAGCATGGCGGCGTAGGGGTTGTTGGCATACTTGTTGATGATGTTGGCATACCCGGAAGCAGCCGCGCCGTCCTGCGGGATGGTGATGGCAAAGCGGCCGTTGTCCTCGCCCTGGGATTCATAGATCGTCTCGGCATAGCCCAGCGCGTTGAAGTCCCACACCACGGCGACGCCGACTTCGCCCTTCTCAATGTTCTCCACGTAGGGGTTGGAGGTGATCAGGCGGCCCTGCTTGGCCAGCTCAGCAAAGAAGTCCATTGCGGGCTCCAGGTTGGTCTCGTCGCCGCCATAGGCTACGGCGCAGGCCAGCACGCCCACATATGCCTGGGCAGCCTTTTCGATGTCGCCGATCCAGACCTTGTAGTCGCCTTCGAGCAGCTCGGCCCAGGTGGTGGGAGCCTTTTCAACGTTGTCCAGGTCAGTCATGAAGGCGGTGGTGCAGGTGTAGGCCATGATCCACTTGCCGTTTTCTTCCTTGGCATAGTCGGGAATGGAATCCCACGTGCTGGGCTTGTAGGGCAGAAGCAGGTCCTTTTCCATGGCTACGCCGGTCATGCTGATGCCGATATCGCCGATGTCGGCATCGGCCTTGCCTTGCAGCTCAAAGCGGGCCAGCTCCTCGGCAGAGGACATGTCGGTATCAGAATGCTTGATGCCATAGGTGTCGGTGATGTAGGCCCACAGGGATTTCCAGTTGGCCCATTCGTCGGGCATGCCCACGGAGAACAGCTGCCCTTCGCCCTGGGCGGCGGCTACCAGTTCTTCCACGGTCATCGTAGCGGCGGCTTCCGCGGCGGCAGCCGCTGCGGCCTCGTCAGCCAGAGCGGATGTGCAGCCAAGCAGCATGGTCAGGCACAGGATGAGGCACAGGATTTTCTTCATGATCGGGTTCCTCCTTCATGTTTGGTTTGGATTGGGTCCATCACAATCTCAAACAGTATACCTGTTTGAAATGATACGAAGATAAAGGAAAGGTAAAAACTAAGAAAAATCCCTTTCCGTTGATTTCATAAAAACTCGCCAAATTTAGTGCTGAACAGCAACAAAACGTTTACTAAACAACTTATGCAACGAACGTATAGAACATATTGTCATTATAAATGGAAGCACAGAGGATGTCAAGCCGGAAAAAGCCATATTTTTGGAAACTGCAGCCATGGTGAAAAATGGTTGACAATTAAAGCCGCGCCATATACAATGAATTAAACAGGTATTCAGAAGCAAAAAAACGGGGGCAGCGATGCATGCGTGAGGAACGGCTCTTGAGCGTAGGTATAGACATCGGTACCTCAACTACGCAGTGTGTGTTCAGCTCCATTACGCTGTCCAACACGGCCTCGGCATTTTCAGTGCCGCGCATTCAGATTACGGAAAAACGCGTGCTCTACCACGCTCCCCTTCGCCTGACCCCTCTGAAATCGGCTGATACCATCGATGCTGAAGGCGTTGAACGCATCGTAAGTGAGGACTATGCCGCGGCGGGCATCCGCCCGGAGCAGATCCGCCTGGGAGCAGTCATCATTACTGGCGAAACAGCGCGAAAGCAGAACGCACGGGCCGTGGCACAGGCCCTTTCCCGCCTGGCAGGAGATTTCGTGGTGGCTACGGCCGGCCCGGCGCTGGAAAGCATCCTTGCGGGCCGGGGTTCAGGGGCGGCGGAGCTTTCGCGCACCAGCGGCAAGCGGGTGATGAATCTGGATATCGGTGGAGGCACGGCCAATATGGCGGTGTTTGAGCGGGGTGAGCCCATCGCCAACGGCTGTCTGGACATCGGCGGAAGGCTTTTGCGCTTTGAAGAAGATGACAGCACAGTTCATTCCTTTTCCCCGGCAATGCGGCGCATTGCACGCGACGCGGGCGTGCCGCTGGCGGAGGGAACCCGCCTGACCGGTGAAGAGACGGACCGCCTGGCACGGCGCATGGCGGAGGTGCTGGAAGAAGCGGCAGGGCTTAGGCCGCGCACGCCCCTGCACGACGCGCTGTGCGTGGAGGCTTGCTTGCCGGACATCGGCCTGTCAGACATTTATACCTTTTCCGGCGGAGTGTCGGAATGCATCTATGGAACGGATGCGGATACCGCGCGCTTTCACGACCTGGGCGCAGCATTGGGCCGCGCGGTGGCGACCTCGCGGTTTTTTGCAGCCGGGCGGGTGGCGCGGCCCGCGGAGCGCAGCTACGCCACGGTCATCGGCGCGGGTGCGTACAGCGTGGCTGTGTCGGGCAGCACCATCTGCTATCAGAGGATGTCCTTTCCACTGCCGTCCCTGCCCACGGGCAAGGTGCCCTTTGCCGGCCCTGAGGACCTGGCGGGACTGGAGGCGGCAGTGAGAGAGCAATACCGCATCTTCGACGGCGAATGCGCCATCTGCATGGACGGCGTGCAGGCGCCTTCCTATGAGCTGGTGGAGCAGGCTGCGCAGGCCCTTGCGCGGGCGATGGCCCCGCACTGGCCCAAGGTTGTGATTCTGCGGGAGGATATGGCCAAGGCGCTGGGGCAAGCGCTGATGCGCGCATGGCCCGAGAATACGCCGTTTTTGTGTATGGACGGGATTTCGCTCACCTATGGCGATACGGTGGATATCGGCGCGCCGCTTTCAGGCGGCAGGGTGATTCCGGTAATTGTAAAAACGCTGGCATTTGCAGCGGGGAGGTAAGGGCTTTGCGGCTAAGCGTATGTCTGGGCGGCCATACCTATTCCTTCCGCGATGTGCGGGAAGTGATGGGAAAGGCCAACGAGGAAAAATCGGGCGACCAGCTTTGCGGTGTGGCGGCGCAGACGCCTCAGGAGCGTGTGGCCGCGCGCATTGTTCTGAGCGAGCTGACCGTGAAGGAAATCTGCGAGCACCCTGCCGTGCCTTATGAGCAGGACGAGGTGACCCGGCTGATTCTGGATGGCCTGAATCAGCCCATCTACCGGGCGTATCAGGACATGACCATCGGGGAGCTTCGGGAGCGGATTCTCTCTGCGCCGCCGGAGGAGCTGACGCGCATGGGCCGAGGACTGTCCAGCGAGGTCATTGCCTCAGTATGCAAACTGATGTCCAATCTAGACCTGATCTATGCCGCCGCGCGCATGTGGGTGAAGGCTACCTGCGTCACCACCATTGGCGAGCCTGGCACCCTTTCGGCCAGGCTTCAGCCCAACCACCCCGTGGATGATGTAGAGGGAATCACGGCGAGCGTGCTGGAGGGCCTGTCCTTTGGCATGGGCGACGCGGTGATCGGCCTCAACCCTGTGGATGCCTCCACTGCCAGCGTGCAGGCCATCCTCACCCGCTTTGACGAACTCAAGCGGCGCTACGAAATTCCCACCCAGATCTGCGTGCTCGCCCACGTGACCACGCAGATGGAGGCCGTCAGAAACGGCGCGCCCTGCGATTTGATGTTCCAGAGCATCGCGGGTTCGGAAAAGGGCAACGCGGCCTTCGGTATTAGCGCGAAACTGATCGCCGAGGCCAAGGACATGATGGCGCGCGAGGGTACCTCTCATGGACCCAACCAGCTCTATTTTGAAACGGGCCAGGGGAGCGAATTGTCCTCCGACGCCCATAACGGCTGGGATCAGCTGACGATGGAATCGCGCTGCTATGGCTTTGCAAGGCATTACGCGCCGTTTTTGGTCAACACCGTGGTCGGCTTCATCGGCCCGGAATACCTCTATGACAGCCGGCAGTTCATTCGCGCGGGGCTGGAGGACCATTTCATGGGCAAGCTGCACGGACTGCCCATGGGGTGTGACTGCTGCTATACCAACCACATGCGCGCTGACCAGAACGACAACGAAAATCTGGCTGTGCTGCTGGCCTCGGCCGGATGCAACTACTTCATGGGTGTTCCCCACGCCGATGATGTAATGCTCAACTACCAGTCCACTGGCTACCATGACGTGGCTGCCGTGCGTGAAGCGCTGGGCCTTGCGCCCATTGCGCCCTTCGCCAGGTGGCTGGAGCGGTGGGGCTTCTGGCGGGACGGACGGCTCGGTCCGAACGCGGGCGACGCCTCCGTGTTCCTCTGAACCGGCGAAGGGAGGATGAACAGCATGACCGAACAGGAAGTCCGGGAAATGGTGGAGCAGCTTCTCAAGCGGCTCAACGTCGGGGAGCTTGACGTTTCCTCCGTGGAAGCGCCCCCGCATGCACCTGCACAGCCGGCGGAGCAGGGCGGCGTGATCGAGGATATCGAGCAGATTGACCTGCGGCGTCAGTATCTGGTGGAAAATGCCCATGACGCCGCCGCGTTCCTGGCCATGAAGGAACGCACCCCCGCACGCATCGGCGTGGGCCGGGCAGGTGCGCGGTACCGCACGCAGACCATGCTGCGCTTTCAGGCGGACCATGCCTTTGCACAGGCGTCGGTGTTTTCCGACGTGCCGCCGGAGGTGCTGGAAAGCCTGCATTTGCCCGTATATCAGACCACCTGCGAAAGCCGCGAGGAGTTTCTGACTCGGCCGGACAAGGGACGTGTGTTTGACGCCGGGACGCTTGAACGCATCCGGGGGAGCATAGCGCCGGATGTCCGGGTTGTGGTCTATGTGGCTGACGGGCTGTCGTCCTCAGCGGTCAAGGCCAACGCTGCCGACATTCTGCCCGTCATCCGCAAGGGGCTGGAGGGCGCAGGTATCAAGGTGAACGAGCCGTTCTTCGTGCGCTTCGGGCGCGTCGCCACGATGGACCAGATCGGCGATGGACTGCCCGCGGAAGTGGCATGCGTGCTGCTGGGCGAGCGTCCGGGGCTGGTGACGGCCGAGAGCATGAGCGCCTATATTGCCTACAAGCCCACGGTGGGCATGGCGGAAAGCCGCCGTACCGTGCTGGCCAACATCCACCGGGGCGGAACGCCCGCGGTGGAGGCAGGCGCGCATATCGTGGATCTGATCCGGCTGATGCTTGAGAAAAAGCGCAGCGGTATTGACTTGCCGGTGTAATGACGGAAGGGAGGGGCCGCGATGCGGGGGGACCGCATGCCCGCCAGGGTGTTGGCCATGAGGCTGATTCCGCGCGTGGACGCGAGCCTTCGGGAACGCCTGGGGCTTGGAGGAGAGGTCCACGCCCTGGGCCTGATCACCTGCGACAGCGACGACGTGGGCTATACGGCACTGGATGAGGCCACGAAAAAGGCTTGCGTCAGCGTGGCTTACGCGCAGTCCATGTACGCAGGTGCGGCCAACGCTAACACGGCGCTGGCAGGCGAATTTCTGGGGATTCTGGCCGGTGAAACGCCTGCGGAGGTGGAAAGCGGCCTTGCAGCCGCACGCCGGATGATCGAGCAGGAGGCCAGCTTCTATTCCGCCAACGACGACGACAGCATCGTGTATTTTGCCCACTGCATTTCCCGCACGGGCAGTTACCTCTCCGCCGCCTGCGAAATCCCGGAGGGGTCGCCGCTGGCGTACCTTATCGCGCCGCCGCTGGAGAGCATGTATGCGCTGGACAAGGCGCTCAAGGCGGCGCAGGTGCGGGTGTGCGCCTTCTACGGTCCGCCGTCGCCCACCAACTTTGGCGGTGCGCTGCTCACCGGCAGCCAGTCGGACTGCCAGGCGGCGTGCGACGCGTTTGCGCGCGCGGTGATTGACGTGGCGTCCAATCCCATCGAAACGCTTTCGGGCGAATAATCGCCTGAAGAAAGGAAACGGCATATGGTAAGCGTGACGGCCCTGGGAATGATAGAGACCATCGGGCTGGTATCGGCCATTGAGGCTGCGGACGCGGGCCTCAAGGCGGCACAGGTGCGCCTGCTGGGCACGGATTATGTGCGCGGCGGGCTGGTGATGGTGCGCTTTGAGGGCGAGGTGGCTGCCGTGCAGGCCGCGGTGGATGCGGGTGCGGCGGCGGCGCAGCGCGTGGGCAAGGTGTTCAGCGCGCATGTCATTCCTCGCGCCATGCCGGAGGTATTCTGCATGCTGGCCTCGGACCCGTCCGTGGGACCGGGCAAGCGGTATCGGGGCGGATGCGTCAGCTGCGGCGGCTGCGAGGGCGGGCGGCGCGAGCTGGCGGCAATGGCCCGGGCGGAGCAGGCGGAAAAGACCCCTGCTAGGAAGACCTCAAGAACCGCCGGGTCGCGGAGCTGAAGCAGTACGCTGGTTCGTTGGAGGGTTTTCCGATGTCACCGGCACAGATTCGCGCAGCGACCAAGGACCGCCTGCTGCAAGCCCTGGCGCGTTATTTTGGATGGATGGAGGAGAAATGACCGCCGCGAGGCAAGAGTGCCTAAACCGAAAGGAGCCTTTCGCTTATGCGATATATCACCGAGCAGGAGCTTCGGGACAGCTTTGCCGGGGGCGTGCCCCCGCGCTTTGTGCTGCCCGCGGACTGCCGCCTGACCCCGCTGGCCGAGCAATATCTCAGGGACCTTAAGCTGCTGGGCGGGGAAAGCCTGCCGGACCGGCGGCAGAAACCGGAACACATGACCCATCTCAACAGCAGGGAGATGGTCTGCAAGACCCATCCGCGCATCGTCTTGCGCGGAAAGCTGGACACGCTGGAAAGTGAAATTCTGCTGGTGATGGTTGGGTGTGACGAAGCATGGCGCGTACTTTTACAGGACGCGTTGCAACTGGTACGGCAGGTGCTGGCTGCTGATGTGAAGGATGCCCCTCTCCCTCCATGGAGGTTGGGTGGCATGGATGCGGAGCAGGTGCACAGAGGGTCGCACCACCCGGAGGCGTTCGGGCTTTCAGGCCATCTGCTGCCCGCGCCGGAACAGGGGGCGCTGGCCGCGCAGATGAATCGCCTGCGCGCCGTGTGCCGCGAGGTAGAGCTGGCTGCCATAGCCGCTTGGCAGGATGGCGCGCTTTTGCGCCATGAGGATTGCGTGCTGGCGCTGAACCGGCTTTCCAGCTATTTTTATCTTTTGCAGCTGTGCGCCGCCACGGGCGCCGGACCGAATATGGAAAGGAACGAACGGACATGAAGCAATACATATACGCCCACCGCGGCGCTTCCGGCTATGCGCCGGAAAATACGCTGGAAGCCTTTGAATTGGCGGTCCGGCGTGGAGCTTACGGCGTGGAGCTGGATGTGCACATCACGGCGGACGGTTATCTGGTGGTGGCACATGACGAAACGGTGGACCGCTGCTCCAATGGTGAGGGGCTTATCGCGCGGATGACCCTGCGCGAGCTTAAGGCGCTGCGCTTCAATAAGACCTTTCCCGAGTATGCCAACGCCACCATTCCCACGTTCCGTGAGGTGTTGGAGCTGCTGGCACCGGCGGGGCTTCACGTGAATGTGGAGCTTAAAAATAGCCTGATTGACTATCCTGATCTGGAGCGCCGCTGCGTAGAGGAGGCGGCGGCTGCAGGCATGCTGGAGAGGATGCTCTTTTCCTCCTTCAACCATCACAGCATGGTGCGCATGAAGCAGCTAGACAAAGGCCTGCGCTGCGGACTGCTGTATGAATGTACCATGGTGGAGCCTTGGAACTACGCTGTGTCGCTGGGCATGGACGCGCTCCATCCGCACTTCTCCGAGGTGCTGGTGCCGGGCGGCGAATGCGAGGAGGCACACGCAGCGGGACTGGAGGTCAACCCCTGGACGGTCAACGACGAGGACGACCTGCGCCGGGTGATCGCTGCGGGCGCAGACCGCATCATCACCAATTATCCTGACCGTGCGCTGCGTTGCCTGGCACAGTATGGGGGAAAGCTGGAGGGGTAAAGGCGGGAGATGCTTTCCCGGCTGCTTATATAAAAAACGACGCTCCGCGTGCTGACGGCACACGGAGCGCGTTGGTTTCCCGCCGCTGGCGCAAGCGGGAGGTATTCTTACTTGGCGGAGGCGTCCGGCGCGGGATGAACGGCCTGCTTTCCCGCTTCCAGGGCGGCGTGCTCGCTGGAGAGCTCGCCGTGAAGCGTGAGGGAGTTCCAAGCGCAGTTGGTGGGCGTGAGCATGGCTTTCAGCGCGATGGGAGGCACGCCCAGCCGACGCAGCGCTTGCAGAAACTGCGAAGCCTGCAGGGAAGAAAGATGGGCCATCACCAGCATTTCGTCCTCAAAGGCGCCGGGCGCAGGCAGGCCTGCGGGCGGCTCCATGCCGCACAGGGCGGCGAGCGTTTCTCCGTATTCTGAGGGAGCCACGGGCCGCACGCGGATCTTGAAGCGCATGGCCGCCAGCCGGACTTTTTTAAAGGCTTCATCCTTGAGGTTATAGCAAAGAAGTACGGGCTGCCCCATCGTAAAACGCCGCCTTTCATACACAGTTGCTCAGGAATTCTTATTGTAGGCGGAGGCAGACGAAAAGTCAAGGCCGGCGTGATCTTCTGTCCTTCGGTCGGCTCAAAAACGGCGAATGTGGGCCGTGACGTGCCGAATTGCAAACCAAGGCCCAAAAGGAGGCAATGCTATGCCATTTTCCATCGTACGACAGGATATTACCCGAATGAAGGTGGACGCCATCGTCAATGCCGCCAATACGGAACTGGCAATGGGCGGCGGCGTTTGCGGTGCGATCTTTCAGGCGGCGGGCGCGGAGGCACTTCAGGCTGCGTGCAACAAGCTGGCACCCATTTCCACAGGTGAAGCTGCTCTTACGCCTGGATTCAACCTTCCCGCCAAGCACATCATCCACGCAGTGGGACCGGTCTACCGAAGCTGGGACGCGGCGCAGAGCGAGCGGCTGCTGCGCTCCGCATACCTGGAATCGCTCAAGAGCGCCTTACGGCACCGGTGTGCCAGTATTGCCTTTCCCCTGATCTCAAGCGGCATCTACGGCTATCCCAAGGAGGAGGCGCTCCGGGTGGCCACCGCCGCCATCAGGGAGTTTCTGATGCAGCACGAGATGGACGTGTACCTGGTGATCTTCGACAAATCCTCCTTCGCCATCAGCCAAAAGCTGGTTGGGGCAGTGGAAAGCTATATCGACGAGAACTATGTCTTTGCGCATGAGCAGCCCCGCCGCATCTTGCTGGAGGTTGAAAACAGGGCGATTGAGGAGGCAGCCCCGCCGCCCATGGCCACTGCCCCTTCATACATGCCTGCAGGGTTGGATGCGCTGATCGGAAACCTGGACGAGCCGTTTCATGTGGCCCTGCTCAGGCTGATCGACGCTAAAGGCAAAACCGATGTGGAAGTCTATAAGCGGGCCAATATCGACCGCAAGCTGTTTTCCAAAATCCGAAAGGGGAAGGGATACCTTCCCGGCAAGCGCACCGTGCTGGCGCTGGCCATCGCCTTGCAGCTAAGTCTCCCGGAAACAAACGAGCTTTTGAAGCGGGCGGGGTATGCGCTGTCCCATAGCCAGAAGTTCGACGTGATCATTGAGTATTTCATCCTTAGCGGCCAATACGATATTTTTCAGATCAACGAGGTCCTTTTTCAATACGATCTGCCATTGCTGGGTTCAAACTAATGTCGCTTTGAAAGCGACCCAATTTGCCTCCTCCTGCGCTATCCTGTAACCGTACCAGAAAACAGGAGGGTGAGCGCAATGAAAAACAATTTGACGGAACTGGTATTCATTCTGGACAAGAGTGGCTCCATGGCGGGGCTGGAGCGGGATACCATCGGCGGGTTCAACGCCATGCTTGAAAGGCAAAAGGCGCAGGCCGGAGAATGCCGGATCACAACGGTACTCTTTGATAACCGCTATGAGCTGCTGCACGACCGCACCGATATCCGTGCCGTAAGACCGATTACGGCAAAAGAGTACCATGTGGGCGGCTCCACCGCGCTTCTGGACGCGGTAGGCAAAACGATTCACAAAATTGCAACTGCCCAGAAAAATACGGCAGAACCCTTCCGTGCGGAAAAGGTGCTGTTTGTGATTATCACCGACGGCGAAGAAAACGCCAGCCATGAATATTTCGCCGCAGAGATAAAGGAAAAAATCCAGAGACAGAAATCACGGTACGGCTGGGAGTTCATCTTTCTGGGCGCCAACATCGACGCCGTGGAGACGGCGGTGCGGTTCGGCATCGATCCCGGCCGCGCAGCAGATTATGTGCCCGACAGCCAGGGGACGGCGCTCAATTTCCGTGCCATGAGCGAAACCGTATCGGCATTTCGGACATGTGGAGCCGTTCCCGATGCGTGTCTGGACGCTATCCGCGGGGATATGAAAAAGCGGGGTAGGCGCGGCTGACGGACGGGTGCCGGAAAAAAGTCGCTGCCAATGGCTGCATTCCTTCGTTTTTTGCGCTACGAAGCATAGGAAAGCACGTGCACACATACAATGTCCGCAGGAGGTGGAATGCTTGAAGATTGATAAAAAGCGGCTGATCCTTTGCCTCGCCATTCCTCTGGTGGTAGGGGGAGCGGCAGGACTTCTGACCATGAACAGCATGGAGACCTTTGCGGCGCTGAACCAACCGCCGCTGTCGCCTCCCGGGTGGCTGTTTCCGGTAGTGTGGACGGTGCTGTATATCCTGATGGGGATCGCCTCCTACCTGGTATCCGTATCGGATGCTCCACAGGAGGAAAAGCGGCGTGCACTGTGGACCTATGGTATTCAACTGGCGTTCAATTTCCTGTGGCCGATCATCTTTTTCAATCTGAAATGGTACTTGTTCGCCTTCGTGTGGCTGGTAATGCTGTGGATTCTTGTTCTGATTACAGCGCTGCAATTTGGGCGGATTCGAAAGGTGGCCGGCAATCTAATGATTCCCTATCTGCTGTGGGTGACTTTTGCGGGATACCTGAATCTGGGGATTTATTTGCTCAATCCATAAGATAGGGGAGAGTGCTGCTAAGGCTGATGCAGCATCAAGGGCATGCCCTCGCAGTGAGAGCATGCCCTTTTGTCGTTGGAAAAGAAAGAAGAGCCTTATGTATTTTGGGTTCGCTTGATCTGCAAAAGCGTGATGGCGGCAAATACCGCTGCGATACCCGCCCACTGCCATAGACCAAGCTCCCGGCCAAAGAAAAGCACATCGAGAATGGCAATTTCAATTAGCATAGCATTGTTAATCGCACCGCTTTCCACAGCGGTCAGCGCCTGCTGACTGTATACCCACAGCGCAAAGCCCAGCGCACCGCTGATGAAGGCCAGATATGCCACGCACAGTGCCAGTTCCCAGGAGGGAACGGGCAGGGTTTCGATCGCCAGTCCCAGGCACAGCATCATGGCGCCGCCGACCAGCATGGGGCGGAGGGTGAGCGAGCGGCGCTCCACGCCCAAGGTGAGCATGCGGCGGTTGCACACCACGTTCATGGCTGAACCAAAAGCCGCCAGTACCACGCTGATCACTCCGACGAGCGGCAGGCTGACGGCGGATTTCCCGCCGAAAGGTGCGTAATAGGCCGCCATACCCGCTACCAGCAAGGCGATTTTGGCATAGAGACTCCGGCCGGGAGCCTCGTGCAGGCGGATGCGGTCGGCAGCGACGATGAACAGGACCATGCCTGCGTTCAGCATCAGACTGGCCAGAGTAGGGGTGAGCTGGCTTTGGGCTATGTATTGCATGCCCTGTCCCAGAAAGTAGCACACGAAGCCCTGCAACACGCCAAAACGCCATGAAAGTGTCTTTCCATCCAAAGTGCGCCGAAGCGCGACCGCTAGCGCCAGCCCGCCAAGTGTATAACGAAGGCCACTCAAAGTCAGCGGGCCGATTCCCTGTGCAAAGGCGAATTTGTTGACAATGTAGGAGCCGGACCAGAGCAGCGTGGTAACCACAGCCAGCACCAGCGCCCGTCGTCTCATGCTTTCAGCTCCCAGATTTCCTCATGCCTGACTGTTTGGCCTGGAAGAATGGGCTTCTCCGGACCATAGGTTTCCAGCTCAGCCATCCAGTTGCCCTCGCCTGCGAATACCGCCACATTGCAGCCATCCAGTGGATAGTGACCGAAGGGCTGTACCTGCACGGTTTTGGCGAAGGTAAGCCCGCGCTCGGGCCAGCGCAGCTCCACACGCCCCTGCGGTGCGCAAGCGCAGCGCTTGCACACCTTGCCTGTGGGACGCACGACAAGGTCGCTGCCTTCAAAGCGAACCTGTGGGTCATCCAGCTCAAGGGTGTTGCCCGCAAATACACGGGGGATGACCACCTTTACCACATCCCAGGTTACACCTTCCTGTCCAAGCGGAATGCGAAGCTCACGTCCATCAGGTACCACACAGGTGGGCGCCCATACGCCCCCCGAATAGATCAGACCGCCGGTGTTGGTTACAAAGCTGGTCACGCGAAAGCGTCCCTCTTCCAGCGGCTCGATGGTGAGCCCACGCTCCAACCGGTGCACGGAGTGAGCGGGTGCATTAAGCGTGAGAACATCGCCATCCAATGCCACTGTACAGGGATCATTGTCGCTGAAATAGGTATCCTCCGACTCGTCCGCCATGGGCCGGGTCAGCCATACGCGGTGGCCGCCCAAAAGGCGCCAGTCTCCGCGCGACATGCCATCCTTCTGCCAGTAGAGCAGGTTTTCCTCATCGCCCAGAAAGGCGATGCGTGGGCCCATTCCGTATACAGCTGTGATGCGCCAGCGTCCTCGCTGAAAAGTCATGGCATCCAGTCCGCCAAAGCGGGTTTGCGTCCATGGCATAAAGAAGTCTCCTTTCAAAAAAGCCCCCTGGCGGGGGCTTAGCGCGCTTACAGCGCCAGTTCATAGATATGCTTTGCTTCCTCGCGGGTGATGGGCGGGATGGAGGCCAGGGTGCCGTCCGGGCTGAAGGATACATCTACCACGCCCTGCGTGAGCGTTTCAATGTCCGCAGCAGTTACGCCGAACTGGCTGATGCGCATCTGCACGCCCTGCGCGCGGATATAGGCTTCCAGCTCGTCAGCAGCTTTGCATAGATCATCCGTGCCATACATCAGGCGGGCAAATTTCACAAAGCGTTCGTTTTGCGGCCTCGTGGCAAAATGACGCATCCACGCGACCATCATGCATGCAAGTGTAGCGCCGTGCGTGGCACCGAAGTGCGAGGAAAGCACGTGGCCCATCTGATGCATGGGGGTCCAGCCCTGCACCCCGCAGGTGAGCCAGCCGTTGAGCCCTACGGTAGCGGCAAACTGCATCATGCCGCGAAGCTGCACATCATCAGGATGGGCCAGCACCTTGGGCAGATTTTCATACATGGCACGGATGACGCCAATCTGCATGTGGTCATGCAGGTCGATGTTGCCATAGGTGGCCTCGTCGCTAAAGAAGAAGGGCTCCACCACATGGCTGATGGCGTCCACCGCGCCACAGGCCGTTTGATAGGCAGGCAAGGTGAGGGTCAGTTCAGGATCGAGAATGGCCGCCTTTGCATAGAGGCAGCTGGGCTCCCAGACGTAGCTTTTACGGAGCGTCGCGTCGTCGGTGATGACAGCGGTGGGGTTCATCTCGCTGGCCGTTGCGGGCAGCGTGGGAACCATAACCATGGGAAGCGCCTCTTTGGGCGGAATCTGCGTGTCCTGGCTGTGCGAGAATCGGATCATACGCTCCAGATCGTGGGGATAGAGAATCCCGGCCGCCGTGACCTTCGCCAGATCCATGGCAGAGCCGCCGCCTACGCCGATGACCACGTCCACGCCTTTTTCCTTGCCAAGCGCCACGGCACGGCGCGCCTCGCTGAGCTTGGGGTTGGCGGTGGCCTCAAAGCAGTCCGTCCAGGCCATGCCGCTATCTTTCAGGCTCTGGTGGATGCGTTCGAACAGGTCGCCGCAGAAAGTGGGATCGGCATAGCTGACAATCAGCGCATGGTGTCCATGGCGCGCGGCTTCCTCGCCTACGCGACGGACCTCGCCGGGGCCATAGATGAGCTTGACAGGATTGTAAAATTCAAACGGGTTCATGCGGTTCCCTCCTTATTCGTACTTCATCTTGCGTCCACGCGGAATCGTGCGGCGGCGATAGATGGTCACCACGGCTACGCCCGTGATCAGCAGCAGGCCCTTGATAACCTGTCCCACCGCGAAGCCCGCGCCCTGCATGGTCAGACCGCTGGTCAGCGTAGCCGGTACCAGCGCGCCGATGAAGGTGCCAACGACCTGGGTTTTACCCAGCTTCAGCACCATCGCGCCCAGGAAGACGCAGGTAAAGCCATTGAGGAAGAAGGATGTGCCCATGCTGGGCTGGCCGGACTTATAGACCGTCAGCACATAGATGATGCCGCCGAAGGCCGCCATGAAGGCGCTGAACACAAACACGCAGGTACGCACCAGACCGTTTTTGACGCCGCTTTCCTTCACGGCCTGGGGGTTTTCAGAAAGGGCATAGAGGTACTGGCCGAAGCGTGTTTTTTCCTGTACCAGCAACGCCAGGGCAAACAGAACCAGCGCCACCACAAATACCATCGGAAGACCCAGCGGGCTCTTGGAGAAGAACTTGTACATCCACGTGGAGTTAAGGCCCTTGATGGAGAGCACAGAGCCCTTGTAGATGATGTTGGCTACCGCACCGGCGATGGTGGAAACGGCAATGGTGGTGATGAGGGAATGGAAGTGGAAGCGTACTACCAGCAAGCTGGTCAGAAGGCCGAAGACCACGCCGCTGAGAAGACTTACCACCAGGCAAAGGGTGGGATCGTAACGCTGATTCAGCATCCAGGCGAAGATCATGCTGGCGCAGCTGGCCACTTCGGGGAAGGAACAGTCCATCTCGCCCGCGCCGATTACCCAGGTCAGCCCCAGAACCATCAGTGCCATAGAACCGGCGGATTTGAAGATGTTGAGCAGGTTATAGCTCTGATAAAAGGATGAGCCGTTGAGAATGCTGAAAACCACAAACATCAGGGCCAGCACACCCACGAGCGACAGTTCCATCAGGGAAAACGAGCGCTTCTTCATTTGGCAGCACCTCCCGTAGCACGGGCGCGTCCGCCCTGCAGGTCCACCTTGGAAAGCATGATGGCGGCAATGAGCACAAAGCCGGTGACCAGGTTGGACCAGTAGAAAGGAATGTTGATGGAGGTAAAGCCGGTGGAGATCACCGTTACCAGCAGCGCGCCAGGAACGTTCCAGTCACACAGGGGCGCTTAAAGACCGACATGCCGATGTAGACGGCCGTGAAGCAGGGCATGAGGATGCTCATGGTAATTTTGACGTTGCCATATCCTTGGCGAGCGGTCATGATCATGGCGGCAAGAGAGGCCAATACGCCGCAGATTACGTAGGCGGTAATAACCACGCGGTTGACGTTCACACCGCTCAAATAGGCGGTCTTTTCCGTTGAGCCTACGGCATAGAAGCCGCGGCCAAATTTGCTGCGTTCCAGCAGGAAGTAGCAGGCCACCACAACGACCAGCATGATGTACACTGGCAGCGGCACGTCCAGAATGCGCAGCTCGGAAAGGTAATGCGCCTGAGACTCAATGAAGTTTTCCATGATGAAGGCGCCGTCGGAGAAGATATACCCCATGCCAAAACCGATGGAGCCGATGGCAATGGTAGTGATGATATCCGGCAGCTTAAAGCGGCCCACCGCAACACCGGAGATGCCGCCCCAGGCAAGTCCGCTTGCCAGGCCGGCCACAACGGCCAATGCAGGATGCCAGCCCTTGCTGACCAGCCAGGCCATGAATACGCCGCTGAAGCAGGCGGTCATGTAGAAGGAAATATCCGACCGGCTAATGGTGATGACAAAGGTCAGGCCAACCGCGGCCATAACGGTAGTGGAAACGGATTTTGCAATGTTGATAATGTTTTCCAGTGACAAAAACGAGGGCTGAAGAAGCTGGAAGGTTACCAGCACTGCGATGAACAAAAGCGCGAACAGCACCACAGGCAGGCGCTGGGGCGTAAGCAGACGCTTCATCCCTGCGTCACCTCCCCGTTTGAAATGGCATGCACAAGCATTTCCTTGAGCGTGGTATCCGCAGCGGCCTTTTCCATGGCTGCATGGCCCTTGTAAACGACCATCACCCGGTCGGCGTTGCCAAGCACTTCCTCAGGTTCAGAGGAGATGATGATGACGGCAGCGTTGCGGCTGAGACCGCGCATCGTCTCGTAGATGGCGGATTTTGCGCCCACGTCCACACCCACGGTGGGTTCGGCAAAGATGTATACATCCGCGCCCGCGTACAGGCCTTTGGCAACAACCACCTTCTGCTGGTTGCCACCGGAAAGCTCGTTAACCTTTTTATCAAGGCTGGGCGTGGCGATGGACAGTTTGTCCACCAGCGCGCGGGCGTCGGCCTGTTCGCGCCGGCGGTTGATCAGGCCCAGCTTTCCTGCCGCCTTGTCCAGGCGGGCGATGGTGATGTTGAAGGCAATTTCCAGACCGTTTAGGAAGCCCTCGGTCTTGCGGTTGCCGGGCACCAGGAAAATGCCCTTGCGGATGGCCTGACCGGGGCTGGACAGCGTGAGACGCTCGCCATCCTTGACGATTTCGCCAGCGGTTTCTGCCATGGCTCCGAAGAGGGTCTTGGACAACTCGTCGATGCCCGAACCTACCAGACCGAAGATACCATAGATCTCGCCCCGACGGGCTTCGAAGGTGATGTCCTCAAACTTACCCTCCATCGAAAGGCCATTGACGCTCAGACATGGCGATACCGTCACGTCTGTGGGCCTGTCGGGATAGAGCTGGGAAAGGCGCTCACCCAACATCAGCTTGGCGATATAGTCGCTGTCCACCTGTCCGTTTTCGATGTCCTCATGGCAGACAACCTTGCCGTTGCGGAACACGGAGAAGCTGTCGCATACCTGCGCCACCTCATCCAGGTGATGGGTGATATAGATGATGGAAACGCCTTGCTTTTTCAGTGTATGGACAAATTCAAAGAGAATGTATTTTTCCTTTTCGGTGAGGATGGAGGTCGGCTCGTCCAGAATGAGAATTTTGCAGCTTTTGGACAACGCACGCAGTATGGCGATAATTTCGCGTTCCACCGGCGTCATCAGATAGACGGGCTTCTCCACGTCGATTTCAAAGGGATAGCGGCTGACGAGTTCCAACGCCGCCTGGCGCAGCTTGCGCCGATTGATGGGCGAAAAGACGGACCGCGACGGGCCCTCGCTGCCTAGAAAGATGTTTTCATAGCCTGTGTAGCTCTCGATCATCTGGGGGTCCTGGTAGACCGCCGAAATGCCGCAGGCCAGAGCGTCTTTGGGGGAATGAATTTGACAGGGTTGTCCGTCGATGAGGATTTCACCGGCATCACGGGTATAGACGCCAGAGAGAATCTTGATCATCGTGGATTTTCCGGCGCCGTTGATGCCAAGCAGCGCGCGGACTTCCCCCTCCCGAAGTGTCAGGCTGGCGCCGCAAAGCGCCTGCATTCCCGCAAAGCTCTTGTTGATTCCTTTCATTTCGAGCTTGTAGCGCATCGTATACCCTCCGCTTGGAAAAATGCGGGGAAGCGGTTTCCCGCTTCCCGCGCTTTCATGAGAATCATCAGATGGTGGGCACCCAGGCGGGCTCCAGGCCATTTTCGGTCAGGCCCTGGTTGAGCAGGTCCACATTGCCGGGCAGGTCGTAGTCCAGGAGCAGCTCCCACATGGTCTTGTCTCCAACCTTGTAGTCGCGCACGCTGTCGATGTCCTGGATCATCTTGCTGGTTACGGCATAGCCGGGCACGAGCACCAGGCGCGGCACGGTTTCGCCCTCATTATAGGCGGCAGCGTAATCAACCAGGGAACGGGGCATGTCGTAAATGTTTTCGCCAGCAGACATGATGAAGGAATCCGGGTAGTTGAGCATGTAGGTCCAGCACTCCTCGCCGCCGTCGCAGCCGGTATAGAGGATCTCGGGGCGGGATTCGCCGGTGAGCACCAGGCCCTCAAAGGCCGCGCCGTCCCAGGCGCACCAGATGGCACGCAGCTCGTTGGCCGTGTCGGCAGCCAGCCAGGTGCTGATGGTCGCAGAGGGGGTCACAGCGCCGGTGGAGTCCCAGGACCACTGATAGGCAACTTCGATGTTGTCGTACTTCTCCAGCTCCAGCACGTCGCGGGCGCCCAGGTCACGCTGATGCCAGCTTTCGTTGGAGGGCAGCTCAATCATGCCGATCTTGATGGTCTCTTCCGTGCCGTACTTGGCCTGGAGAGTATCCAGCAGGTAGGTCATGGTGGTCTTGCCGCAGGCATAGTTGTCAAACAGCACCGTGCTCACAGCATCTGCGCCGGAAACAAATCCGTCGGAGAGATACACGGAGATGCCAGCGTCACAGGCCTCACGCACCACTTCGGCAATGCCGGTGGGATCGGAGGGGGTGATGAACAGCGCCTTGGGCTGCTTGGCGATGAAGGCACGGATCTGATCGGTCTGGGCAACGGGGTCATAGTTGGCGTCCACGATGGAGTAGTTGGTCCAGCCATAGTTTTCAAAGGACTCGGTGAAGCCGGTCTTCTGACGCTGGCCGGAGGCGTTCTCGGCCCAGCCCAGGGAGACGGCGTAGAAGTCCTCAGCCACGGCAGCGGCCGAAGCGGTCAAGAGAACGGCCGTCAAGAGGATCGCGAGCAGTTTTTTCATGATGGGTGCCTCCTTGTTGTGTTTCTATTTTTTCCGCATCCGCGGATTCAGACGTAGGTCGTGGAGCAGGTCACCCACGTCGCTTTGCAGATCGGCGATGCGCTGGAAAACCGGCAACATGGCGGCATAGACGCTGCGCTCGGCAGGATTGGGAGCAATGGCGTCCAGACGGGTATGGATGTCGCGCACGCGATCGTAACTATCCCACAGGCCGCAGGCGACCGCAGCCACGGCAGCCGCGCCCAGGGACCCGGCGTCCTGACCGACATTGGTCTGGATGATGGTTTTGTCATAGATGCTGGCAAACAGCGACCGCCAGAAATGACTCTTGCCGCCTCCGCCGACGATGAGCATTTCATCCGACAGCGGCGTCTGCGCCTCCAGCACATCCATGGCAAGGCGCAGGTTCAGGCAGATACCCTCAAGCGTGGCACGCGCCATATCGGCAGCGGTATGACCCAGCGTCAACCCCGTATAGCAGCCACGCACGTGGCTGGAACGGTCCAGACCGGAACCGCCGGCCAGGCTGGGATTGAAGATCAGCTTGTGACTGCCAGCCGGGGCCGTGGCGGCCAGGGCTGTAAGCAGGTCGTACACATCCGTTCCCTCACGCTTTGCCTGTTCTTCAAGATGGCTGAACAACGTGTTTTTGAACCAGCGGAAGGAGTTTCCGGCCGCAAAAATGCTGGTGGCTGAGGCAAACATGCCCGGAATGCAGTGCGCAAAGACATAGGGGCGGCGGTCGGCGTTAACCACCGGCTCATGGGAGGCCACGGCAATCCATGCCGAGGAACCCAGAGAGGTGTAGCTGTCGCCATCATGCGTGCAGGCTGCACCCAGACACATGCAGGCATTATCCACGCCGCCGGCGGCCACACGCACGCCCTGGGGAAGACCCATGAGCTGCGCGGCTTCCTCGGTAAGGGTACCGATAACTTCAGCCGACTCCACAATGCGGGGAAGCTTGGCGGCATCCACGCCGGAGGCGTTGATGTATTCTTCCACGTAGCGGCGGTCGCGCAGGCTGTAGACACCGCTGCCGGAGGCATAGCTGTGATCGGTCACCATCGCGCCGGTCATACGCAGGTTGACATAGTCCTTTGTGCCCAGGAAGCACGCTGTGCGCTCATAAATATCGGGATGCTCGTCCCGAAGCCACATGATTTTGAAGATGCCATAATTGGCAGCCGTAAAGCCGTTGCCGGTGGTGAGATACCAGGTGCGCTCATCTACGCTTTCAAAAAACCTGCGCGCCTGTACCCCGGCACGCCCATCGGACCAGATAGGCGTAGTTTCGGTAAGCAGATTTCCCTTCGCGTCTACGGGTGTAACTCCCAGGCTATGACCGGAAACGGCCAGGCAAGCGATCTCGTTGCGATTTACGGGAGCGCTGCTCAGTAGCGACTGCGTGCTTTCAACCACCGAACGCCACCAGTCCTCAGGGCGCTGCTCGTGCCACTGCTCACGCGGATAATAGGTGTCGCAGGAAACGAAGGTGCTGGCCAGGGAACGGCCGCTTTCGTCATACAGCGACGCCTTGGTGCCGCCGGTTCCCAAATCATAAGAAAGAATATATGCCATCTTTAGTGCCTCCTTGGCAAGACTTAATACAAATCGTTTTCGCAGCTTTCCAGCGAGAAATCATCCTCGCGCCCCAGGCGCGCATCCACTTCTTTCATGATGGACATGATGGAGCGCAGGCCGATGCCAAAGCGGTCACATCCGGAGTCAATCATCTCCAGCATCGTATCCAGCGTGCGCACGCCGCCCGCGGCTTTGATCTTTGCCGCGTCTCCGATGGTGCTCTTGATCAGGCGAATGGTTTCAACCGTTGTGGGCTTTCCTGCCCAACCTGTCCCCGTTTTGACGTAGGTTACGCCAGCGCGTACGGCCGCCTCGCTTGCTTGCCGGATTTCATCGTCCGTAAGGTAGGCGACCTCCAGAATGCTTTTCACCGGATAACGGCCGTCGGCGGCCTCTACCACGGCGCGAATATCGTTTTCCACCAGATCGAAACGGCCGCTTTTGGCAGCGCCAATGTTGATGACCATATCCAGTTCATCCACGCCCATGGCAATTTGCTCCTTGGCGCTGGCTACCTTGAGAAATGTGGTATCGGCCCCGGAAGGAAAACCGATGGTAGCACCCACATGGATATCCGGTTCGTCCCTGAGAAAGCTCAGCAGATAGGGCGTAAAGCAGGGGAGGGCAAAGGCGCATACGAAGCGGTAATGCTTGGCAGCAGCTGCTATTTTACGCAGTTCCTCCATGCTTACATCTGCACGCACGCCGCTGATATCCACCCGGCGATGAATAGTTTCAAGGATCTCCGCAGTATTCATGAAATGGTCCCTCCGTTCGTTATCCCAAATCGTATTTACATTATAACGTCATTATGTTTAACTGTCAATAGTTGTGAAAAATTTCTTTTCGGGTTGATTTTTATCCGTATTTGCCTTATCAATGGACATAAAAAAGGCCCAGTCATTCAGACTGGACCAAAAAGATCATGATGTTATTGCGCTTTGGGACGCCGCCCTGTCATCTGTACCTCAAACTCATAGCGGCTTCCCAGAATACGGCAGTGGTCCGAACCAACGATGCGTCCGCTGCTGTACCATACACGTACCAGATAGATCAACGCCGTACCTACCGGTACATCGAGCATGGACGCCTCTTCAAACGTGGCCGAGCGGGCAGAAATACGGTCGCGCGCTGCGTCAATCAAAAGCCCGTACTGTTCTTCCAGAAAGTCGTAAAGGCGGGAGAATTTTCCCGAGTAACTTTGGATGCCGGGCACGAGATCTGGAATCAGATAGTTTTTGAAGATGGCAATGGGCAGGTCATCGGCAATCTGCAAGCGCTGAATAAGGATAACCGGATCACCCGGCTGAATGTGCAATTCACCCGCTACCCGCGCGGAAGCGGGAACGGTATCGATATACATGTTTTTGCAGTAGACCTTGCAGCCCTTACGTTCCAAAGTTTCGGACAGAGAGGAGACCTCGTTGATGTTCTGAGTGGTATGATAATCCAGCACCCGTGTTCCGCGCCCCTGCTTTGCTTCAACCAACCCTTCACGCGAGAGCAGCTCTACGGCTTTTCTGACCGTTGTCCGGCTGACAAGAAACTGTTTTTCCAACTCAGGCTCCGGAGGCAAAAGTTCACCCAGAGCATAATCTCCGTCCAGAATTCTACCCCTTAATGTATTATACACACGCACATAGGCGGGTGTTTTGTCCAGCACCATAAGATCCCTCCTGGCAAACTAAAAAGGATAACGACATGATGATTATAGCATCTTCCCGGTCTAAAATCAAGCATTGGGTAAGTTCAGGAAAGAAGATCATTATACAGCTTCTTTTTATTTATGGGTTGACAAAGTCTATGTGGACTGTTATAATCCAACTTAGTAAAGTTGATTAAGTAAATGAGGAAGCTGCGATGAAACCCTATCTGGCAACAGATTTGAAAGTGTTGAACCGGCAGAGCGTGTATCGGCTGATGGAGAAAAAGGAGGTTATTTCGCGCTCTGAAATTGCGCGGATCACTAACATCAGCATGCCCACCGTTATGAAAATTGCAGCTTACTTTCTGGAAAAGGGCATTGTTTCAGAGGCGGGAGACGGCGTAACGGCCATTGGCCGAAAGCCGCAGATGCTGCGCTTTGAGCCGTCGGCATATTATTCAGTTGGCATTGAGTATGAAGGCGATTATCTGCGGGCAGGCATGGTGGATCTGCGCGGAAGGATTCAGCGGGTTTTTCAGGAACGGGTTGTGGGGCGCTTTCAAGAGGTGGTCAATGATCAGCTGTTTTCTTTGGTAGAAAAGGTGATCAGTCAGTCAGGCGTGCCGCACAGCCGGATTGCCGGAGTTGGTATGGGTGTACCGGCTATCGTCGATGTGGATCGTGTGACGGTATCCGCCGCGCCTACGGTGGGTATTTTGGAGGATGTCGACTGCAAGCCCATACTTGCCGGGCTTTCGCAGCGCCTTGGCCTTCCGCTGTACCTCGAAAATGATACCAATGCCGCAGCATTGGGAGAATATGCTATCAGCGGCCAGGCTGCCGCGACAGATCTTCTGTATGTTTCTCTGGGAACCGGCCTTGGTGCCGGGCTGATCATACAGGGAAAGCTGTGCCGCGGACATCAGAATTTTGGCGGTGAGATAGGTTTTATGGTCTTTGACCGCAACTTTGAAACCGACCCTGCACGGCGGGGCTGGCTGGAAGACAAGATCGGCCTGCAAACCCTGTGTGCAAGGTATCCTTATCTCAAGCAAATTGTGGAAGAGGGTGACGATGTCCAACGCCATCAAAAGGAGCTTTGCGCGCTCGCCGATGAGGTAGGTGGCTACCTGGCCCTTGCCATAACAAATATCAACAGCCTGCTGGATCTGGATACCGTCGTGTTGGGAGGCTATACCACGCGGCTGCTGGGAAACCTTTTGACGGATGCGGTTAACCGGTATCTGGGACGGCTCAGCAGTTGTCACCTGGTATGCAAGCAGCAGCTCTGTCCAGAGCCAAGCATTGTGGGCGCGGCACTTTTGGCTATGGAGCAGAAGCTCCAGGATTTGTTTTCTGAAGGATAAGAACAACATCTTTTTATACCGTTTTACTTAATAAAGTTAACTAATAAATTATATGGAAGCGAGCTGAATACCTTGCAGGATTTTGCCCTCAGACTTGCCCATTGGCATGAAAATCTTGGTTCAAAACGGGTTGTCATTGGCTTTGACGGGTTTGTTGATATGCTGGTGCGCCCGGTACGCAAGGGGACAATCGGGAACCATCCGGAGCATTTCCGCACACTGGATGAGTTTGGCGCGTTTGTGTCTGCCAGAAGCGGAAAAAGCGCTTCAATTGAGCTGGACCCGCTTATGGAACGGATCGGCGGAAACGCGCCCAACATGGCGGCCGGCCTGCTGGCGCTGGGCGTGGATACGCGCCTGATGGGAACCGTGGGGTATCCGCAGATTCATCCATTATTTAAAGAAGCGTTCCCGGATGATCAGGTGCTCACACTTGCCAATCCAGGCCAGTCTGTTTCCTATGAATTTGAGGATGGCAAGCTGATGTGCGCCCTCAATCAGGATGTCAACGCGCTGGATTGGAAGATGGTCGAGGCACAGGTGGGGATTAAAGCGGTTGAGGCGTTTTACGAAGGGTGTTCGCTTGCAGCGTTTGTTAATTGGAGCGAGCTTGCGCACGCGCAGGAACTGTGGGAAGGGGTGATCGAACACGTATTTGAAAAACGCGGCTTTCCGGAATGGATCTTCTTCGATTTGTCGGATTGCGCGCGCAAAACCGGCGACGAGCTGCGGCGGGTTGCATGTACGATGCGGTTATGCGGCCAGAGAAGCAAGGTTGTGGTAAGCCTGAACGAAAATGAAAAATACGCTCTGGGCCAGGCGCTGCTGAATACGGAAACAATTACCGGCGAAGCACTGCTCGCAGCGCTGGATGGATACGCTGTTGTATTTCATCATTTAAAGGACACCTGTGCCTTTGGAGAAGGCACGTCATGGCGTTTTGAAAACCATGTGGTGCAAATTCCCAAAATCTCAACAGGCGGAGGCGACAACTTCAATGCCGGCCTTTGCGCCGGTCTGCTCGCAGGCCTGCCGGTGGGGCAGGCGGCAAAAATGGGTTCGCTATGTGGCAGCTACTACGTGGAACACGGACAATGCGCCTCGGCCGGGGCGCTTGACCTCTACGCGCAGCAGCACCGCATGCAATAAGCAAGAACAAGAAAAAACAAGGAGGTCTCAATCATGGTCAAAAAGGTACTTGCTCTCATACTCGCACTTGTGTTGCTGACGGCCGCGCTCCCCTTCGCCATGGCGGAAGAAGCTGAAATTGACTACAATATCAGCAGAGAGGTACGCGTGTTGGGGCATCTTGCCGATGATGCGCGCCGCGAAATCTTTGCCAATGTTGCTCAAAAGCTCAAGGAAAAGTGGCCCAATATCGAACTGGTTGATGACAACGCCAACGATCATGGCATTAAGCTCAAGCTGGAGCTTTCCAGCGGAAGCGGTCCGGAAATCTTCTCTGTGGACGATCTGCTTCAGCAGGAGCTGTTGCCTTACATCAGCGATATCACCGATATCGTTGAGGAAAACAATTTTGTCGAACGTTCTTTGGAAGGCGCGCTGTCTTTCAATAACCAGCGCACGCCCGGCAAGTATTATTCCATTCCCTTCTCCATGAGCCCCTGCGGTTTCTTCTACAACAAGGCCATTTTTGCGGAACTGGGCCTGAGCATTCCCACCACCTTTGAAGAGCTGGAGGCTACTTTGGCTAAGATCAAGGCGGAATCGGACTATCTGCCGCTGGCCAACGCCGGCCTTTCCAACCGTCAAATCCTGTGGCTCATGTATTGCTACGTGATGAATACGGCTGGAATTGATGATGTCCGTGCCTGGTACTTCCAGGAAAGCACCCCTGAATCCGTTAAGACTGCCTGGATTGATGCCTTTGCGCTTCTCAAGCGCTGGTGTGACGCGGGTTATCTGGGAGATGTAAAGACGGTCCTTGGCATTGACCACCTTGTATACATTGCAAACGTATATGGCAAGGGTGATGTTGCCATGGCCTATGATGGCGACTGGCGCATTGCGGACTTTGAAGCCACCGGCATTGAAACGGGCGTCTTCCCCTATCCGGGTGAGTATGGAACCAATGCCGTTGATTTCAGCTGGGCGCTTAATAAGGACTATGACAACGACCCGACCATGCGGGCATTCTTTGCGGACTTTGTAGAAGCGTTCTTCGATCCTGAAATCGTAGGCCAGTTCTATGAGGCGGGTTATACGCCCAGCGTCAAGTTCGAAAGTGAAGGCCTGACGGTCACCCCGTTGCGTGCGGAATTTATGGAAAAGATGGCGGATCAGAAGGTGGGCTACTTCCTGGATAATGCTGCGCCCGGCATGTTTGATGTCCTGACCAAGACGTCCCAGCAGGTAATGCTTGGCGAACTGACACCTGAGCAGGCATGGGAGCAGATGAACGCCAAATACGAGCAGGCGGCCAATCAGGAGTAATTGTGTCTATGACCGGCAGGTTCCCGGGATTCCGGGAACCTGCCGCACGGAGAGGTGAAGCGGCGTGAAGCAGCAAAGCAAAGCAGGCGGGTTGCGAAGCGACCTGATCGCATATTCCATGATTCTGCCGGGAATGGGCATTTTTATCGGTTTTGTGCTGGTCCCCTTTATTCAGACAATCCTGATCAGCTTTACCGATTGGAATGGAATGATGGATTCCTCGCCGGTGGGACTGGCCAATTATATCGAGCTGCTGACCGGAAAGGACAGCATGTTCTATATCGCCCTGAAAAACAACCTGTTCTGGATGGTGCTGGGCACTGTGCTGCCCATTGTTATCGGCGTCTTCCAGGCTAATATTCTTGTCAGGCACAGCCTGCGTGGCTCGAATGTATGGCAGCTTGTATTCTTCATGCCGCAGATTCTCTCTGTCACGGTAACCTGTCTGATCTGGACCTGGCTTTACGAGCCTACCAACGGCCCGATCAATGCCGTGTTGGAGGCGATAGGGCTGGGAATGCTGAAATCCTCATGGTTGGGTGATCCAGCGCTGGTAATGTGGTCGCTGCTGGGCATCTACATATGGCTTGCCTACGGGTTTGATACCGTGGTGTTCTGCGCTGCTATGCAGGGCGTGGACCCCGCGCTTTATGAAGCGGCCCGTATAGATGGCTGCAGCCGCCGCAGACAGTTCTTTTCCATTACGCTGCCCAGCATTCGTTCCACCATGCTGTCGGCCATACTCCTTCAGATCATCAGCTCTTTCAAAGTGCTGGATGTGGTCTACATCACCACGCGCGGCGGACCGGGCTACAATTCCTATATTCTATCCTATTACGCCTACAGCGAGGGAATCCAGAGCAACCGCGTGGGCTTTTCGGCAAGTATTTCAATTACGCTGGCCGTGCTTTTGTTTACCATCTCCATTATATATAATCACATCACAGAAAGGGTGGAGGAAAAATGAAGAAGCATGGACTGTCGGAAAACGCGCGTCTGTCCGACTATGTGTGGGTCGCTCTTTTCTCTGCCTACTCGCTGCTGCCGGTTCTGTGGGTAGTGGTGACTTCGCTCAAAACCAATCAGGAACTGGTCCGGAATGGACCGCTGGCAGCCCCTCAGGCGCTGCGCTTTGATAACTATATTGAGGCATGGGGTGCCGCGCGGTTTTCATCCTATTTTGTTAACAGCCTGCTGATTGCTGCGCTTACAGTAGGCGGCATTGTGCTTTTTTCCGTGCTGATTTCCTACAGCCTGTGTTATCTTAAATTCCACGGAAAGAAGCTGATCAACTCCCTCATCATCTTCGGCCTTCTGATTCCGTTTGAACTCATCATGATCCCCCTGTTTTACAACGTGAAAAACTGGGGCATTATGAACACGCATGCAGCCGTCATCCTGCCGCAAATTGCCCTGTGGCTGGCGTTTTCCGTGTTCCTGATCAAAAGCTTTATGCGCGAGCTTCCCATCTCATTGGTGGAATCCGCACGCATTGATGGCGCAGGAGAATACCGCACCCTGTTTTCCATCGTAACGCCAATGATCAAACCGGCTGTAATCTCTATTATCATTTTCAACCTGATTTCCAGCTGGAACAATTTTATGCTGCCTACCATTATGATATCCAACGATAAGCTGCGCACGGTTCCGCTGGGGCTCAATGCGTTCCGCACCAAGTATTCCATGGATGTTGCGCTTACAGCTGCGGCCGCCATGATCATTGCGGCCCCGGTGATTGTCATGTATCTGATTTTTCAGCGGCGTCTGATCACGGGACTGGTGGTTGGAGCCGTCAAACAATAGGGGGAAGAAGCATGAAGGTATATGCCCATAGGGGCGCGAGCGCCCAGTACCCGGAAAATACGATGCTGGCTTTTAAAAAGGCCGTGGAGATGGGGGTTGACGGCATTGAGACGGATGTGCATCTCAGCCGCGATGGCCAGCTGGTGCTGTGCCATGATGAAACCATCGACGGCACCACGGACCGCAAAGGGTGGATACAGGACCTGACGTACGATGAGCTGCTGCGCGCAGATGCCGGATGCAGAAAGGATGCGCGGTTTGCCGGTCAACGCATTCCACTACTGCGCGATTTGCTGAATCTGGGCCGGGAAAGCGGGATCGAACTGAATCTGGAACTGAAGAACTATGTGCTGGATTACCCCGAACTGGAAAGACGGGTCATTGAGGAAATTCGTCGCTACTATCAGCCGGATAAGGTGCTGCTTTCCTCTTTCCGGCATCTTTCCATGGTGCGTGCAAAACGGATTTCACCTGAAACCCCCACGGGACTTTTGTATAGCTGTGACTTTTACAATGTGGCGGATTATGCGGCTGCTTGCGGCGTGAACGCTCTCAACCCGGACTATACCATGCTGTCGGAAGAAACGGTCAGGGACGCGAAGGCAGCGGGACTGGCAATCAATGTCTGGACGGTGGACGATCCGGCAGAAATGTTGCGTATGCAGGCTATGGGCGTGGATGTGCTGATGACCAACGATCCCATGAAGGCGCTGCGCATCCTCGGTCATAAGGAATGAAGGGAGTAATACGGATGAAAATCTGGATTGAAGATAACCCGATGGCACTGGCCGAGGCTGTGGCGGAGCATATTGCCAGCTATATCCGCAACCATCCCGGCGCGCTGATGTGTTTTGCGGCGGGTGACACACCGCTTCAAATGCTGGGGAAACTTGTTGAGAAACAGAGAAGGGGTGAGGTGGACCTTTCTTCTGTGCGCTATGTGGGACTTGACGAATGGGCGGGAATTGGTTATGAAACAAAGGGTTCCTGCTGTCAGGTGATGCGCAACAGCTTTTATGAGCCTTCCGGCATTGCGCAGGACCACATGCTCCTGTGGAACGGAAAAGCCGAAAACCCGGACCGGGAATGTGAACGGATAGATGCATGGATCAGGGACTGCGGAGGTATCGGGCTTGCGTTGCTGGGCATAGGCATGAATGGCCATGTGGGATTTAACGAGCCTGGCGCACCCACGGATGCGCCTTGCCAGATAGTCAAGCTGGATGGAGTAACGGCATCGGTGGGCCGAAAGTATTTTGGGGGATCCGAGTGCCCCGCTTATGGCATGACAATCGGAATGCCACGTCTGATGCAATCGGAAGAAATGATCCTTATGGCGACAGGTGAGCATAAGGCGCCTATCCTTCGCAAGGTGCTGATGGAACAGGCATCGGGCGCGGTTCCGGCATCCCTGTTGCAGGCGCATCCGAAGCTGATGGCATGTATGGATCGGGATGCCTGGCGCAAGCTGTAGGTGATGGACGATGAAAATACGCAGAGGCTCTTTGATTGAACCGGCATGGGCTGAGGAAATCCTTGCCAAGGCACTGCGCCTGCTTTCGGAAATCGGCATAGCGCTTCCGGAAGAGGCGCTGCAGGAGCAGGCGAAGAAGGCGGGTTTGACCGTTCCTGCCAATGGACGAGTAACGCTTTCTTCAAGCCAGGTTTTGGAGTATCTGAAAACCCTGCGCACAGAAAACGATCTGAAGCCTTCCGACCGGCTCAGCGGCAAGATTGGCATCTATGCCAGCCGCCTGGCGGGAGAGGGCACTGAAACGGACTTTTTTACCCGGCAGACCCTGATCCGGCAGACCCAGATTTGTCAGGCGGTGGCAGACAGGTACGGCATTGAAGCCAATGCACCGGGATACGCGCATGATGTGCCAGGCGAGCTTGAGTCCCTCCATAAATACTGGGTGAGCTGCCTGTGGTGCGGCCATGGCGATCCGGAACCTTCGTCTGCCCTTTCGGCCGATTATCTGTTTCCCATGGCGGACGTGATGGGCACGCCCCTGCGGCGTCTGCCAGCATTTCCACCGTCTCCGCTGACACTTGCGGGAAGTTCGGTCCACTCCATCGTAAAGCATGCTCGGCAACTGGAATCTGCCTATGTGTATGCTATGTCGCTAATGGGCATTTCCACGCCGATGAGCGTGACGGACGGCTTTGCCGTCAATTTGGCGGAAACGATGGGCTGCGCTTATCTGCTTCATGTAATAACCGGCTTGCGGGTTGATATTCGTCCTAACCTCCTGCCCTTTGATTTGCGTACGATGGGATTGAGCTTTGGATCGCCGGAAAAATTCCTGCTGGAACAGATGGCGGCAGATCTTTATGCACAGATCCTGGACGAGGAAGTATCCTACCGATCCACCAATGTGCATACGCTGGCTAAGCGCTGCGGTGCGCAGTCCTGCTTTGAACGCGGATCGCTGATGACAGCAGGCTGCCTGTACGGGGCAAGGCGTTTTTACTGCATCGGTTCCCTTGCACTAGACGAGGTATTCAGCCCGTTGCAGCTTATTGTTGATCTGGAAATGATGCACCAGCTGGAGAAAATGATCGGTGGCCTTGAGGAACCTCAGGAGGAAGAGGAGATAGACTTTGTATCCTACATCCGGGAGAATCTTCATGGAGGATTCGTAAATACTGACAAAACGCTGGATTTTTACTCCATGATTGGTGCAGGAGGTATCTTCGACCGCTCCAGCTTTGCCCAGTGGCAAGAGACAGGCTGCCGCGATGCGCTGGATGCTGCGCAGGACCTGTTGTCAGGCTTTGAGAAGCAAACAGCCGAAAAGCGTGTTTCACCTCAACAGGAACAGGAGCTGGCGAAGATTTATGAGGCGGCGGAAAAACAGCTGACAAAGTGAGCATACGGCTTTAAAAAACATAGCTGAAAAAGGGCGTTTTCCCGGCATTTTACAGATGGGAAGGCGCCTTTTTGTTTTTTGAGCTGGAAGGCCCGGCGGTCAATGATCATCCATAGATACCACATATGATATAAATTGCACCTAAAATGGCCTTGATATTGTCAAAAACGTATGATAAAGTATAGGCAACAGTTGAGCAACGGCTCAATTTCATACGTATGGCCTTCACTAGAGGCAAAACAAATATCATAATAAGGAGGATGTCATGTCAATGAAGAAAATGGCAGCTGTGTTCCTGGCTTTGGTGCTGGTGTTGTCCCTGTTCTCTGGCGCTGTAGCTGAAGAAAAGAAGTATACCATCGGCTTTTCCAATGTGTGGGTAGGAAATACCTATGGCATTCAGTGCGTTAACGAACTGGAGGCCTTCCTGCAAAGCAATTCCCAGGTGGAAGAATACTACATCTACAATGCCGACAATGATGTCAACAAACAGATTTCCGATATCGAGGACCTTATCGCCAAGGGCGTGGATATGATCATCCTCCAGCCCATCTCTGCCGAATCCGTGGCAGCGGTGGTTGAGGAAGCTTATGACGCCGGCATCGTTGTGGTGGACTCCACCTCTCCGCTTGCCGATGCGACCGACGCCTACCATGTGTCCGTCGTAGCAAAGGATTACGACTTTGGCTACATCGGCATGAAGTGGCTGTGCGAGCAGATCGGCGGCGAAGGCAACGTGATCTGCCTGGATGGCATGGCGGGCCTCTCCAGCGCGGTGCTGCGCATGGAAGGCGCAAAAGCGGCGCTGGCTGAGTATCCCAACGTAAAAATCATCGCCAGCGAGTATGGCGACTGGGATTATGCTACCACTAAGCCCATTGTTGAAAACCTGCTGGCCACCTATGATGACATTGATGCGGTATGGTCCTCCGGCGGAGATATGACCCGTGCCGCAATCGAAGCGTGGGCCGAGGCCGGACGCGAATGGGTGCCCATGATGGGCGAGGACTGCAATGGCTTCCTCAAGCTTTGGTGCCAGTACAAGAGCGAGGGCCTGAGCTGCATCGCCGTTTCCCTGCCGTCCTGGCTGCATGCTTATGCCGCTGAACTGGGCATTCAGGTGCTCAACGGCACTTACGAAGGTGAGAAGGATATCGTTGTGGAGATCCCCACCTTCGGAAACGACGAAGTGGAAGATTATGTCCGCTATGACCTCTCCGACAGCTTCTGGGGCCAGACGCATATGAGCGAAGAGCAGATCGTGGCGCTCTATGGCAACGGCAACGACGGCTCTCAGGGTCTGACCGGCGCCGGCGCGGCTTCCGACCACTGATACTCCGTCCCATGTTTGGAAAAGGGCCGTCTTATACGGCCCTTTTCTAAATCTGCTGGAATTTGTGGAGGCTTTAAAGTGCAAGAATACTACCTAAAAATGAGTGGAATCACCAAGCAGTTTCCCGGCGTGCGCGCGCTGGATGGCGTGGATTTTATGCTGCGCCAGGGAGAGGTGCACGCTATCGTGGGCGAAAACGGTGCGGGAAAATCCACGCTTATGAATATGCTGGGCGGAACCCTCACGCCGGACAGCGGCTCCATAGAGCTGGATGGACGGGCGGTGACCATCGCCGGTCCCAGTGAATCGTTGCAACTGGGCATCGGCTTTGTCCATCAGGAAAGCAATCTGCTTGGCAATCTGACTGTGCTGGAAAACGTGTTTTTGGCGCGGGAAATCCGAAGGGCCGGATGCCTTGACCGCAAGACGATGCGCCGCGAGATTCTGGGCGTTAACGAGCGGCTGGGGTACCGGCTGGACCCGGACGCTGTGGTCGGCACCCTGCCCCTGGCAGAACAGCAGTGTGTGGAAATCACGCGTGCCCTGCTGGCCAGACCGCGTATTCTGATATTGGACGAGCCCACCGCTGCACTGGATGACAGCGAGGTGGCCAGGCTGTTCGGAATCGTGCGCAAACTGCGCGATGAGGGCGTGGCAGTAATCTATATTTCCCACCGGTTGGATGAAATCTTCCAACTGGCCGACAGGATTACCGTGCTCAAGGACGGCAAGCTGGTAGGCGTGCGCGAGGTGAAGGATATCAACAAGGACGAGGTCATCAGCATGATGGTAGGCCGCGTGCTGGAGGACATCTACCCCAAGCACGATGACATTACGCCCGGTGAAACACTGCTGGAAGTCGAAAACCTGACCGTGCCGGGAAGCGTGAAGAAAGTCAGCTTCCAGGTTCGGGCCGGTGAGATCGTCGGCCTAGGAGGACTGGAGGGTCAGGGACAGCGCGACGCGGTGCGGGCAATATTTGGCGATATTCCCTTTACGGAAGGCCGAATTACTGCTGGCGGGCTGGTGTTGAAAAGCCGCGGCATTCGCGGGCGTATTCGCCGGGGCGTGGCCTATGTTACGCATGACCGGCGCGGTGAGGGCCTGATCCTGCACGAAAGCGTGCGGCGCAACAGTGCGCTTGCATCGTTGTACAGGCGTAGCCGTGCAGGATTTATCGACGCGGCCCAGGAGCGTGCCGAGGTGGAGGAAAACGTCGATAGGATGCAGATTAAGGTATCCAGCCTCGATCAGAAGGTATCGACCCTCTCTGGCGGCAACCAGCAAAAGGTGATGCTTGCCCGCTGGCTCATGACCCATCCCCGCGTGCTGATGATTGATGAACCTACAAAGGGCGTGGATGTTGGCGCACGCATGTCTGTGTACCGAATCATCGACCAGCTGACGCGTGAAGGAATCGCTATTCTGATGCTGACCAGCGACATGATGGAACTCATCGGTTTGAGCGACAGGGTGCTGGTATTTTACGAGGGGCGCATCACGAGTGAGCTCAAACGGGGAGAAGCCACAGAGGAAAAAATCATGCTTGCCGCCAGCGGCATGGCCGGGTGAGGTGGATGCAATGATCAAGAAAAGAAAACTATCTCAGCAGATGAACGGCGTTATGACCATCTACGGCCTGTTGCTGGTAGTGTTTGCGGTGATGTGCCTGGTATCGGAGTCCTTCCGGTCACTGTACAACATTACAAATCTGATTACCCAATGCGTGCCGTTGGCATGCGTGGCACTGGGGCAGACGCTGGTGATCATTTCCGGTGGCATCGACATGTCCGTGGGGTCCACCATCAGCGTGTGCACCTGTGTGGCAGCCAAGCTGATGAATACCGACAGCCCCGCCCAGGTTGCCTTTGGAGCGGCAGCGGTGGTGCTGACGGGCGTGGCGGTCGGCCTGATCAACGGTGCGGGCATCAACTTTGCCAAAGTGCCGCCCATGATCACTACCCTTTGTACCAGCACGGCCCTCAGCGGAGTGGCGCTGTGGATTCTTCCTATGGCTGGCGGAAAGGTAAACCGTGACTTTGCCCGCTTTGTATACCAGAAGTGGACCATCGTGAGTTTTCCGCTGATCGTGATGCTGGTGCTGTTTCTGGCTATGCGTACGTTGCTGCATCGCACGCGCACCGGGGTTGACATCTATGCCATCGGGCGCGATCCGCGCGTTGCCAAAACAATGGGCGTAAATGTACGTGCTGCCAGCATGAAAACATACATGCTCTGCGGCCTGTGCGCAGGCATCACGGGGCTGTTGCTGGCCTGCCGCATGCGCGTGGGCGATCCCACCTGCGGTACGGTCTATTCGATGGACTCCATCACCGCGGCGGTGGTGGGCGGAACCTCCATGGCGGGAGGCGTGGGCCTGTTATCGGGCACGGTGGCGGGTGCATTCCTCATTGGCATGCTCAGCAACATCATGAATAGCCTTGCCGTCAACCAGTTTTACCAGTATGTCGTCAAGGGCGGTTTGCTGGTGCTGGCCATGGTGATTTACTCCGTGTCCAAGCTGATGGAGGTGAAACGCCATGCGAAATAAACGCGACCTCCTTAATAACCGTTCCCTGTCCACCATACAGCCCCTTCTGCTTCTGGGCATCATTTTTCTGATGATCGGTGCGCAGGCTGTACTGGTGCCGGGTTCGGTCACAATGGGGCAAATGCTGCTGGTATCACGGCAGGCTTCAGCGCTGGGCATCATCGCGCTGGGGCAGGCGGCTGTGGTGCTGGTGGGTGGTATCGACCTGTCTGTGGGCTCCGTGGTCATGATTACAAACGTGTTCTGCATCGCGCAGATGGCTGGATCGGACGCCCTGGTGGGGAAAGGGCTGGCCATATGCCTGCTCATAGCGCTGGCGATCGGAGCTGCCAATGCTGTGGGCGTGCTGGTGCTTAAGATCGCCCCGTTCGTGATGACGCTGTGCACCATGACCATTCTGGAGGGCGTGTGCTATGTGTACACACAGGGCGCTCCTACGGGCAGCGCTGCTCCCGCCATTCGGACGCTTGGTACGGGGCATCTGGGGCAGGTGCCTTATTCTACGCTGATCTGGCTTGCGTTGGCATTGGTGATGTGGGTGGTGCTTCGCTACACTACGCTGGGGCGCAAATTATACGCCGTGGGCGGCAATGCGCAGGCTGCACGCCTTAGCGGCATCTCCAACAGGCTTGTGGTGGCGGGCGCTTATGTGTTTTCTGCGCTTATGTCCATGCTGGCTGGCATCATCCTGTCGGGGTACCTCAACATTACCTCGCTGACGGTCGGCGGCGATTATGTGATGAATTCGCTGGCAAGCGTGCTTATCGGCGGAAACGCCATCGAGGGTGGCCGCGGAGGCGTATGGGGTGTAGTGCTGGGCGCCTTCTTCATGATGTTCCTCATGGCGATTCTCACTATGGTGGGCATGAGCGAAGTGGGCAAACTCATCGTTCAGGGCGTGATCATCTTTGCAGTGGTCGCATTCCAGAGCATGATGAAAAAGGACTGAAGGAGGCGAAAAAGATGAATATCGGCGTGAACCAGTTCTGCTTTCCCATGGCATATGACGTGAAGGAGGCAGTGCTCGCAGCTCGCCGTCTGGGCTTTGATACCATTGAGGTATGCCTGACCGCTGCCGACGCTGCGCGGCCCGGCGGCGGCGTGACAGATGCGTTGGATATCAGCTCCTATCATAACCGGTTGCTCAACGTTCATTCTACGGACAAGGAAGTGCGTGAGCTCGGCCAGATTGCCCGGGATGCAGGCATCCGCATCGGAAGCGTTGGAGGCATCGTGAGCTTTTCCATCTATCCGCTAACGGCGCGAGACCCTGTTGTGGCCCAAAAGAGCATGGACGCTGTAAAAAAGATGCTTGATGCGGCGGATATGCTTGGAGCGAAAAATGTGCTGGTTATTGCCGGCATGCTAACGCCTGACATGCGCTATGAGGAAGGGTATGATCTGGCGCAGAAGCGCGTGGCGCAACTGGCACAGCATGCGCCCCACATCGGCATTGGCATCGAAAACGTATGGAATGGCATGCTCTACAGTCCGCTGGAGATGAACCGCTTTGTGGATGAAACGGGCATGAAGAATGTGGGCATCTATTTTGACATCGCCAATGCGCGCCGGTTCGGCAGCCCCGAACAGTGGATACGCACGCTTGGCAAGCGTATTCTGAGCTTTCACTGCAAGGACTACCGCATGTCCCTGGACAATATCAATGCCTTTACCAACCTGCTGGACGGAGATGTAAACTATCCCGCCGTGATCAAGGCGATTCGCGAAATCGGTTACGATGGGGACCTTGTGGTGGAGCTGACGCCACCGGCGCACTATCTGGTGGAAAACACGCTGGCTTATGCGCTTGGCACTCTCAAAGATCTGCTAAAATCATGATGGAGGGAAACACATGAAAAAGTATGGCGTAATGATCGTGGGCACTGGCTGGGTATCGGGCGAACATATCCGTGCATTTGAAATGAACGAGCATGCACAGGTTAGGGCGATTGTTTCACGTTCGTATGAAAAGGGGCGCGCCAAGGCGGACGAGTATCATCTGGGAGAGCGCTGCAAGATTTATACCAGCTATGATGAGGCGTTGAAGGACCCCAATGTGGACATTGTCTGCATCTGCACGCCAAACGACATGCACTGCGAGCAAACCATCAAGGCAGCCGAGGCGGGCAAGCACATCCTGATTGAAAAGCCCGTAGCACTCACTTGGGAAGATACGCTCAAGATGGACGCGGCAGTGACCAAGGCAGGCGTAAAAACACTGGTGGGGTATGTGCTGCATTACAACCCGCTGTTCATGGCGGCCAAGAAGCTGCAAAAGGACTTTATTGGAAACCTTTTCTATGCGGAAACGGACTATTTCCATCGTGTAATGAGTGACATCCCCTGCTACGAGTGGACCTGCAAAAAGAGCGTGGGTGGAAGCTCGCTGCTTGCCGGCGGATGCCATGCGGTAGATGCCATGCGCTGGTTTATGCAGGATGAGGTTGTCTCCGTTTATGCCCAGAGCAGCAAGCTGCGTGATGATCTGGAGTTTGATGGAACGATTTCGATTATTCTCAAGTTCAAAAACGGTGCCGTGGGCAAGGTGGGCTCCAGCTATGACTTTATCAGCCCCTATGTGTTCAATGTACACCTGTGTGGCGACAAGGGAACGCTGTGGAACGACAAGCTCTGGTCGCCCGGAATGCTCGCCGAGCAGCGCGACTATATGGAACTGCCTGTGCTTACGCCCAACAGCGGCGATGTGAAGCACCATCCTTTCCCGGAGGAAGTCGCTCATTTTATGGACTGCATCGTCAATGACCGCGAAACGGATTGCCCGATGTCTGATGCGGTCAAGACTCAGGAGATTGTCTTTGCTGCCGATTTGAGCGCCGCCACCGGCGAAGTGGTGAAGCTGCCGTTGGCAAGGTAATAGGGGAGAGGCGCACGAAGATTCCTTTCCAAACAATAATGTACAAAGCATTATGATGCGCCTGAAAGCGGGCTGGCCGTTGGCTTCATTTTGCCAACGGCCTTTTGAATGCAAAAAAATAGAATGATAAACAATCCTGTTTGCTGCTTGGCAGGCGTAAAGTGTATGGGCAACCCTTTTCTTCTGACCAGGCGCATGGATACTGAAAAATATCTATGGGAAAATGATTACTGATTAGCAAAAAGGACGCACTCAACATTTCATTGAGTACGCCCTTTTCTGTGAAATGACTCAAAAACTAATACAATTCCCGGCTATCATTTTGCAACAACCCTTTCGTTTTGCAATGGGTGCATTTGGGTGCGAAAATTGGTTCTTGGGTGCAAAAAAAGGCTCGGTGGGTGCAACACCGAGCTTTCGTTTTGCTATTAGAAACTATCTGACAAGTCATAGCTTTAGCAGTTTGCAAGAAATAGATCGGCTTTGGGTTCTGCAACCGAACGGTTAATATAAACAAGATTGAATTCACCAGTGATCTCCATGTCCTCCACCCTAAATGTTGCCAAGTCATTTCGGCAGTGGCTAATTGGTTCATATGCAAAAGTAATCAAATGATCCATTGCAACCAAGTCGCAAATAATAGAAAAATTACTGATGGACGAATGCCGACTGAAGCTGT
>JAEYCB010000059.1 GCA_023404345.1 Bacillota bacterium
AGCATTGACAAATAAGCTTTCTCGGTGAGCCTAAAAGTGTATTTATGGAAACATCGAATACTTTTGACAGCAATTTCAATGTTTCCGTATTCGGAACTGTTTCTCCGTTTTCCCAACGTGAAACTGCTTGACGACTTACAAAAACTTTTTCTGCAAGCTCATCCTGCGACATTCCCTTTTGAGTACGAAGTTCAAGTATAACCTGTTTTGTATCCACTATGCAGTACCTTCCTTACACCTTTATTATAGTCTCACGCATTATCTCAAACAAGCAACTCGCAGTTGCTGTCCTTATTACTTGGCTTTTTCGTTCACGGCTACCCAAATTTCACAACGATAGTTTGGGGCGGTTGTATCCGCAGACGGATAAACTTCAAACTCCACGCCCTCGGCATATTCATGCTGCGAGCTTTGCGGGAAGATTCTGCCGTTTCTTGACATCGTATGCTTTGGAGTGTTAGATTTCCTGTCCTTTGTTTTCTTTTTCCTGCATACCCTCATCGGCTTGTGCAATCATCTGTCTGTACTGTCCTTTCACACTTTCCGGTGCAAGTATCTGTACCTTGCCATTAAAACCAAACACCCAACCGAAAAAAGTAGGACTGGCTGATATTTCGGTCTGTACTCTGAAAGACGTCATATCATATGCAAGGGTTGTCACATCTTCTCCGAAACGGTCTACCATTGTTTTCATCAGACTGTTATCACACCGTAAATCCACAAGAACTTTCTCGCCTGAGAACATAAAGAAAACTTCCTTTGTGTAATTCTCAATATCAAAATCATCAGGCATAGGAATAATATCTTTATCCAGTATCTCCGGCTTGGAAGCAATACGGTCTACCCTGAAATTGATAACCTTACTTTTCTTCTCAGAATATCCTAGAACATAATAATAGTCCCCACACCAGAGAAGTTTATACGGACTCAGCTTATAAATCTCGCCCTTATTCTTCAGAACCTTTTTCTTTAATCCGGTATAATCATAATACTGAAAAGAAATCTGCTTGCCTGCGTTGATGGCATCGTTTATAGCGTCAATAATGTAATATATCTGCTCATTATCCGGCTTAATACGATTGACCACATAGTTATTACGCTTCAACTTTGCCACCTGCCCCGGACTGGTCATTGTATGTATCTTCTCAATCAGAGCGTCACTTTTCTTCGTGGTAATGAACTTTGAGGATTCCACTGCGTCTATCAATAGCTTCAGCTCCGGCAGTTCAAACTTGCGACTTGCCACGAAGTATTTGCTCTGGGTGGAATGAATGACCACTATATCTATACCAAACTCCTGAAGTGCGGCAATATCCTTTGCAACAGTTGTTCTGTGTGCAGATATTCCGTATTCGTCAGCAAGTATATTGATTAACTGCGTTGTAGAAAGCGGGTGTTCTTCATCAGTACGCTCCAACAAGATTTTCAGTAGATATAGTATTCTTGGTTTTGCTTCCATACATTTATCCTTTCTCGAACAGGCTCACCGCAAGTTACAATAAATTTCATCCAATTTCCTCTAAAACACCCGTCAGTACAAAACGAGCATTGTCATATTCATAGGAACAGGTAGACAGTGTAAGCAGTCTGTCCTCATCGGATACAGTTGTCCCGGAGGTAAACAGGGAATTATCCAGCGCTGTTTTCAGCAGTCCGCTGCGTTCCTCTTTCGTTTTCTCAAATTCATACACCTTTGAATCTGACGGTGTAACATATCCGGCGATCAGCTTCACTTTATAATTCTGCTTTGGTGTGAGCAGATACAAAACAGAATGTTCTTCGTAATATTCCTGCTTACTGTATTTAGGCAGAGAGCCGAACATCGTGTTGTTTTTCATATTATGACCGTAGATAATGGTATGCAGATCAGAACAATCGGCGGCGTTTCGGTAATCCATAAAAAGCGTTCCCGCTATATTCCAAGTACCGTCAAGCAGTCGGCGAAGATAATACTCGTTATCCTTGCTCTGTACTATCGGATAGTTGATTTCGGTATCCGGGCAATAGATCCAAGCAATAATGTCCTTGTTTTCTTCCTGTAAACGCTCAAAGTCTACCGTAATTGGTGCAGTTTCAGGAACAGGCTTTATCGCAGATTCTGTTTGTCCATTCTCCGTTTGCTGTGTTTGTGGTGCGGTTTCTACCGCTTTATCAATCAGCACATCATTCTGTCTTTGACTGTCCTGTGTTTCTTTCCAATAATCATAAATGTGATATGCAGATAAAGAAAAAACAGTTATACATACAGATAAAATCAGGATTTTCCATACCTTTTTAATAGCGTAACACCGTCCTTATTTGTCTGCTTTTTTATCATGCACCTTAGTCAGCTCATAAGTGCCGCCGATTGTTCCTTCGCCGCCGATGAGGGTGAGAGTATCGCCTTTGACACTAAACTCATAGGTTGCATCATGTGCCGACTCGTTCACAAAGTCGATATATAGCTGATTGTCCTTGATTTCATAGGTAAAATCATAATCTGCAAGGGTGAGGAGCATTGCACCGCTGCCTTTGCCGTCAAATTCATAGGTAGTGTTGCTGTCTAAATCCCAAGTGCCTGCAAGTGCGTCTGTCGCACCCGAACAGCCTTTTACAATCAAAATAATGGCAACAATAATTACAATCAGCAGGACAGAAGCACCGCCGATCTGCATACGGCGCTTGTTCTGTTTTTTCTTTTTCATTCTGTTTCTATAAGCGATTCGTTCCGACTGAGTTAAAGGTCTTTCCAAGCGCCTTTGCTCGCCGGAGCTGATAGGTTGATAGTCTTGCATCGCTTTCTCCAATCTAAGCAGGAAGGCGGTAGCGGGAATCCCCGTCACCGCCCTTTGCTTAAAGGTCTATTGCTGACTTATTCAGCGTGTTCTTTTTTCTTTTTGTTGTAAACTGTTATTCCCGTAACGCCAGCTACCGAAACAAACAGCAATGCAAACCAAAGGAATATATTGCTGTTATCTCCGGTCTGCGGAGATTTTTCGCTGCCATTGGTATTTCCGGGCTTTGTTGTGTCATTAGGCTTTGTTGTGTCTGTCGGAGCAGTCGTTGTTCCTGTTGCAGGAATTTCAACTGCCGGGCGTTTGTAACCGCAGGTCTTGCATTCTTCATGCTTGGAACCCTTTTTGGTTGCGGTAGCTTCCTTGTCAACAACCCACTTGAAGCTGTGTGCTGCTTCATCCTTCTTATCTCCACAGTTGCACTCATGCCAGTGATTATCTGCATTGGATTTCCATTCAGTACCATAGTCATGAATATGTTCACTACCTGCTGTTCTAACTGTCAGGTTAGCGTTTGCCTCACCGTCTGTGTAGACAAAGGTGATTGTATGACTTCCGTCTGTCAGCGTACCGAGATAACTTGCTTTCAGGGTAAGAACGGTAGAACCGGAAACAGCGGTATAATTGCTGGAATCAACAACTGAGCCATCCACCTTAATTCCTGTGAATTTTGCAAAATCACCATTGCAGGTAATTGTCACATCACTTCCACTTGCCTTGTCATATATCTGGTTATCTCCGGCGATGATTTTAAGTTCTGTTCCCATTGAAGGAATGGTTTGTGTTTCCAATACACGATGACAAACCGTACATTCTTTATGCTTTGTACCGGCGGTGGTAGCTGTTGCCGGAGTATCAATAATCCAGTCGCTTGCGGTGCGAGCCGATTTCGTGCTTTCGATAATCACGCCACAACCTGCAACTGTACATTCATGCCAGTGGTTAGTATCATCAGACTTCCATTCTGTGCCTGCGGTATGTCCGGTAGCCGGAATCTTCACACTGGTTTTATCGGTAATTTCTACCGATCCTGTTGCATCTGCAAACCACTTGTCACAGCCATCGCAGGTGTAGTATGCGGAATTGCCCGCAGCAGTGCAGGTGGCAGCTTTCGCAGCAACCAAAGTCAGATTGTGCGTATGCGGTACAGTTTTGTCATATCCGCAGGTGTCGCAAACATTGTCAGAACCGTAATCGTGAGCCGCTTCGTCCTTTTTGTCGTGGCAACGAGAACATTCGTGCCAGTGGTTTGTAGAATCGTATTTCCAATCAGAACCATATGCATGACCGAGAGCAGTACCCATCGCTGCGAAGGTATCTGTTGTGCTGATTGCACCGCAGGAGCAGCTCTTGAAATATACTGCGTCGTTTGTGCAGTCAGCAGGGGTTTTAAGTGCTTCCGGTTTTACAGTTTCCTGATTGTAGGTGTGCGTATGTGGAGCGTCCTTATAGGTTGCTTTCACGCTTACTGCACTTGCAGGCATTGTGAATGTGGGGTTGCACTGTTCACATCTGCAAGGGTAATGCCGCCGCTTACAACTTCCCACTTATCAAATACCTTGCCGGACGGAGCCGCATTTGCAGTCAGGGTAACGATTGTGCCTTGCGCCGCTTTGCTGATTTCGCTTCCTGCGTCTACTGTCGCTTTGCCGTCTGTAACGGTGATGTTGTACTCTACTGCTTTGTAAGTTACAACAACGGTTTTGTTTTCGTTCATCGTAACATTCAAAGTATTGCCAGATACAGATGTTGCAGTACCGTTCACCGTAACGGTGTCGATTTCATAGCCTGCATCGGGGGTAAAGGTAATCGTTTCGGTTGAGCCTGCCGTCAGTCCTGTCTTACTTGCGGAAATCGTTCCATTACCGCCGTTTACCTGTGTTGTCAGGCTACAGGTGGTAGGAGCGTCTTTCTCAAAGACTGCCTTTACCTCAACGTTTTCAGCAGGCATGGTGAACTTGTTATTCGTGATCGTCATACTGCCGCTGATGACCTTCCACTCCTTGAAGTGATAGCCAGTGTTAGGTACAGCGGTTAAGGTGATCTCGGTGCCTGCTGCTGCGGAAGTAGCCGAAGCGGAAGCTGTACCGTTGCCGTCATTGGTGAGTGTCACAGTATAACTGGTGACAGATGGCGCTGTATAACCGCATACGGTACAGGGAGAGCCATCATGAGGTTTACGAACCTCTACGCCGGCAACACAGGTACGCCAGTGCTCCGTATCTGAATGACTGTAGGTAGACGATGGGTCGAATTTGTGATCCAGGACAATTGGATTAGCAGCAATCTGCACGTCAGTGGCAATATCTGTGTTACTCGCGTAGAACTTGTTCTGAATCGTGCAGACATTATTGGTGGGATACCCTTTTTCAGGTTTTTTCCAGTCTTCGGAATGCACGCCGTCTGCATTGAACTCAGCGTCACTCAGCATGAAGTATGTATGCTTCACATTCGGATTTACGCCAAGCCCTCTATCCCATGTGCAGTCCACATGGAACCAGTGTCCGTCAAGCTTTACCAGATTCCATGCATGGGGTTCTTTCTTCGTATTGGCCGCAATGTAGACGCTATCGATTCCCACCTGGCTGAGTAGAAACTGATAGCACTGGGCATATCCGGCACAAACAGCCTTTCTGTTGGCCAGGGCACCGACTCCAAAATCATAATACAGTGTGCTCATGCCGTAGGAAACATTTTTGACAATCCAGTCGTGGATCTTCAGAATCTTTGCAAAATCGCTGTCGCCGGGCTTAATTAGAGCCATTACCTCGTCATAGCTCGCAATGACTTTTGCCACAAAGTCCTGCGTCCATGCCGGGTGATAGGTGTATTTTACCGTTGCCACACATCCGTTGTCCTTGTAGGTGAACTCCGGGAAACCCGTTGTAGCTGCAGTGGAATAAAAGGGATTCTTCCGCACAATCTCTCTTGCAGCATAGATGCCCGTCAGGTCCATTCCATTTACGCTGTATTGAATTTCATTCGGCGCAATATCCAAATCAGAAACATCAATTGCTTTATCGAGGTACAAAAGACGATTAAGCACTCGCTCTTTGAAGCGTTCTAACTTACTGTCATCCTTAGCCACAAATATATCGTGTACCCCAGTAGATGTACCTTCGGCATGCACTTCCTGTACGATCATGACACCGGAAGTAAATAAAATAGCCAGTATCAAAACTAATGAAATAATTTTTTTCGTTTTTATCATATAATTCCTCCCTTTTGTTTTGTTAATTTCTACTGCTCTTGATATCTTTTATCACTGACTTGACTACTTCATCCCCCACATTTGATATAAAGACACCAATATTTTCTCTGTTCTTACCCTATTTGTAAACCCGAAATCGGCACATCTATAGCAAGTACAGTTATACATTTTTATCATACTCGACAATAGAGAAAAAGTCAAGAAACTGCGCAATACTTCAAGGTCCGGTGTCAGCGGTAAATTCCTATCCGACCATTCGACAATCAATTCCAGATGTACTTGCCGCTAAGCTGTTACTCATATCAAAACCTCTGCTTCCTCTATGATTAAAGTATATGAAGTTTCGGCTTTTTCTTGTAGTTTGCGAATATCCGTAAAATAAAAAATAGGCTTCGCCTATTCAGCTCCCCTTCCCCTCAATCTTGAGGGGTTAGGGGGTTTCTTTTTCTTCCTTTTTCCTGCATAATAGACTTATGAATATCTTACAAAGAATCTTTACCGACT
>JAEYCB010000044.1 GCA_023404345.1 Bacillota bacterium
TAAACGATGCGATACCGTATAGTGTAAGTCAAAAGTAACGGGGTATTTAAACCATCTTTTCATATTTATTTAACATAATGCAGATTCTGATGTATTAGTTCAGTTGTTCGCCAGAATCAGCGCTCGACCACGATGCGATTTTGCAGTGTGCCGAAGAAGTTCTCCATCACTGCGTTATTCAGACCGTTTCCTTTGTGTGGCATATTTTGTGCTACTCCATGGGGCTTTAACTTTGCCTATAGCCTGCCATTCGATATTGCCAACCCTGATCCGTATGTAGTTACGGGGCATCCTCCGGGCCGGGCACCGACAATGCATCGTGCACCATCGTATTAACAATCTCCATTACCGGACTTTATGACAGGCGCAGGAGAAAATCTCCCGGTTAAACTGAACGGAGAACCAGCAACAGGTACCTCTTTTTACCCTGTAGCAAGTACTCTATAACATACTCCCCCATTTTTCGTTGGCCTTCATTGCAGCAAAGTTCCGGCTCAGGATATTGGGCGCAGATCATCCTCTCAGGAATTTCAGGATCTGCCAGACGGTGCTGAGACGACGCTTACTTGTAAGGTTAGTTTTCAGACGGACAATGAAATGAGGATATGCGATAAATTTCAGTCAAAGATCCATAAAACAGAAATAATGTTATTCAGTGGTGAACAGTCCATTCCGGAGACGGAATATCTTGTTAAGGCTGTATATTATACTGGCTGTAAACAATACTGGCTGTAAACAACATGGCCACCAAGGACCATGTTGTTTACAGCATACCCTTGTTGCAAAAGCATCCCCGTCAGAACAGCACTGAGTAGTTCAGACCAAAGGTTCGGCCCCGGCCTTTGTAGTCGTACAGTGAAGCAGGGCCGTAACCCGGGCTGTAGTACAGAGGTGCACGCTGTCCCCAGACAGTGGTATAGTCACGGTCGAAGAGGTTCTCAACGCTGAAGCTGAGTGTTCCCACCGGAAGCTGCCAACTACTGATAAAATCGACGGTAGTGTAACCATTAATATCGTTACCCTCTGCATCGCTTACGTCGAAAGAAGTGGTGCTCTGTACACGCAGACTCCACGGTTCCGGCGCCCAGTTAATGTAAGCTGTCGCTTTCGATGGACTTGATTCCTTCACGTCATATTTTTGCCATTGACCGTTCACTTTCGACTCGGTTTTCAGCACATTGAAGTTCACACCGGTACTCCAGTCAGTATCCGGGATCAGGTAGTCCACCGCACCTTCCACGCCGTAAATACGGCGCCTGTCGTCCTTCACACTGATGGTCAGATCTTTATTCCTTTCCACGCTCTTATTGGAAAGCGAGTAATATGCCGCGATTTGAGTCCGCAGGTTGTCACCGGTAAAGCGCCAGCCCAGTTCATAAGAATCGACTTTCACGCCTTCCAGCTTACTGTCGCTGACGTTCACGCTCTTTGTCAGGGAAAGATGGCCGTTCACTGCTGCACCATAGATGCCGCGACCATAATATTTCCCCGGATCCGGCAATGCCACCCCCTGGGAAAAATTGAACCATGCCTGCTGACGTTCGGTGATGTGCATCAGCAGACCAGCATTGAACAGAAAGTTATCGTAATCTACCGAACCACCAGGAATGGCGTCGGCAGATATCGCCTTCCCGGCAGCAATCTTCTGTTGCTGCGTGTAGTCGATGAAATCATCTACCCTGTTCTCAGTATACTGATAGCGTACGCCACCGCTAACGGTAAAAATATCATTAATGTCATAGCTGGATTGCAGGAAGGCCGCCAGATTGGTGATGTCATATGACGGATAGCGCCCGGTGGTGTAAATCTTATGGTTGTTCAGCCCTCCGGAAGCACTTGCCTGAGCCAGATCGAAGAACATCTGGTTGGAGGTAAAGCGCTCATGCTCAGCATCCAGCCCCCAGGTGATTTGCCAGCCGTCCATCAGTTGGCTGTTCAGAGTCAGTTTCATGCCGTACTGGTCGGTATCCTGCTGTGACGAGGAGAAAGCCGTCGCCTGTTTATTCGCATTTACCGTCGGGAACGGGTAGTACCGCAACGACTCATCGCGGTAGTAAACCTGACCGACCAGTTCCTGTCCCAGGAAATCACTGTCAGAGTACTGCAGGCTGATCAAATGCCGCTCAGTGCCGGGAATGCGGTCAGAATTCAGCCCCTTACTGACGTATGGTGTGCTGCTCCCGCTGATGGCGGAAAAGCCTTTCCCGAGATTAAGCCCGTAATTGTCGTCTCCCTGACTTTTATAGTACTGCGTTATCAGTTGAAGCTGCCGGGATTCATCGATGTTCAGCGTACCGGTTCCCATGATGTCCAGCCGATTGGAGTGCTGCAGGCCGGTCTGGGTGTTATCAAGCAGAGTGGCATCGCCGTTACCGTCAAACCAGCCGCCAAATTTCTGATATGCCACGGAAAGACGTCCGGAGATATGGTCATTTCCGCCGGAGACAGCACCGGCAATGCGCTCATCGTGATCTTTACTGCTGTTAAAGCCACTTTTTGTGCCAGCCTCAAACTCCATCATGGTTTCCGGCTGACCTTTTTTGGTCACGATGTTGATCAACCCTCCGGTACTCCCGCCACCGTACAGGGCCGTCGCGCCGGAGATCACTTCAATATGGTCGATATTAAAAGGATCGACAGAGTCCAGTTGTCGGCTGTCGGAACGTGAAGAGTTGAGGCGCACACCGTCAATCAGGACAACCAGCGGGCGGCCACGCATGTTCATACCGTAGTTGGTTCGACTCTGGCTGCTGACATCAAGGCCGGGGATTAACTGAGCCAGTGCGTCTTTCAGCTCTTTACCGCCCTGAATCTGCTGCTCCAGTTCGGCATTTTCGATAACCCAGGTGGTTTGCGCCATCTCCGCTACAGTTCGATTGCTGCGGCTGGCAGACACTATGATCTCATTATCATCGTTTTGCTGGGCGACAGCTGGTGACAGCACGACAAGAAGCAGCGGACCAAGAGCCCGGGGCATATACTTTTTGCGCATCATCGTTATTCCTGAATATTTGCTGTATAGTGAGTTAAAGAAGCAGCCTCCGGCTGCGGTTTTTTCCGGCTGCCGCTGCGCCACTGAATCAGTGCGGGCGGCATACTGAGATCGAATAAATCACGCCCCAGTACGCGATTAAGAATACGTGCAGATCGCCAGGCCATCAGGCTGAGCTGGGGTTCGGCGATGCCATGAGTTTGCATGCTGGCGTTGACCGCAAAGATGTTATTTTCTTTCGGGCCACTCCATTCCAGAGTGAAGTCATCACGCACTTTAAAGGTGTTCTTATCGTGCATGGTGATCAAGGGCATCAGTGAGGGAAGTATTTGTGGCAATGCAGAACGGTAACCTGTGGCGAAAATCACCACATCACTTTCCAGGCTCTCTCTGCCCTGATCCAGATGATGTTCCATCAATAACCTCCAGCCCGGACCACTACTTTCCAGAGTTGTTACCGAGCGACTGGGTAGCAGACGGATATTTCTTGGTTTTCTCAGAACTTCAAAACGGTGGTACAACTCACGATAAATGGTCAGTAAAGAATCGGCAGTGATGCCATCCGATGTCATTTTCTGCTCATCCAGTAACTGATGGCGAATATCTTCCTTCAGTCCGGAGAAGCCTGAAATATATTCAGGTGTAAAATACTCATCAGCAAAAGCAGCCTCATCCAGTGCGTTAAAATTATTACGCCGTGAGACCCAGTTTATTTCCGCCGCTTCTCCCCATTCCCCGCGTAATGCATTAAGGAACAGGTCTGCACCACTCTGTCCTCCACCAACCACGGTTATCCGTTTTTCACTCAGGTCCGGCCGACGAAGATTCATTTCACTGGCATGGAAACAGGATTGTGTCACATGCTTCACACAGGGTGGTAAATAAGGTTGTTTTCCTGTACCAAGGCAGATATTGTGGGCAAAATATTCTCCCCGACTGGTCTGAACCAGAAACAATCGACTTTTTTTGTCGAAATCAATATTTTCAACGGTATGACTGAAATACAGGTTATTCATATCTTCAGCAGCCCAGCGGAGATAGTCAGAAAACTCTTCACGGGATACTGTACGTAGCCTGCTTGTAAGGAAGCGATAGAACTTTTTGTGCTTCACCAGATAGTTAACAAAGCTGTAGGGATTTGTAGGTGCAACTGCACTGACCAGATCTTTCAGAAAGACGGTCTGCATATGACAATCCGGTACCAGCATACCCGGATGCCAGGAAAAATGAGGATGTTCGTCAAAGAAGAGACAGTTCAGTTCTTCGATCTGATGTGACAATGCAGCAATGCTGAGATTAAATGGCCCTGTCCCGACACCAATAAAATCGACACTTTTTTTCATGATTCATATTCCTGAGTTACCAGCCACAGCGGATTTTGCAGATTCTCAAGGTAATTCGGCAGCATGCGACTGCCGCCATCCAGGTCCGGCCAGGTCAGTTTTACCGGGTTCAGCACCACGCGAATGATTTGTGGCCTGAAGAGTGAGAAAAGCGCAAAACGCTCTGCCATTTGTGGATGTTTGTTCATGTAATCACTCAACACTGCTGCCAGCAGTTGATAAAATCGCCTTTCAGGTACGCCAAGACGAACCATCAGTGGCGAAATAAAACGCAGTACTGTCACGAAGTGGCCCGTCTGCAAATCATGGATTAAGTAGTCCGCACTCAGACGGGATGTGACATCACGCACCTCCTGAGGCAAAGAGTCCATTTCGGGAAACGCTTCTTTCACCAGCCGCATATCGCCCTGGAAGTCTTTCAGCAGAACACGCTGTGGTACCCCCTCTTTCATGGCGAGCGTTATATTTTGTCCGTGTGCAATAAGCGCGACACCGTAGCGGCAAAGCAGGTGATACAGCGGAACCACAACCACCCGGAACAATTGCGTAAGCCAGGTTTCAGCGTCCAGTCCGGAGCGGTCGATATATGCGCCTGCCAGCGGCTGATTGTTTTCGTCGCACTCCATCAGTGTTGCCATCAGAACAGGACTTTCATCCGGTTTCAGCCAGCGGCACGGATTCTCCCGCCAGATAACACCAAGCATTTCCTGGTAGCGATAGGGAGCCCGGGCAAGCGCGGCATAGCCTTCATGGGACACATAGCCTGCAGCCGGTTCACCAAGGATCACTGCGCCGCTTTGCACCAGGGTGGCGTCGGTCGCAAAAACCTGTTGCAGCCAGCGTGAAGCCAGTGGTCCGGCAGCGATATATCTGCCAGGGATCCCCCGGTAGCATGAGGTGTTGTAGATGGTCAGCGGCAGCTTGATATCCAGCCCTCCCCGGCGGCTGGCGTTGGTCAGGGTACGCAGCGACTGCTGGGCGAGCCACTGGTCGCCAAACTCGCCGAGAGACACCATCCTGCCTTCGGCAAAATCAGCGATGAAGTCTGTGGCGATTTTTTGCTGCCACTGCCACGGATGTACCGGCAGCGGCAGCCAGTTGTGATCCAGCCCGTTTTCCTGCCAGACCTGACTGAAGCGTGTAAACTCCTGCGGATCCATTGCGGCAGTCAACAACTGCTGAATATCCAGATCGTTATCGCAGCGCCAGATCATATGTTCACGTTTTACCGCCAGCCAGTGCAGTCTGAAGGTGTTGGTATACTCTGGCGCATATCGTTCCAGCGCCTCTTTGCCCCAGCCACGGCGACCTTTATTAAAAACGAATTTAGGATGACCGCTCAGCAGGCATTGCAGACGATCGGCATCAAGATTAATCAGGTCACTGGCACTCAGTCCGCGACGGGCCTTCAGCAGTTGCAGGTCGCCCAGTAGCGTGGCATACAAATCCTGCATATGCTCTGCAACAGTGGCATCACTCATTGACAGCACCGGCTTTAGCTGCATCAGCAGCGTCTGCGCCAGTACTGGTTCGTCCGTGCAGCGCAACGTTTGGGCATCAATCCACAGCCAGCCCCAGATACCACGTTCAGCGATGAAGCGCCATTGTGCTCCCGGCAGGTTAATGCAGTAGTGGTCATCGCCCTGAGATTCCGCGTGGAAAACCTGCTCATACTCCATCTCAGACAACATTTTTGCCACCAGCCGACGGTTAACAAAATCCCAGTCCTTGTGATTCATTACAGACCGACCTCCGTGAAGAAGTGATGACGATCCGCCATCACCATGCGCGAGCGCTTATGTGGGAAGTCGAACTCTTTAATTGTCCGGTATCCCGCAGGCTCAAGATGGCGGAACAGGCGCTGGTTATCGGTGCGTGGCTCCAGTACTGTGCGCTGCGTACGGGGCTCATCCAGCAGCAGGTAATGTGTCAGCCCGCGCAGCCAGCTTTGCACATAGTGGGCCCCGCGCCATTGCTGTTCACCAACCAGCAGATGCAGGCCACGGTCAAAGGGCTGCCACGAATAGTGACGACCAATGCGGTCTTCCGCCGCCCAGTAGATTTCGAAATAGCTGAATGGCCGATCGTCGAAGCACCCAATCAGCGGGAATGCATGTTTACCGGTGAGCTGGCGCTCCAGATAGGCGGTCTGTACCTCCAGTGAGCCACTTTGCTCCCAGAAATACTCAACGCGCGGATCATTCATCCAGCGGGTGAAACGTTCTGCATCAGAAACGGGATCGGCAATGCGGAAACTCAGCATCCTGCGAATACGTGGATCGTAACGGCGGTAAACCTCACCCTGTGGACGGGGTGGGCGCTGCGGGAAATAAATCTCACGCTCTGCATCAAAAACCATTTCACCGGAGGCCCGGTTTGCCGGTGAACTCAACCATAACGGTAACTGCCAGAAGGCAGTACGATGGATAATGTCGCTTTTTACCTGCCCAAAAAGCGTCAGCGCCTGTGGCTCCTCACGCCATTCGGCCCAGGGGAGAGCCACTGCTGACAGTTGTGGTGCGGCGATAAATATCTGATCCAGCGCATCGCACAGCCACCCTGTCGGCAGCTCCCCGGAACAGTGCAACACCGCGCTATTGTCCAGTCCCCAGCCAAGATTCAGGGGCTTGTCGAGTTTTTCACAGCGCAGTCCATATCTGCTGTGAATAATGTTTGCCTCAGACATTCAGACCTCCTGAGCCTGCAGCGGGTTAGCGAAATCGAAATAGATCACCGAAGGGTCAACAATGGTGTTCTCGTTATGATCGTTCAGATAACAGAAAAAGTTACCTTTTACGTTCCAGTACGGACTTTCCAGCACGTAGTTGAGACAGGTTTTATGAGTCACCTGATCACGCACTTCAGCCAGCGATGCTCGTACACGAGCCATCAGATTCGATTCGCTGTCCAGCCCGGCAGCCCCCAGCGCAGCGGTCACAGCAAAAGTGGAGTTAACCAGCAGGTAATAAGGGAAATAGCGCAGCAACTGCTCATGGGTGAAAATATTTTCCGCCTGCGCCTCGCCAATAGAATCGAGCCAGTCTGTCGCGTGAGGCATAAAAGCGCTGCCCTGACAGTCACGGTAAATAAATCCGACCGGCAGATCCCCAAGCATCTGGACAAGAATATTTTGCTGATGCGCCAGCAGCACCAGGCCGTAATCCGCTTCAGCCGTAAACAGCGGCTTTAGCACTTGCTGACAGTATGCATCGACCCATGCATGGGCGGCCTGTTGCACAGTGATACCGAGGCGATCGCTCAGGCGTTTTACCGCCGAAACCAGCAGCGAATCACCGCCATCAGGTGCGGCCTGAGTCAGGGAGACCAGTACGTTAGTCTGGCTTTTCGGCTGATCCACCAGCAGATTTTCACGCAGGGCAAACAGACTTTCCTGCATGATGTTGCCGTTAAGATCGAGCAGCCCGGCCCAGCCATCCTCCTGCATTACCCGGAAAGTCGGGAAGCGGACCTGTAGCATCTGCCAGCCGTCGGTTTGAGCCAGGCGTGCCAGGCGCATCCCACGCTTCACTTCTTTCACGGACAGAGTACGGATGGAGTTGGTCAGCCGTACGCTCAGGGAGAACTTGATCATATCGCGGCTGGTGGCACAGTAGAGGGAACGGGAAGAGGTGGTCGGCAGCCACGACGTGCCGGCCTCACCTAAGTCTTTAATCAGCCCTTTAGCAACAAGTGCCTGGCACCACCCCTGCTGCAAAAGATATTCCCCCTGCCACGGGTGCAACGGGAACAGCCATTGGTTGTCACTTAATTCGTTGAGTAACTGAGGCGCATTCTCTGCGGCAAATCGCGTCAGCCGCTGTTGAAGGTTGAGATGCAAACTTTCACCGGCGATTTGCGTTTTATCCACCGAAAACCACCGCAGTGGGAAGTGGGGTGCCATATCAGGCAGGTAGCGTTCAGCCTCCCGCCGGTTAAACGGTTCATGAGACTTAGGCGCAGGGTGGAAAGCGTGTCCTGTCAGCAGCGCCTGCTCAGCCTCGCCAAAATTCAACGCTTTTTCACGCAGAGCGGCCCAGTCATGACGGGCATCAATTGCCTGTTGCGTATGGACATGGCTTTCCAGCACGCGCTGGTGGAAAGTTTCGCAGAGGGGAACGGGCAGAAACAGTTGATGGCGTAGCTTATCAATAATAAGCCGGGAGAGAGTGGTAAAGTCGACAGGATAACTGCCTGATGCCGTGACCAGACGTGCAGGAAATGCAAAGCGGTGATGCTGGGTTGGGGAGAAATAAGCCACTCTGAAATGGAGCGATTTCTGCTCATCCAGCGGGATGAGCAATTCGTCTGGCGGGTATTCTGTCAGTTTCCAGTCTGTGGTTTCACGAATCAGTGCATTCAGGAAGCACTGCGCAGCCACATCTGTGGCTGGTTTTTCAGAGGGCAGGGTCATAGTCAAACAGCTCCCACACAGTAAAATAATAACAATTATGTCAATAATGATTCTCATTATCAACAATAAATGTTATTGTCAGATAAATTAATTTTACAAATAAACACAATTAATACATGGAGTTGAAACATTATAATGTCACCAGGGATCGAAGATACGCCCCAAAAACCACTGTCCTGCTGGCCACTTGCGTTCAGTGCTGGGCTTCTCGGTATCGGACAGAACGGTCTGCTGGTTGTGCTCCCTGTTCTGGTCATACAGACAAATCTGAGTCTGTCTGTATGGGCTGCCCTGCTGATGCTTGGCTCAATGCTGTTTCTGCCATCGTCCCCGTGGTGGGGAAAGCAAATTTCCCGTACTGGCAGTAAACCTGTGGTGTTGTGGGCTCTGGGAGGATATGGCATAAGCTTTACCCTGCTAGGGCTGGGAAGCGTGCTGATGGCTACCAGCGCCATAACAACAGCGGTGGGACTGGGAATATTAATCATCGCCCGGATCGCCTACGGGCTGACCGTGTCGGCAATGGTGCCAGCCTGTCAGGTCTGGGCATTGCAGAGAGCTGGAGAAGGGAATCGCATGGCCGCTCTGGCAACCATCAGCTCCGGCCTGAGTTGCGGCAGGCTATTCGGGCCGCTGTGCGCGGCAGCAATGCTGGCCATTCATCCTCTGGCGCCACTGGGGCTGCTGATGGCAGCCCCAGTGCTGGCGCTGCTGATGCTGCTGCGGTTGCCCGGCACACCACCACAGCCCACACCGGAGTGCAAGAGCGTCAGTCTGAAGCGGGATTGTCTGCCTTATCTGCTTTGCGCAATATTACTGGCTGCGGCGGTGAGCATGATGCAGCTTGGACTTTCGCCTGCCCTTACTCGCCAGTTCGCCACGGATACCACCGCCATTAGCCAACAGGTGGCCTGGCTGTTGGGTCTGTCCGCAGTAGCTGCGCTTATCGCGCAGTTCGGGGTACTCCGTCCGCAGCGCCTGACTCCGGTGGCCCTGCTCCTGAGTGCCGGAGTGTTGATGAGTGGTGGTCTGGCTATCATGCTCTCCGAACAGCTATGGTTGTTTTACCCGGGCTGTGCAGTGCTGTCATTTGGAGCAGCTCTGGCAACACCCGCTTATCAACTTCTACTGAATGATAAGCTGGCTGATGGCGCAGGCGCGGGCTGGCTCGCTACCAGTCACACACTTGGCTATGGACTGTGCGCTTTGCTGGTGCCGCTGGTATCGAAAACAGGTGTCGCAATCGCGCTGATTATGGCAGCATTATTTGCAACTATATTATTTACCATTGTGTCTGTATTTATCTGGCATTACCGTACTATCAAATAAAGATATGATCATCACCTTACTGGAGTAAATCAGAGGATATGAGAGAGGACCTGCGTCTGATGAAAGCATGTCAGGCAGTGTTCTGGCTTGCTGCCCCGCCACTCCGTCATGTCTCTCAGAGAATCATGTCAGAGCTGTAGATATATCCTGAACTTGTCTACAAATAATTTCTTATTTTTTGCGCATAACATTCAGCAATAACTCCCCTTCTGGCCATTGAATTAAAATGTGTACTTCTCTGTGACGTTGTCCAGCTTAATTCTGTCCTCCATGATGACCCCAGATACCCGACAGATAAATCATCGGCATCTTCTTCTGGCTCATTAGTTAATTCATGTCGGTTACTATCCTGAAAGCTGAGAAAATGTATTTCATCATCAGTCCGTTGTCTGTAATGTCCATATATAAAATCATATTCTTTTTGATAAGATTCCTTCCAGTACCAGGTTGTATCACCACACAACCATGGAACTCTTTCTGACGAATTACCAACACACTGAGATGAGTATTCAGATAACTCAGACCTGAAAGAAGTTACCATCTGATAAAACAAGTCAGGATGCTTTTCATAATCTGGTGACATAAGATCAAACTCCCCCTGCATCCAGCAGACAGATAGCAGTTTATTCTTTCTGTTATATTCCAGAGCTACCTTAACCCGGGCTACTAAGTCCTCATAGAGTGCTGTTCCGGTGCCCCACCGCATTGCATCAGCTGTTGCCCCTGTATCAGGTACATACATACCTTCAGCTCCAACAGTAAAGGCGGCACCTCCTCTGCAACAAGGAACCAGTAATATCCCTGCTTGCTCAGGTATGTATGGCAGTAACTTTTTAGCTATATGCAATCCCTGTCCGACACAACCATATTCCCCTTTATGCAAATCAGCAGCCGGATGGTGATATCCACTCATATCCTGAACATCATGCAGGCAGTGATCTGCCGGAATAATCTCATTGAATTTACACTCTTTTCCTCCTGGTGTGATTGTTTTTCGACGAGCCAGTTGTTTTACACGGGACTCGGGTTTGTCGAGTGTATCTGGCAGGGGAATACCTTCACCGTAGGCCATACCATTAGACTGTCCTGCGAGGGCTATCACATACCAGAAACCTATTTTTTCATTAAAATCATGATGATACATCATTCCCCCTTTACATAATAGATTTAATTAAATATTTTCATTATTAAAAGAAAGTGTTAAATTAAAAACTCATTTGCTCTAATCCATATAAATCAATATATGTCCGACAACAAAAAAACCGTGTTACCCGGGCTAACAACGACCAGAAAGCCCATTGTTACAAAAAAACTTTCAGAAATCGTTGCCGAAGAGCTTGAAAGAATGATCCGCCAGGAGGAGATAAGGGAAGGTGAATACCTGCCTTCTGAACGTGAACTTATGGCATTCTTTGGCGTTGGAAGACCATCTGTCAGAGAGGCTTTATCATCTCTCAGACATAAAGGGCTAATCCGGTATAACAAGGGAGAAAAAGCCAGTGTCTGCCGTCCATCACCAGAAACCATCATTAATGGGTTATCAGGCATTGTTAAAGATTTTTTATCTACAGCTGATGGCATCAAGGATTTTGAAAGACTACGCATCTTTTTTGAAACCAACCTTGTAAGATATGCAGCAAAAAATGCAACGCCTGAGGATATTCACAGGCTTGAGAAGGTGCTCAGTATCCATCATAACTCACTGAGAACCCCCGAAGTGTATGCTCAATATGATATTGAATTTCATAGTATACTTGCTGATATACCTGACAATAAAGTATTAAAAACAATACACTCAGCATTTTCTGAATGGCTGATAATGGCCAAACCTCTGGAAAAGAATAAAATGACATATGAAAATAACAAAAAAACCCATCAGCAGCATATTGAAATACTTACGGCCATAAAAGAGCATGATTGTGATAAAGCTGAACAGCTAATGTATAATCACCTTTATAAACGAATTGAAGCATCATAGTTACTCGACGCTTCACCAGGTAGTCACCATAAATATTATTTAAATCCATGAGAATACATCCAGTCCATAAACAGTTTTATCCATCCTCCAACAGGAAGATCTGTGGCCCACTGAATACTAAAACCATGCCCTCCTTTCTCATAGAGATGCATTTCAGCAGAAACGCCTTTCTCTATTAGGCCACGGTACATGAGCAGACTGTTTTCAATTGACACAAGATCATCATCACAACAATGGAGTAAAAACACAGGAGGAAAACATGATGTGACATTAAGATCCGCACTATATTGTATTATATTTTCTGAGGTACTATTATCCCCCAGTAATTGCTTCCTGGAGCCTGGATGTGTCACATCATCTTTCATTGATATTACAGGATAAATTAACCCGACAAAATCGGGAATAGCGAAAATCTCTTGTTCTTTACTGTCAGAAGAACGTTTGAAATCACAAATCTGATTCACAAACGTTGAGGCGATATGCCCCCCAGCAGAAAATCCTAATACACCAATACGATGACGCTGTAGATGCCATTTATCAGCATTCTTACGAATATAAAGCATTGCAGATATTGCATCAATAAAAGTTTTGTTTATATTTTCTTCCTCAGCTGGCGATGGTAATCTGTAACTAAGAACAAATAATGTATAGCCCTGAGATAAAAACTCTGGAGCAAGAGCTGTACCTTCCTTATCTAACATAACAGCCTGGTAGCCCCCCCCGGGAATAATCAATATTCCTGTTCCATTTGGTTTATCTGGTAAAAAAATAATTAACTGAGGAGCATAAATATCTGTCAATACACGATCAAGTTCAAATTCCCCGTTATGTTCAGGATCCTGATAAATACGGCCTGAAAGAGATTTACTCTCAGATATTGTCTCACTTGACAAGTCAACAATAGTTGATTTATTAAACAAGCTTAACATCATTTCATTTAAAGATTTATCTTTATTCATTATAAACCCCATTAAAATAACTCAGGTGACTGAACAACTAATACAGTCACCTGCATTACAGTTATTTAACAATCTTTATTTGTTTGTCATTTTTTTTCAGATAAATAACATCTGAAACAGCTTTACCATCTTTTTTCTCCCCACCCAGAATGAGCATCCCCCCCTGCCAGGGCAGGCTTACACCATAAGCAAGTCCTTCCGGCAAAGAACCAACTTTTTTCCAGTCATTTTTTATTAGCTGATATATCTCTTTTGAATAGGCTTTATCCAGTCCTTTATGAGACCAGTATTCACCATTGCTATACTTTTCTGCCGCCCCCGGGAAATATGCACCACCGGCCAGAAAGATATTTCCATCAATAACAGAGGCATATGCTCCTGACACCCCCTCGGGTGAAGCTACTGGTGGAAGTTCAGACCATTTAATTCGATCATGCGAAAGCTCCCCCGTCCAGGATCTAACAGAACGAAGCCCCGGTTTTCTCTCCCCTCCCAGTATATAAATTTGCTGTTCTGCAAAAATCACCGATGAACCAGCAGTTCCCGGAAATGGAGTCGTTCCCAGGTTCTTCCACTGGTTTTTTGACGGGTCATAAGAAATTATATGATTATTTAAAAAATAATCATCAGCAGGTTTACTAAAATAATCCCTGTTGACTTTCTCTGTCAGCGCGGAATTCCCTTTTGATAACTCGACATCTGAAAAGTATCCATTAAAAATATTCTCATTTACACCACCAGTAGATACCGCATGACCATTATGGATAAAAGAAACATGACCGGCAAGAGATACAGGGGGACGGGTCATCAATTTTTCCCATTTATCTTTAGCAATATCATAGGAATAGACATCTTTTTGTAAGGTTATGACTCCACTTTTATCTTTTCCAATTCCTCCAAATACATAGATCTTACCATCAATAATAGTAGCTGTTGCCTGCTCTCTGGGAACTGTCGGCCATTGTGCTATCTTAGTCCATTTTTTTTCACTCTGGTTTGTATCTATCATATACCAGTTATTTCCCAGACTTCCCAGTCCTATATATATTTTACCATTCTCGATCCCTCCTACACCATATTTAAATGGTTCAGGAATTTCCGGTAAAACTCCGGCTACCGACGTTCCAATAAACAAGCAGAAGGGAAGATATATAAAGTTTTTCACTTTCATTGTAATCACCTTTTAAAAATTAATCAGAACACCGACACGGTAACTATTTTCATGTTTATTATCTTTCCCCTTATACACCCCTTGTTTATCCAGGTAATCATATTCTATATATGGGGTGAACACCGGTGACATTTTATATTGCAGAACAAATGCATTTTCAGTTGCTGTTTTTTTATGATTCCCATATTTGAAATTATTAACCTTCGTATATACCGTGGTCTGCCATGCAAACAACCATGAATCATTAATTTTGTATGTCACATAACCATCAAACTGATGCTGATCATTACGCGCCCTGTTGCCATCTAAATCCGTCTGTCGGAAAGCTTTCCAGTCATAGCGATAGCGTAAGGCCAGATTAAGATCTGGCGTTGCCTGATACGAAATTTTCAGATAAGGGTTATACTGACTTCCTGCTGACATCCATTGTGTCTGAATCCCTGGGATTAGAGCCCATTTGTCATCTATTTTATATGTTTTATTTATATCTATTTTATTATAATTGAGTGCAAACAATTCATTTTCATTGTTGTGAATTGTATTCCAGGTGTTTGACTCAAAACTTGCCCACCAACCATTATTCCACCCCTGACTAACCTGAATCAACGTTTCATAAGCGTGACTGGCGCTTCTGTATCCCCCACGTAGATTAAGAGTTAATGCCTGAGAGCACAAAGGTAAACCAAGAAGAATTACAGTTAATAGTGGATAATATTTTTTCATAAATGCCTCATCATTAAATATATTTATCACTTGTAATTTGATTTCTCAATGAAACTTATGTTCCGCAAGCCATTCCAGAAGCAGGCTTTGCCATTTTTCTATCGGATATCCATTTTTTCCGGATACACCAAATCCATGCCCCCCCTTATCAAAAAAATGAGCTTCTGCATGATGTCCCTTATCCCGAATAGAGTTAAAATATCTCAGAGAATGAATAACTGGAACATCCTTATCATCTGTTGCATGCACAATAAAGACTGGTGGCATATACTCTGTAACACTATTTTCAAGACTGGCTGAATATTCACTTTCACCTGCATCCAGAAGACGTTTCCGGCATCCCTGATGAGCAATACTCCTGTCAAGAGATATAACTGGATATATCAGAGCCATCCAGTCAGGACGCACAGAAGTCTCTTCCTCATAATGGAGATGAGTAATATATCCAGCAAGATGACCACCTGCCGAAAACCCCATACACCCAACACTCTTAAATGTTCTCTCCGACATTCCGGCCCAGTAAGAAATAAAGTTCAGGGCATTCTTCGCATCTGCAAAGGAATAATAACCATTAACGGAGGGCATTCTGTAAGAAAGAATAAATGCCGTATATCCCTGACCTGCTATCCATCTGCCAACATCAAGTCCCTCTCTTTCATAAACAATCCTCCTGTATCCACCTCCAGGTATAATCAGCACACTATGTTGATTAGATACAACAGGCTCAACAACTGTAATAAGGGGCACAATACCTGTATATATTATGCCATCGCCAGTATTCTCAAATAGCGAACTGTCAGTTATGTAACGCTCATAATTATCAAGAGAATATATATTCTCCCTGTAATGAATCATTTTTTTATTCCCTGATAGCATCCGTTATTCTTCTGCAACATTCTTTTTTCTTGCTCCATAAAAAGGTTTTCCATCGACAGTATCATATTCAAGCGCAGCTTCTGGATGGATCCATCTCTGTACACGTGATGGCATATCAAAACCAATAAGGACAAGAACAACAAATGTTAAGATAAAAGCAAGAGAACACATTGCTGTACCAAGACTTGTATGAGACGCAACAACTGCACCAAGAATAGGCGCACATGCTCCACCAAGTGAACCTACATTATAAATAAACCCCAGTCCTGCCGCACGCTGCTCCACATTAAAATAACCACTGATTATTTTCGGCACCAGAGCACCAATCCCCTGACCAAAAACCTGCTGAGTAAAGATTAGAAGGCCAAGTAACCATACATAGTCCCGGTCCACAAGAAAAACGGGGATAATAACAAGCTGACCGATAAGAAGTGATATAACATATGCTTTTCGGGTTCCAAGCCAGTCCCCCATAAAACCACCTATACAACTTCCAGCTGCAGAGCCAAAACCTGCCAGCATAAATATGAGAGCAACAGTTTCTGGTGAATACTGCATATCAACCTTAAGCCATGTAGGAAGAAAAGCCTGCAGTGGCCATCCGTAGAGGAAACAGAACATAACCACAAGCATCAACATAATGCCTGTTGGCCATCTTTTCCCCATACCCTGATATATAAAACTGATAAAAACAGCCGCACAGCACAATGCCATAACTGTGATTAAAGCAGCGTTTGCAGTGACGCCTGAAAAACAAACATATAGACATGCAAATGCAATACAAGACAGAAGAATATTTATGTATTTATTCTTTTCTCTGTACAGAATATCCACCATTGTTCTGACGGGTTTATTCTCTTGTTGCCTTTTTTGCCAGTCATCAGACTCCGGAAGATTCTTGCGAAGATAAAAAGCAAATAATATTGGAAGCATGCCGACAAAGAAAAGAGAACGCCAGCCCCATAGTGGTACTACAATGCTATAAACCTGTGCAGCTAAACCTCCCCCAATAGAAAATCCAGAAATTAAAAAACCACTTGCCTTGTTTCTGAGATGAACAGGCCAGCTTTCGATAACATATGTTACACTTGAGCCATATTCACCTGCCATACCAAGCCCAATAACAATGCGAGCAATAAACATCACTGCATATCCAGGAGCCAGACCACAGGCAAGGGTTCCGAGAGAGAATAGCACTATACTTAAAACCATTGCCATCCTGCGCCCCATCTTGTCCGATAAAGCGCCAATAGCAAGCCCCCCAAACCATCGGGAAATAAAAGCAGCGGAAATAAGGCTTGCCGCTTCTATTGTCGTCAAGCCGAATTCATGCTGAACCTCTGTAAGAACCAGAGATATCAGAACGAAATCAAAACCATCAAGTAAATAACCTGTCCATGCCGCACCGAATATCTTCCACTGTCTGGGTGAAAGATGCTTATACCAAACCTGCTTTTTCTGAATACAGGAGTCCATATTAAACCTCACAATAATAGCGGATTTATAATACACTGGAGTATTACTTTAAGTAATACAATCCCGGTCCCAAAGAGTTGCACCAATAAGACCAGAGTCACTTCTGAAATATGCCGGAAACAGCATTACATTACAAATTTCAGAATATATGGAAAGATGTTTCGACACTTTCTGAACATACCCATCAGCAAGTCCAACACTTCCTCCGACAACAACAACCTGACAATCAAGCAGTAATTTTAAACTTACTATTAATTCAGCAATAGTACTGGCAGAACGCTCTGTCAAAAATTCTGCTTCCTTATATCCCTGTCTCGCTAATTCAAAAATATATTTGGTGCTATATCCTGCAAGTTTATTTTTTGCTGCCCCCATGATGGCCCGACCAGATGAAACCGTTTCAACGCATCCCCGACGACCACATCCACATTCTGTATCCGTTACTCCGGACAATATATGCCCAACATGTCCGGCTAATCCAGAAACACCTGTTAATAATTTTCTGTTAACTACAATTCCCCCTCCAACCCCCGTAGAAACGGTTATAAAAACCATATCACAAATTTCTTTTGGCAAAACTGTATATTCTGCCCATGCGGCTGCCTGGGCATCATTTATCACACTTCCATTTAAACCAGTTATATCTTCCATTATATTTTTCAGAGGATACTCTTTCAGCCCTCCAAGATTGTCTGGATTCAGAGCTGTCAATACTCCATTATTAATAATCCCTGTTGATGCTACTGCAAATCGCTCCGCTGTTCCCTTCATTTCAGAAACCAGTAGACGTAAAGCCCCTGTCATTTCGTCAGGACATCTTTCATGAGGTGTTGATATCTGTTTTTTCAGCAAAAATGAACCGTCATCAGATATCAACGCCGCTGAAATTTTCGTTCCTCCTATATCAACAGCCAGTGTTATCATTCATTTTCACCTATATAACAATCTTGCAATTATTCAGATTATTTTCATTTTTTTGTTTCTGTCATGTTCTTCGAGCAGTCGCTCTGCAAGTTTTGATAATACATCCAGATTCTTTTCCTTTACCGGAGAAAAAGGACTTCTGCATACAGGAGTATTTATAATCCCCATATAGTAAAGAAGAGTTTTTATACCTGCCAGGACACCACTCTGAATAAGAGTGTCAATAACCTGGTTACAGGCTACCTGTATTTCCTTCGCCTTAATCACATCATTGTTTTTGACTGCTTCAAATATTTCAAGATAACGCCACCCCATTATATTATATGTACTACCGATTCCCCCATCTGCACCTGCAATTAACCCTGATGCAAATATTTCATCGTAACCATTATATAACACAAGCTCTGGATGATTCCTTTTGATTTGTTCCATCTGGAATAAATCACCGGATGTCTGTTTTAATGCACAAACCCTGGGTATTGTGACAAGCTCATTTATCTGATCTAAAGAAAAACGCACTCCGCTAAGAGCCGGTATATTATAAACTACCATCGGAAGTCCATCTGCAGAATCAATAATCTTCCTGTAATGGATACAATGCTCTTCAAATGAAAAAGGATAATAAAATGGAGTAACAGCAGATATAGCATGATATCCGTATTTTTTTGCAGCTTTTGCAAGTACCTCGCTTTCTGCCGTACTGATTCCGCCCACATGCGCTATAAGTGTCAGTCTTCCATCTGATTCATCGGCTACTGTTTCAAGAATTTTTTCTCGCTCTGCAACATTCTGAAGAAATGCTTCTCCAGTAGAGCCTCCAACATACAATCCCTTAATATTTTGTTCGATATTAAAACGGATCAGTTTTCGAAGACTCTCCATATCGATTTGCTGGGATTGGTCATAAGGAGTGGGTAATGCTGATATGACCCCTTTAAATTCACATTGCATTTTTAATCACCTTCACTTAACTGCATAATGGGATACCTAGTACACCACCAAGTACAAAGATTATCCAACAGAAAAGAAGCACAATGTGAAGATTATCAAAAAAAAACCATCAGAAAGCTGTCATGCCGCTCAGTTAAGGATCGGTTGATCGATCCAGTGTCCAGTTACCATTCTCTGCGTAACCCTCTGCGACTATCTTGCCCCGGAACTGATTACCCACAGCCCTGAAGAGTCCGACACTGTCACGCTACGCAAACGGCGTCTTCCTCTGGAAATGATGGCCTGGTGAATTATCAGTATGGCCCATGAGCGTAAGGAACCTTCACCAGATTGTGAACCGGCTGGACACATGCTGCCAGGTAGTCGCCCCTTTGTCGCGCCGTGATCCATGCCCAGCAGCGGCCAGGAAGCGGGGCCGTACGCCACGTGTTCACGTAAACAGCGCAGCCCTGACATAACACCACGCTGTATCCGCTCTGGTGCAATATGAACCTGCTGACCATCGATGGCGTGTTCTAACTAACACAGGACACGCCAGAACACGACATAAAGCTTCACTCGCCAGATACATGGTAAGCGTAAACTGACCGCCGTATGTAGCCATTAAGCCAGTATTGGTAACGTAGGTGCCCACCTTTTCATCAACTAGTGGACACCTGTTATGGAACAGAAAATATTATCCGCAGAACCCCGCAGAACATTTTCAAATGAGTTTAAACTTCAAATGGTTAAACTGGCTTCACAACTAGGAGCCTCTGTTGCCCGTATTGCCAGGGAACACGATATCAATGATAACCTCCTGTTCAAATGGCTCAGGCTCTGGCAGAACGAAGGGCGTATATCGCGGCGTCTTCCGGTAACAACCTCTTCTGGCGCTGGCGTTGAATTATTACCTGTTGAGATAACGCCGGATGAGCAGAAAGAGCCTATGGCGGCTCTTACTCCGCTTTTATCCACTCCTTCACAAAGCACAGTCAGTGCCAGTTCCTGTAAAGTTGAGTTCCGCCACGGTAACATGACGCTGGAAAATCCTTCACCAGAGCTGCTCACGGTGTTGATCCGTGAACTGACCGGGAGGGGGCGATGATCTCGCTCCCATCAGACACTCGAATCTGGCTGGTTGCCGGCGTTACTGATATGCGTAAATCCTTCAACGGTCTGGGTGAACAGGTACAACATGTGCTGGATGAGCCCCCCTTCTCCGGTCACCTGTTCATCTTCCGTGGCCGACGGAGTGACATGATTAAAATCCTCTGGGCTGATGCTGATGGTCTGTGCCTGTTCACCAAACGCCTGGAGGAAGGCCAGTTTATCTGGCCTGCGGTGCGTGACGGTAAGGTATCCATTACCCGCTCGCAGCTGGCAATGCTCCTCGATAAACTGGACTGGCGTCAACCCAAAACATCCCGCCTTAATGCACTGACAATGTTGTAAAAATGTCATGGCCGGATTATAAAAACGGTCATGAGTCGGAAATACCTCATTCGTATCACTGAGCTGGAAAGGCTGCTCTCTGAGCAGGCTGAAGCCCTCCGTCAGAGAGATCTGCAACTGAGTCTGGTTGAAGAGACGGAGGCCTTCCTGCGCTCTGCACTGGCACGTGCCGAAGAAAAGATCGAAGAGGAGGAGCGGGAAATAGAATATCTGAGGGCCCAGATAGAAAAACTGCGCCGGATGCTGTTCGGTACCCGTTCTGAAAAACTGCAGCGTGAGGTTGAACAGGCTGAGGCCCAACTGAAACAACGCGAACAGGAAAGCGATCGTTACAGTGGGAGTGAGGATGACCCGCAGGTTCCCCGCCAGTTGCGACAGTCACGTCATCGTCGTCCGTTACCAGCACATCTTCCCCGTGAAATACACCGCCTGGAGCCTGAAGAAAGTTGTTGCCCGGAGTGTGGCAGTGAGCTGGATTATCTGGGTGAAGTCAGTGCTGAGCAGCTGGAACTGGTGAGTAGCGCCCTGAAAGTGATCCGCACTGTTCGGGTAAAAAAAGCCTGTACAAAATGTGACTATATAGTTGAAGCGCCAGCGCCGTCCCGCCCGATAGCGCGCGGCATCGCGGGCTCCGGATTACTTGCCCGCGTGTTAACGGGAAAATACTGCGAACACCTGCCACTGTATCGTCAGAGTGAAATCTTTGCCCGACAGGGTGCCGAACTGAGCCGTGCATTAATCTCCAACTGGGTTGACGCGTGCTGCCAGTTAATGACTCCGCTGAATGATGCCCTGTACCGTTATGTAATGAACACCCGCAAGGTTCACACTGACGACACACCGGTAAAAGTGCTGACACCGGGCAGAAAAAAGGCAAAAACAGGACGCATCTGGACGTATGTCCGGGATGACCGGAATGCGGGCTCATCAGAGCCACCGGCGGTCTGGTTCGCCTACTCACCAGACAGGCAGGGAAAACATCC
>JAEYCB010000065.1 GCA_023404345.1 Bacillota bacterium
CAGCATATCTGTGCACAGCATTTCTATCGCCTGACGCTGCTCCGCTTCTTTCTTTAGCATCTTCATCACCTGTCCTTAGTATAACAAAAAAGGATGCATGATGCGACCTTTTTTGACAGGCTGAGCACATCGTTTCCTGATGTGCTGCCGTTCGGCTGATGATTGTTGGTTACTGTCTAAAAAAGAAGTGGTACGCCGCTTTTTCTCCATGTCGGCCTTTTACCAATACAGCCGGTATCTTTTTGAAACAGGCTGCCCCAATATTTTCTTTTTGGGGTTGTTTAGGCTGTTTGTAGGGGGGTGAGGTGTGGAGAGGGGGGAGGAAAATTCGTTCCCCGGCAAATGGGCGCACTTTTCCCTTGTGAGTGGGATTATCGTTCTAAACTGCGTTGACGTCTGCGGTAAAGTTCCAGAGCCTGAACGATGGTATCCTCGATCTTCTGCGCGGGCGTCCCCGGCGCAAAATACTTGCTGATTCGCTCTTTCGGAATTTTGATTTGTTCTTTTTGATTTGGCTTTTCCTCCTTCATAATGGCGACAAGGGCATCTTTGGCAAGCCGCTCATCGCCGGTCTTGGCTTCGGACATCTGCCGCATTTTGATTGCCTGGGCATGGGATGGAGTGCAGTCCATTTCCTCCATGATAGCAAACAGGTCTGCCTGTTCTTCTTTTCGCAGGTAGGACAGTTCCACCGCAGGACGCATGGCGATTTGCAGCACTTCCGGCTCTCGCAAAACGGAATTATCCACCAGTTCCAGAATATCCGGGATAAGGTGAGTAAGGCGGATATATCGTCTAACCTGTGTTTGACTATCCCCACCTTCCTTTCCAACAATACCCGCAGATTCTTTCCCGTTTAACTTCCAACCCACTGGGTCGGAAGTTAAATCTGTCCGCTGGCCCTGACGTTTCATCGCGTCCAACTTCATTTTGTAGGCAAACGCTTTTTCCGAGGGCAAAATCTGCTCCCGTTGCAAGTTAGAATCTACCATGATGATTGTGGCTTCATCATCGGTGAGATTTCGTACAATACAGGGGATTTCCGGGAGCTGCGCCAGCTCCGCCGCCATTTTCCTGCGGTGTCCGGCTACCATTTCATAGCCGCCGCCTTGCTTGGGGCGTACCAGCGCAGGAACCAACACGCCATACTGCTTGACACTCTCCGCCATTTCCTGCATGGCTGCATCCATCCGTACTTTGAAAGGGTGATCTGGGAAATCGCTGATCTCTGAGGGATTCAGGTTGACGACTTTCTCCAATCTGGCCTCCGCACGGCTTTCCTCGGTGGAAAAGAGGTCATCGACTGAGGGCAGATTGAAGTTTAGCGCGTTGTTTCTCGCCATCCGCCTGCACCTCCTTTGAAAATTCCGCATAAGCCTGAGCTACCTTGCTGCCATTATCATAGGCGTAGATGCTCTTGCCAGCGGCGCTGATTTCTGCGGCTTTGATTGCAACGGGAATCTCGGAACGATAGATTTTCAAAACACTCCCGTAGCTCTGCCGCAAGGTTTCTGACGTCTGCTTGGCCAGATTGGTGCGCCCGTCCACAAGGGTCAGCAGTACGCCGTCCACTTTGAGGGACGGGTTGATCTGCCGCCTAACCTTGCCGATGGTTCGCATGAGCTGGGTCATGCCTTTGGCCGGGAGATAGTGGGCCTGTACCGGGATAATCACGCTGTCAGCCGCCGCCAACGCATTGATCGTAATCATACCAAGGGACGGCATACAGTCAATCAGAACCGTGTCATAGTTCTTCTTGACTTCATTGACATAGGTGCGCAGCGTGAACTCCCGGCTCATGGCGTTTACCAAGCTCATTTCCATAGCCGACAGCTCAATGTTGGCTGGCATAAGGTCAACACCCTCTTTGTGGTGCAGGATGCCCTCATCCACAGAAAACGGCTCGTCGCGGATCACCTTCTCCATGATGGTTGCAAGGGTGGTCTGCAAGCTGTCCTGATCCTGCCAGCCCAGGCAAGTGGTGAGGTCGCCCTGGGGGTCTGCATCAATGAGCAGAACCTTTTGTCCCAGGCGGGCCAACCCAATGCCCAGATTCACCGTTGTGGTGGTTTTGCCTGTTCCGCCTTTCTGGTTGGCCAATGCGATGACACGGCCTTCCTTCGGGCGGCTTCTCTGTTCCGGCATTTTCATGTCCTCCTTTTTGATAGATTTAGCTGCCCGTTGGCAAGACGGACAGCTATGTATGCTGCAAAATGGGCATGAAAAAAAGCCGCCTATTCTATGAAAAGAATAAACGGCTTGATTTAGTCGGCACAATATGTAGTTTTCAAATTCTTTTGACAGGGGCGCACATGACTTTGAGCAAAAGATCATCCACGCAGCCGGTGTCTCGATTTTCCCGCAGCAGGGTGTTACGAAGATGATTGAGGCTCTGGATCACAATGCTGTTTTCGGCAGGGGTGAGGGTTATCTTGAATTTCTGCTTCCTCATAGTGCAGTCCTCCTTTTCGCCTTCATTGTATCTGCTCAAAGACGTGTAGCGCAAATGTGCGAGCATTCACCGGCTTCAAAGAGTTTGGATGGCATGAGGAAGAAAAGATAAACCGAATTTAGTTTGGTCAAATCCTGACAAATCAGGACAGCCCTTTCAAAAGAAAAACCATAACGAAAAGCTCGTAAATGAGGGACAAGGGACAGGGTAAAAGCACCTCAAAAACGGCTCGATTTTGGCTCCCGGTTGCCCCATTTTTTAATCATAATGGGGTCAAAAAGGGCCGGTTGCCCCATTTTTAATCAAGAAAAACAGGGTCAGAACAGTTCAAATCCTGCCAGAATCAGACAAGCTGCAACAGAAGATGTGAAATAGAAAAACCCCGAAAAACCGCAGTTTTTCGGGGTTTTTGAGCATTTTTGAACCAGTTTGAAGTGCTGATTAGCGCTTGCTGAACTGGGGAGCGCGACGGGCAGCCTTGAGGCCGTACTTCTTGCGTTCCTTCATGCGCGGGTCGCGCGTGAGGAAACCGGCCTTCTTGAGGCTCTCGCGCAGATCGGGGTTGGCCTTGATCAGCGCACGGCTGATGCCGTGACGGATCGCACCGGCCTGACCGCTCAGACCGCCGCCACGAACATTCACCAGAATGTCCATGTCGCCGCCGGCCTTGGTCAGTTCCAAGGGCTGACGCACCGTCATCTTGAGGGTTTCCAGACCAAAATACTCGTCCAGATCGCGCTTGTTGATCAGGATCTTACCGCCGCCGGCGACCAAACGGACACGGGCGATGGCCGTCTTACGACGTCCTACGGCATTGTACTCAACTTTCGCCATTTTGTTTCGCTCCTTCCGTGTCCTTACTTAATAACCAGCGTTTCGGGCTGCTGAGCGGCATGCTCATGCTCCGCGCCGGCGTAGACCTTCAGCTTCTTGGCCATCTTGCGGCCCAGAGGTCCCTTGGGCAGCATGCCGATGACGGCGTGCTGAATGACAAATTCGGGCTTCTCGTTGAGAAGACGGCGATAGGGGGTCTCGCTCAGGCCGCCCGGAAAACCGCTGTGCTTGTAGTAAATCTTCTGGTCCAGCTTCTTGCCGGTCAGAATGACCTTGTCCGCATTGATGACGATCACATAATCGCCCGTATCCACATGGGGCGTATAGGTAGGCTTATTCTTGCCGCGCAGGATGCTGGCGACCTGGCTGGCCAGACGGCCCAGCACCACGCCCTCGGCATCCACGATGTACCATTTGCGCTGTACATCGGAGGCCTTTGCCATGTAGGTATTCAAGTCGGTATCCTCCTTCAAGGGGTTGTGTCTTTTGCGGCATTTGATGGTCAGCAAACGCACGCGGGTTCCAATAGCATTCCGGGGCTAGCGGAGTCTATTGATGCCAACCGATATTTTACTAAATCCGGGACGGGCTGTCAATAGGAAAATCCGCAATTTCACACGCTTTTTCTGCGCTTTTGCCGTTCAGGACGCGGGGCGGAGGGCGCATTCCAGAAAACCGTCGCCCAGAAAGCAGGTCTGCACAGTGACAGGACCGTATTCAGCCTCTAAATAGCCCTTGAGGTTGTTGAGCACCCCCTCGCCGCTTAGCAGCAGGTATACGCCCTCCTCCAGCAGCGTGCGGGAGGTGAAGGAATCAAACCCCAGCACACGGAGCTTTTCCTGATACATAGGGGAGTGGAACATGCCGTTGCACCACTCGATCAGATTCACGGGCAGCGCGTTGCCATAGACGTAGAACGGATCATGGTCCAGCGGCGCGTCGGTCACGTAGATGCGGTCGGGATGCGCGCAGGCATAGGCACACATCCGTCCGGACAGGGCGCGGGCGGCATCGCGTGACTGCTCCTGCCACCGCAGAGGAAGCCGTTCAGGCGCATTCGCTACGGTGGGAACGGCGCACAGCAGCAACAGGGCGCAGGCTGCCGCGGCTGCCAGACGGCGGGAAAGAAGTCCCATGGGTGCCGCCTCTGGCGCAAAGGCCCGCAGACAGGACAGGGCCAGCAACACATAGCAGGGGCAGGCGGCGGTAAAGGCTGCGCGTTCCGGCAGACGGCCCAATACGCCGTAGAAGTAGGCCACAAAGACAATCAGGTACGCCGCCGGACCCACGATGGCCAGACAGCCCCAGATACGTTTGCGCGATGCCAGCGAAACAAACGCCCAGAGCGCAAACACACCAAATCCCGCCAGCGTAAAGGAGAACATGGGATAGTTCAGGAGAACGCTCCCCGTGGCGCGCAGCAGGGAAACAGCCGTGGGCGCGGGCCTGGCCTCCGCGATGGCGTCGGTCAGGGCAGTCAGGCTGTCCAGCGTCATGCGTTCGTCCAGCTGATACCAGTTGCGCACCATGTATGTGGTCCAGGAAGGCCAGCCCGCCGCCTCGGCGGCCAGCTCGTCCACCAGGCCGGTGTTGTTGTAATCCAGCAGGTCACTTAAGCGGTCGTTGTAGGCGCAGAAGGCATCCCAGCCGGGCTCATTGTACCGGTAGAGCGCGCTGTCGGCTATCGTGAGCAGGCCCAGCAGCACGAGGGCGGCTCCACAGCACAGCGCCGTTTTCCGCCCGCTCCGGGGTGATTCCAGCCATGCCAGCACTCCATAGGCCGCCAATAGCGGCATCGCGGCCCAGAGGCTTTGCACCCGCAGGCCAAAAGCGCACAACAGCAGCACTCCTGCCACGCTTCGGTCGAAGCGGGCGGCACGCCCGGAGCCGGCGCCCGCGCACAGCATGAGGCCCGTCCCCCCGCTGGCAGCCATGGCTGCAATGGTGGTGAATTGCAGCATGGCCACGTAAGGCAAAAGCACCCCCGCATACAGCCCTGCAAAGACAGCCCATAGCACAGCGGCCGGCACGCTGAGGCGCTCTCCGACGCAGGCAAAGCACTTGATCAGCGCCGCCAGCGAGAAGAAGGCCACACCCAGCAAAAACAGCGTGTGCCAGGGCAGCTGCGCGTTGAGAGAAAACAGCCCCGCCAGCAGCGCGCTGTAAAGGTAGGAAGTAAAGCCGTTGCCCGCATAGGGCGCGCCCGTCACCGCACCGCTGGCAGCGGCCACAATGCTGCTGTCGTCGTTGGTTTCATAGATGGGGCGGCACAAAGCATAGGTGACGGCCATGATCAGCAGGGCCGCCAGCAGCGCCAGCAGCCACCGGTCCCGTTCCCGGCGATGGACGATGGGCTTGAGCATCGGTCGGGTTCATCCTTTCATGGGGTCAGCAGCGTTCCAGCACCCGGCCAAAGAACGCGACCGTGTCGGGAATCAGGCTCAGGGGGATACGCTCGTTGCGGTTGTGAATCATGCCGCGCTGCTCCTTGCTCAGCGGCATGCCGGAGAAGCGGTATACGTTGGGACAGATGCGGCAGTAGTGGCGGCTGTCGCTGCAGGCCAGCATCAGGTAGGGCGCCACCAGCACGCCCGGATAGGTCTGCCGGATGGCGGCGGACAGGCGCTCCCATGGCTCGCCGGAGGTGGGGGAGACAGGGGAGGGATCATTGCCCTCCACCACGGTCACGCGCACGTCCGGGTCGCCGATGGTGCGCTCGAGGCGCTGGCGAACAGATTCAATGCTTTCTCCGCAGATGACGCGCGCGTTGATGCCCGCACGGCTCTGGTTGGGCAGCACGTTGTAGGCCTCCGCACCGGACAGGCGGGTGAGCGCGCAGGTGGTGCGCACCAGGGCGTTGAGCTCTCCGCCGCTTTTTTTGCAGATCAGGTCCAGAGCGGGGCGGAAGCACCAGAGGTTGGCAAAGATCAGCTTATATACGAAGGAGGAATGCCGTCCCATCAGGTCAAACAGCTCGCGCGCAGGCGGGGTCAGCACAAAGGGCATGGGATGAGATGCGATGCGCTCCAGCGCACGGGCCAGTATACCCACGCTCTGACGTGCGGGCGGGGCGCTGGCGTGACCGCCCTTGCCTACGGCAGTCAGGTCCAGGAAGGCGCTGCCTTTTTCTGCAATGCCTATCAGCGCGGCGGGACGATCCACGCCGGGGAACACCTTCTCCACGATCGCGCCGCCTTCGTCCAGTACAAAGGCGGGATGCACGCCACGGCGTTCCAATTCCTGCACGATAGCAGACGCGTCTCCACCCATGACCTCTTCATCCCCGCCAAAGGCGAAGTATACGTCGTTCTGAGGCGTAAAGCCGTGCGCAATCAGGCTTTCGGCGGCCTCCATCACGCCCATCAGCGTGCATTTGGTATCCAGGGTGCCGCGGCCCCAAAGATGGCCGCCTTTTACCACGCCTTCAAACGGCGGTTCATCCCACTCTGCGGGATCGGCGGGCACCACATCGTAGTGCGCCATGAGCACGGAGGGTTGCCCGGCACTGTGGCCAGGCCATCTCAGCAGCATGCCGTGCCGGCCGATTTCGCTGTATTCGCATGCGTCGTACACGTGCGGGTACAGCGTAGGAAGCAACGCGCGGAACTTTTCAAATTCGCCCAGATCCACCTGGCTTTCTTCCACGTTGCTTACGGTTTTGAGACGAACCATCTGCCTAAGGTGCTCCGTGGCAGCCTTTGTATTCACGGAAAAGGAATCTGCCTCCACTTTCTTTTCGGAAACGGGCTTAAACATGCAGGCTCGCACCACAATTACACCTAAAAAGGCGATGATGACGGCAATAAAAATCCACAGAGCAATCATTGCTGTGCCTCCTTCCCAGAGGCGGGAACGCCACCGAGCATGCCGCGCTTGTACATGATGCGCGCCGCGCCGATGGCAATGAGCGCCCCCACGGGCACCAGCACACCCACGCTGGAGCTAAGCCCCGGCGCGAGCAGGAAAAGCACTACCATAAACGCCAGTGGGGCTATGGACAGCTTGGGATTTTTGGAGATGAACACCACGCCCAGCGCGCCAAAGAGCGCGGGAAGGATGTTGTCAAAGGCAGGCTTGAGCGCAGGCGATTCCAAGACCGGCCGCAGGAAACCCAGCCCGAACACGCCCAGGGCGATGACCAGCGTGGTCACGATGGAACTGGAAGCGATGGCGATGGTGGAAATGACCTCGCCCTCCTCGCTGCCGGGCTTCACTTTGGCGGCCTCCATGGCGTTGAGCGCGCAGGGGACCTTCAGGTTGGTCAGGTTGCCGGTCACAAAGCCCAGGTACGACCCACCCGTGCCCAGCATGGGCACAAAGGTGAACACCTCAATGATGCCTACGGTCCAGTACATGGGCGCTACGCCCAGCAGCGACTTGAGGACCGCCGTCAGCGGGGGCCAGGCATTGTAGTAGCAGCAGATGGCCACAGGGGTGAGAATCATCAGAATCAGGGCCATGCCCGTCCAGATGCGGCCATAGACATGTACACTCTGCTCATATACGGAAATATTCTGATCGTTTTTCATCGCATGTCCCTCCTCAGGCCATCAGCGCCGTGAGCGGAATGCTCAGCGCCATGGCGCAAAGCATGCACAGCGGAAGCGCGTACTGTTCCAGCCAGGTCATCTTGCATACCTTGATGAGCACGCCACATATTCCCATCATCAGTGCCGACACCAGCGCTACCGCGATGGGGATAAAGCCCGGCAGTCCCGACCGGATATCGGCAAACAGCATGCCCACAAAGGCGCTTACCATGCCCAGGAACAGGCTGTCCATCACGATTTCACCCCAGCGCTTGTCCTTGCCGGTGATGGAACGCATGCCGCGGCGGATGCGCTTGAGGCCGAAGAGCACCAGCACGATGCCGGAGATGATACCCAGCGTCATCGTCCAGGCAATAGCGGCGAACACCTGCGGGTCGGTGATGGTTTCCTTGACCGACGCGCCCATGGTGCCCGCGGCGATGGTGGCGGCAGGCAACTCGTAGGTGACCGCGCCCAGCACGCTCAGCCTCAGCCAAGGAAACGGCAGGCCGATGAAGTTGCTCAGCGTGATGACCCCCACCAGAATGGAAATGGCCGGCGCGATGGAGAACAGTGCGCTGGAGAAGATGGTTTTGCGTACGGTAGCGGCGGCAATGCCCATCTGCTGCGCGCGGCGGTTGGCCTTGACCAGGAAAAAGACCGACTGAGCTACGACAAATACCACGATGATTGCAGAAAGAACATAGAGAAACGGGTCGTTGACGGAAAAGGACATAGGATCCCTCCTTATGGCATTCCGGCCGCCCGTGCGGCCATAAAGAAACGTGCCCTGAAGCAAACAGGACACGCTCATTATACGCCCAAACCGGGATGGACTCAACCTTTATTTACCGCCTCTTACAGCCGTTCCACGCCGTCATTGGTTACGATGGCGTGAATCAGCTTGCACGGCGCGGCCGGCTCCGGCCCAACAGAGACACAGCGGATGATCGCGTCCGACGCCGCCTGCGCCGAGGCTTCGTCGCGGGCATGCACGGTAGCCAGCGCCTCGCCTGCCTTTACCTGATCCCCAATGCGGCGGCGCATCACAAAGCCCACGGCGGGGTCGATCACGTCGGTCTTGACCTTGCGGCCCGCACCCATGGCCTGCGCTGCACTGCCCAGACCCACCGTATCCATCTGCTGCACGTAGCCGGAGACGGCGGCGGGCACGTCGCGCACCACGGGGGCCTGCGGGAGGCGGGTTACGTCGTCGCAGCAGGCGGGGTCGCCGCCCTGCGCTACGATCATGGCGCGCAGGCGTTCCAGGCCACGACCGCTTTCCAGCGCATCAAGCAGCTTCGCCTTGGCCTCCTTCACATCCGTTGCGGCGTCCGCGAGCATCAGCATCCGCGCGCCCAGCTCCAGCGATACCTCCAAAAGCGGCCCCTGCACACGGCCCGAAAGCGCATCGATGGCTTCCTTTACTTCCAGCGCGTTGCCCACGTGGCTGCCCAGCGGCTCGCCCATGTCCGTGACCAGCGCCATCATGCGCCGGCCCGCGTCGCAGCCGATGCGCACCATGGTCTGCGCCAGTTCGATGCTGGCCTCCGTGGTATGCATCAGCGCGCCTGCACCGGTTTTCACGTCCAGCACCACGCCCTGTGCGCCGCTGGCCAGCTTTTTGCTGACGATGCTGGAGGCGATCAGCGGCAGGCTGTCCACGGTGGCGGTCACGTCCCGCAGTGCGTAGAGCGTTTTATCCGCCGGGGCCAGGTTTTTGGTCTGGCCGATCACCGCCACGCCGATATCGCGTACCTGCTTGAGGAATGCTTCTTCGCTCAGGTCTACGTGGAGGCCGGGAATGCTTTCCAGCTTGTCCAGCGTGCCGCCGGTATGACCCAGCCCGCGCCCGCTCATCTTGGCCACGGGTACGCCGCAGGCGGCCACCAGCGGAGCCAGAATGAGCGTGGTGGTATCACCTACGCCGCCGGTGGAATGCTTGTCCACCGGGATGCCCGGCAGGGCGGACAGGTCGCAGATATCACCCGAATGCGCCATGGCAAGGGTGAGCTGCACCGTTTCTTCTCGATTCATGCCGTTGAGGCGAATGGCCATCAGCAGGGCGGCCAGCTGATAATCAGGGATGCTGCCGTTCGCCGCCCCCTGCACAAACCATTCGATTTCCTCGCGGGTCAGCGCCTGTGCCAGCTTCTTTTTTTCGATGATTTCCACCATGTTCATGACTGCCACTCCTCTCATAAAAGAAAAGCGCGCCGGGGCCGCCGGTTCCCCGGCGGCCCCGAAAGCGCGCGAAAGTTACTGAATAATCAGACGGCCGCAGTTTTCACACTCGATGTACTTGGCGTCGTTTTTGAATTTGCGCAGCGTAACCTGCGGCAGGCTCATGTTGCAGCCGCCGCACTGATCGCCATAGAGGCGTGCCACCGGGGGAATGCAATGCTTTTTGATCACATTGTACTTTTCCAGCAAAGCGGGGTCAATATCCTTCGCCTTGGCCTGAACCTGGGCGCGCTTTTCCTCGAGCTGGTGCATCTGCTCCTTGTATTCGGCCTCGTAGGCTACCTTCTGCTTGTCGTACTCGGCCTTGACCTTGGCATACTTGATGCGGATTTCCTTTTCCAGACGGCCGCGGTCGGCCGCGTCCTTCTGGATGCGCTTCATTTCCTGCTCGTAATCGGTGAGGTCGGAAAGCAGCTTCTGCGCGTCGCGGCTCATTTCCTGGGCCTGCTTCAGATCGGCAGGCGGGGTGGCCTCCATGCGCTTTTGCAGGGCGGAAAGCTGATCCTCCATGCGGGAGATGGCCACCTTGATCACGTCCACGCGGTCCAGCATTTCGGCAACTTCCTGCTCCATGCGCTTGACGGCATTCTGCTGCTCCACCAGAAACTCACGGTTTTTTTTGAGCGCCAGGCGGTTGGGGCTTCGCTTGATTTCCGTCTCAAAAGCGTCGGCGGCCATATCGGCCTGCTGATACTGCCACAGCAATTCAGTCTGTTCCATGCGTACCTCCTTGTGGTTCGTAGGGGAAGCCCTCAGGGGGCCAGAAGCGCGCCCGCGTATGGGGGCTGAAAATGCAGGTGCGCCTTGACCGGCCAGCCGGTGCGGGTCGCATCCGCGAGAAAGCGTTCATACAGGGACATCACGCCGGGCAGCTCGGTGGGGAAGTGCCCCGCGTCATATACCGTAAGGCCGCGGGCATAGGCATCCAGCAGCTCGTGATGCCGTACCTCGCCCACGACAAAGGCCTGAGCGCCGCACTCCGCGGCCAGGGCGTAACCCTCGCCATAGGCGCCGCCTGCCACGGCAACGCGCGCAATGGGTGCATCAGAGGCCGGATAGCACCGTGCGTCAATGTGCAGGGAGCGGCGAATCAATGCGCCAAGCTCCGCTGGGGAAAGCGGCGCGGGCAGCACACCCAGGCGGAGAAATTCATCCGGGGAGGACACGTCCCTTAGCCCAAGTGCCTGAGCCAAGCTGTCGCTGACGCCGCCGGGAGCCTTGTCCCAGTTGGTGTGCGCAGCGATCACGCACAGGCGGTTTGCAGTCAGCTTCAAAAGCGTGCGCCCCTGGGGCTCGTTATAGTTTATGCGCTTGAGCGCGTGAAAAATGAACGGATGATGGGTCACGATCAGCCCATCCCCATGGGCAAGCGCTTCATCCACCAGCGCTTCAGTCACGTCCATGCCGAAGGTCACGCCGGTCACGGGCGCGTCTGCGTCGCCCAGAAGCAGGCCTACGTTGTCGAAATCCTCGGCGCTGTCAAAGGGCGCCAAACCATCCAGCCAGCTCAGTACATCCCTTACCTTCATGGCGCATCGCCTCCTTCCGCTTCGGACTCCTGCATGCGGCAAAGCTGCTCCGCCACATATACCAATTCGCGCCTGTTCATCGCCAGACGCTCTCTGTCCTTTTCCAAACCGGCCGTTTGCATGGCCGTTATCTCCTGTTCCAAAAGCCGTTTGCGCCGCTCCAGCACGCGCAGCCACTCCGGGGACGGGGCGAGCAACAGGCCGGGTCCCAGCATGCATTCGCGTTCCGTGTAGACCGCCTCATCTGCACAGGCAGGGGTGCAGCGCATCAGCACATAATCCCGCCCGCCCGCCGAGGCGATCACCTCGCGGCGGATGCGGTAGCCCACCTCGCATACCGTGCTGCGCACCATGGGCAAATCGGTCTGCGCGCCCAAAATCAGCGCTGCGCCGCCAAGCCGCGCATAGCCCCGGCGTAAAATACCACGGATGGTTTCCCCGCCCATGCCCAGCACAAACACGGTATCGGGAGGCTGCTTCAGCGCGTCCAGCGCCGCAAGGCCGTCGGCCACGGCAAAGGTGGCGCGGCTGTCCAGCCCCAGGGCGTGAAGCCGCTTGCGCGCCTTTTCCAGCGCCGCGGCGCTCAAGTCGGCCACCAGCGCGTGCCGTGCTCCGCCCAGCAACATCACCGCGCTCAGACGGCCGTGGTCCGCACCGATATCGGCAAACACCTGCGCATCCTCCGCCAGCGCCATGGCGGCGGAAAGCCGCCCGTCCAGCATGGGCGCGCGGCGATAAGGCCCGTCAGTCAAGGTAATCCTTGAGCTTTTTGGAACGGCTGGGATGGCGCAGTTTGCGCAGCGCCTTGGCTTCAATCTGGCGGATGCGCTCGCGGGTCACTTTGAACTCGCGGCCCACTTCCTCCAAAGTGCGCTGGTGGCCGTCATCCAGGCCAAAGCGCAGGCGAAGCACCTTTTCCTCGCGGGGGGTCAGGGTATCCAGCACGTCCAGAAGCTGCTCCTTCATCAAAGTGAAGCTGGCGGCTTCGGCGGGCGCGGGCGCGTCGTCATCGGGAATGAAGTCGCCCAGATGGCTGTCTTCTTCCTCGCCGATGGGGGTTTCCAGCGAAACGGGTTCCTGCGCGATCTTGATGATCTCACGCACCTTGCTTTCGCTGATGTTCATCACCTTGGCGATCTCGTCGGGCGTGGGCTCGCGGCCGTATTCCTGCAAAAGCTGGCGGGAAACGCGGATGAGCTTGTTGATGGTTTCCACCATGTGGACAGGAATGCGGATGGTACGGGCCTGGTCCGCAATGGCGCGGGTGATGGCCTGCCGGATCCACCAGGTAGCATAGGTGGAGAACTTATAGCCCTTGCGGTAGTCAAACTTGTCCACCGCTTTGATCAGGCCCAGGTTGCCCTCCTGAATCAGGTCCAGGAACAGCATGCCGCGGCCTACATAGCGCTTTGCGATGGAAACCACCAAGCGCAGGTTGGCCTCGGTCAGCTTTTGCTTGGCCTCCTCATCGCCCTGCTCCATGCGCTGGGCGATATCGATTTCCTCCTCGGCCGTCAAAAGAGGAACCTTGCCGATTTCCTTGAGGTACATGCGCACAGGGTCATCAATGCTGATACCCTCGGGCACGCTCAGGTCAATCTGCTCCGGTTCGATCAGCTCTTCGGGAGGAACGGGATCAAACTCCGCCACTACATCCACGCCCATGCTTTCGAGCGTTTCGTAGATCTTGTTCATCTGGTCGGCGTCGATCTCCATTTCCATGAGCTGGTTGGCGACCTCGTCGCGGGTGACGGTGCCCTTGTTCTTGGCGTCCTCGTATAGTTCGTTGAGCTTCACTTTGATCGCTTCAGGCGACTGATTCTGACTCAACTTCATCACTCCTTCAATCGTGCGCGCGGGGGGATCATTTCAGGTCGAGCAGCTGTTGCGTAAGGGCAAAGGCGCGCTGCGTTTCGCGCTCGCGCTCCTCGCCGGTCAAAGTGGGCAGACGTTGCTGAATCAGGTCCAGCGCCTTTTCCAGACGCTGCTTGCGCATTTTTTTCAGGCAATCCTGAGCCATGCGCATCAGGCCATCGTCGTCCAGGTCGGTGTTGAGGCTGAGGATATCGCCCACGGCGGCGCGGCCCTGATCGTCGGTCTGGCGCTCCATAAGCAACGCGCAGCTTTCGCCCGCCAGCAGCCCCTCGCATAAAGAACGCAGCAGCGGGTCTTCAAATTCCTCGGGCGATACGCTGCCTTTTGGCAATCGCCCGGTGGCCAGCACTGCAAGCAGCGTGCGAGCGGTCCAGTCCACCTGCGAGACCTCCCGCGCCTTTTGGCGAAAGCCCTCGCGCTTTGGTGCTGTAACAACCTTTGGCGGTGGAGCAGCGCCCACCTGCTGCATGAGCACCTCTTTGGAAAAGCCGGTCTCCACTGAAAGATGCCGCAGGTGATTTTCCAGCTCCACCGGCTCCTTCACGCCGCGCAATATGGCGGCGCAGGCCTTGGCGTATTCGATGCGGCCTTCCTCGGTGCTTACGTCATGCCGTTCCTTCTCTCTTCGCATGCGGTAGGTCACGGCTGAAATGGGCTTGAGCGCCTGAAAAGCCTCCAGTCCCTCCTGACGGATGAACTCATCCGGGTCCAGCCCGCCGGGAAAATCCAGCACCCGAACGGGCACGTTTTCGCCCTCCAGCACTTCCAGCCCGCGCAGGATGGCCTTCTGGCCCGCGCGGTCGCCGTCGTAGGCGATGTGCACCTCCGGCGCAAAGCGGTGCAGAAGCCTCGCCTGCTCGGGGGTCAGCGCCGTGCCCAGCGTGGCCGCCACGCCCTGGACCCCGAACTGGGACAGGGCTACCACGTCCATGTACCCCTCCACCAGAATGACCCGGGTAAGGCCCCTGGCCTTTCTGAGCAGATTGGCCGCGAACACGGTGTAGCGCTTGTTGAAGGCCGGCGTATCGGAGGTGTTGAGGTACTTGGGCATCGCATCGCCCATGGCGCGTCCGCCAAAACCCAGGACATTGCCATAGGTGTCGATGATGGGGAACATGGCGCGGTTTCGGAACATGTCGAAGGTGCGTCCCTCGCGCCGGAGCATCAGCCCGGCCTGGACAAGCTCCTCCTCGGTGAAACCCTCGTCCATCAGCCGGTGGCCGACCTGCGCCGAGGGTGGGGCGGCGCCGATGCCGAAGCGGCGAATCACCGCGTCCGACAGCCCGCGCTGCTGCAGATAGTGAAGAATCGCGGAACTTTCCGGCTGCCAGAGAAGCTGATGGTACATTCGCGCCGCCGTGCGGTTGGCCAGGTAGATGCGCTCCTTGAGCGTGCGGCGCTTTTCATAGGCCGGATCGTTTTGCATCTCGGGCAGGGGCATGTGAAGCTGATCTGCCAGAAAGGCCACCGCCTCCGGAAAGGACAGGCGCTCAATGTCCATCACAAACTGGATCACGCTGCCGCCGGCTTTACAGCCGAAGCAGTGATAGACCTGCTTTTGCTCGTCCACGGAAAAGGAGGGTGCCGTTTCGTTGTGAAACGGGCACAGACCAACATATCTATGCCCGTTCTTCTTCAGCGTCACATAGGAGCCGATCACCTTGACGATATCGGCGCGCGCCCTGAGCTCGTCCAACCATTGCGGGGGGTACCTTCCGGCCATTCGTTGCTTCACCCACTCCTATTCATTCGCCGCCACGGGTGAGATTCCTGCCAAACGTTCAACAATTTCCGACAATTCCCGACCCTGCCGCGCTACTTGCGGGCAAAAGCGCCGGGTACAAAAACCTCTGTAAACTGGTCGATGGCGTAGCGGTCCGTCATGCAGGCGATGAAATCGCACACGGCGCGCTCGGCGCCTTCGGTGAAGTTGATTTCCAGGTATTCGGCGGGAAGCTGCTCCGGGTGCGCCAGATAGTGCTCATAAAGCGCAGTGAGGATATAATCGCAGCGGGCCTCTTCCTTTTTGCGCCATTCGTCGTGGTACACGTATTCAAACAGGAAGGAGCGCAGCTCGTCGCTGGCCTGCCGCACCTCTTCGGACATTTTCACGAAGGGCTGGTCCAGCGATGTGGTCACGATGTCGCGGATCATGGTGTCGATGCGCTCGCCGTGTGTTTCGCCCAGCACGCTGAGGCACCGGCGCGGCAGCTCAAAGGGCTTGAGGATGCCGCCGCGGATGGCGTCGTCAATGTCGTGATTGATGTAGGCGATGCGGTCGGCGCGGCGCACGCACCAGCCTTCCAGCGTCTTTGGCTCGTTCTGCCCGGAATGGTTGAGGATGCCGTCCAGCGTTTCCTGGCACAGGTTGAGTCCCTGACCGTCGTTTTCCAGGCGCTCAGCCACGCGCAGGCTCTGCTCGTTGTGGCGGAAGCCGCCGGGCAGCAGGCGGTTGAGCGTGCTTTCCCCGATGTGGCCGAAGGGCGTGTGTCCCAAATCATGCCCCAGAGCGGCGGCCTCGGTCAGGTCCTCGTTGAGCCGCAGGCTGCGCGCCAGCGTGCGCGCCACCTGGGACACCTCCAGCGTGTGGGTCAGGCGGGTGCGGTAATGGTCGCCCATGGGGGTGAGGAACACCTGCGTTTTGTATTTCAGCCGGCGAAAGCTCTTGCAGTGGATGATGCGGTCGCGGTCGCGCTGGTAGCAGGTGCGCAGGTCGCAGCCGGAAATGGGATGGGCGCGCCCGGCACTTTGGGAGGACAGAGCAGCGTAAGGGGACAGGCGGGTCTGTTCGTCCCGCTCCTGACGCTCGCGGATGGTCATTCCGTTTCCCCCTCTCAACTTTCGTAAAATCTGGAATCATGATGTAATATACGGTATTGGCTGCCTGGACTCCTGCTTTATCCTTGACCTGACCGCATGAAAACGCTATGATAAGTGGGATGCAACAGGAGCAACCTTATTTTCGGGGAAGGTGTCGTATGGCGTATCAGGCATTGTACCGCAAATGGCGGCCCCAGACCTTTGAGCAGGTGCTGGGTCAGACGGCGACGGTCAAAACCCTCCGGCGGCAGATCGAGGACGGGCGCATTGCGCACGCTTATCTGTTCTGCGGCTGCCGGGGCACGGGCAAAACCACTATGGCAAAGCTCATGAGCCGTGCCATTAACTGCCTCAATCCCAATCACGGCGACCCATGCGGCCAGTGCGAGGCGTGCCGGGCCATCATGAGCGAAACCACCATGGATGTGCTGGAGCTGGACGCCGCCAGCAACAACAGCGTCGACAACATCCGCGAGCTGCTGGAGCAGGTGCGCTATCCCGCCCAGCTGGGCCGCTACAAGGTATACATCATCGACGAGGTGCACATGCTCTCCACCGCCGCGTTCAACGCGCTGCTCAAGACGCTGGAGGAGCCGCCCGCGCACGTGGTGTTCATCCTGGCCACCACCGAGCCGCAGAAGCTGCCCGCCACCATTCTTTCCCGCGTACAGCGCTATGATTTTGGCCGCATTCCCTCCTCGCTGATGGTCAGCCGCATGCGCGAGGCGCTGGACGACATGGGCATAGAGGCCGAGGAGGAAGCCCTGCGCATGGTGGCGCGTGCTGCCGAGGGCGCCATGCGCGACGCTTTCAGTATTCTGGACATGTGCGTGGCGGGCGCGGAGGACGGGAAGATCACCGCTGCGCTCACGCGCAATTTGCTTGGCGCCAGTGATCGCGAGTTTCTTTTTGCCTTTTTTGACCTCCTTTCAAGCCGCAACGAGGGCGGCGTGATGCAGAAGGTGGACGAGCTGATGCGCTCCGGCCGGGAGCCGCAGGCATTTTTGCGCGAGCTCAGCGCACATTGCCGCGCGCTGCTCACCGTTAAGGCCGTGAGCCGGGATGCCGCCTCCATTCTGGATGTGACCGAGGAGGACGAGGCGCGCTATCGCGCACAGGCGGAGGGCATTTCGCAGGGGCGGCTTTTGCGCATGCTGGATTTGTTCATGCGCGCAGAAGGAGATCTGCGCTTTGCCTCCACCCCACGCATCGGACTGGAGAGCGCGGCGCTGCACGCCTGCGAACCCGCGTCCGGCGAGGACGCGGCGGCACTTGCGGAGCGCGTTGCGGAGTTGGAGGCCAAGCTGGCACGGCTGGAAGGCGATTTGCAGAGCGGAAAGCTGGTTCCGGCTTCGGCCCCATCCAGCGCACCCGCGCCCGCGGCAAAGCCCGCTTCCAAACCTGCGCCATCTCCCAAGCCCGCGCCCGTATCAGGGGATGCGAAAGCCATATGGGACAAGGCTCTGGAAGATCTGGCCAAGAACGAGCCGCCGCTCTATGGACTGCTTCGCAAGGAGCGCTTCATCGGAGCCAAGGGAACGGTCTATCAGGTGCTTATTCCCGCCAGCAAGAAGGAGTTCAGCTATGTGCGCCTCAACCAGCAGGCGCGGCGCGACCGTATCGCCAAGGCACTGAGCGACGCGGCGGGCACGCCGCTCACCTTTGAGGCGGTATTGGAGCAAAACGCTGCGGAAAAGCGCATGGAGAGCGTGCGGGACGAGGCGCAGCGCACATTGATCGAAGCCTTTGGACGCGATCTGGTGCAGATTGACGAAGGGGAGAAACCGTGAAGAAATCCTATCAGCAGGCACGCCGCCGCGCGGCGGAGGGCGTAACCTACAAGCATGATCTGGGCCAGCATTTCCTTTATGACGAGGCGCTGCTGCACTCGCTGGTGGAAGCCACGGGCGTGGGGCCCACGGACGGGGTGCTGGAGATTGGCCCCGGCGCGGGCACGCTGACCCGGTGCCTGTGCCAGGCGGCAGGCCGCGTGGTGGCCGTGGAGGTAGATCACGACGTGCTGCCCTTCCTGCGCGCGGCCACCGCTGTCTTTGACAACCTGACCATTATCGAGGGCGATGTGCGCAGGCTAAACCTTGGCGAAATCTGTGCCCCGCTGGGTGAAGGCTTCTTCGTGATCGCCAATATTCCCTATAATATCACCACCCCCATTCTGGACCTGCTCTGGGATAGCGGCCTGCCCATCCGGCAGATTTCCGTAATGGTGCAAAAGGAAGTAGCGGACAAGCTGCTTGCCGCGCCCTCTACATCCGCGTATGGCCTGACCAGCGTGCGATGCCAGTATCTGACGATCCCGCAGCTGGTGCAGGTGGTGCCGGCGGAATGCTTTACGCCGCCGCCCAAGGTGGACAGCGCCTTCGTGCGCATGGATATGCGCGCACAGCCGCCTGCGCCCGTGGCGGACGAGGCGCTTTTGTGGCGAATGGTCAAAGCGGGCTTTGGCATGCGCCGCAAAACGCTGACCAATGCGCTCAAAGGCGTGGTGGAGGGCGAAACCCTGCGCGCCGCGCTGAGCGCTCTGGGACATTCGGAAACCGTGCGGGGCGAGGCTCTGGGCGTGGAAGCGTGGATTGCTTTGGCCAATGCGTGCGCGCAGAGGTGAGAAGCCTCAGCCATGTTGCGCCATTCGCAGGGAACGCAGCTTGCAGGCGGCAAACAGCATAAGGCACACCGCCGCCGGGATGGGGTAGAAGCGCTGCCCCGTGAGAAGCGCCAGCGCGCTCATGCCCATGCCGTACCAGAAATAGCGTCTCGCGCGCGAGGGGGCCAGCACCAGGTCCGCCCAGTCCTTCGGACTGATGCGGGCCTTTTTTTTGCGTCCCAGGCGGCTGAGGTCCTCGTCGGTGGCAGGGCTGCACAGGCCCGCCAGGTCGATCATCTCCTGCCGGCTGATCACGCGGATAGGCGGATCGAAGCCGGCGGCATAGTCCAGCGCCTCGCGCGAGGCGGGGGCGGTCAGGCACAGAATCAGGCTTTGCGCGTCCAGAGCGCGCATCACCCGCGCCGCCTCCACCACTTGCTGCACCGTTACCGGGACGCTTTCGTGCTGGGCGATCAGACGTACCAGCACCGGTTTGTCCTCCAGCGTGCCGGTTACGCCCCATTCCAGCGCCTGCTGCATATGCACCGGCGCGCGCGGCGCAATCCACAATGCCGCCTGAAATGCCGCGTGCCGCGGCGGCATCAGCAAAAGCCGTCCCAGCGCCAGCTCGCCCCCGATGATGCGGCGCATCTGTTTTTCACGCCGGAGCATGCTTTTTTTGCCAAACTGCCGGGCGCACAGCCACAGCAGCCCTCCGAACGCGACGCCCGCCGTCAGGGCGGTCAGGCGCATGCCCCACAGGTACACAAACCAACCTATGCCAAGGCCGCAGGTGACCGCCACCCGAAGCAGCCGGTCCGATACGCTTGCCAGGGGCATTTTGGGCTTATACTTCTGCACGCGTGTCCCTCCCCACAAGCCCCAAATGCGTTTCCTGCGGGAAAGTATTCCCTTTTTTTCGGATCTTCATGAACAGCATAATGGAAAGATGCGTTTATAAATGCAAGACCGGCGAAAACGGCTGCGAAGGATCAGAAACTTTTGTATTGACGGGCCATAGCCGCTTTTGTATACTTATACCATACAAGACCGCACCGGAACAAAACTGCACAGAGTGGTTTTGGCGCGTGCATAGCAGGCGCACGCGCAATCCGCTCAGGCTGGATAGAGGAGGATGTGTCGATGAATCCAAAGGAACTGTGCTCCATGGTGGACCATACGCTGCTCAAGCAGACCGCGACCTGGCCGGAAATTCAGAAACTGTGCGACGAGGCCATCGCCTACGGCACCGCGTCGGTGTGCATACCGCCCTGCTACGTGGCACAGGCGCATCAATACGTTCAGGGCAAAATGACCATTTGCACCGTTGTGGGCTTTCCCAACGGCAACATGACCCCCGCCGCCAAGGAGTTTGAAACCCGTGAGGCCCTCGCAAACGGCGCGGAGGAGATCGATATGGTCATCAATATCGGCATGCTCAAGGCCGGTGACCTTTCGTATGTGGCCGATGAAATCCGCCGCCTGAAAGCAGCCGTGGGCGACAAGGTGCTCAAGGTTATCATTGAAACCTGCCTGCTGACCGACGAGGAAAAAATCGCCATGTGCAAGGTGGTTACCGACACCGGGGCTGATTTCATCAAAACATCCACCGGCTTTTCCACCGGCGGCGCGACCTTTGCCGATATTGAGCTTTTTGCCAAACATGTGGGTCCGAATGTGAAAATCAAGGCCGCGGGCGGCATTTCCACTTTGGAGGACGCGGAGCGCTTCGTGGCCCTGGGCGCCAGCCGCCTGGGCACCAGCCGGATTATCAGGCTGCTGAAAGCCAACGAGTAAAACAGACCGGTTTCAAAGCCGCAGAAACCGCGGCGGCATTCCATCCATCAATGCAAGGAGGCGTGGGTTCTATGTTGCGAGGCATCCCTGACATCATCGGTTCTGATCTTCTCAAAGCGCTGGCAGACACGGGACATGGGGATCTGATCGCTATTGTGGATCATTTCTATCCGCCCATCACCAAGGCCCCAAATGCCGTAAGCATCCAGGCCAAGGGCTGCGGCGTGGCGCAGATGCTGGACGCCATTCTCAAATTGGTGCCCCTGGACGTGGATTTTGAAAAGTATCCCATCCAGTACATGGTTCCGGACGCGGATTCCGGCATCACGCTGGAAAGCTCGCCCGTCTGGGACGGCGTGAAGGAGGTCGTGGTGAAAAACGGCTACGACGTCAGCTGTGTGGGCGAAATCGAACGTACCAAGTTCTATGAAAAGGCGGGACGGGCCTATGTGACCGTCTGCACCAGCGAAACCAAACCCTTCGGCTGCGTCATCCTTCAAAAAGGCGTGATGTAAACCCACGGAAGTCCAAATAGTCAAGGCGGCGGGCAGAGGTGAACCGCCGCCTGTCAAGAAGACAGGTAAAAAAAGAAAAATTACGCCACGAGGGTCTGGTTCCTGTAAGCAAGGGGAGCCAGACCCTTTAACTTAGCTTGAAGCCGCCTTGTATTGTAAAAGTCTATGTATTCGTCGATGGCTTTC
>JAEYCB010000066.1 GCA_023404345.1 Bacillota bacterium
GACAGGCCCTGCCTGGCAGCTTGAATCAGTGCGCCCCTGCGAGCATAAGTATGGGGCATCCTGTTGATTTTCACAAAATGCATGTCCGCCTATGTGAATCCTGCCATTTATGCGGTGTTGCCTTAGATCTGTTGTGTCGGAAAAGCTCTGCCCCTGCGCTTTCAAGCGGATGACATAATCGCCATCAGCGGCATCTAGCGGCACGTCTACGGCAAAGGTCACGGCATCGTTGGCCTGCTCGTTTTTGACGTGAACCACACTGACCTGACGGCCATCGGCGCTGAAGGAGCCTTCCCAGCCCTCCGGGATTTCTTCCACCGAGAGGGTGATATCCTGCGAAACGCCGCTATAGTTGTCCAGACTCAGGGCAAAGGTCAGACTATCACCCGCCTTTACAGTCATGGCGGGATACTGGGTACTCAGTTCGATGTAAGGGTCAGCTGTCTTGCTTTCCACCGATTCAGCAGCGGCACAGGATACAAGCAGCATCATGGCCACCATTATGGCGGCCAGGCGGGTGAATGCTCGAGTGTTGCGGTCCTTCATTTGAATCACTCCTGGGTGGATGGTTGGGCTGAGAAGATAGCGATGAAAGCCACCAAGCGTGACACCTATCAGGCCATGGAGGGCTTCATTCACAACCTGAACACCATGCACTCTCGCGCAGGTGCGCAAGTGCCGTTCTCCTCCATCAATTACGGCATGGACACCAGCTGGGAAGGACGGCTCGTGATTGAGCAGTTGCTTCTCGCAACGGAAGCGGGTCTCGGCAATGGTGAAACGCCCATCTTCCCGATTCAGATTTTCCGAGTCAAGGAGGGCGTGAACTACAACCCCGAAGACCCCAGTTATGACCTGTTCCGTCTGGCCATGCGCGTGAGTTCCAAGCGGCTGTTCCCGAACTTCTCCTTCGTGGATGCACCGTTCAACCTGCAATACTACGACCCCGACCGTCCTGAAACTCAGGTGGCCTACATGGGTTGCCGCACGAGGGTTTTGGGCAATGTCTACGACCCCTCCCGTGAAATCAGCAATGGTCGCGGCAATCTGAGCTTCACTTCCATCAACCTGCCCCGCCTTGCTATCGTAGCCAAGGGCGATGTGGACAAGTTCTTCGACCTGCTCACCGATATGCTGAACAAGGTCATGAAGCAGTTGCTTGACCGCTTCGAGGTGCAGAGCCGCAGGGTGGTTCGCAACTTCCCCTTCCTGATGGGCGAGGGTGTGTGGATTGATTCTGACACCCTTGGTTCGGAAGATGAGATCGGAGAAGTGCTGAAACGCGGTACGCTGTCCATCGGCTTCATCGGCCTTGCCGAAACGCTGAAATCCCTTACGGGTAAGCATCACGGCGAGAGCGAGGAAGCGCAGGAGCTTGGTCAGTTCATCGTCTCCTATATCCGCACCTTCTGTGATCGCAAGTCTAAGGAGCTTTCCATGAACGTCACCTGCCTTGCGACCCCTGCTGAAAGCCTTTCGGGTCGATTCGTGCGGATGGATGGAGGATGTGAAGCCGTCTGAGCCTGTCGTGACTGAACCTGAGAAGGTGTACGCCTTTGGTGAACGCACTCTCAAGCATACCTCCCCCGACATGAAGGGCGAGGATGTGAAGGAACTGCAAAAGCGCCTGAACGCGCTGGGCTTTGACTGCGGAACGGCTGACGGTATCTTCGGCAGTAAGACCGAGAATGGCGTTATCGCGTTCCAGACGGCGGCAGGAATTGAGGTGGATGGGAAGTTCGGCAAGGAGTCTTTTGCGGCTCTGAGCGTCTATTCCACGCCTGAGAACGAGCCTGAGAGCGATGAGGCTCAGGGCTATGCAACCTATGTTGTCCAGAGAGGTGATACGCTCTGGAATCTCGCCAAGAAGCTGCTTGGCAGGGGCGGCAGATGGACGGAGATCGCCGCTCTTAATAATATTTCGGGTACGATGATTCGTGACGGTCAGGTCTTGAAGATTCCCGCCTGAAATAGAAAAGAGGCTACGGATTAAACCGTAACCTCTATCGCAAACCCGAAGATGTTCTTCACGAAGAAGAAAGTGTTCGGATTTGCACCGTATGGTGGAGCATAGGAGATTCGAACTCCTGACCCCAACACTGCCAGTGTTGTGCGCTACCAACTGCGCTAATGCCCCGCGTTTCAGCGAAAATTATCATAGCATATTTCCGGTATCTTGTAAAGCCCTTTTTTCAATTTTTATGCTGTTTTTTTTCGCGTCACTCAACAAGGCGGAGGTTCCACTTCCGGCTTGCATGTTTTTCCAACATCGAGTAGTATAGAGGCAGCCTGATAAGGGGGGCTGCGTGAATGGAGCGCTTTTTGAGAAAATGGACGCTATGGCTGCCACCGCTACTGGCGACGCTGTTTTTTCTGGTGTTGAGCCGCGTCACGTATTTCCGTTATGAAAATTCGGATGATTTTCTGATTGCTAGAACTTTTTTGGGGTTTGAGGGAGCGCAGCCGGTTCCGCCTCATTTATATCTGCATCCTGCGCTGGTATGGGTACTGAACGCGCTTTCAGCTGCCGTGCCGGGCGTAGCCTGGTTTGCGGCGATGCAGCTGGGAGCACTCTGGCTATCAGCGGCGGTAATTTGTTTCTGTTTGCTTCGCTGCGGGCAGGCTGCGCGCCTGCATCCGGCTGTTTGCGGCATAGCAGCTCTGCTGTTTCTGGGGGTATTTGCATCCTTTTTGTGTACACGCCTGACATACACCACTACGTCTGCCTTTCTTGCAGCCGCGGCTTGTGCACTTCTGGTAGGTGCTGGAATTACTCGCAGACGGACCGGCGTGAGCGTGGCGCTGTCTTCAGTACTTTTGATGCTTAGTGGTATGCTTCGGGATACGTCCCTGCCTGCGTCCCTGTGCTTTTGGCTGTTGGCGCTGGCGTTTTTGTGCATGCGCCTAACCGGAGCAGAAAAGCATGAGCGCCGGGCGCTCCTGTGGACGCTGGTGGTGGCGGCTTTTGTGGGAACGGCATTGATCGGGATGCGGTTTTGGGAAAAGTGCGAGTATGAGGCGTTTTTCGATTTCCATAGTGCTCGTACCGAACTGATGGACTATCACCCCGAATTATTGGAGAATGTGTCCCAGGAAACGCTGGATACGCTGGGATGGGATGCATCGGAGGCAGAATTGGTGCGCCAATGGTATTTTATGGACCAGAATATTACTGCTGATGCGCTGCGCTTCATTTGTGCCCAAGGCGTGCAGCCCTCTCTGATGGAACGGATCAAAGGTGTTTCTGACACGCTTTACACCTTTTTTGAGGAGAATCCCGCTTATCTGTTTTCCGTAGTGCTGTTGGTGTTGCTGGCAGCGCTTGCCTGCCTTGCTCCTCATGAAAGGACGGGACTGGTACGTCTGGTCGTGCTTGTAGCCCTGGGTCTGTTTGCAGCCATGCTGGTCTACCTGGCTTGGAAAGGGCGATTCCTGGGTCGTGCGGTGGATTGTGCGCTATTGCCGGCGGCAGCTGTCACGGCCTGTCTGGCAATCGGCGGCGTGCCAGGGGCTTCCAGGCAGCGGGCCCGCATAGCCGCGCTGTGCCTGTGTGCGCTGATGCTCCTTCCTGTGGGAATGCAGCTGAAGCAGACGCTATATACACTCACCCGGCGACCAGATATCGTATCACCCACGCGTGAGGCGGACCTGGAAGCATATGCTTTGGAAAACCCGGACTGCCTCATTGTGCGCACACCGGACCTGCTCCGCGATACCCGCCTGTTTCCGGATGTATCCGCGGGCGTTCCAACCAACACCATGATCTGGGGCGACTGGCTGTGCCGCACGCCGGGATGGAATGCACAGCTTGCGCGCTTTGGCTTTGACCCGACAGGCTTCACTGCCGCTGATTTTTTAAGCGACGCGATTCTTTTTGTCACTGCGGATGACGAGCCGCCCCAGGCGCTCATGGATTACATTAGCCATGGCGTGGGGCGGCCCATAATTGCACAATTGGTCGGGACGCGCGGTGAACTACGGTTTTTTGCTTTTCGCTAGGGTTCAAAGGCGTACAGCGTAGCCCCAAGGTTCTCAAGCACTTCGTCTGGACTCTGTGTGGCGTCCAAATCATGTTTGCTGAGGACCACCCAGATATGGCCGTCGCTGTCTACGCTGTATTGTTGGGCCTGGGTCAGTCCGTAGGTGGGCTGTTTTTCCCAATGATTCCCCTCTGCCACGAGGGCTGTGCCGCCAGAAACAGGATATGTGTTTATGCTTTTATAAATCTCGTATCCTTGATACGAGCGACTCTGCACTAGCTCATAGTCTGTTTGCCATAGCGGATAGGCTTCATAGGTCATAGGACTGCCAGCTTCAAGCAGTTCTCGGGCGTTAGCATAAATCAGGGTGTTGCTTTCGTTATAGCGCCTGTTTCCTATCAACAGCGCGCAACGCAGCGTCAGTGTTTGTTCCCCGTTCACGGCTACGCGCCCCATATCCCGTAGTACGCCGTTGATTTCCAGCTTGTACGCCTGATCAGGCACGTCAAGTTGAGGACGGAAGTAAACTTCACCGGCGATTTCTGCCACATCAAAACCTTCCAGCGTCATTTTCCCACCGATTTGAAAATCCGTGTTTTCCGGTGAAAGGCCTCCTTCGTCATAGGCATACTGCTGGCCGAATAGCGCATCATAGCTGAGCAAGTCGTAGACGGCTTCGCTTTCGGCTCCCGCCGTGAGCTCGCCGGGCGCAGGATCGCCTGCCGCTTCACGCAGCCTTTCCACATAAGCAAAGAAGGGATCATCATTCACGCCGGACAGCTTCAGCGTATAGGCGCCTAGCTGCCAGGAATACAGGTTGGTTTCACCCGGTGCAAAACTACCGTAGTTGCTCCAGATGAAGTAAGGGGTCAGGTGACCGGCATCGCCCGCTGTAGAAACGCCGATCTCCTGATAGACATCCGCTCCCAGTGGCGGGATATGATCGCTGAAAAACACGACTACCGTAGGTTCGTCCAGACAACTGAGTTGATTGATGAACGATTCCAGTGCCGCGTCACTTTGCTCCAGGAGCCAGCAGTAATTGGTCAGAACGGCGGTAGAACGATCGCTTATCTCGTTAGAAAAAGGAGTTTGCGCGCCGTAGGTTATCCGAAAGTCATCGTAGTCATAGCCGCCATGATTCTGCATGGTCAGGCAAAAGATGAAATCGCGTTCTTCCGTTTGCGAAAGCTGGCGCAAAATGGCGCGATAGTGCTCTTCGTCGCTGACGAACATCCCTTTCTTTTCAAAAGGGGTTACGGTGGTGTCCAGGGTGAAAAAGCTGTCAAAGCCCAGCATGCGCAGGTTGTGGTAGCGATTGTAGTACACGCCGTTATACCAGTGGATGGCCGTAGCCTCATAGCCCCGGTCCCTCAGAACGGAGGCCAGGCTGTTTACTGGTGGAAGACCCATCGAATAGGGATTGACTACGTATTGACTGCGAAGCCCTGTAAGCACTTCAAATTCCGTTTCGCTGGTGCCGCCGCCCAGCTTGGGCACATACAACCGGCCCCGCCGACAGTTTTCGATCAGCCGGTTATAAAAAGGTGTCAGTTCCCGGTTCAGGTTCAGATATTGACTTAGCCACGCCTCGTCGGCAAAGCTTTCGCTGAGCACTACAATGATGTTGGGCGGATCGTCCGCAACAGCTTGTGGCGCTTCTTCTATCAGGGCGCGGTATGCATCACGCACGCCCTGCTCGTCATAATCCAGGCGCATCAGTGACTTGCGGTGGTTTTCCATAGCGATGGCGGCAAACAGTGTACCATCGGTACGTGCCTGGTCTACCATATCATAGCGATCCCTTCCGTTTGCCAGCGAAAAGGTACACAGCGGCGGAAGGATCACCATCAGGCACGCACCCAGCAGTGGAAGCAGCACCCCGCTGCGCGAGCGGCCGCGTACCCATATCCATGTGGCAGCGAAAAGAACCGCAAAAATACCTGCCACTATGAAAATTTCCATGAAGTTAATATCCAGGGACAACCCTGTTGCCGCCTGCCGTGCATCCGAAAGCAATGTTATATCGGAAAACAGCAAAGGTTCCATACGGTAATATATCTTGTAGCGGTTTGCAATGCCCAGCAGTGTGCACACCAGGCCCAATCCCAGCAAGCTGCACAGTCGCGCACGCCTTGAGGGAATACCGCATATCAGAAGACAGGGGGCCGCATAAAGCACATAGTTTACAGCAAATAAAAGCGGCTGTGAAACGCCCCAGGCCAGTACGCTGCCCGCATCTCCACGAGAAAAACCTTCCAGTAGCCACAAAAGGCAAAGGGGAGCGGCACATGCCATCAGCCAATCGGCAAAGCGGTAGCCTCGTGGTAAAAGACGCCGCAAACCATTCATGCCTACATTCTCCTTTCTCTCGAGAGCCATTTGGGCGTATCGTAATATTTTATCACATCCTGCTTCAATCGGGCAAGCAGGCCTGTGGTGAGAGGAAGACATATCCAGTTTTTGATTGCGAATACCATATTCTTGTGGTATACTTCAATCACAAATTAAGCCGTTCATACCCGTCCCTGTCTGAGGCGGATCCGCCGCGGGCAGTTGCTCGCGGCAGCGCAGCATGGAACGGCACAAAGGGGAAAAAATCATGGAAAAATTAATGAAACGAGCCCTTGATATCGCGCATCTCTTCGATGTTCCCCGCGGGGAAATGATTTGCGAGCCTTATGGTACCGGGCATATTAACGATACATTCTGCCTGACAGTGCATCCATGGACGGGCGCGGCGAAACGATATATTTTGCAAAGGGTCAACCGCTATGTGTTCCCTGAACCTGAACCTATGATGAGAAATATCCAGCGTGTAACCCACTATTTGCGCGGAGTGATCGCCCGCGAAGGGGGTGACCCTGCGCGTGAAACCCTTACGCTGGTCAGGGCAATGGACGGCCGCCCCTGGATCACGGACGCTTCCGGCGACCTGTGGAGAGTCTATTTGTTCATTGAGGGAACTGTTTCGACTGATATGCCGCACAGCCCGGAGATGTTTGCTTCGGCCGGTGAGGCTTTCGGACGCTTCCAGCGCCAACTGGGGGGATTTAACGCTGCTACGTTGCATCCTACGCTGCCTGATTTTCACAATACGCCGGCTCGCCTGCAGCAACTGACCAATGCCATCGGGGCTGATGCGGCGGGCAGGCGGCCCCAGGTGGGGGAGGAAATCGCCTTCTGCATGGCGCGAGCTGCCCAGACAGATGCTTTGCTTCGCGAACTGGAAGCAGGCAATGTGCCGCTGCGGGTGACGCATAACGATACCAAGATGGATAACGTCCTTTTGGATGGAAAAACAGGGCGCGGCGTGTGCGTGATCGACCTGGATACAGTAATGCCTGGCTTGAGCGCATGGGATTTTGGGGACGCAGTTCGAACCGGTGCAAATACCGCCGCTGAGGATGAGCAAGACTTAAGCCGGGTAGAGTTTTCTCTGCCGATGTTCAAGGCCTATGTGGGTGGTTATCTGCGTGGCTTGGGTGGAGAATTGACGCGTCGTGAACTGGAGCTGCTACCGCTGGGAGCAAAGCTGATGACGCTGGAATGCGGTATGCGCTTTCTGGCCGATCATCTCAACGGAGACCGCTATTTCCATATTCACCGGGAGGGCCACAATTTGGACCGCGCCCGCACGCAATTTCGCTTGGTGGAATGTATGGAGCACAACTGGGACGCCATGGCGGAGATCGTCAAAAACGCCTGATGTGGCTATAAAAGGACCAGGGCGCATGGCTTGCATTTGTCGCCGCGTGCCCTGGTCCCTTTATGTTTTTCAGGTGTGAAACTTCTTTCGGATTTCCAACCAAAGCGGCTCGCGGAATAGCAGAAAGCTCAGCAAAAGCAGCCCCAGGCTTACCCCGCCTACCACGATCATGGGCCAGTCCAGACGCTTTAGGCCCACCAGTGACAAAAGCGTGCCCACCAACCCAATCAGAATCAGCTCAAACAGAGGAAGAAAGTCGCGTTTGCGTTTGTGAAAAAACAGCAGAAAATAACCGCCTGTCACAATCAGCTCTCCGAAAAATACGATGGGTACCACAAAGCCACTCCAACCGCCACCCAGTATGCTGTCCAGCAAAAACAGGTACAGGCATACTGCCAGCGCAGTATCGCACAGCTTTTTGATGGGCGTTGCCTCGACCTGCGGCTGGTAAATGAGAACCACCCAGGCCGTCATTAGCCCACCGATGACGATCAGGCTCCATGCGGGGCCATGCGTCAGCAGATTGATAATCAGGCACAGGTAGCCTGCCAGCACAAATACGCTGCGCCACAGGGCCTGCCGGTTACGCCGCCAGAAGGACTGCGGTGTATTGGGGGGATAAGTGATATGCACATGCATAGCCGGTGAATTTTCATGAGTCATGAGGTACCCTCCATGTACGGCTCCAGGCCGCTTTCCACAAAGTGCCGGTACAGCGAGTCCTCAAACAGGGTCAGAGAGGTATTCTTGGTTACGGTAAGCACCGCACGATCCTGAAAACTGCATAATGAGCAACAGGCACGGTTACGGATAGGCGCGCCAAGCACAAAATCAAATTTGTCGATATGAGCAGCCATATCCTGCGGCACGCAAATTGCCCCCAGATTGGAAAACGTGGTGGTAAATACCGTATCACTCAGGGTTCCGTAAATCAGGTAAGCAATGGGACGTTTGATGATCAGTGGCACAAAGCGGAGCCAGCGCACCAACCTGCGAGACAATTCAAGCGTTTCATCCAACGGTTCTTTGGCAGAACCCGCCTTTACCTGCTCGGCTATGAGCGGAAGAATGCTGTCCAGCGAGTTGATGCTTTCGGGCGGAAGGTTGATGGAGCAATACAGTGAGAAATTGCGAAGCGTCTGGCTATGGTAGAAGCGGCGCATATTCACCGGTAACTGAATTTGAATCTTGCGCCGGCCAGCACGCCCGGGACAAGCATCACGGCATGCCAGCATCAGATAGCCCAGCATCAGGGTGGTAACGGTCACGCCTTTTTCATGCGCCCGGTCCAGCAGCGCGCGGGTGGAAAAGTTGAAGTGCAGCACGCGATTAGGCTGCTCATAGGCGGGCATGCCGCGCAACTGTAGTGCGGGCTTGCCTGCGAAGCCGTGCGCGCCCCGCGCCTGGCCACCCAGTACAAAGTCATCCCGCCATTCGTAAGGGTCAGGCGCTTGATCCAGCTTTAGTGTCTCCGGTCCGTCGGAAGCCGCTTCTCCCAGAAGGCGCAGGTAGGTTTTGACCAACGTGCGCAAAAATATGCTTCCACCCGTGCCATCTGTCAGGATGTGAAAAAACTCTACGCTTACGCGGCTTTTCCAGTATACCACGCGCAGCGCCGGAGAGGATACCTGCCCCAGCTTCATAACGGAGCAGGGCAGCTTGCTTTCCTGTCGCACGGCGAAGCGGCGCATGGCGCTGTCGATATAATGCCAGAAAAAGCCGCATTTCACGGTGGTGGCAAAGTAGGGAAAACGGCAAATGGTATAGCTTAACGCCATTTGCATGATAGCAGGTTCTACCGGCTTGTTCAGGTAGCAGGACAGGCGAAACACCATCATCCGTTTGAGCCCCATGCTCATGGGATAGATTTTGGCGGCATGGTCCAGCGGGTACCAGTCTGTCCGCTCCGAGAGGTAAAAGCTGCCCAGCTGGCCCGGATCAAGCCGGCTGAGCGCCTTTTCCAGAGGCAAACCCTCTCGAGTAAGCACCGACAGCGCCGCCAGATGGTCCCTCAGCATCATACCGGCATGACGGCGGCTGATACCTCCCAGCCGGGAGTGCACATCCATCAGCCAGTTTCGCACGAGAGGCTGCTGGGCCGGAGAATAGCACTTGCGTATTTGCTTTTCCAAATCCTTTGGCATTTTCAAGGCATTCCGCCTCCGTTTCGGTCATTTCCGATCAGACCGCCGGCGTCTGGGTGCGCTGGTTTCGCGGAGTCCCTCTTGACGTGATGGCACAGCAGGTGAGCGCGCCGGCACATCAGGTTGCGGCGGGGCCTTTGGCTCTGCAGGGGTCTGCGGGCGCGACACGGATTTGTGCGGTTTCTCCGCTGAGGGAGGCGCGGGATTGCGCGCTGGAGCATTGGGCTGCTTGTTTTTTTTCTTTGACTGCCCTTTTTTCGATTTGATCTTGCGGCCTTTTTGCCCTTTCTTTTGTGCTACGGCAGAGGCGTAATCATATTGTGGCTTGGGCTCCTCGTGCATCAGAGGCGTATCCAGGCTGGTATAACCGTTTTTCCCAAAGGCGACAGTGAGCATAAAGCGCAGCTTGCGCACAGGGCTTTGCGGTTTGTAAAGCCGGGTAAAGATGTCCTTGGCACGGGCGGTTTCCGCGGGGCCGGGCTCCACACGGCTGTAATGACTCATGGCCATGATGCGCCACAGCGGCAGCACCTGCACAGGCAGGGCCTTTTGCCGGTCCAGCCGGCGAGCGAAGAGCAACGGCGTTTCGCCCGGAGCGGGCTTGTATTTCATCAGGCGCAGCAAGATATAAACAGCGCTGCCATAGACGAAGATTTTGTCCGTGTCGCTGGCCGTCTTGGCGGCCATGTGGGCAGGCATGCGCAGGTGAATGCGCACGATCAGTGCAGCCAGTGCGGCAGCGATCAGCACAAGCCACCACGGGAAGGGCGGCTGGTCCTGCGGAGGCGGGGGCACATCCGGGTCCTGTTCGGGCTGCGGGTCGGGGCTGGGCGTGGGCTCCTCCTGCTCATTTTGTTCGGGCGGCTGCGGGCTGGGCGTGGGCGAGGGGCTGGGCTCCGGCGGCTGCTCATTCTGCTGGTTGTCATTGCCCATTTCCTGCTGCTGGGGCGTGGCGTCAAAGGGTACCCAGCCAAAACCTTCAAAGTAGACTTCGGTCCAGGCGTGGGCATCCTTGCCGGTTACGTAGGCGAAGCCATCCGCGCCAGGCTGCGCCACAAAGCCCTCCACATAACGAGCGGGCAAGCCTGCCATGCGGCACAGCACTGTCATGGCCGAGGCGAAGTAGGTGCAGTACCCTTCTTTGCCGACATAGAGGAAGTAGGTGACAAAATCCTGCGAGTCGGGAGGCACATCGGGCGTGAGGGTATAGCGGTAGTAGCGCTGCAGATGGCGCATGATGGCGCACGCTTTTTCGTAGGGCGTGGCGGAGGAGGCTGTCATGTTGTTGACATCGGCCAGCATGCGTTCGGCATCAGAGGTGCCGGTCAGATGCTCCGGCAACTGAAGATAGCTGTTGCAGATGTCCTGATAATAGGGGTCATCCCCCTTGGGTGCCGCGGCGATCAGCGCACCAAGCTGCGTATTTCCACCTTCCAGGATGGGGGCAAAGGTGGTATACCGGTCCCCGCGCTGCAGATCGCGCGTGGTAAAAAGCTCGCTGCTGTCATTAAAATAGGCGACTAGGTTGCTTTGCGATGAAAACTGACGCAGAAACAGAGGGGTAAACAGCGTGCTGGTGGCGGTGTTTTGCATCTGGATGCTCACAGCATGCCGATCCAGCAACGTGCTTGCGCTGCGGACCACATCGGAGGGCATGTTTTCCAGAAACACGCTTTCCCGCAGGCTTTGCCAGCGCGGACTGACATACAGGCAGCGCCGGGCGGAGGCGGTGCTGCGCCAGGTCAGGCCGGTGTATTCGTCCTTGGAGATAGCACGTAGCAGCGTGCGTGAATCAGTCTTAACCGTCATTACCGGGGAGTCGGCAGGTTCGGCGGGGCCGCCCAGGCGGGCATTGCCCTGGGGATAGTAGCCATAAGCGCCCAGGGTGAACACGTTGCGCGGATCGGTGAAAAACAGATAGTCCGAAATGGTCTGGCGAAGCTCCATGGCCTTATCGTACAAAGGCTGTATCACCGTCTGCCCGGAGGGCAGCAACAGCATGGCAAGCGCCACCACCGCCGCAGCCAGAGGCAATACTTCAAACAGATTGGTTTTTTCATGAGAGGTCTGCGAAACCAGGAGCAGCAGTGCTACCAGGGCGGGCGCGGCATACCACAGGTGCTCCGCCTGGCACAGGCTCCACATGCCAAACAGCATCAGCACCACTAGAATGGTGGCCGGAAGAAAGCCGACGTTGCGCGAGGAAAACAGGTAACTGACACCCGCGACTCCCACGCCCAGCGTAAGACCCAGCTGTTTGGCAAACAGCGGCGCAGCCACCGTAACACCGTTCAAATACAGAGATATGGCCTTGAACGCCTCTATGGCCCAGCCAATCAGTCCCATTTGGGGCAGGACCAGTTGCAGCGCCAACAGGGCACCGCCGGTAATGCCCAGGATCAGCCTGCCCCGCGGGAGAGTTCCCAGCACCGTACACAGCACCGTTACTGCCACCGCTGAGCCAATAGCCAGCGCCAGGGCGCTCTCCGCCTCAAAGGTGAACATCAGGGGAAGCAGCAACCCCATGGTCAGCAGCAGGCTGACTAGAAAACGCGATAGGCGTTCATTGGACAAGAACGCAGGCTTGCGCACAGGCTTCCCCTCCTTTCCATAGCGGCTGATGCAGAGCGGTTATGCGCCCTGCGGCGTTACATAGTTGACCTCCACCCCTGCGTGCTGCAATTTAGCCACCAGCGGCAGTGTTTCCGGATTTTCCGCGACAAAGGTGACCAGGTAGAGCCGCACGTTTGGCCCCATGCGCTTCATGCGCACGATCATATCCACCACAGCAGAGGTCAGACGAGTGGTGATAATCACCACCGCGCCGGTTTTGCGCAGCTCTGCAAGCTGCATCATCAATACACGCTCGAAGCGTTCGGTTTCGTTGAAAGTGCAGCGCGCCAGCTCATCCAGCAGCACCGGCAGCCCCATCCGGCTGGAATATTCCATGGGCCGGTCGCCCACCAGGGGCATGCGCACGGGGTTGTCCTGGCGGATCTGACAGGCTACTACACTGGCGGCAGTTTCCAACAGCGCGTCCTTCAAAAAGGCGCTCTGGTCATCGGGCATACCCTCGGCAAGCTGCGGGGGCGAGGTATCCAGCATCACCAGGGCATCGGGCAGGGCAGGCTCTTCAAACTGCTTGACGAACAATTCGCGCTTGCGGGCGCTCATCTTCCAGTGGATGCGCTTGAGCGGGTCGCCCTGCTGATAGGTGCGGAAGTCGTTGGGGCTGGAAGGGTCCTCCATGGCGCGGCGCATGGTTTCCACGCCCATGTCGCCCGCCGCGAAGGTCAGCGGCTCCACATCAAAGGGAACCGGTAGCACCAGCAGCTCCTGACCGGCCATGTCGGGCTTGTGCTCGCGTTTGAAAAAGCCGAATACGTCGCTGACCTCGTAGCTTTCCACGCCGGGGAACATTGCGCCCACGTGGTCTGCCGCGAATTTGTGCACCACGCGCTGCCGCCGCCGGCCCAGCTTGGTCAGGTGGATGGTGCCCGCGGGGGTGTTGCTGGTGGCGCGCATATGCAGTGCCACCGGCGCGATGGGCAGGGGGCTGCGGTGGCTGACGGAGATTTCCATGCTGACCACCTCGCCGCGGTTGACCTTCGCGCCGCTGAGGGCATTTTCCACCTTCACGCTCTTTTCGGCCATGCGTACGCTGGCCAGGGAGAATACCCATGCCAGCGCAATGATCGCCGCGATGAGCAGGTACATGCGGTTGCCCATCGACAGCGCGCACAGCAGAAAAAAGCCGAAACATGTGGCCAAGGTCGCGTTGGCCTTCTTCACCGGCAGGGACTCCTTTCGTGTGAAATGGGCTGCGCCGGGCTGGTCAGCTCAGGCGCAGGGGAACAGGCACATTTTCAACCACGGCAATGAGAATGCGCTCGGCACTGATGCCCTTCATCTTGGCTTCGGGGTTGGGGGTAATGCGGTGGGCCAAAACCGGCAGCACCATGCGCTGTACGTCCTCAGGCAAGATATAGTCGCGCTCGTTGAGCAGCGCACACGCCTGTGCACCGCGGATGAGGGCGATGGCGCCGCGCGTGGACACGCCCAACTGCAGGCTGGGATGCGTGCGGGTCATGGCGGCAATATTGGCTACGTAGTGACGTACCTCCTTGGAGCAGTACACCGTGCCCACCATGTCCTGCATGGCGATCACGTCGCGCGCTGAGCACACAGCGGTCAGGCTGGCCTGGGGCTTTACCGTGCCGGAGAAGCGCTCCAGTACCGCCATTTCCTCTTCCAGCGTGGGATAGCCCATCGACACGCGCAGGAAAAAGCGGTCCATCTGCGCTTCGGGCAGGGGATAGGTACCCACAAATTCGCCTGGGTTCTGCGTGGCCAGCACCATGAAGGGCTTGGGCAGGGGATGGGTCACGCCATCCACAGTCACCTGATATTCCTCCATGACCTCCAGCAGCGCCGACTGCGTCTTGGGCGAGGTACGGTTGATCTCGTCCGCCAGAGCAATCTGGCACATGATGGCACCGGGATGAAACTCCATTTCACCGGTCTTGAAATTGACCATGGTAAAGCCGGTTACATCACTGGGCACCACGTCGGGCGTGAACTGGATGCGGTTGAAGGAGCAATCCAGCGATTTCGCCAGGGCGCTGGCCAAGGTCGTCTTGCCGGTGCCGGGCACGTCCTCGATCAGCACGTGTCCCTTGCACAGCATGGCGATGAGCAGAAGCTCGATCACCTCGTCTTTGCCGACGATGACCTTGCCGATATTTTGTTTCAATGCCGTAATGACCTGGCGCGGATTGAGCATACCACCGCTTCCCCCTTGTATGTGGATCAGGATGCGCCCAACAGGGCGCAAAACCGTGTGCGCATGATAGGCACACACGGTTTATTATAACGGACGGGCCATGCTTTTACAAGTATGTGACAAATGTTTTACGAATTTTCCCGACAAAGAAAAGGCGTGAACCCTTTTCGTGTCTGGGTATGTGCCGCTTATACACCACCGATGGGAAAAACCTCCGTTGCCGCGCCCTGTCCGTCTTTGAAGGCGGGTGGAGCCACGCCGGTGGAATCGGCCATCTTGTCTAGTACGCGCTGCGCGTCCTCGCCTGCGAGGAGTACCGGCTGATAATTGTTGTAGCTTGTTTCTCCGCTGACGCTGATAGGATGAAACACCAGCTGCACGGTGATGGGCGTGCCGGCCTGATAGGAGAAAACAGCCTGCAAAAGCAGCGCGTCGTAGTCGCGGGGGTCCCGGTTGCCGCCGAATACGGCATTGCCCAGGCTGTAGACCACAGGCACGCCGTCCATCAGCTCATAGCCCTGTACCACGTGGGGGTGATGACCCACGATCAGGTCTGCGCCCATGTCCACGGCATGGGCCGCCACGGTTTTCTGCTGGGAAGTGGGCTCGCGCTCATATTCGGTGCCTGCGTGCATGCTGTGTACGATCAGCTGGCAGCCTACCGCGCGCAGGGCCTCCATCTGTGTGCGCAGGTTTTTCTGTGCGCCGGTAGACAGGCTGAACGCCGACCCGGTAAAGCCGATCATCACACCATCATGCGCCCATACGGCCACATGGTCCGAATCGAAATAGGCCACACCCGCGGCTTCCAGCGCGGTTTTTGTATCGGCATAACCCTCCGCGCCATAGTCCTTGGTGTGGTTGTTGCTCAATCCCGCCAGCTCCACTCCGCCCAAGGGCAGGATTGTTGCAAAATCCGCCGGTCCCTTGAAGTTGAAGGCCTTTTTCACCCGGTCCAGCTTGCGGTCGCTGAGAACACCTTCCAGATTCACCACGGTGATGTCGTCGCCGTCCAGCAGGGATTTAAGATTTTGGAAGGGATACTCGTATCCCTCGCGCAGTGCGGTCTGCACAAAGCCGCCGCGGCTGTTGGCCACCTTGCTTTCTCCGCCAAGCGTGCAGTCGCCCAGAAAACTCAGCGTCACTTCACCCGTGAAGCTGCTCACCTGCATGGCCGCATCCAGCAATGCCTCGGGTGGATTATCAGGCTCAAACACATACCACTCCGCGCGGGCTGCACCCAGTGCCAGGGCGGCGCAGGCTGCCAGGCAGGCGGCAACATATCGAATCCGCATGGCGTCCTCCTTTGCTGTTGCATAATGGTGGAAACTTCTTCATTATATCCGGGTGGGAAGGTTGCTGTCAAACTTGCCTGTCTGGCGCGCTCAGGCTATAATAAAGCATCGGAACTTCATCAGGGGGTGTGCGCCTTGTACAAACGGATGGGGTGCCTGTTGCTGCTGTTGTGCCTTGTACTGCCGGGTGCGGGCGCAGAGGCGGAGGACGCCGTGGAGGAGCAGCTGGCCCGTATGTTTGAGAAATACAGCACGCTGGGCGCTTCCGTGGCCGTTTTTCAAAACGGGCGTGTGACTTATACCTATACCTACGGACAAATCCGCCCTGGCGGGCCGAAGGTGACGGTCGATACGGTGTTTCAGGTGGGCAGCATCTCCAAAATGGTGGCCTGCATCGGCCTTTTGCAGCTGATGGACGAACAGGGCATATCTCTGGACGACGAGCTGGGCGATGTGCTGGGCTACGAGGTGCGCAACCCTTATTACCCGGAAGTACCCGTTACCCTGCGCCAGCTGATGACCCACACTGCCTCCCTGCAGGATTCAGCCGATTATGACCGAGCGCTGGAAGGCGAAGGGCTGCCGCTGGAAAGCCTGTTTACGGAAGAGAAGAGACATGTGTTTTTGCAGTACCGTCCAGGGGCACAGCGGCTTTATTCCAACTTTGGCGGAGGACTGATTGGCTCGTTGATTGAGGCGTTGTCCGGTCGGACGCTGGATGATTATATGATGGAAAATGTATTTGAGCCGCTGGGAATAACGGCGGCGTATCAGGCGGCGCGTCTGGCGTTGGATGTGCCATTGGCTGATCTGTACTTTATGCCTCACCGACGGTTGGCCAAGCGCGTAAGGGAGGACTCCCCTGCGCTCCGTGATTACTGCTTCACCGCAGGCAAGCTGATGATTTCCGCGCCGGACCTGTGCAAAATCCTGATCGCCCTGTGCGATGGGGGCGTGTGCGGAGATGCGCGCATTTTGAAGGAAAGCCAGACGCAGGAGATGCTCACACCGCAGAATTACACCGGCAGCGTAACCTGTGAAAGCGGAAATGGACTGTTTATAAACATTATAGTCGATGACGAGGTGGAGGGACGCACCCTTTATGGCCATGGCGGAAAGGCCAATGGCATGCTCTGTGCTGCCTACTTTGACCCGTTGGACCGCACCGGAGTGGTCATGCTGACCAATGGATGTCAAAACAAAAGCATGTATAACGGTGTGGGCATGCTGGGCCGCAACATTTTAACGCTGTGCTATGATCTGGTGATCGGCCCTGATCACCAGGTGGAAAATCCCTTTGAGGTACAGGAACACGCCGCATAAAACGAGGGTTTTTCATCCATACTACCGCCATCCCCCGATGGAGGTCAGTATGCGGTCAACCTTTTTTCACAGCCTCAGGCGTAATGAGGACATGCTGGCGGAAAGCCTGAACCTGGATCAAAACGACGATATTGTTACCCGGTCCTTTACGGCGTTGGGGCGCAGCTGTACGCTGTATTTTGTGGAGGGCATGTGTTCCGGGCAACGGATGTCGGAAAGCGTGCTGCGTCCACTGCTGCGTGCACAGGAGGATTTGAGCGGACGGCAGGCGCTGGAAGCCGTGATCCATCGGCTTATCGAAGCGCCGGAGGTAAAAACCGAAAAACAGCCCTATGCCGCCATCGAGCAGCTGATGCGCGGTCAGGCGCTGCTGCTGATGGACACTGTGGATGAGGCGGTGCTTGTGGACATGCGCGGCTATATCCGGCGTCCGGTCTCCATTCCGCAGACGGAAAACGTGGTTATCGGACCGCACGAGGCTTTCACAGAGCCGCTGCGCGACAATCTGACTTTGCTGCACCGCATGCTCCCCACCCCAAGGCTGATCTGCAAGCTGGGGCAGGTGGGCACGCGTATCTCCACACAGACGGCGGTTTGCTATCTGGACGGTATCTGCCCGCAAGAGACGGTGGATGAAATCCAGCACCGGCTGGCATCTTCGGCCTTGGATCACGTACTTACCGTGGGTGAACTTTCCCAGCTGATCGAGGATGATCCCTTCGCGTCTCTGCCTCAAGTGGTATCCACCGAGCGGCCAGACAGGGCAGTGAGCTTTCTTCTGGAGGGGCAGGCGGTCATCCTCATCGACGGAAGCCCTCGTTGCCTGGCCATGCCGGTGAGCCTGTGGCATCTGTTTCATGCGCCTGATGATAGCTATATGCGTTGGATGTACGGCACATTCATGCGTGTGGTGCGCGCGGCAGGCGCTGTGTTGGCGTTACTATTGCCGGCGGTGTTTGTGAGCATGGTGATCTTCCACCCGCTGGCGCTTCCCATGTCGCTTTTGACCAACATTATCCAGAGCCGCTCGATTGTATCCATCAGCCTTTTTGGTGAGGCTGTGCTGATGCTGACGGTCTTTGACCTCATCAACGAGGCAGGTACGCGTATTCCGGGGCTGATGGGGTCCTCCTTCGGACTGGTGAGTGCACTGATTTTGGGAACTGCTGCCGTGGATGCCGGGCTGGTGAGTCCGCTTTTGATTATCGTGGTGGCGCTGTCTGGCTTGGGTAGCTATGCGCTGCCCAACTATTCGCTGAGCTTTGCATTTCGCATGGGGCAGATGGCGCTGCTCATTGCTGGTGGCCTGATGGGACTTCCCGGCGTATGCCTGCTGCTGCTTTTGATGGTGTTGCGTGTGGCTGGCATGGAAAGCCTGGGCCGGCCGTTTCTTGCGCCTGTCAGTCCGGGTCGGTTGCACAATCCGGACCTGATTTTGCGGGGACCGGTGTTTCGGCAGCGGCTGCGCTCCTATGTGGCGAAGCCGGATAACCTGCTGCGTGCGCATGGGCGTATGCGTCGCTTCTGGGACAAGGGGCGTGGGCATCCATGATGACAGGCTGGTTCCGGCGGGCTCGGCAGACGCGCAGCACCGTGACGAATCGGGAGGAGGCGCATCGCCAGCAGCGCCGCGCGGCATGCGCTGCTTACCGTACGCTGGGTGGTATTCAGCTGGCTGCGCAGCTGATGCTGTGGGTGACGCTGTATGCATATGACAGGCTGGTACAAACTACCTGGCAGGCGGCACTGCTGCTGGCGCTGCCGCTGGCTGGGCTGTGGGTGCTCTGGCGCGGCGGTGAAAGCGCCCTTTCTACCGTAAACGGAGCGCGCTGCACACTGTTCCTTTTACCGTGTCTTATACTGGACGCGGCGGTTTTGCTGCGTACACTGGCGGGATATATCAGCCAGTTGATTCCGGAATACCCGTTTTGGGCCTGCGCCGTGGTTCCAGCAGTGCTGTGCTGGCTGGCGACCCTGCTTTCCAGAGAAAATGGGACGGCCTATGGGGCAAGTCTGTTTCGGTGGCTGTTGCTTGGTCTGTTTTTGCTGGCAACGATATTTTTAAATGCCAATGCGCATCCGGTTCGTCTGTGGCCTTTGCTGGGACAGGGACCGGGACGCACCGCAGCGGAGGCGCTGGCTGGTGTAGGAAGCGGCTGGGGCGTTGCGCTGCTGTTTGCGCTGCCGCTGCATTCCCGGCGCGCTGCTGCCGCGCCGTCTGTCGGAGAAAATGAGGCTGGACGTACCGTGCTTTGGACGGCGCTGCCGTGGGTGATGTGCGTGATCTGGGCGCTGTGGTATGCCATGGTCCGGCCCTGGCGCAGCGGCGATGTATTGGATGTGGGAGAACGCCTCATGAGGCTGGCCCGGCATTCGCACAGCCCACTGCTCTATGAGTGCAGCGGCCTGTTATGGATGCTGCTTTTGCCCCTTGCATTGACCGGCTGTGCCGTGAGCGGCGAAAAGCTGCTGCGTTCGGCTGCACCTCGTGTGCCCCGTTCGATAGCGGCCTTGATTCCTCTGCTGCCGGGCACGGTGGCGGCGCTGGTCTGGCCGGACGATCTGCTTGGTGCGCTGGGCTGGGCACTGCCCTGGCGCGCGCTGCTCAGCGCCGCGGTGGGCGGAATGCTCTGGGTGCTATCGGCTCGGGCGGGAAGGAAGGTGCATGCCGGATGAAACGTGTATGGTTGCTGTGCCTTATACTGGCGGCAGCCCCGCTGCTGGGCGCGTGCAGCTATGCCTCGCTGGAACGACAGGTGTATTCCATCTGCCTGAGCGTGGACCTGGACGAGAAAGGACGCTATCAGGTGGGTGTGCAGGCCCCTCAAAGCAGCACCGAAAGCGGGGCGGCTGCCTACGACGTGCTGACAGCCACGGGAGATAGCTTTGATGACGCTATGCGCGTACTGTCCGCCTCCACACCCTATCCCTTCAACTTTTCGCAGGTGCGCCTGTGTCTGATCAGCTATGACCTGGCGGCTACCACGCACCTGCGTCCGTTGCTGCGCACGCTCTTTGAGATGCCCAGCATGCGGCCTGACGCATATGTGATGGTGGCGCTGGGCAACGCAGCCGAGGTGATGGCCGCTCAGAAGCCGGACTTAGGCATGCGGCTGAGTACGCATCTCAACCTGCTGTTTGAACAGCTTCGCCAGGAACGCATGCTGCCCTACAGCAGCCTTTCATCCTGCGTGCAGGAGCTTGGCGACGGCAAAGCGGACCTGCTTTTGTGTATCTGCGCTGTGAACCAGAGTCTGGTGCCCGAGCAAGAGAAAAGTGGCGAGGATGCTTCCACAGGTTCGCAGGACGGAGCGGGTCAGAGCGGCGGGGACAGTTCTGGAACAGACGCCGCAGCCTTTGCCGGAGGTGAACCCTGGTCCGATGTTATGCTGCCGGAGTATATTCTGGCGGGCTTGCTGCCCCAGACTAGCATCAATCCCGTCGAATATCTGGGCAGTGCCGCTGTGAGCGAGGGGCGCGTAAGTGGCCTTTTGACCGCGCGCGAGACGCAGATTGCTACGCTGGCTATGATTGAAGGACGGCGTGCCGTCGCCATCGACGGCGAGCAGCTTCAGCTTCAGTTGTTTTTGCCCAAGGATAGCGTCCTTGCTCAAAACCAGCAGGAAGTACAGGCCGTATTGGAAAAGCTACAGGCCCTGGGCTGCGATTCCTTTGGGTTTGGCTGGCATGCCGCCGGGGCGTTTTATACGGATGCGCAGCTGGAGGCATATGGGTTTCGCAGGCGTTTTCGAGAGGCGCAGGTTGTGACCTGCCTGAGGTAAAGATACACATTTATGTAGCTGGTACGGAGAATTGTTGCTCAAACAAGTGGCTTTAATTATGAAAACCGTCCTTCCTATGGATTTGGGAGGGACGGTTTGTGCGCTGCTTATCGTGGCCTTTATAAAATGGTCGAACGCAAAAAACCTAAAATATACAGCAATGAATTGAATGGCGCGCTTTTGTGCATCGTGTTACAATATTGCCATGAAAAGGGCGCATGCCCTTGTGCAACTTGACCGTTCTATGCAACGAAGGAGGCGTTTGTTCATGAAAAAACTTGTTAGCCTGTTCCTTGCGCTGATCCTGGCGCTTGGCCTGAGCATTCCTGCGATGGCTGAGGGCACCACCCTGAGCGTGGCCGCCATTGAAACGGCTTACGGCTCTGAGATCTGGCAGGAGGTTACCGCTGCGTTCACCGAACTCACCGGCATTCAGGTGGACCTGGTGACTGACAAAAACCTGGAGGACGTAATCTCCGCGCCCATGAAGGCCGGCGATTTCCCCGATGTGGTACATCTGGCTACCGGCCGTCCCGCCGCGCTGACCGAGACCCTCATCAAGGAAAACCTGCTTGAGGACATCACCGACGTGCTGAGCATGACCGTGCCCGGCGAAGACAAGCTGGTAAGTGAGAAGATCGTTCCTGGCTTCACCGAGAGCTCTATGACCAATCCCTACGGCGACGGAAAGACCTACATGGCTCCCATGTTCTACAGCCCCTGCGGCCTGTTCTACAACGCTGGTCTGTTTAAGGAAAAAGGATGGGAAGTGCCCGAGACCTGGGATGAGATGTGGGAGCTGGGCGACAAGGCTGCTGCCGAAGGCATTGCGCTGTTTGCCTATCCTACCGCCGGCTACTTTGATGCGTTCTTCTATGCGCTGCTCTACGAATGCGGCGGCCCCGAATTCTTCGATCAGGCCACCCACTATGCCGAGGGTATCTGGGACACCGAGGAAGCCAAGACGGCCTTTGATATCGTTGCCAAGCTGGCTACCTACACCGAAAAGTCCGCTCCCTCCAATGCCAACAACGATAACTTCACCAAGAACCAGCAGCTGATTCTGGACAACAAGGCGCTCTTTATGCCCAACGGCAACTGGGTGATTGGCGAAATGGCTGAAGCGCCCCGCGCTGAGGGCTTTGAGTGGGGCTTCACCGCTCTGCCTGCTGCGACCGAAGGCGGAGACCGCTACAGCTATACCTGGTTTGAGCAGCTCTGGATTCCCTCCGAGGCCGCCAACAAGGATGCTGCCAAGCAGTTTGTGGCTTTCATGTACTCTGATGTGGCCGCCGAGATCTTTGCCAAGGGCAACGCCATTCAGCCCATCGTCGGCTTTGCCGATAAGCTGGAGGGTGACAACAAGATTTACTACTCCATCTACGACAACGGCGCCAAGGCTGCTCTGGGTGGCTTCGCCGCCACTGATCCCGTCGAGGGCGTGAACATCGGCGATACGGTGTTTGGCACGGTGAACTCTCTGGTCAGTGGCGACAAGACCCAGGAACAGTGGATTGAGCAGATCAAGAGCGATAGCGATCTTCTGCGTCAGGCACTGAAATAAGGTCCACAATCCGCCGGCCGCGGCAAGCAGGAAGCTGCTCGCCGCGGCCTTTCTCATCGGCCTGGCTTCTGTGAGAGGAGGAGAACGCCTTGGATAAGCAAAAAGGAAGAGGCGGGTTCATTGCAATGTGCATACTGCCGGCGGTGATCCTGTTTTTCGTCTTCATGATTTTGCCTACCTTCAATATTTTCCGCATGTCTTTATATAAGTGGGGCGGCTTTTCGTCAAAACGTACATTTGTAGGGTTTGAGAATTTTACCAAGCTTTTTAAGGACATGAAGTTTTTGCAGTCTGTGGAAAACACGCTGCTTTTGATTGTGGTCGTCAGCGTGATTACCATGTCGCTGGCCATCATTTTTGCGGCGTGCCTGTCCCGCGAAAAGATCAAGGGGCAGAACTTCTTCCGTGTCGTTTTCTATATTCCCAACATTCTCTCCATCGTTATCATCAGCGCCATTTTCTCAGCCATTTATGATGCCAATAACGGCATGCTCAATTCCATCCTTGCATTGTTTAAGGGCGCTGATGCTCAGCCTGTTTACTGGCTGGGTGATCAAAGCATCGTGATCTACAGTCTGGCCGGAGCCATGATCTGGCAGGCCATTGGCTACTATATGGTCATGTACATGGCGTCCATGGCCTCCATCCCTGAATCGCTGTACGAGTCGGCCAACCTGGAAGGCGCGGGACGTGTACATCAGTTCTTCCACATCACGCTGCCGCTGATCTGGACCAACCTGCGCACAACACTGACCTTCTTCATCATCTCCACCATCAACATGAGCTTTATGTTCGTCAAGGCTATGACCTCCGGTGGGCCAGACGGCAGTACTGAGGTATTTCTCAGTTACATGTACAAGCAGGCGTACACCAACTCTGCCTATGGCTACGGCATGGCGATCGGCGTGGTGGTGTTTGCGTTCTCCTTCGCACTCAGCGCCATCATCAATGCCATCACCAAGCGTGATGTGCTGGAATACTAAGGAGGCGTCAGCATGAAAGAAAAACGCAAGCCTCGCTTTACCGGCGAACAGCTCTATCATATTTTTATCTACGTGGTGCTGGCAGTGCTGGCCATTTGCATTCTGGTGCCCGTGGGCTGGGTGTTCATGGCTTCCATCAAGCAGAACGCCGAGTTCTACGGCAGCCCTTGGGCGCTTCCCATGGGCGTGTATTGGCAAAACTTTGTGGACGCCTGGACCACGGCCCGCATGGGCGAGTTCATGCTCAACTCCGTGCTGACTACGGCCATCGCCTTGGCACTGCTGCTGGTGGTGGCTCTGCCTGCCGCTTATGTGCTCAGCCGCTTCCGCTTCCGCGGCGTCAAACTGCTCAACACCCTGTTCATGGGCGGCCTGTTCATCAACGTCAACTACATCGTCGTGCCCATCTTCCTGATGTTTGTGGATGCGGATAAGGCGTTGCGCGGTATTGGACTGGAGGGATTCTTCCTCAACAATATCGTGATGCTGGCAGTGGTGTATGCATCTACGGCCCTGCCCTTTACCATCTATCTGCTGTCCGGATATTTTGCCACGTTGCCCAAAGCCTATGAGGAAGCAGCTTATATCGACGGCGCGTCCTACTCACGTACTATGGTCAAGGTCATCTTCCCCATGGCCAAGCCCAGCATTGTGACGGTGATCCTGTTTAACTTCCTGTCCTTCTGGAACGAGTACATCATCGCCATGACGCTGCTGACCGATCCCAAGGGTCCCAAGACCCTGCCGGTGGGATTGATGAACCTGATGAAGGCGCAGAACGCCGCCGCCCAGTACGGACAGATGTATGCCGGCTTGGTGCTGGTGATGCTGCCTACGCTGATCCTCTATATCTGCGTGCAGAAGAAGCTGACGCAGGGCATGACCTTGGGCGGCCTGAAAGGATGAGTGAGCGATGGAATACACGAAACAGCGGATTCTTACAGCGGTGCGTGTGATCCTGTTCCTGCTTTTCTGCGGGCTGGTGATGCACGGCCAGCGGGGCATTTCCTATGCCAATCTGGGCGAGATGACCGTGGGGCTGGTAGGCATGCTCGTCCTCATCTGGGATTACAACAGAAGAAATCGTTGAGGTGACCTGAATGGATAAGGATAACCGCATGATGGGCCGGGTAACCATTCCCACGGACGTGGACGTGGTGGACGACACCCTTAAGCTAATGGAACGCTGGGGCGCAGACGCCCTGCGCGACTGCGACGGCACGGACTTCCCCGAAGCGCTCCGCTCCACCGGAGCCAAGGTATATGCCACCTACTACACTACCCGCAAGGATAACGACTGGGCCCGCCAAAATCCGGATGAGGTGCAGCAATGCTACATCATGACGGGATTTCACACGGCGACCGCTCCGGAATTGCGCATCCCGCTGATGCAGGGCGTATCGCCGGAACTGATGCAGGTTAACACCCGTGACGACATTCACCGCTGGTGGGAAGTAATGGACCGCACTGAGGGCACTGTCGTGGACACGGCGCAATGGTCCTATGAGGATGGTGTGGTGACCGTTCATGACGCCAAACCCTACCATGAATACACGGTCAGCTTCCTGTGCTACCTCATCTGGGACCCGGTGCACATGTATAACGCCATCGTCAATGAGTGGAAGGATTTCGAGCACCAGATCACCTTCGATGTACGCCAGCCTAAGACGCATGCCTTTAGCCTGAAGCGCCTGCGCACCTTCCTGGAGAACCATCCGTATGTAAACGTGGTGCGCTACACCACGTTCTTCCACCAGTTCACGCTGGTCTTTGACGAACTCAAACGCCAGAAGTACGTGGACTGGTACGGCTATTCCGCCTCGGTGTCCCCCTACATCCTGGAGCGGTTTGAAAAGGAAGTGGGCTATCCCTTCCGGCCTGAGTACATCGTCGATCAGGGCTACTACAACAACCAGTACCGCGTTCCCAGCAAGGAATACCTGGACTTCCAGGCCTTCCAGCGGCGGGAGGTCGCGGCGTTGGCCAGGGAGTTTGTGGACATCACCCATGAGTATGGCCGAGAGGCCATGATGTTCCTGGGCGACCACTGGATTGGCACTGAGCCGTTCATGCCGGAATTTGCCGGCATCGGGCTGGACGCGGTGGTGGGCAGCGTCGGAAACGGCAGTACGCTACGCCTGATCAGCGACATTCCCGGCGTCAAATACACCGAGGGACGCTTTTTGCCCTACTTCTTCCCCGATACCTTCCACGAGGGCGGCGATCCTGTGGGCGAGGCGCGCGACAACTGGCTTACCGCCCGGCGCGCCATTCTGCGCAAGCCCATCGACCGCATCGGCTACGGCGGCTACCTCAAGCTGGCCTGCCAGTTCCCGGAGTTCCTTGATTATGTGGAAAGTGTGTGTAACGAGTTCCGGCAGCTTTACCAAAACGTCCAGGGCGGCCGGCTAGTGTGCCTGAGGCACGTGGCCGTGCTCAACTGCTGGGGCAAGGCACGCTCCTGGGGCTGTCACATGGTGCACCATGCCCTGTATCAGAAGGAGAATTACAGCTACGCAGGCGTGATTGAGGCGCTTAGTGGCGCGCCGTTCGACGTATCCTTCATCAGCTTCGAGGACATCGAGAAGCACCCTGATCTCCTGAATGGTCTGGATGTGCTCATCTGTGTGGGCGATGGCGACACCGCACATACTGGCGGCAGATGGTGGGAAAACGCACTGGTTGCGTCCGCCATCCGTGGCTTTGTGCTTGGCGGCGGCGGCTTCATCGGCGTGGGCGAGCCCAGCGGCCATCAGTATCAGGGCCATTATTTCCAGCTGGCCTCGGTGCTGGGCGTGGAAAAGGAAACGGGCTTTACCCTGGGCTACGGAAAGTTTAACCAGCAGGAGCATCCTGAGCACTTCCTGCTGGAGGATGCCAGCGAGCCCGTTAACTTCGGCGAAGGCAAGAAGGGCGTGTATGCGCTGGAAGGCACGCAGGTGCTCATCAAGTGCAATGGCGATGTGCAGCTGAGCGTCAACGATGCGGGCAAGGGACGCGCGGTTTATGTGAGCGGCCTGCCCTACAGCCCGCAGAACGCGCGCCTTCTGCACCGCGCGGTGATGTGGGCCTCTCATGGCGAGGGAGAGCTGCGCCGCTGGTTCAGCGAAAACCCCGCCGTGGATGTGCATGCCTATGAGGGCAGCCGTAAGTACTGCGTGGTCAACAACTCTGCCGAGACTCAGTCCACCACCGTGTACCGCGGCGATGGCTCCTCCTTCCCGCTGGAGCTGGCTGCGGGTGGGATTGAGTGGTTCGATATGGAATAATCCAAATGAAAAGCGTTCCCGGCTGTTTGCATTGTTTTGTCAAGGGTGTTTTCTAATTTCCTCGAACATGAGAGAATTTGGACAAAGGGCTTCAATAATGAAAGAGGCGCTGCTTATCCATGAACAAAAGTTTCAGACCGTTGACAAAGTCGTCAACGGTCTGAAACTTTATCGAAAAACACAAAACAGTATCTGCATTGTTCATCTCAACTATTCCAAGAAGACTGCTGTTGCATATGTGCATGTGTAAATCCACCTGGTTGAGGATGGCGCTCGCGGTTTTAGAACAAAAATACGATGAAGATGCAACCACCTACTTGAAGGAGTTTTCTTCTACCAAACGCAATGAAACTGTTATGGTTTTCAAAACGAAATTGACATAACACACTCATTGGGTGCGTTACAATGTTGTGAGGTGATAACCATGACCATTCGTGAGATGAGAGCTTCTCTGGGCAACACGCAGGGTGAATTTGCTGCCCGTTACAACATCCCGTTTCGCACTGTACAGAACTGGGAGACTGGTGTGCGAAGCCGCCGGAGTATATCATTGATCTGCTGGAAAGCCGTGTCCGCGCTGATCTGGTCAACCGGAGAACGGTAGAACTGTCGAAGTATAGTCCGCAGAAGCGTGACCTGCCCAAGCGCCGTGACTATGTAGGCGCAATGACATGGCTGAAGGCTGTTCGAAATTGCCTTGGCGAAAAGATCGTCTTTACATTGGATGAGGCGCTGATGTGTCAGGGACATTTCAGCAGTCGCAGCGATGAGTATCTGGTCTGGGTATATGGTGATAATACCGTTACCCAGTACAATGGCGTGGTCGTGCTGGGAAATCAGGTGAGCCCGCACAGCGTCAGGGAACGCAATGACCTGCTGTACACGGACTGCAACAGAACCCTGTCTGATGCGCTAGCAAACGAAGCAATTCTGGATATGCGGGGCATCACCGAAGCGATCAGCAAGTATTATTACCGAAATGGTGAGAGCTTTGACGGACTGACTATTGCACCGGAATATCAGACAAGGTTTGACCGGTTGGCTGAAGAGGCCATTGATTATGATGGAAATTGAGGGAGTGGCGTGTAATGACCATTACGGCTGAAGAAAGACTGATGTATCAGGTGATGAAAACTATCTATGACAGCGGCATTCCTGTCAGCTTCAAGGGCTCCATGGTGCTGAAAGCCTGTCTGCTGGAAGCTGGTTATGCCGAAGAAACACGCCATACTGTAGACATTGACGGCAACTGAAACTCCGATACGCCGCCGTCAGCTGAGTAGATGGTGGAGGCCTTGCAGGAAGCTATCCGCAAGCAGGGCATTGATCTGGAGGTCGGCATCTACAGAATGTACGGTGAGAGCCGTTCTGCTGGCTTTGAACTGACTGACAGAGATACCGGCGAAGTACTGTTCTCCATGGACATTGATGTGAACCGTCCTATTCCTTCGACTAAAATGTACGAAGTGGAAGGGCTGCGCTTCTGGGGCGTAGCTCCTGCCCAGATGATCGCAGACAAGATTTCTGCGCTTTCCAGCGATAAGATATTCTGAAGGATCAAAGATGTCGTTGATCTGTATTACTTCTCCAAGGTGTTTAATTTTGATAAGGAAGATGTTCAGAAACGCCTGAAAGACAGCGACTGGGAACTTGGTAGTTTTTACGGTTTTCTCCACCGGCGTGGCAAGTTGGAACACTTCTATGAGAAATTCCGATTTGCGGGCGATGCGGATAAGCCGCTGTTTGCGGATGTGCACCACGCTGTAAAGCAGCATATCAAAGTGATCTTGCCCAAGGAAAGAAGTATGGATTGCGAAAGATAAACCATCGCCCAGCATTGCATAAGTGTTGAATGCAGGGCGATGGTTTCTTAGACTGTGCGATGTGAGATTCACTTAAGCGACTTTTCTGCATCTCAGCATTTTTCATCTTTGAGTGCAAACAAAAACCAGCTTTACATTCAAAAAACTCAACCGGATTCACATTATCCGCCAAGCAATCACACTCAAGCGTTTTGCTTTTTATGCGTTCGTTGGAAATTGCCGAAAGGCGCAAAATCATTCTTGAGCAGGCAGCCATGATCTGTTTGCAGAAAACAAAATACCGGATTGCGATCCAAAACTGTTGCAATATCGCTATTCAATTGTTATTATATTGTTATTCTACAATATGGAGAGATTTGGATGATCAAGCATGTGTACCTGTATAAACTGAAGCAGGAGGCTTCCGCCGAAGAAGTGAGGCAGAAACTGTTGTCTTTGCGCGAACGGGTTCCGCAAATCGCGCGTATGGAGGTGGGCTTGAATTTCAAACCTGCCGAAAACGCCTACGATCTGATTGAAAGCTGTGAATTCAACACCCTGGAGGATTTTCGCACTTTTGGCCTGGATGCATATCATGAAGAGATTCGTCAGTATATGAAAACGGTTGCTGAACACGGAGTCAAAATCGATTACGAGATGGAATAAGAAAATGACCAAAAAAATTACGCAAGAAGATATTGCAAGAGCTACAAATCTTTCTAAATATGCGGTTTCCCGGGCGCTGGCCGGCAAAAGCGGAACCAGCGAGGCCACGCGCGAGCGCGTGCTTGAGGCGTGCAAGCAGCTGGGTTATGTACGTTCTACGCCGAAGGCCAGCAGTCAGTATATTCTGCTGATAATCCCCAAGAGCGATATGAACGACCCCGCCTTCTGGATGAAGGTGGTGCAGGGCGTGGAAAGCGGCGCTGCCAAAAAAGGGTACATCCTGCATATCAAAATTTTGCGCGGCAGCGATGTGGCGCTGACGGAACGCGAATTGGAAGGCGCGGCGGGCGTGATCTTTGCGGGCTACAAGAGCCTTGATTTTGCCTATAATCGCAAGGTGAACAAGCCTGCTGTGCTGATGAGCTATCCTCCTGTGAATATGTTCCAGATGGATTGCCTCTACTGTGCGGATCTTGAAAGCAGCACCACGCTGTGTCAGAAGCTGCTGGATTGGGGCCATCGCCGTTTTGCCTACTGCGGCGACGGTGCGCGTCCCTCGGCAGCGCATCGCCTGAACGGCATTAACAAGCAGCTGGCTCAGCATGGGCTGGAGATCGAGCAGCATCTGCGGGTAAGCGATCTGGAGGATGTGCAGGCGCTGACCGACCGCTGGCGCGCACAGAAGGAAGCGGGTACTCTGCCCACGGCTTTCCTGTGTGAAAACGATGTGATGGTGAATTTCGTTATGCGCGCAACCGTGCAGCTGCAGCTGCGTGTGCCGGAGGATATTTCGATCGTCTCGTTCAATAACGATACGCGTGATATCCGCGCCATTTCAGTCACCGGCATGGGCCTGGACAAGATTGAGTTTGGCAAGGAAGCGGTGCAGATGCTGTTTGACCGTATCGACAGGCCGAAAACCACCTATAAGCGGATTGCCATGCTTCATCAGTACTACGACAATCATACGGCCGGTCCATGCGAGACGCCATAAAACAAAGCGGGTTCAAGAAGAAGACGTCAAGTCTTCTTTTTTTACACCGTTTGTTATGATAAATAATAAAAAATTATTCAATAAATTATGATAAAAATATAGCTTAGAATTCTTTACAAAGAGAAACTTGCATGCTATAATCCAAATATCTCATAAGCTGTCCTCTGAAAACGAATATCACAAATTTGTGATGAGTGGTAATTGTTTTGTTGGTTTGGCATCCTTGTTTACCCAAAAAGAATATTTACGGACATAACGGAGACGAAAATATGAATAAAATTATCCTAATGTTAGGTACTTTCGATTCAAAGAGTAAGGAATTTGCGTATCTGTACAGCGAGCTCAAACGCCGCGGCGCCAATGTTTTGACCATGAACACCGGCGTGCTTGGCGGCACCGATCTGTTTGAGATTGATATTCCGGCCGAGGAAGTCGCCCTGCGCGGCGGCGAATCGCTGGAAGTGCTGCGCAAGAATGCGGATCGCGGCGTGGCTATGGGCGTCATGTCCAAGGGCGCACGTGCTATCTGTCAGGAACTGCAGCAGCAGGGAAGGATTCACGCTGTCATCGGCATGGGCGGCGGCGGCGGCACCTCTATCGCCACCACGGCCATGCAGGGCCTGCCCGTGGGCTTCCCCAAGGTGTGTATCACTACGCTGGCTTCCGGCAACACCAGCGAGTACGTTGGCTCCAAGGACATCGTGCTCTTCCCCTCCATTGTGGACATTGCCGGCATCAACCAGTTCTCCCGCCTGATCATCTCCCGTGCGGCAGGCGCGATCTGCGGCATGGTGGAAACGGATCCCATCATGGATGAAAATGACGACCCCATTGTGATGATCTCCATGTTCGGCAACACCACCAAGTGCGTGGAAATGTGCGCCGAAATGCTGAAGGAGAAGGGTTTCGAATCCCTCATCTTCCATGCCACCGGCGGCGGCGGACGCGCGATGGAATCCCTGATCCTTGAAAACATGGCGGTTGCAGTGCTGGATATCACCACTACCGAATGGGCCGACGAATACTGCGGCGGCGCTCTGACGGCCGGCCCGCAGCGCCTGGATGGCCCCGGCATTGTGGGCATTCCGCATGTGATTTGTCCCGGCTGTCTGGACATGGTCAACTTTGGCGGTCTGGATACCATACCCGAAAAGTACAAGCAGGGCGACCGCAACCTGTCCGTGTGGAATCCCATGGTCACCCTCATGCGCACCACGAAGGAAGAGAACATCGGTCTGGGCAAGGTGCTTGCTGAAAAGGCCAACGCCTCCAAGGCTCCCGTTGCATTCATTCTGCCCAAGCGCGGATTGTCCATTCTGGACGCCGAAGGCGAGCGCTTCTGGGACCCTGAAGCGGATCAGGCGCTGTTTGACTCCATCCGCGAGCATGCCAATCCTGAAATTCCCATCTGGGAGATCGACGCCAACATCAACGACCCGCTCTTTGCGCAGAAGGCTGTCGAACTGCTGATGGAAATATACGCTAAGAAATCCTAATTCCAATCCTCAAAATTGAAAGGAGAAATTATCATGGCGGCTATCGAACGCAGAGAAATCCTTCGCAGGCTGCGCGAAAACATCGAAAAGGGCATTCCGATCATCGGCACCGGCGCCGGTACCGGCATCAGCGCCAAGTTTGAGGAAGCTGGCGGCACCGACCTCATCATCATCTACAACTCCGGTCGTTATCGCATGGCTGGCCGCGGTTCCTGCGCGGGCGTTCTGGCTTATGGTGATGCCAACGCCATCGTGATGGAAATGGCCAATGAAGTGCTGCCCGTCGTCAAGAACACCCCCGTTCTGGCTGGCGTCAACGGCACCGATCCTTTCAAAGACATGTATCTGTTCCTCAAGCAGGTGAAGGAGCGCGGCTTCAGCGGCGTTCAGAACTTCCCCACCGTGGGCCTGCTGGAAGGCCGCTTCCGCGCCAACCTCGAGGAGACCGGCATGGGCTATGACAAGGAAGTGGAAATGGTTCGCATCGCTCATGAGATGGATCTGCTCACCACTCCCTACGCCTTCAACGTGGAAGAAGCCAAGGAAATGGCCAAGGCCGGCGCCGACATCATCGTCGCCCACTGCGGCTGCACCATCGGCGGCACCATCGGTGCTGACAGCGTGGTGACCCTGGATGACGCTGCCAAGCTGGTGCAGGACATCCACGATGCGGCTGTCTCCGTCAACCCCGAAGTGATCGTGCTGTGCCACGGCGGCCCCATCTCCGGCCCTGAAGACGCCGAGTACATCCTGCAGCACACCACCGGCGTGCACGGCTTCTACGGCGCCTCCAGCGCTGAGCGCCTGCCCACCGAGGTGGCCATCACCGAGCACACCAAGAAGTTCAAGAGCATTAGCTTCAAAAAGTAAGAACCATTTCAGAAGGCTTGCAAGAACCTTCTGATTAAGGGAGAAACCCACATAAATCAAAAGGAGGACTACCCCATGAAGAAACTGTTGGCAATGCTTCTGGCGATCGCCATGCTCCTCTCCGTGACCGCTGGTCTGGCCGAGGAAAAGGTTCGCCCCGAATCCCCCGTCGTGGTCGGCGTTACCTGCCCCTACTCCGGCTTCGTAGCCAACCTGGGTGAAAACCTGGTTCGCGGCATCCAGCTGGCGCTGGCTGTCGAGGGCCGCACCGATGACATCAAGCTCATCATCGAAGACACCGAGCTGACCTCTGAGCTGGCCGTAACCAAGTGCGAAAGCCTGCTCAAGAAGGACAAGGCTACCTTCATCATCGGTTCCGTTACCGGTTTTGAGGGCGACGCTCAGGCTGCCTGGCTGAAGGACAACCCCGATGTTATCTTCATGCCCGGCTACTCCGCTACCGAAGATATGACCATGCGTGACTTCAGCCCCAACATGATCCGTGCCGGCTGGACCGCCAACCAGGTTATGTTCGACTGGGGCGCCTATGTTGCCAAGGAACTGGGCTACAAGAAGATCGTCTCCGTCGGTGCTGACTACTCCTATCCCTGGGGCCAGGCTGCCGGCTTCGCCATGGGCTTCATGTCCAACGGCGGCGAAAAGATCGAGTACATCTGGTATCCCGAAGGCAACACCGACTTCAACTCCATCATGGCTACCCTGCTGGGCATGGCCAACGACTATGACGCCGTGTTCCTCAATGACGGCGGCGCTACCGTTGTTGCCTTCTGGAAGGCTTGGGAGCAGTATGGTCTGAACAACGTGTATCCTCAGCTGATCGGCGGCACCAACGTTGGCGACACCAACGTGCTGACCGAGGTTTCCGATGGCTATGTTGGCGTTATGAGTGCTGGCTTCTATGCCGACGGCGATCCCTCTGAGGCCAACCAGACCTTCCGTCAGAAGTACATCGAAATGTTCAACGCCGAACCCGACGCCGTGAGCGTGCAGGGCTACGACACCATGCGCTGCATCATCAAGGGTCTGGACGCCTGTGGCTGGAAGACCGATGACCAGCAGGCGCTGATCGATGCGATCCTGGCTCTGGAAATCACCGATTCTCCCCGTGGCTCCTTCTACTTCGACGAGTATCACAACGCTGTGCAGAATGTCTACATCAAGGAAACCCAGATGGGTGAAGACGGCAACATGGTCTCCAACATCATCAAGACCATCGAGAACGTCAACCAGTTTGGTCCCTACAGCGAGATGAGCGAAGCCTACATGTCCATGCCGCGCAACGCCCGTGACTATCCCCTCACCGAGCGCGACGCCTTCATGAAGGACATCGCCCAGTACTTCGGCCAGGAGTACGTTGACAAGCTGATCGAGAACGGCGGCTGGTAATCAACAGTATTGCGGCTGTAACCGCTTAAAATCCCGGGGCCGATGGCTGCCTTGTGCAGACCATCGGCCCCCTCATTGGAGGCATTACCGTGTATCTGATGGTCATTCTCAACGGCTTGACAATGGCTGGATATCTTTTTATCATGGCCATCGGTCTGAATATGTCCTTTGGTCTGATGCGTATCTGCAACATGAACCACGGTACGTTCTATCTTCTTGGCGGCTTTATCGGCTGGACCGTGGTAAAGGCCACCGGCGTTTGGTGGCTGGGTTTGGGCGCTGCAGCGTTGGCTGTAGGCCTGATTGCATTCCTGGAAGAATTCCTGCTTCTGCGCCGCGCACGCGGCAAAACAACGATGGAAACGCTCATCACGCTGTCGCTTTCCATCATCGGAACCGACCTGATCATCGCGATCTGGACCGGCAAAACCCGACAGATCGATATTCCCGACTTTGCCAAGGGCATCTTCAAAGTCGGCAAGTATTTCTTTCCCAAATTCAACGTATTCATTATCGTATTCGCTGCTGTCATCGGTCTGGTTTTCTGGCTCATCTACCGCAAAACCAAGATTGGTATGATTCTCCGAGCCGGCGTGGATAATTTTGAAATCGTAGCGACCTGCGGCATCAATGTCAAGCGGCTGTTTACGGCAGTATTCGCTGTGTCCGGCGCGCTGGCCGGTATGGCCGGCGTTATCGGCGGCACTTATCAGATGCTTGTCTCAGGTCAGGATGGCACTGTCATGATCTATACGCTGCTGGTGGTTATCATCGGCGGTATTGGCAGCTTTGGCGGCGCAATCCTTGGTTCCATCATCATCGGCCTGATCTACACCATCGGCACGAGGCTGGCGCCTCAGTTCTCCTACTTCTTCCTGTTTGCGCCGGTCGCGCTCGTGCTTGCGTTCCGTCCGCAGGGCTTCTTCGGAAAGGTGGGACGCATCAATGATTAAGACGAAGAGTGATAAGCTCAAGCTGATCGGCATCATCGTGCTGCTGGCTGTGCTGCTGGTGACACCGCTGGTATCCAGCAGCTTCATCATCACGATGTTCATCCGCTACATGTACTATGGTCTTTTGACCATTTCCTTTGCATTCCTCGCAAGCCAGCTGGGTCTGTTCTCGCTGATGGTGCCGGTATCCCTGACGGTGTGCGGCTATATCATCGGTTTGGGTGTGCTGCGTGCCAACATGAATGTGTGGCTCGCTATCCTGCTGGGTATTCTGGGCTCTCAGGCTTTTGCCGCGCTGTGCGGTGTGATGGTCAACAAGTCCAAGGGCACCTCCTTCCTGATGCTGACGCTGGTCATCTCCCAGCTTGTATGGTCGCTGTCCCTGCAATGGACGACGGTCACAAACGGCACCACGGGTCTGCTGGACATCCGTTTCCCCGAGTATCTGAACATCTTCAGCGCTCAGCACAACATCAACCAGTATTACTGGACGTTCATCGTTTTCGCCGCCTGTGTGGTGTTCGTGTTCCTGCTCACCCGCTCCAGCTTCGGTCTGAGGCTGCAGGGCGTGCGTGACAGCGAAAGCCGCATGGCTGCGCTGGGTTACAAGACTTCCACCATCAAGTGGGTGGCCTTCATGGTCGCCAACCTCATCTCCGCCATCGCCGGTGTGCTGTATGTGTACAACAACGGCATGATCACGCCGGACGTTATGACGCTGAGTTCTACCAACAAGTCGCTGATTTCGTCCATTCTGGGCGGCTCCGGCAGCCCGCTGCTGGGTTCCATGATCGGTACGGTGATCTACCGCACCTTCGACGTAACCCTGAGCGCCATTTCCCGCCGCTACCTGACGCTGGTGGGCAGCCTGTTCCTGCTGGTCATTTTGGTGCTGCCGGATGGCATCACCTCCATTGCCAAGAGGATCGGAAGGAGGGGCAAGAAGCATGAGTAAACAGCCTGCGCTGGTCATTGAGAATGTGACCAAGAATTTTGGCGGCGTCTGTGCCGTCGATCATGTGTCCCTGACGCTGGATGTGGGTGATAGCACCGTGATGATCGGCCCCAATGGCGCGGGTAAGACCTCGCTGTTCAACCTGATCCACGGCACCTATCCGCTGGATGAAGGCCGCATTCTCCTCTTTGGCGAGGATGTGAGCAAGAAGCCGGTTCAAAGTCGCAGCATTTTGGGCATGAGCCGCACCTATCAGACCTGCAACCTGTTTGCCCAGCTGACGGTTGAGCGGAACCTGTATCTGGCGCTGCACAACAGCAAGTGGCGCGCATCACGCAAGGGTCTGGAAGCGCTGCTTCCCTGGAACAGCAACAAGGTGCGCCAGCAGCGTATCGATGAAGTGCTCAAGCAGGTACAGCTGGAGCATCTGCGCAATACGCAGGTCCTGAATATGTCCCATGGCGAGCAGCGCCAGCTGGAGCTGGGCATCGCCATTGCGACCGACCCCAAGATCATCCTGTTCGACGAGCCCATGGCCGGTCTGAGCCCCACTGAGCGCGTTTTCATCAGCGAGCTCATCAAAAAACTGGCCAAGGAAAAGATCATTCTGGTCATCGAGCATGATATCGACTTTGCACTGAGCATCACCAACCGCGTAGCCGTCATGGATCACGGCAAGCTGGTGTTTGTGGGTACGCCCGAAGAAGTGCGCGCCAGCGACGTGGTGCAGCACATCTATAAGCTGGACTAAGGCAGGAAGGACGGATAAAGAAATGCAGACAAACAATGCGAAGCTTGAAATTTCCAACCTGAATGCCTATTACGGAAAAGCGCTGGTGCTCAGCAATATCGGCATTACGGTGGAGCCCGGCGAGCGCGTGGCCATTCTGGGCCGCAACGGCATGGGCAAGACCACGCTGCTCAAGTCCATCATGGGTCTGGATAAGGTTCGTGTCGAAGGCAGTATCCGCTACGGCGGTAAGGAAATGATCAAAATGCCCACCTACGGCGTGGCACGTCAGGGCATTGGTTATGTGCCGCAGGGCTGGCAGCTGTTCCGTTCCCTGTCCGTGGAAGAACATCTGGTGATGGCCTACCGCAAGGGTGAACCCGGCAATGAGTGGACGCCTGAGCGTGTGCTGGATACCTTCCCGGAAATCGCGCGTCGCCGCAAGATTGGCGGCACGCGTCTCAGCGGCGGAGAGCAGCAGATCCTCGCCATCGGCCGCGCACTGGTTACCAACAGCAACCTGCTACTGATGGATGAGCCCAGCGAGGGCGTATCCACCATGGTGCTGGAACGCGTGCGCGAGATCTGCGAAGAACTGTCTGCAAACGGCAAGAGCATCCTGCTGGTGGAGCAGAACCTGTCGCTGGCGCTGAAGATTGCGCAGCGCATCTACATTCTGGTCAATGGCAGTATCGTGTACAGTGCCTCCAGCGAGGAGTTCCGTGAGGATCACGGGCGTCAGGCCATGTATCTGGGCATCTGAGGCAAAGTCCCAGCGAACAAATCAATCACAAAGAACCCCCTGCTGCAAAATAAGACTGTGACAGGGGGATTTTGCATGGCAAGAATAATGCAAAGGCAGAGAGAAAAAATCCTACATAGAGGAAGAGAAACCTTCCTCTACACAATAGAGCATTCCGTCGCTCCATGCGTTATGTAACGGCTTCGGCATTACACTCGCTCAATTCTTTGCCGAAGGGGAAATGGTAGAACTGACACCGGAACCGAAAGTGTTCTTTACTCGTTGGGCAGCGCTCTCTATCGAGCAGAAAGAGATGCTGATGAATCTGGTAAGTTCGATGATTCGATGAAATGATTGTTTTTCGTTTCAAAAAGAAAAGGGCGCGAACACTATTGTAGTCCATTTTGGATCCTCCTTTTGTTTTTTGTAGCGGTCGGCAAACCCTCTACATTCTAACAATCGGAGGTTTTTATTTCCATAGCTAAAGCTTTTTCGTCCACCAGCAGAGCTGGTGGTTTTCTTTTCTACAACAAAGCCCTGCGTGAATCCAGCTTCACGCAGGGCACTATTGATAGCATCAGCGGCGGCAACTCGCCAGCGTTCCACATTACCGCGGTCATCCCAATCAGTTGTGTTTCTCTTTCGTGTTTTCCATCGTCCTTTTTGTCTGGCGGGAATACGGTTGCCGTCAACATCCAGGACATATTCCAATCTGCTCTTGTCACCATACTTGCCATCTTCCGTCAATGGGCGCATGGTCAGCAGGATATGCACGTGCGGGTTGCCGTCATTTTTGTCATGAAAAGCGACATCGGCGCACATCCCTTTGTTCACGAAGTTTTCCTGCACATATTTCCGTAGAAGCGCAATGTTCTGTTCATGGTTCAGCTCAGCAGGCAACGATACTTCAATCGACCGGGCGAGCTGTGCATTGGCCTTGGTTTCGTTCCATTCAATGCTGTTCCAGAGCAGATTACGGTCTGTATATTCCGGTGGAGCATGGGAGGGCAGCATGACCTCGGTGTAGATGACATGCCGTTTCCGGGTGTAGTCGTGGGTGACGCCATCCCATGTGTTCTCCATTTTCGTTCCGCTGATATAGGCGGAGGCAGCAACAGCGGAGCGGCCTTTGTTTCGGGATATTATTTTGGTATGGCTATGAAAGAAGTCCATTTGTTCCTCCTGTTATCAGCTCCCTGTGGGAGCATCGTTCATGGGGTATGGGGCTTGCTCCATCGCAGCGAAGTCCGCAATATTGCCCCGCAGGGCGCACGACATACGTTGGTCAAAAGACCAATGTATGTATCAGTGCCACTTCGTGGTTATGCTTGTCGGGGACGCCCCGAGGTTGTCCCGGAACGCCCCCCCTTGCGTGCTCATCGGCCAGCAGCAAGCTCCTGCATGAAGGCAGAGAACTGAGCGCTGTCCAGCTGGATGGTCTGCGGAAAGTATGCCTCCATGATGGCTCCGTGTTCGCAGAGCCGGTGAGTGCGCGCCTTCCGCTGCTTTTCTTTTTCTCGGTTGTCGGCGAGGATTCTGCGGTGCTTTTCCTGCAATACCTTCAGTTCATCCTCGTCCTTGGGCATATTGGCAATCAGTTCATCGATGTTGATCTTCATTCGGTTTCCTCCCTGATGCATCAGAGTGACGCGGATGTGCATCACTCTGATGCAGATGTCGTTGCTTTCGTTAATGGGTGTGCATCACTTTGATGCAGTTTTCGTGGAATATGCAGCATTTTGATGCACCGACTGATCCACCGATGAAGTCAAAGTCCATGCAGCTTTCGCCGCAGTCGGGCATTGTGTCATCAGATTCCGGATCGTTGGGAGCTGGGGTGACCTGCGGCAGTCCAGTGTTCGCCGGGGATACGTTCACAGAAGCTGGTACGATAGCACTAGACGAATACCCGGCAAGGAACGCTGGAAGTATCTGCTGGAGCCCGAGTGATACCGATTCTGTGACATCATGGACAATCTCGTTTTTCTCTGTGTGGGACAGATGCAGCTCTTCGGTTCCGTAGGCGTTGACGGCATCCGTAACCAACTGACTGAACGACTGATGCCGTTCTCTGCGCAGAGCGTTCAGCTTCTCCCATGCCTGTTTCTCAGCAGGGTGGTTCAGGTGAAACCGCACGGTAATGGCCTTTACGCACACGATCATTCACCGCCTTTCCGCGCCTTCCGCTCCCTGTGCCAGATGAAGCCCTGCGCCATATACTCATATCCCTTGGCAGAAGCATGCAGATCATCCACAAAGATGATGGAACCGGGTTCATACTTGCCGAAGTTCTTCACCAGACAGCCACCGCCGCCCATCACAATGAGCTTCATCAGGTGGGCATCGTAGCCGTGAACCCGCAAAGCGTCGAACAGTCCTGTCACATAGCCGCGCACGATGGCGGTCAGGTTATCCAGCAGCTCGCTGGAGAGATTTGCCGCGCCGGTGCGCAGGAATTGCTCAATGACATTCTCCGGCATATCCATGCCGTGTTTATCCATCATCTGCTTGCGGGCCGTCAGCATGCACTGATTCACGCCCAGCACTTCCGTCCAGCAGTGCTGTTCAGAAGGTCTTCCATCCATCAGCCGCATGATGTTCATGGTACCGTTACCGATGTCCGCCATCATCACCATACCAGCAAACTGCCGGAAATCGTTGTACTTCTTGTCGTTGTCCATCATGGGCACCAGCACAGCGTAGCCTTGCGGGAATACGCTACACTCATCAAAGTGAATGTTGTAGAGTACATCGTTGAAAATGAATTGAACGTCAGGATTACGCATCATATAGCGGCGATACTCCTCGCGCTGGCGGCCTGTCCATGTCGTAGGGAGTCCCAAAGCCAGTTACACACTAGCTTAGGTGATCTGCTCCATGCTCAATTCACTGGCGATGGATGCCAACGTCAGAATGTAGAAATCCTCATCAGCTGTCTTGTCCGGGTTATACGCCTTGTGACCTTCGCCGATGCGATACCACATGCCGTTGTATTCAAGAATGGTGCCATCAAAAAAGGGCTTGGTGTCCATTGCTACCAGGCCCGTGGGGTAAATGGCGCGAGCAGTCTTCATGTTGCCGTAGCCAGCGTCCACACCGATGATGCATTGATTGTTGTGCTTTCTCATAATTTATCTCTCTCATTTTTCAGTTTTATTGGTTGTATGAAGATTGCTTTCCTTGTCGGTGTCCATCTTCTCAGCTTCGTGACGGATCAGATGAAGCAGCCGGTCTTCGTAGGTGTTGGCCGTGTCGGGATTACCAAATGCGCTGATGGTGTATACTGTATGACCATATCGGCGGGTCATTTCCATCATGGGGTTGTTCTTTGTCATTGTGCCTCCTGTAAAATTGGGTAAAGAAAACGACAGCGCTGGGTTTCCTCATACGCTGCCTACTGGTTGTTGGGTTATGATTCATTTTTTGTACTCCATTCCTTCCACTGGGATAGGAAATTGTCCGATGTAATTCAGATGCATATCAACCTGCCGGGTACGCTGTCCCTTTGCCGGACGGATCGTCTTATAAACAACGAGCTTCTCCACAAAGGCGCGGATCATTTCATCTGTCAACTCCGTGCAGTCCCGATACTTGTGGGCAAGGGCAAGGTACTGGTCGGTTTGAGCAGAAGCGGCCTGTACATCATCCAACCGCGTTTGCTCTTTTGCCAGATTGACTTTCAGCGTAGCTTCCTCCTGTTCATATTGTGCCGCCAGCTTGTCAAAGCGTTCCTCGGGGATGTGCCCCAAAACGTAGTCCTCGTACAGCTTTTGCAGCAGGTGTTCCAGACGGGCGATGTGCTTTTCCTTCTCCCGGATTTGCTTTACCAGTTGCTTCCGGTCGTAGGGCTCATAGGTTTCCGCTTCCTGCGCCAGTCTGCGGCGAAAGCCTTCTTCATCCGCAACGGCGAAGCGATTGACCATGCGAAGGGTATCCCGCACGATCTCCCGAACGACTGGAACACGGATGGAGTTGTGGGTACAGAGCCTTTGTGCATAGGCTGCAGACTTCTTATGCGTCCGACAAACAAAGTCGCTGCATTCTTCTCCTCCCGCCACGCGATGTAAAAGCATCGGTACGCCGCATTCACCGCAGACCATTAGACCGCTCAGGATGCAGGGCGTGCCGGGTTTGTTTGACATTTCAGGGTGAATAATGCACTGTGCCGCCTGCCATGTTTCTGCGTCTACAATAGCCTCATGTGTATTGGTAAAGATAAGCTGTTCTTCCAGCGGAACCTTCATCTGTCTGCTTCGATACTCAGGATGACAGGTTTTGAAGTTCACAGTATTGCCCAGGTATTCCTGACGCTGTACAATTTTATTGACCATTTTATGATCCCAATAATAAGGCTGGCTGTTGGCATACCAATAGGACAAACCCTGTTTGTTTTCGGAACTGTTTTTTGAAATGCAAAAGAAAAAATGCGCTATTGATATATTCCTTGTATAATGAATGTAATAAGGGGCTGTGCATATGATCCCGGAAGATGATTGGTACAACATATCGGATGAAAGAATGTCTGTAGAGAATGCCTTGCTCACCATGCCGCTATATGACGAAGACGGCAATGAGATTCCAGACGAAGAAATGCCGTGGAACAACATGTGCGTGGATATCAATTCCGTTGATGATTCCGAAGATTGGTCAGCTGATGAAGAAACAGAAGAATCATTTCCGCTGTCCGCTCTTGACAAACACAGACGCAATGCCGATGATGTTCGTTCAGCAGCCGAGCGCAGAAAACGTATAGCCCAAAGCATCCGGGAAGAAGCCCTGAGACGTTTGGAATTATCTGCCCGAACTGTTTCTGAATTTCAGGCTCTGGTGGACTGCTATGATCGTGAAGAACAGAGCCGCATGCGCCGGGAACGCCGATATGAAGCCCTTCGGGGCGATGTGCCTTTGGAGAGCGGCGCAATCCCCGAATGCCATCTGTTTCCTCGCAGTCTGAGCCAGCCGAGCTTCCGGCAGATCTGTCGGGGCGAGTTTGATGATTATCTCTGTACCTGTCTGTTTGAGATGCACGAGCTGACGGATCGAGCGCACCTGCGGGAGATTGTGATGAACCTGAAACTTGATCACAAGGAGATTCTGTTCTTTCTGGGCATCCGGCTGTATCCGACGAAAAAGCTCGCTGCGCTGCGTGGACAGACCGAGCGAAACATCCGCAAGGTGCGCGATACCGTAAGGAAACGCATCCACCGGAAACTGTTTGCGTCATTGATGGAGCTGCAAAAAAACAGCGAGGAGCAGATCCATCTGGAACAGGATTTCCTGCGTACCTATACTCCGCCGAAAAGGAGGCGTTCTGCTGATGACGAATCTGTTTGAACACACCAGCGCAGACTGGGCAAAGTATTCCGTATACGAGTGGCGCAAAGCCGCAGACGGCAGGGAGTATCTTCTGCCAACGGCTGATGCGGCCTTTTCTGTCTACAACCCCGTTGCTTTGGCTGACCAGCTGGTGCTGGATGCGGTCAATGCCGGTCTGCTGACGTTTCACCAGACGCCGGACGAGAAAAAGATCAGAGACGCCATTCACAGCTTTGTCAGCAACTATGGCCTGCTGGGGATGATGACCGCGCTTCCGACCACCTCCAAATTCGTGGAATATGAAAAGGTCTATCTGCTGAAAAATCAGTTCATCCGTGAGGAGAGCATGGAAACGCTGGATTACATGAAGCCCTTTTTCCCTTTTCAGATGCCGGATTTCCGCAAGAAGGGCGTTGAATCGGTCTGGAATGTGTCGGCCAGCGACCGGGCAGAGGCCTTGCTGGCGCTGAGGTTCCAGGACGAATCACAGGCGATGGCGATGTCTTTCATGCGCGGCTATGGCGAACCTCTGGACTGGCTGAAGGAAGTGTTTCGTGACTGGGCCTTTACCTTCCTGACGATTTCTATGTATTACCAGAAACGGGATCTGCTGGATAAGAATACACGGGATCTGTATCGCAGCAGTGTGGCGTGTTTTGATGGAAACACGCCTACCTATCATCTGGATTTGCGCGACCACCCTGTGATGATGTGGGATTTTCATTCGCTGATGCTGGCGGTGAAGTTCCTGTTCTCCGTCAGGCTGACCGATGAAAAGAATCCGATGAAAATGTGCAGGTATTGCTGCAGGGCGTTCTATGCCCAGCGGCAAGACGCCCAATATTGTTCTGCCGAGTGCAGGAACAAAGCAAACAAGAAGCCCTGATGCGTCAGGCCGGCAGGAAATCCAGAATGACCAGCATGAGGCTTGTCACCCTGTCCAGCAGCCAGCTGGCAATGTGAGGTGCAAGAGCGAAGAATACGCCCAATCCGACGGTCTGACAGATCATGTTGCCAGGTGCGTCAGCGATTGATCCGGCAACGGAACCGATGAGAAATACGGTTGCCAGCAGATTGGTCACGATGGAGGATATGCCTACGAGAATGGAGCCAATCAGCTGAAATGCCAACAGCAGGGCGATAAGGGGCAGGGCGGCAATACGAAGGGGCAGCTTGAGCAGCTTCTTCATATGTGACCTCCAAAGCATTTCTCGTGGTATGATGGTTCAGCCATATACCAGCTCGTCGAACAGAATTTCTTCGATCCGATGATGGATGCTGTTCATGCGGCGCGCCCATTCCATCTGATCGGCAGCTTTCAGTCCCTCTGTGACTCCTTCGGAAACTTTCATCTGAGGAATCAGTAGTTCCACGCGTTCCTGACAGGCTTTGTCGATACTGTGCAGATGTGTCATGAGTTTGCCGGAGAGCAGGAGATGGTTGAAGAAAAGAGGTTGCTCTTCGCGGAGGTAATGCAGGCGCATTCTGCCATACTTACCAAGTGTGCGCATATCCTCCGCAGGGATGCCGATGTTAGGAAGGAAGTAGTCTCCACAGCGTCGATAGGTAAGTTCCATGTGAATCCTCGCTTTCTGCTGCAACAAAAAAGCAGCTATGAACTTGAAGGTTTTCCCTTCAAGCCATAGCTGCTTGAATTTTCTTTATTTCCCGCCGCTCATGTAGAGGAAGGGGAAACCTTCCTCTACATAATAGCGCGTTTGCCGGGAGCGCTTTTTTGTATCAAGCTCCATTAATGGGTGGCTTTTTTGTCTAAGCACCGCTGCCGCCGGCGGTATTCGCTGGGATTGAGCCCCGCTACGCGCTTGAACGCCTGTGAAAAATAGCTGGGAGACGAAAAGCCGCACAGGATGGCGATGGCATCCTGGCTGTGATCGGTGGTGGTGAGCAGGTGGCGCGCTTCATGAATCCGGCGCTGGCACAGGTACTGCATAGGGGAGATGCTGAAATAGGTGTGGAATGTGCGCGACAGATAGTATTTGCTGATGCCCGCCTGCTGCGCCAGCCAGTCCAGGGTGATTTCCTCCTGAAAATGTTCGTCGATCAGGCGCTTGGCCTCGGCACAGCCGCTCGAAATGCGCGCCGTATCCTCGCAGGATACATCCATGCACGTACGGCGGCCCAGTTTGAGCAGCAACACATCCAGAATGCTAGCACATACCTCCAGATAGTCCGTCTGCTCGCTGCTGAGCTCGCGCAGAATGTCCTGAAAATAGGGCAGCAGTACGCGCTGATTAGCCCGGTCATCCAGCAGCACATAGCGGGGATGACCTCCGTCGGACCCGTGGAACACCACACGGTTAAGGCCGATGACGATATATTCCAGCGGCTCCTGCGGCGAGGAAAACTCCGTATGCATCACATATGGGTTGATCAAAAAACAGTCTCCCGGCTGCAGGGGCAAGGTGGCATCCACGATTTGCAGCATGCCGCGTCCGCGCGTGACATAGAACAGCTCGGCGTGGGCATGACTGTGCAAAACCGAGCTCCACGAGCTGTCGTAGCGGGAGATAGCACAGTACATCAGCCATATACCCTGATGGCTGAATACGGGCTGCTTGGCATCGTATCGTATGCTTTCCATGCAGAAATCCCCCTTTGCATGGACGGGTGCGTTACAGCAGCGTAACCCCTGCCTCGCGGCAACGGCTGCGTGTGGCCGCATCCCAGATGGAGGACTGGACTTCGCCGATATGCGCCTTGCCAAGCAACAGCATGCACATGCGGCTCTGGCCGATGCCGCCGCCGATGGTCAAAGGCAATTCGCCATCCAGCAGCATGCGGTGGAAAGGCAACGACCGCCGCGCATCGCAGCCAGCCAAAGCCAGCTGACGGTCCAGCGATTCGCTGTCCACGCGGATGCCCATGGAGCTTAGCTCAATGGCCTGGTCCAGCAGTGGGCTGTAGTAAAGCAGGTCGCCGTTGAGATTCCAGTCATCATAGTCGGGCGCTCGGCCGTCATGCGGCTGTCCGTTGGACAGCTTGTGGCCGATGCCCATCAAAAACGTGATCGGATGTTCCCGGACAAAGGCGTTTTCCCGCTCCTTGGCAGGCAGGTTCGGATAGAGGTCAAGGAGCTCCTGAGAGGAGATGAAAGTCACTTCATCGGAAAGCTGAGTGTGCAGGCGCGGGTAGCGGCCGTTGACCAGCAACGAGGTGTCGCTGATGCAGCGCACGATGTCGCGCACCGTATCCTGCAAAAAACGCAGAGTGCGCATTTCGCGGGTGATGACGCGCTCCCAGTCCCACTGGTCTACGTAGATGGAGTGCAGATTATCCAGTTCTTCGTCGCGCCGGATAGCGTTCATATCGGCATAGATACCCTTGCCGGTGTGAAAATCGTAGCGATAGAGGGCCATACGCTTCCATTTGGCCAGCGAATGCACCACCTGCGCCTCCATGCCCGCTGCCGGGATATCGAAGGAGACCGGACGTTCCACGCCGTTGAGGTCGTCATTGAGGCCGGAGGCCGGGTCCACGAACAGCGGCGCGGATACGCGCTTGAGATTCAGCGCCTGAGCAAGATGGTCCTGAAAGGTGCGCTTGATCAGGCTGATGGCAGCCTGCGTTTCGTACAGGGACAGCGTCGGTTCATAACCGGCGGGAATGACGGTATGGTTCATGGGAATCATCCTCCTTTAAGCAAGATGGGGCGTCTCATTTGCGGGACTTGCCGCCCGCTAGCGCCCTGAGGATCACCTGGGATACGCCGCCCGTCTGCGCCGGCACGCGGCGGCCGCGCAGGTACAGGCCCGTCACGCGGATATCGCCGATGCTCTGGGGCGGGATGGTCAGCGGATCTGCGTCCAGCAGGGTAAAGTCCGCGCGCTTGCCGGGTGCGAGGGTGCCGCGTTCCTTTTCATCGAAGCCCAGCCAGGCGGCATTGCGCGTTCGCATGAGCAGGGCCTCGTAGGGCGTGAGACGCTGGGCGGGATTGGGGTGATTGACTGCCAGGTGCATGCCCCGGATGGGATCGGGGCGCGTGCAGGGCGCGTCCGACCCGTCGGCGATGACGATGCCCCGGTCCCACATGGACCTTAGGGGATTTAGCCCGTCGGCTCGGTCCCCCAGGATGGCGCGCAGATAGCGGTCCGGCTCCTGTGCCCAGTCGATAAAGGGCGCCTGTACCGCCAGGCACAGCCCCAGCGCCGCAATGCGGTCCAGCTGTGAGGGTGAAACCATGCAGCAGTGAATCATGATGTGCCGGTGGTCCGGTCGGGGCAGGTCGGCTAGCGCCGCCTCATAGGCTGTGATGCACTGCTCCACCGCTGCGTCGCCGATGGCATGCATAGTGATCTGCAATCCCGCGCGGTTGGCGGCGATGGCAAAAGCGTTGACCTGCTCCTGGGTGTAGTTGAGCACACCGCGGTTGTCCGGGTTGTTGGTATAAGGCGCAAGCAGCGCGGCATCTTCGGAACCGAAGCACCCGTCCAGCGCCAGTTCAAAGCAGCCGCCGATGCGCTTCATCCGGCGCTTTTGCACCTTGGAGACATCCATGGTCTGGAAGAAGATGCGAAAGGTCTGCGGCAGGCCGCCCTCCAGCATGCGCAGCATGTCCACGTCCATGTCGCGCGGATAGCCCACGCCCTCGACTGCGTGTACCAGGCCGATGCCTGCGGCGGTCAGCGCATCGGCTCCCTTGGCCAGCCCGCCGATGATGCTCAGGGGGCTGAGCTTGGCTGTGACCTCGTTTACGCCGTTATAAAAGGCGCTTTGGTACAGCCATCCGTCGGAATGAAAACCGGGGTCGCCTGTCACCCTTGGGCTGAAAAAAGCCATCATGGTCGAGTTGCACACGGCAGCGTGTCCGTCGTATTTAACGATGATGAGCGGCCGTGTGGACCAGCGGTCCAGATCCTCACGGGTGGGAAGCCGGGCTTCCCGCACCAGGTGGCTGCATGCGCCGAAGCCGATGAGCAGCTTTTCCTGCGGGTGCGCTTCGGCATAGGCGCGAACGATGGCCGCCGCTTCGTCAAAGCTGTGGGCATCGGAGATATTAAAGGTGTTCTCAAACATGGAGAAGCTCTCAAAGTGCATGTGCGTATCGCCAAAGGCAGGAACCGCTACCGCGCCGCCCAAGTCTACCCGAGGCATGGAGGCATACTCGGCGGGCAGGTCGTCGCCCAGCCACAGGATGCGGCCATCCTCTCCAGCGGCCATTCTGGAAAAAACCTCGCCCTCGGCCTCACAGGTGATAAAACGGGCATTTTCAAAGACTGGCATAGAACACCCTCCTTATTTTGTGCGGCAATGAAAGCTACTATCAGCATAACATGTTATGCTGCATTCGTCAAAGGGTGGACAGGCCTGAAATGGCGTAAAACAAAGGAAATACCGGCGCTATACAAGCTGGTTGGGCAGAAAAGAGACATCAAAGCGCAAAGCCTCCGTTTCATCCACAAGGTAATCCTCTGGCGTGCGGTATGCACTATAAACGCCGAAAAGATAGCCGGGAACCAGCTCCTTGAGCAGGAGGCGGGGTGGCATCAGTCGGTTCATCGTTGTGGCGGATGCCCGTGCCAGCGAATCCTCCAGCAAGGCTTTGCCCAAACTGCGGTGCTGATAACTGGGCGCAATGCTGATGGGACCGAAGGCCATTACGTGCAGGCCGTCGTCGGTATGGATAGCTGCCTGCACGTACACGATATGCCCCAGGATGCACCCATCCATTTCCAAAACCAGATCAAGCTGCGGAACAAAGTCCTTCCAGCCGCGGCAAAGGTGTACCAGGTAATGCTCCAAACAGCCGGAGCGGTATATATTCCAAATCGGCCATGCATTGATCCCCTGATTGAATGTTTTCAGTCATTGCAGACATCAGGTCTACCCACAGGAATATCGATGCGGGTTAGATATTCGCTGTCGCTGCGAGCGGTCATGCTGTCCAGCACGCAGGTTTCATAGGATGCGTTCAGAGGAAGCAATCCCTTCTCCTCAATGGCCTGAAGCATGCGGCGGTAGGTAGGTCCAGTCTGGCTGTAAGGGCCTGCATGCAGGCACCGTGCATACAATCCCGCCGGCCGGGAACGGCACAGGCGGGTTCGAGCAGCTCTGTGCAGAGGAAAAAACACCTCGCATACCTCAGTAAACCGTTCTGCGGCCATGGCCTCCCGGCTCACGCGCGTACCCATCTGATATAGATAGGGCAGTTGGCGGTCGTGCACCACGCGCAGAAGCGTCTTGAGAGCAATGTCTGTTTCCAGCGTCTCGCCCGGCGGTGCAACCTGCTGTACCGCGACCCAACTCTCTGGCAGGTTTTCGAAGCGCACCTCGCCCGGCGTTTCCAGAGAGAGCCTTTCCAGTTCACCGATTTTTACATCCAGCCGGGTCAGTGCGGCGGACAGACGACGCTGCCGGGCAGCGAGCGCTTCGCGCTGGTGGCGCAGAATATCCAGCGCATCGGATGGGCCCGGCAGGGACAAAAACGCCCGGATTTCCTGCAGGCTCAGCCCCATGTCCTTGAGAATCAGAATATGATCCAGCATTTCCAGCTGGTCCGCACCGTAGTAACGATAGCCATTGTGCGGATCCTTCTCATTGGGAGAAAAGACCCCTGCCCGATCATAAAAGATCAGGGTTTGCTTGGAGATGCCATTGAGATGCGCCAATTCACCGGTGGTAAAACGCGGCTTCAAAAGAGACTTCCTTTCTTGAAAAAGGGGGTTGACAATATTGTTACTATATCCTTTATGATGGTTTCTGTCAATGAAATGAAACCCTGTGGAAAGGAAGGATTCTATGAAAATCCGTCAGGAGGCGGCCCGGTATGCCATGCTGGCGCTGGGAGCGGCTATACTGGCTTTCGGTCTGTATAACGTGCATAGCCAAAGCCACATCACCGAGGGTGGTGTGCTGGGCATGACGCTGCTGCTGGAACACTGGCTGGGCATTTCACCGGCTGTGTCTGAGGTGGTGCTGGACGTGATCTGTTATGGCCTGGGCATCCGCTATCTGGGCAAAGCCTTTTTGCCCCATGCACTGGCAGCTACCGGCTGTTTTGCTCTGTTTTATGCACTCAATGAGAAAATCGGACATGTGCTGCCCGATTTGGGCAGCATGCCTTTGATAGCGGCAGCGGTGGGAGGTATATTTGTAGGTGTAGGCGTGGGACTGGTAGTGCGTGCAGGCGGCGCAGCAGGCGGTGATGATGCGCTTGCGCTTGTTATCTCAAAAAAGCTTGGCTGGAAGCTTCCTGTAGCCTACCTGACGACGGATTTAACAGTGCTGCTTTTATCTCTTAGCTATATCCCGCTGGTGAAGATTGCATGTTCGCTGGTCACGGTGACGATTTCTTCGTTTTTGATTGGAAAGCTGGAGGGCAGAGGCGGAAAGGGGGAGACGAGGGGCTGAAAAGCCGCCTCCCTCTGGCGCAGACGTCTGTTTTGCGGTATAATGACATGGTTCCACCAAACTGTCGGCGCGCTGCGCCGGAAGGAGTCACGCATGAAGATATCCAAGCAGGACGCGCTTACCTGGTTTCGTTTTTTTGCCGAATTACCGGAGGACGAGGAACTTTTGCCACGCCAGCAGGAAATCGCCTGGGCGGTTTTTTCGCAGATTGAGGCGTCCGTGGATGAGAGGTTTCGCCAGCTGAAAGCGCAAATCCGGGGGCTGAAAACGATTGGAGGGCGTACCTTCTTCGTCGGTGACGAGCGGCGCTTTTCCATGGGATGCCGTTCCTGCCTCACGGGTACAGGGCTGAGCGCGGTGCGCAAAACCAACAAGTGTAATCTGCAATGCAAGTTCTGCTATGATTATGGCGTGATGGATCAGCTCCCGCCCGTGGGCGAGGGCATGTGGGAAATCGGTGGTACAAAGTTCCGGGTGGAGGATATCGACCTGCTTCTGTCCATCCAGCAAAAGCCTACCGGCATTTCGTACGTGTATCTGGAGCCGTTCATGGAAATCGAGGAATACGGCCCCATTATTCGCCGTTTCCACGAGGCGGGCGTGCACCAGCATATGTATACCAACGGCACGCTGGCCAATGAGCAGAACCTGGCTGAGCTGGGCCGTGCAGGGCTGGACGAACTGCGCTTCAACCTGGGCGCGTCCGGCTGTGCAGATAGCGTGATTGAAGCGATGCGTACCGCCAAGCGGTATATTCCCATCGTGGGCGTGGAAACACCTATGACTCCGGAACTCTATAAAACCTTCCTGCAAAAGAAAGACGCGATTCTGTCCACAGGGATCGACTTTATCAACCTGGCGGAATTGCACCTCAACCCCAACAATATCGGGAATTACTGGGGCGAAAATCTCTACCTGTGCCGTCGGGGCTATGTATCGCCCGTGTGGAGCCGTGAACTGACGCTCAAGCTGATGAAACAGGCGGATGAGGAGGACTGGGCCCCCGTGGTACACGATTGCTCCAACCATACCAAGTTCGCCCGCGACCTTAATCTGCGCGCCAAGGAAGGCGGTTGGTTCGGAGCCAGCAGCTATGGCTGCGAGTTTGACCACCTGCCTTATGAGGCGTTTTTGCCCATTTTGAGCGATCCGGCGTTCACGTTCCTCAGCGAAGAACCGTTGCCTGTGGGATACCGTCCGGGCGATCTGGTGCTATAGTGCATGGAGCATATGAAAAAGGAGACGCATTCACCCAGATAGTGGGTATGCGCCTCCTTTATTAATGTACGAGTAATTCAAGCACGGTTCGTAACCGTACCGAGCATAAAAGCCCGCCTTCACAGCTGAATAGGAGACGTTTGATATAAGCAGGCAATTGGAACACAAAGAAATAGTGTAGCCTGCCGGTTTCATGTCATCAGACATGACCCCGCAGTTATAGCGTCATAGTTCCCGGTCCGGGCGCTACGCTTTTGAAATGACGGGCTATACGTTCAGCGCGGGCCTGTTAGCATCCGCCGGCGGGGTCTCATCTTTCAGCGCTTTGGAATTGCCGTTGGCTCCAGCTATAAGGCGGGCATCTTCCAGTTTTTCAAAACCGGGTTTCTGTTGGACCGGCAGCCGGTGCAGACGCCGCTGCGGCTTCTTTATGCGCTTTGCTCCATGCTCATCTTGTCTGCCAGCATGGCAATAAATTCGCCATTGGTAGGCTTGTCCTCGGGGGTGCAGACGCGGCAGCCGAATGCGCGATTAAGCGTATCCACCCTGCCCCGATTCCAGGCCACCTCGATGGCATGGCGGATGGCACGCTCGACCTTGCTGGCCGTGGTGCCGAACTGACGGGCGATGCTGGGATAGAGCTCTTTGGTGATGCGATTGATACGGTCAGGCTGCTCGATTACCATTTTGACCCCGCAGCGCAGGAATTGATAGCCCTTGATATGTGCAGGGATGCCGATGGTCAAAAACAGACTTCCCAGCCGTTCATCCAGACTTTGCACGTGGGGCCTTACCGGAGCCTGGGCCTGGGGCAGGACAGAGCGTTCCTCCTGAATATCGCGGATGTGGCTGAGCAGGTGCTCCGGTTCAAACGGCTTGACCATGTAGAATACTGCGCCCAGGTCAATGGCGCGGGTCACGAAATCATCGCGGCTGAGCGCTGACATTACAATGGTCTTGGGCGCAGGATCGATCTGCCGGGGAAGCTCTTCCAAAAGCATGTAGCCATCCATCAACGGCATTACCAAATCGGTAATCATCACGTCAAAGCGGCTTTCGCGCAGACATTTCAGGGCTTCCACGCCGTTGGCCGCCTCGGCCACCTCCTCCACGCCCTCCTGGGCGCGAAGATAATCGGCGATACGTTTGCGCAGCGTTCCATGGTCATCTACCACGAGAATGCGGATGTTGAGCACGGTGGTCCCCTCCTGAGTGTTTGTTTTCCGCATTATAGCACAGGAACCGCAGCCAGAAGGGGAATTCGTGGAAATTAGAACCAATGCCCTATCTTTCGACATCCTAAACCCTTGTAAAAGCCGCATGAACGGCGCTTTTCAGCAGACCCCCGGGTGCGAGACGGAAGACTCGCCTGCCGTTTCCCGTTCGTACATAGCCTGCATGGAGCCCAGCAGGGCATCTACAATGCGCAGCTTTTCTTCTGTGGCGTTGTTGTCGGGATCATACACCACACCCTCGCCGATAGTCAGGGTGCGGTGCTTGCGGCTGGCGTAGATAGGTACAAATACCGCCCGCTTGTGGGTTTTGGCGTAATACATGGGTGCAATCATCGCAAAGCCGGTGTAGAGCTGGCCTACGCCCTCGCGGACATAACCGCCCTCGCCGGGTGCATGGTTTTCGGCATTTTCAGGAAAAACCAGAATGTTATCGCCGGCCTGCATGGCATTGAGCGTTTCACGGAAGGTGCGCATCAGTTCTTTGGGCTGCCCACGGTAGACCGGGATGGCTTCCAGACTGTTGAACACCCACATCAAAAGTGGCGTGATCAGGTTGACCAAGGGGCGCTTCCAGCGGTCCGGCAGCCAGCGCTGGCGTACCATGGTTCCCTGATAGATGTGCTCCACGATGGCCTCCTTTTCCATCATGTTGCTGATGACCCAAGGGCGGAATGTGATGGGCACATACAGGTTGGCCACCACGGGACCATAGATTTCACCATGGTTGCAGATGAGCACCATGGTTCCATCTTCGTAGCCGCTCAGATTTTCCTTGCCAATCACCCGATGGTAGTATAGAGGACGCAGAAGCGTAATGATGACTCGTACTCCGAAGCGGTTCTTATGACGTTTGACTACCACGCTGTCCAGCTGCTGGCGTAGAGCAGGGTTGTCCAGCCCTTCACTGTCCAGGGTAAGCCAGCGTGCCAGCTTTTGAAAATGTCGATTGTTCATGGGAAACCTGAGCGTTGTGACGATGGCGGCAAGCAGTAGCAGCACTGGCGGAACCACCATCAGCGGCCGGAAGGCGGAAACTAGCGAAGGAAGGTCCAGCCGCGTGAGCGGCACAGAGGGCATGCACAGGAGCGTGAGCAAGATCAGCGCCAGCATCTGTCCCAGCAAAATGGCGATCTCAGTGCTGGCAGCGCGCAGCTGCGCGTAGCCATGCATGTGGTCCTTCAGACGGAACTGGGCGACATCGGTCATGCGGCGTTCCAGTTCTGCCAGCGCTGTTACGCTCACGGCCAGGCCGCTGGTGCATAGCGCTACGGCCAGAGCGCTCATAAGCAGGCCAGGGTCATGGTCCAGCTGGCGGTAGAGCAGAAACAGGCCGTACAGCCATAAAAACAGGCCGACCAGCAACAACTGTGTGTCAAAGGGACGCTTGACAAGCCGCAGGCATAGAAGCGATACTTCGCGCATGATCATCGTGCAGGCGACCGCCAAAAGCATACATACCAGCAGTTCCTGGGTGCTCAGTCCAATGAAGGTGTACACCATAACAAGTGTGAGCTGCAGGGCAACCAGTACTAGCGTATGCATGCGCTGAAAGGCGTCGAAGGCGTTGACCTCCCGGAGATCCGATGCCATTTGCGCCACGGTCTGCGGGTCGGTATCGTCGGGCAGATCCTCCAGCGCCAGCAGGTCACGTTCACGCCACTGGCTGTAGAGCTCCAGCACGCCGCCCGCTGCAAAGCCGCCCCAAAGCTGCCAGGCAGTGGCCATGTCCAGGTTGGCGGACAAAATCCAAGCCATGGCTGCCAGCGGGACCAGGTGCACCAGTGCTGTCAGCAGCCAGTAAGCCCGTGCCCCAATGGTGCGCCGCATGCGGCGGCCGATCAGCCGGCGGCCCGCGCCGCTGCGCAGGGCGATGGACAACACCGCCGCAAAAGTGAGCCATACCGGCGTGGATGTCCAAAGCACGGGATAGAGCGCGATCAGCGTAAGGCTGCATAGCAGCGTGATGGCAGTAAGCACACAAAAAACAATGCGCATGCGTCGGGTCAGATATTTGCGGCGTTCGCCCAGAAAGGTATGCGCAAAAGCGCCTGCCATGCGTGCGCTCATAAACATGGCGCCGCCAAATACCGGAAGCATGCCCAGCGCGCTGGAAAACAGGCTTGTGTACATGTATTGGTAAATCGTGCTCAAAGACATCAGCACCAGCATTACGCGCCGGGATGATGCGACGTAAATTTTTTTGGGCTCGTTTTTCTTACGCATGGCTTGCTCCCCTTGCGAAAAAATCCTTATAAAATCACATATATTGTAGCACAGTCAAACATACGTGGGCAAGCACGGAACGCTCAAAACCGCCTTTGGGCAGCTCAAGCGTCGCTGGGGTCATATCCCTGCGAGGGGACGCATAGCCTACCTACAAAGCCGCTTTAGGAGGAGTTATGATGACAGATATGAGCATGGATTTTTTGGAAAAACAGGGTACCAGTGCTGCCAAAGCGCTGGAAGTGCTCCGGGAGGAGCTGCCCCTCCAGCGTTTTGTGGGCCAAAACCTGAGCCAGGCCGTGGTGGAGGGTGAGGTGGCGCTTCCGGGCGGCCTGCGCGAAGAAACCACCGTGCTTAGCGCCGAAGCCATGGCGGTGCTGGACCGCAGCGCGGCAGAGGCGGATCGCGTAACTGCCGATGGCAAGGTGGTCTTTCATGTGCTTTATACCCAGGGCGATCCTACGCATGTTAGCGCGTTGGAAGCGTCGGCTGAATTCAGCCATTCGGTGGATATGAGCGGTGTGCAGATGGGGATGACCGTGCCTGTAAGTCTCATGGTGGAACATGTGGAGGCCAGTGCCCAGGGCGGACGGCTGCATCTGATGGCCATTTTGCGCGTACAGGTGCGCGTCTTTTCGGACGAGCCCATGGAGGTGGTCACGGGCGTGCGCGGCGTGGACGGCCTGATGCTGCGCACCGAAACGCTCAGCGGCTGCCAGACTGTGGCGCGCGGCGAGCAGGATGTGCTCGTACGCGACGAATGCGACCTGGGTGCAGTTTTGCAGATTACCGATACGCTGTATGCCACAGCCATCGCCACCGTGCAGGATGTGATGGGCGGCGAGGAGCGGGCCACGCTGTCAGGCAATATTCTGCTGGAAGTGGTGCACCGCAGCGCTATGCCTTCGCGTCCATTGGTAGTCACGCGCCACACCATTCCATTTGAGGAAACCGTTCCCCTTACGGGGGAGGAAGGCGATTCGCTTTGTGCGGGCGCAGTGGTCAAGGACGTGGCGGTGCTTTCTCAGGAAGGCGAAGAGGAAGGCAGCCGCATGCTGCGCGCGGAGGTGCTGCTGGGTCTGAACGCGCAGGCCGCGCGGCAGAGGGACTTGTGCCTGTTGCTGGACGCCTACACCACGCAGGGCGACTGTCTGTCGCTTGAGAAACAGGAGGTCAGGCGGGCACTGGCGCACAAGCAGGTGCATACCGCCGAAAGCGGCAAGCTCACCCTGCTGCTGGATGGAAAGCCGCCCGTGCGCACTCCCCTGCGCGCGGCGCTGCGCCCCGTCGTGACGGACATGACCCGCACGGGTGGCAAGATGAACGTGGAGGGTATGATGGAAGTAACCCTCCTGTATATGACGGACGATACGGAAACGCCCCAGACCTATCAGACTGAGGAACCATTTCGCATGTGCTTTGCGTGCGAGGTGAGCCTGCCCGAAAGCCTGGTGCTGACCACCAGCAACATTGACGTCAATGGCATCACTAGCGACCGGGTCGAGGTAAAATATATCCTGCACCTGGACTGCCATGACGTGCAGCTGGCGAGTGAGTCGCTGGTGACGCAAGTGGAACGGACGCCCTCCGAGGAGGCCGAGCCGGGCATTCTGATGTATTTCAGCCAGCCGGGCGAAAGCCTGTGGGATATCGCCAAGCGCTACCGCGTCAGCTGCGACAGCCTCAAGCGCATGAATCCCGACCTGGAGGAAAACGGAAGCACTCAGGCCCAGCGCGTGATTCTGTGGCGGAAGTGAGCGGCGTGATGCCGCAGGAGCATGGATGAAGGGGCGCTGCCCTTGGCCACATGGCCGCGCTGCCCCAAAATAGAGAAGCAAAACCCGCCGAACGGTCAAGCACATACGCTTCAGCCGTTTGGCGGGTTTTTGCCGCTTTCACAGGGAGAGCGGCCGGGCAGCCTCGCAGGGTACGCCCGTCTGGCACAGGCCGCAGCCAAAGCGGGGCTGGCACTGGGGCAGAATGGTGGTCTGGTATTGCAGACAAAGGTGATGATCCTTTCCGCCCTCCGGCGAGATGGCTCCGCCGGGGCAGCGCCTCACGCAGGCACCGCAACGGATACACCAGTCATAGGGGCCGTCGTATTCGCGCGGGGTGGGCGGGGTTTGCCAGTCGGTGATGAGACTTCCGAAACGTCCGGCCATGCCGTGCCGGGTGATGAGCCCTTTGGACAGGCCGAAGGTGCCCAGACCACATGCATAGGCGGCATGCCGTTCGGACCAATTGCTGGTAAAGACAGGACCGTCCGGCGTTTCCGGCTCAGACACCGTCCAGAAGTCTGGCGAGAGCGAGGGTACGACGGCTTCAAAGCCCGCGTCCCGGAGCGCCTTTTGCAGATGCAGACCCAATGCTTCCACAAAGCGCTGTCCCTCCACCCGGCCGTAGAGCCAGGCCTGACTGGGAAAGGACTGGGCGGCACGGTTCCGGATGCGTACGGCCTGGCTGAAGGGCAGAAAAAAGCTAATCACCGTCTGCGCGCGCGCAAGCCACGTATGGGGCGGGCAGTAGTGCGGCCCGATGACGCCAGGGGCCAGAAACGCTTCAAACAGCGGGTCCCCGGCGCTGGCATAGCCCAACAGGGGAATGTCAAACAGCGTTAGCGCCTCCCCGCTCTGCTCGATACATACATGGTTGAGCGGCGATTGCAGCGTAAAATCAGCAGCCAGTTTTTCAAAACGTGCAGCATCCATGTTTCAGGCCTCCTGCAATGCTAGTCCAGCGTACGTTTGTAATACCGGCGCATGCGGCCGTCATAGGCGGGGCGGGTGCAAACCAGCGCGTAGCCCGTTTTTTCGAAGTTGTGCCAGGATGCGCTGTTGCCGGGATCGACCGTGGCATAGATGGCACGCCCGCCCATGGTACGCGCCATTTCCTCAAACAGATTCAAAAAACGGGTATGCATGCCGCGTCCCTGATAACGGGGTAAAACCAGTACGTCGTGAAAATCGTAAGTATTCTCTTCCGACTCACCCAGCTTGCGGGCGTAGCCGCGGTCGCCGCGTGTGCGCCACGAGGCCATGGCCGCGTACCCTGCAAGCGTATCCCCATCGAAATAGCCGAATACCTCGCGGTTGAGGAGCCATTCGTCAAATTCCCACTCCTCCGAAGGAAAGAACCACGCGGGGTCAGCCAGGGTGGCGAGCACTTCGTCCTGCATGCGCATCATCTGCGTTTTGTCACCCGCATGGAGCTGGCGTAAGGAAAAGCCTTTCAGAAGGAATGGTTCTGTGTGACAGGGCGGGTTCATGGCGGGATGCCTCCTTGTACATGGATGGCCGCTCAAAATGCGGTGTTACGGTTATTGTAACATAAAAAAATGGCGCGGCGCAATGAGCGCCGCGCCAGATGTCTGTTTCAGTCACGAAGCACCAGCACTTCCAGGGCGGTCACCTGAGGCGGAATGCTGCGGGTCATGACGCCATTGTAATACACGGTGACGGTATCGCCGTCGCCCCATTCCACTGTGGGCAGGGGGGCGGGCTGAGAGGCATCCGCTTCATCGTCGGCAGCGGTTTCCTCCGTGACGGGCTCAGCTGCGGCAGTCTGCTCCCCGGCAGGCTCGTCCTCCGCTGCAGGAGCCTCCGCAACCGGCTCATCAACATCGGCAGCCGGCTCAGCGTCCTCCGCGGATTCATCTTCCACGGCGGCCCCCTGTGCAGCTTCATCCATGGCAGGAGCGTCTTCCACAGAAGCGGACAGGACACCCGTCAACGTCTGCTCGGACAGCAGCACGCGGTATTCGTTTCCGTCCGCATCGGTCAGGGTAAAGCCTGCCTCGTCCCGATCGCTGACCACGCCGGTAAGCTCCGGTACCACGATGTGGGAGGCTGTGACCTGGCCGGGATAGCTCATGGCCATCACGCCGTTATAGTAGACGGTGATAGGCATGCCCTGGAACAGATGCGGCATGGACCCATCTACACGGACGATTACGTCGCCGAAGGTCGGATCGCCGATGAGCAGCACACCCATGGACACGGAGAGGTCCACCGTGCCGGTTAGCCGGTAGCATCCCACGCGGTCGGCATGCGCCTGCGGGGGAAGGCTGCGTGTGAGGCGGCCGTCATATTCCACAAACACATACTGGCCTACCTCAATGTCACCTTCGGCCAGAATGCCGTCCATGACAGTGGTTTCGTCCACATTGAGCAATACGCTGCCCAGCTCGATATCGTCCATCACAAAGCCCTGCTCAAGCACCTCCGTTACCAGACCTTCCAGCAGGGTATCGGGCTCATTCTCCTCGGCAAAAGCGGCAAGGGGCAGGGCCAGCGCCATTAGCAGCGAGAGCGCCAGGGCAAAAAAACGGTTCTTCTTCATAATTCATGCATCCTCCTTTGGACGGCGCCCGGCGGTCTGTCGGGGCCTTCATAGGAACAAACGAGCAGACCGGGCCAAAGGTTCCAGATGAAGAAAAAGAATTTATTTTTGCAGAAAACCAGCGTAAAACGTCGCGTGGTCAGAAGCCAAAAGCCTCGTAATCCTCTTTGGAAAAGCGGTGATAACTGGTAAAGCCGTCGTGCTGGTCGATACAGTAGCGGAAATCATCAGGAATTCCGTCCTCAAAATAGACCAACAAATCAAATTCATCGTTGTCAACGGGCTCGACGTGCACCCGTGTCGAATGACGGCGGAAGACATCGAGCAGATCGTTTGCCGTTGTGCCGGGGGCCTGCGTAGTATGAATCAGATCACGCAAAAAATCCGCAGCAGGAGCCCGCGATACCACGCACGCCACACCTTCGGCAGGAATGGTGAGGCAGAACCCGTCCTCGTGGGGCACGGCACGGGCCGCACCAAATATGTCCACACGCGCGGCAAAAAACGTTTCCAGCGCCAACAGCATTTCCTCGAGTGAAAGCTGCACATCCATCATGCGACGAAGAGAGTCCATCGGATAGTTCAGCGATACGGGTGAGGCGGTTAGCCCCATTTTGAGGGCCATTTCCACGATCACACCGCACAGGTTCTTTTCCAGCTTGGATGCATCCATGATTTTCCCTCCACGTTAGATAAGGCATTATCCCAGCAGCGAAAACAGATCCACCTGACTGGTTTCGGGCAGCCCTTCAAGCGCGCCCTGGCCGCGCAGCATCTCTACAATGCTTTGGCCGATATGGGCACGGTTTTGTAAATCTTCAATGCTGATATAGGGGCGGCTTGGGTCGCGCGAAGCGATGATGCCTTCCACAGCCGCTTCGCCAAAGCCGTTGATGGCCGTGAAGGGACAGCGCAGGTTGCCGTCCTCGATGAGAAAGCGCGTTGCGTCGCTTTTGTACAGGTCCACCGGCAGCATACGGATGCCACGCATCTGCATTTCCAAAAGCATATGATAGGCGTTTTCCTCCTGCTTTTCGCGCACGCTCATCTTTTCCTCGCGGTTCTGGAAATCGGTGAGACGGTCGCGCAGGGTTTCGGGGCTGAGCAGCATGCGCCCCGCGTCGAAGCCATCGCCGCGGATGGAGAAGTACGCCGCATAGTACGCCTGCGGGCGATATACCTTGTACCAGGCCACACGAAGGCCCATGGTCACGTAGGCCACGGCGTGGCCACGCGGGAACATGTACTTGATCTTGTGGCAGCTGTCGATGGCCCACTGGGGCACGTCGTGTTCGCGCATGGCCTCCTCCCATTCAGGCTTGAGGCCACGGCCCTTTCTAACGCTCTCCATGATGTCAAAGCTCATCTTTTCCTGCATGCCCTTGGAGATCAGAAAGTTCATGATGTCATCGCGGGTGCAGAAGCACTGAGCCAGCTTGGCTGTGCCAGAGTTGATGATGTCCTGCGCGTTGCCCAGCCACACGTCCGTACCATGAGAAAGGCCGGAAATACGGATGAGCTCCTCCATGGTGGTGGGGCGCGTTTCCATGAGCATGCCGCGCACGAAACTCGTGCCGAACTCCGGAATGCCAAGCGTGCCGGTTTCCCACATGATTTGCTCCTGGGTGACGCCCAGGGCCTCGGGGCTGGAAAACAGGCTCATCACCTTCTGGTCGTCCAGAGGGATTTCGCGGAAGTTGACGCCGGTGAGCTCCTCCAGCCGGTGCATCATGGTCGGATCGTCATGGCCCAGACAGTCGAGCTTGACCAGAATGTCATGCATGGAGTTAAAGTCGTAGTGTGTGGTGATGGTGGTACCTTCCACGTCATCGGCCGGATGCTGAATGGCTGTAAACTGGCAGATATCGTATTCCTTGGGCAGCACCACGATGCCGCCGGGGTGCTGGCCCGTGGTGCGCTTGACGCCCACGCAGCCCGCCGCCAGCCGCTCCTTGTGGGCACGACCCGCATGGATGCCACGCTCCTCGAGGTACTTGGCGGCAAAGCCGTAGGCCGTCTTTTCCGCAAGACCCGAAATCGTGCCTGCACGGTAGACGTAGCCCTTGCCGAAGAGCTCCTCGATGTAGGCGTGGGCGCGCGGCTGGTACTCGCCGGAGAAGTTGAGATCGATGTCAGGCACCTTGTCGCCCTTGAATCCCAGGAACACCTCGAAGGGGATGTCAAAGCCGTCCTTGGCCAGCTTGTGGCCGCAGATCTCGCAGTTCTTGTCCGGCAGGTCCACACCCACGCTGGCCAGCTCCGGCGGGGTCAGGAACATCTTGTGGCAGTGGTCACAGCGGTAGTGCGGCGGCAGAGGATTGACCTCGGTGATGCCGCACATGGTGGCCACGAAGCTGGAACCTACGCTGCCGCGGCTGCCCACGAGGTATCCGTCGGAGAGCGATTTGCTTACCAGCTTCTGCGCGATGGAATACAACGTGGAAAAGCCGTAGCCGATGATGGAGCCCAGTTCCTTTTCCAGGCGCTTCTGGATGATTTCAGGCAGTGGGTCGCCGTAGAGCTCCTTGGCGCGGCCCCAGGAGCGGCTTTCGATGTCGCCGGCCGCCTCCTCCCAGTAGGGCTGGAAAGTATCCTTGCCCTCCGGGTGCTTGGGGAAGAGGCGAAGCTCGCCCACCTGCTCCGCAATCTTGCGCGGGGCGTCGATGACCACTTCATGCGCCTTCTCCGCGCCCAGATAGCTGAACTCTTCCAGCATCTCGTCGGTGGTTTTGAAATACAGGGGCGGCTGGTTGTCACAGTCGTCATAGCCCAGGCCTGCCTGCAAAATGGTGCGGTAGATGGCATCCTCGGGGTTGAGGAAGTGCACGTCGCCGGTGGCGACCACGGGCTTGTGCAGCTTTTCACCTAGGGCTACGATCTTGCGGTTGAAGTCTCGCAGGTGCTCCTCGTCACGCGCCGTACCGGTGCGGAGCATGAAGCCGTTGTTGCCGATGGGCTGGATCTCCAGATAGTCGTACCAGCTGGCGATGCGCTCGATCTCCTCCTGCGGCCGGTCGTTGACAATGGCCTGAAACAGCTCGCCCGCCTCGCATGCGCTGCCCAGAATCAGCCCTTCGCGGTACTGGTTGATCAGGTGGCGGGGCATGCAGGGATGGCGGTAAAAGTAGCGAAGGTTGCTGTCGGAAATGAGATGATTGAGGTTCTGCATGCCCTTCTGGCTGGTGCACAGCAGAATGATGTGGTAGCTTTGCCCGATGGTGTCGCCGCTGATGACGGCGTCGATATCCTTAAGGGTCGCGGCGCCCTTTTCCTTGGCCGCGTCATACATGCGCGCAAGGCACTTTGCCGTGGCCGCCGCGTCGTGCACGGCCCGGTGCGCGTTTTTAAGCGATACGCCCAGCAGACGGCACACCGCGCCCAGCTTGTGGCTTTTTTGCTGGGGGTAGAGCTTGCGCGAGAAAGTGAGCGTATCGAGTACCGGCGCGTGGAAGCTCACGCCCATACGCTTGCACTCCGCCTGAAGCATGCCCATGTCAAAGGGCGCGTTGTGCGCGGCCACGGGACAGTCGCCGATAAAGTCCAAAAGCTTTCTTACGCCCTCGGCGGGGCTTTCCTTGCCGTGGAGCATCAGGTCCGTAATGCCGGTGATCTCACTGATTTTGGGTTTGAGCGGCACGCCGGGGTCGCACAGAAGGCTCAGCTCGTCCACAACCTGCCCGTTTTCCAGCTTGACCGCGCCCACTTCGATGATGCGGTCCATAGCATGCGAAAGGCCAGTGGTTTCAAAGTCCAAAACCACGATGGGGCCGTCGATGGGGCGGTCGTCCGCATCGGTCACGATGGGCACCAAATCGCAAAGATACCCTTCTACGCCGGGGATAAGCTTGATGTTGTTTTTCTTTGCTGCGCCAAAGGCCGCAGGGAATGCCTGGGCACTGCCGTGGTCGGTAATGGCGACTGCCGGATGCCCCCATTTAGCTGCCTGCGCAATCAGCGCGCCCGCGTCGGCCGTTGCATCCATGGTGGACATGGTGGTGTGCATGTGCAGTTCGATGCGTTTTTCGGCGGCGGTGTCGGCACGCTCAACCTTGGGCATCTGCTGCATGTCGCGCACGCTCACGGATAATTCGCCCAGAAAAGGGTCCATGCGGCAGTCGCCTCTGAGGCGCACGCGCATGCCGTTTTTAATCTGTCCGATCTGCTCCATTACCCGAGCGCGCTCCTCCTTGGTGGGCGGGTCGGGCGTTTCGCCACGTGCGGCGCGGCGCATGCGGTAGTTATAAAAGGCCTTGCAGTAGATGGTGGAGGTATCATCATAGACGGCGAAGGAAGCCAATACTGTTTCGCCGCCCTTGAGTTCCTTGGAATCGTTGACCCCGGTTACGGTGCCTTCGATGACCACGATGCCGCTATCCTCGGCCAGCTCGACGATGGGGACGGGCATGTCGCCTATGGCGCGGCCCTTGAGCACGGGTCCGCCCTTGGGCACGACGGGCTTTTTGGGCGCGGACGAGCGGGCGGGAGCGCTTGCGGCGCGCGCGGGCGGTGAAGTGGGAATAGTGCTTTCAGCCGGCATGCCGCCAAACATGGCGGCCGCCTGGGCGTCCAGCTCGGCATCGTCCCACGGGGGCGGCTCGTCATCAGGCGCGGGAGCAGGTACGGACGCGAAGGAAAAACCCCGCTCAGCCCGCATTTTCTCCACCCAGGCCTCACGCTCGCCGCATACGGTGAGCGCTACGGGCGTGCGCACACGGAAGATATCATAGATGGCCTGAGACAGCTTTTCATCCAGATGATGAGAACGGAAAAATCCCATGGCAATCTGGTCCGGACAGGTAAGCAGAATGCGCCCGTCCTCCAGGCTCCAGCCGGTATCGGCAATCCAGGCAGCCAGCGCGGGGCTTTGGCGACGCAAAAAATCCGTTAATACGGGCTTATAGCGGTCCAAATCGGAAAGAAACGCCTCGCCCAGAGAGGGGCTGGCAATGCGCAGCGCTACCGACAGCTTGGGAAATAGCTCGCGCAACCGCCGCTCCAAAAGCAGGTAATCACGTTCGGTCACCAGCTCGTCGCTAAGAAAGCTCATATATGCCTTGTTGGCGGCTTTCTGATAGAGCACACGCTCAATGTGCAGCTTGCCGCGCAGGGGAGGAACCGTTTCCTCAAGAATATGAAGCAGTTCGGTTTTGTTCATTGGTACGCCTCGGCAGGTCATAGGGGGAAGCCGCGCGCGCGGCGGGATGCGTCGGTATTATAGCACGCACGGCGAAAAAGAGCAAAGCATGAGCAAATCACGGAGATCTTAAGCTATACCGGCAGGAAAAGTATGCCTGCGCGGCGAATGCTATAACCTATATCGGCGCGTTTGCTTTTCGCCGGCAAAGATGTTTGGATACCGTTGTTTGACTTAAAACTGCATAGGAAGGGAGCCTCTGGCATGAATCACAACATGATTGGAGATTTGATTCTCAATGATGCCCTGGAACTCTATGGGCAGCCTAAGTGGACGTTTGGGAAGAATACCTGCAACACCTATGAGGTATTCGTCGAAAAGGTGCATATGCCCGACGGCGACGTGATGCCTGCCTGGCCCGTGGTGGAGCTGATCGAGCGGGACGAGGCGCTGACGCTTTTGTTTTCACGCTGGTTTTTGGAAAATGCCATGCGCTCCGCCTGCGACCTGACCGAGCAGACGGATTCCAATGTAACGCTGTCCATGAACCTGCTTCCCCTTTATGCCGACCGGGAAACCTTTGTGGATGATGTGGTGGGCATGCTCAAAAAGACGGGGCTCAAGCCTCAGAAAATGCAATTTGAAGTCAGCGAAGCACAGGATTTGAGCGCGCGCGGCATTGCCAATCTCAACACCCTACATGATGAGCATGGCGTCGGCTTGTGGCTGGCCAATTTTGGCACCGGGCATTCCAACGTCGACCTGCTCCGCGGGGTGCACTTCGATGGATTGGAGCTGGATAAATCCTACGGCGCGCTGGTGCCGGGACATGAACAGACTTGCCGCCTGGTGGTGGCTATCTTACACATGGCACACACGCTGGATTTGCATGTGTGCGCCAAAGGGATCGAAAACCAAGATCAGTTCGAATTCTTCGAGGAGCTGGGCTGCTTCAAGGGCCAGGGTTTCCTCATTGGCAAGCCCATGGATATGGCACAAATGGGCGAGTATATCCGCAAATATGCCGTCAGGCGCAGGCATAGCTGATTTGACTGCTGGATGAAAAAAGAGACATGGCCCGGAGAAGGGAAGAACGCCTTCTCCGGGCCATGTTGCATTTACGCCTGCCCGGCCCGTTCACGGGCCAGTCTGCGGGCTCGCTCGATCAGGATGGCGGCCAAATCTCCCTGAACCTTTTCCGGCGCCTTGCCCTTTTCAAAGATCGCGCCTACAGCATAGGAGCTGCCTTCGCCGCCAGCCGAGCCGCCAGCACTGCTAAGCCCTCCACCAGCCAGACCGATGTCAGCCTCGCGCGCCTCTCCGGGACCGTTGACCACGCAGCCCATGACGGCCACGGTCAGCGGCACGCGGATGTCCGCAAGCTCGCTTTCCACACGGCGGGCGATGGCGGCCACGTCGATGCCGGTACGGCCGCAGGTAGGACAGCTGACCACGTTGACATAGCCCGTGCGCAGGCCCACTGCGCGAAGAATGTCAATGGCGGCAGCAGCTTCCGGGATAGGACTGCCGGTGAGGGAAACGCGGATGGTATCCCCGATGCCGTCCAAAAGCAGGGTGCCGATGCCGATGGCGCTTTTGATATTGCCTGCGCCGGGCAGGCCGGCCTCAGTCACGCCTACGTGAAGTGGATAGTCCGTTTCCTTAGCGGCTAGCCGATAAGCCTCCACGGTCAGCGGCACACTGGAGGCCTTGAGGCTGAGCACAATGTCGTGAAAGCCCGCATCTTCTAAAAGCCGGGCGTGCCCCAGTGCGCTTTTGAGCATGCCGCGCGCCGTCACGCCGCCTTCCTGGGCCAGAATGTCCTTTTCTACGCTGCCGGAGTTGACACCGATGCGAATGGGTACATGGTGCATTTTGGCACAGTCGGCCACACGCCGCACCTCGCGGACGCTGCCGATGTTGCCGGGATTGATACGCACCTTGGCAATGCCGCGTTCCATGGCACCTACCGCAAGGTCGGCGCGGTAGTGAATATCCGCTACCAGCGGAACAGGAGAACCCTGGATGATGGTGGGCAGCGAATCCAGACACTGTTCGTCGTACACGCTGATGCGCACAATGTCACACCCGGCCTGGGCTAAAGCACATACCTGGGAAAGCGTGGCTGCGGCATCGCGGGTATCTGTGTTAGTCATGCTTTGCACTGTCACGGGAGCACCGCCGCCAATAGGGAGCGGACCGATGGAAAACGAGCGGGTGTTGCGCATGGAAAAACGCCTCCTCAAAGCTCAAGCAGGTATCATACCGCTACATTATACCACGCGTGCAGGCGCGAGGAAAAGCGGCGAAAACGGTGTGGCAGGAAAAAAGCAAAAAACTTGCACAAAACCTGATTGACACGGCCCTGTAAAACCGCTATCATGAGAAGCGGAACAAAAGGCGCACATACGCTGGAAGGAGGAGCACGTGGTGGATGCCGACCCGTATAGTCGAAACGAAGTTTTGACATTTCCATGGGCACAATTTCACAGGCTCCGGGCGGTGGGCGCGGCACGCTTTGACATATAGGTCTCAAGCGCGCCTGCATATGCATGTGCCTGCCCGGAAGCGAAGCCGCGTTGGCGGCCGCAGAAAGGCAGGTTTTTTCTATGAAGCGGATTTATCTGACGGTGGAGGATCACCTCAACGAAATCAATACCTTTGAAAAGGGCTGCTGGGTCCACCTGCAAAATCCCACGCGCGAGGAAATCGACGGTATCAACGCGCGCTTTGCGTTGGACCCCACCTATATCCAGTCCGCCCTGGACGAGGAGGAGAGCGCCCGTATCGAGCGTGACGGCGATCAAACCCTCATCATTGTGGACATTCCCTATGTGGAGGCTGAGGGCAACGGCTACAGCTATACCACGGTGCCGCTTGGCATCATCATGGTAGATGATGTGATCATCACCGTATCCACCCGCGAATCCACTATCATCACCGACTTTACCGAGGAGCGCATCCGCGGCTTCTGGACATTCAAGCGTACGCGCTTCATTTTGCAGCTTCTGCACCGCAACGCCTCGCGCTTCTTGGCTTACCTCAAACAGATCGACAAGGCCAGTATGTTTGTGCAAACCCGCCTGGAGGCCAGCATGCGCAACCAGGAGCTGCTGCAGATGATGAAGCTGGAAAAAAGCTTGGTATATTTCTCCACCAGCTTAAAGGGCAACGAAATGGTGCTTGAGAAGATGTTGCGCATGGATATGCTGCGTAAATATCCTGACGACAGCGATCTTCTGGAGGATGTCATCATCGAAAACAAACAGGCCATGGAGATGTGCGCCATCTACCGTGATATTATGTCCGGCACGATGGATGCCTTCGCTTCCATCATTTCCAACAATCTCAACGTCGTCATGAAGGTATTGACCAGCCTGACGGTGGTTTTGTCCATCCCCACGCTGTTTGCGTCCTTGTGGGGCATGAACGTGGGCGTACCCTTTGAAAACGCGCCTTTCGGATTTTGGATGGTGCTGGGCATTTCGGTGCTGGCCAGTGTAGCGGCGTTTATACTTCTGTGGCGCAAGAAGATGTTTTAAGGAGGATTTTTGTGCGCACAGCACTGATCACGGGCGGAAGCCGGGGCATCGGCGCGGCAGCGGTGCACGCGTTTGCGTGCGCGGGCTTTCGCGCCGCATTTTTCTATCGGATGGATGAGACGGCGGCGCAGGCCGTGGCACGCGAAACGGGTGCAGTGGCTATCCGCTGTGACGTGAGCGATCCCGACTGCGTGCGTCGGGCGTGTCGGGAAGCGGAAAGAGAACTTGGCCACATTGATGCGTTGGTGAACAACGCCGGGATCACGCAGCAGAAGCTGCTGACCGATATTACCGACGATGACTGGCGGCGTATGCTGGATGTGAACCTGTCGGGTGCGTTTTATGTTATCCGCTCCGTGCTGCCCGGTATGATCAGCCGCAAAAGCGGCAGCATCGTCAATGTATCCAGCATCTGGGGGCAGGTGGGAGCCAGCTGCGAGGTGCACTATTCCGCTGCCAAGGCAGGCCTGATCGGCCTTACGCGCGCGCTGGCCAAGGAAGTTGGCCCCAGTGGGGTAACCGTCAACTGCGTATGTCCCGGCGTGATACAGACGGATATGCTGGGAGGCTTTACCCCCGATGAGCTGACTGCACTGGCTGAAGAAACCCCGTTGGGACGTCTGGGCACACCGCAGGAGGTGGCAGCGGCCATTTTGTGGCTGTGTCAGGGAGATGCGGCCTTCGTGACTGGACAGGTCATTGGAGTGGGGGGCGGCTTTGGCACATAAAAAGTGAGGGCTTATTTCGGAGTTTTCCGAATATAAGCCCTCACTTTTTGCTTCACTGTCAGAAGTTGGCCGCCGCGTCATCTGTCCAGCCGCCGTTATCGACCCAGCCGGTGCCGCCGTTGGTGGAGCCGCCGCCATCGACCCAGCCAGAACCACCGTCTGTCCAGCCGCCGTTATCGACCCAGCCGGACCCACCGTCCGTCCAACCGGAGCCATCATCGACCCAGCCGGACCCGCCGTCCGTCCAGCCGGAACCATCATCGACCCAGCCGGAATTGTCAATCCAGCCGACGCCTTCGGAGAAGGTGAAAGATTCAGTGCTTCCATCGCTCCATCCGTCAGCACTCTGCCCACCGGTGCTCTGTCCACCGGCACGGTTTTGTTCCCAGAGCGACAGCTGGCTTTGCAGCTGAGAAGAAGAAAGGTCATAATGGAAGGCGGGAAGCCCGGCAGGGTCGTAATCCACCCGCAGGGACAACACAATCAACGCGCTGCTCGCACCGCTCACATCTACCCATTCACCCGGCTGATGGGAAGGCGGCTGCACCCCAGCGGCAAAGTCCGCACAATTGGTTACAACCCAGGCACTCTGGCTCTGTACCGCTATGTTGGCCTGGCTGTTGAAGGAAAGGGAAACGCACAGGGAGGAACCCTGCATGGAAACCGTAGCCTGACCAATCACATAGCGGTTGCTGGCGCAGATATCCACCCCCATGGAACCCTGGCTGGCAAGGGTGTTTAAATCCACCATGGTGCCCATCATCCAGTCCCCATAGAATGCCACTGCCAAATCGTTGAGCCGCACGCCGTAGGTGCAGGCATTATTGGCCACCAACCGCGCCTGCAGGTGCATAAAAGGCATGGCATACACATAGTCACCGATCGTCAGAGTCACCAGATATGGGATGGTGCGGTCCGCCACATAAGGCAGATAGATTACGCCGCTGTCGAATGTGCCGCTCTGCAAACCATAATCTTTGTCAAAAAGCAGTGTCTGCGAATCCATCTGCATCAGCGTAAGCCGTACCGGGGCCGCCAGTTCGCTGGAATCGCTGATATATTTTTTGACCCGGACGCCCTGAGCGCTTGCAGAAAGATATTGCGCCACATATTCGTCGCTGTTGAGGCTGTTCATGTCCAGCGTGTCCACGTCGATGGTAAAGCAGTCCTCTGCCAAAGCGGGAATAACTGCCCATACCAGCAGCACACACAACGCCATACAAAGCCACTTGCGTTTCTTCATGGATGGTATCTCCTTTGATGACGGGCACTGTAGGCACCCATCCACTGATCCCAACGATTTAGTCTACCATTTTCATGCATCAAATTTGCTTCGAATTTTTGAAAAGGCGATACAAAAATAAGACTTTTTCGTAACAAAACCGTAATACAGCATTTACTTTTTGGAAAAGCTTTGTTATACTTGAAACGCGGTCCGCCTCGGCGGGCTTTATCACACACCGCAGTGACCCAAGGAGGAACCGGATAATGAGAGCTTCTCTGCGCGCGCTATCTTTTCGGACACTTGCGCTTGCGCTGATCCTGACGCTGCTGGCCGCACCTCAGGCCCTGGCGGCAACCAAGTATGCCACACTGGAATTTGGATCGCGTGGATCGGACGTGTTAAAGCTTCAAAAAGCGCTTTTGGAGCTGGGCTTTAATCCCAACGGAACAGATGGGAAATTTGGCCGCGGCACGGAAACGGCGGTTAAGGCGTATCAGGCCGCCAGGGGACTGGAAGCGGACGGCAAGGCGGGCACCAAAACCCTGACTATGCTCTATGGGGAAACAGATGGGCAGGAGGGATCAGTCACCACACCTGTGACCACCAATCCCAATACGCTTAAGTATGGCGACAGCGGCAGCCGTGTAACGGAGCTGCAAACCGCCCTGGTCAAATTGGGATACAACACCAATGGTGTGGATGGCCGGTTTGGCGCGGGCACACAGCGCGCGGTGATTTCCTTTCAAAAAGATAACGGACTGGAAGCCGACGGCCTTGCAGGTACCAAAACTTTGGAACTCCTATATAAGAAGGCGGATGGGACAGGCTCCTCTGGTTCGTCGGGGTCTTCGGGTTCTTCCGGCTTCACGCGCACACTGCGCAGGGGCTATACGGGTGATGACGTTACCGCCGTACAAAAACGTCTGAAGGAGCTTGGCTACTATACCGGCAGCATCGATGGCGTGTATGGCAGCGGTTCCATAGCCGCGGCCAGTGCCTTTCAGAAAAATAACGGGCTTAAGGTGGACGGCCTGACAGGCCAGAGTACCTATGCTGCGTTGTTTTCCAGCTCTGCTGTGGCGGCAGGTTCATCTGGCTCTGGCTCTTCCGGGTCATCCGGCTCCTCCGGTGCATATGTCAAGCTGCAATCCGGCGACAAGGGCACGGAAGTGAAAAAGTTGCAGCAGGCCCTTAAAGATCTGGGCTACAATGTCAGCGCCGATGGCACCTATGGACCCATTACAGTGGCTGCGGTCATTGCCTTCCAGAAAATCAACGGCCTGGACGACGACGGCATAGCAGGCGCTAAAACGCAGACGGTGCTTTACAGCGGCAACGCCAAGCGCTATGATTCCTCCGACGGCTCGTCCTCCGGCGGATCATCTTCGGGTGGATCATCCTCTGGCGGTACTGGCTCAACCGTGGCCCCCAATGGCGCTACCATCCAACTCCTGCATTGGTTTGACGATGTCAAACCCACGCTTAAAAACGGGCAGAACCTGATTGCCTATGATCCGGATACCGGTATCAGCTGGACGCTGCGCATCATGAGCCGCGGCAACCATGCCGATGTGGAGCCGCTTACCGCGGCAGATACGGCGGCGATGTTCGAAGCTTTCGGCAACAAGGAAAGTTGGGGCCCCAAGGTCGTGTATATCAAGCTGCCGGACGGGCGCTGGTCCATCGCGTCCACCCACAACGTGGCGCACGGCAGCCAGACCATCTCGGGCAACAATTTCGACGGGCAGAACTGCGTGCACTTCCTGCGGGATATGGACGAATGCAAGAAGAATGACCCCGACTACGGTGTAAAGAATCAGAACGCCATTCGCAATGCGTGGAAAAAACTGACGGGCATCACCGTGGACTGACGCAAAAACGCGGAGAGGAGCCCATCCTCTCCGCGTTGCCTTTCCACAGCCCTTATCGGGCGCGGTAGCTGGCGCACTCGCTTTCGTCGCAGGTGCCGGTATGGCAGTTGCAACGGGGCGCTACTTTGATAGCGTCCAGCTCGCACATACCGTCGTTGGTGTGGTGCTTGCAGCTGCTCACATCGCACTGGATGCTCTGGTTCTTATTGGGAAACGACATTTCGCTCACCTCCCCCTGTGTTGATGACTTCAGTATGCGCTGCCGAAAGGCGGCATATGCGTTTGTCGACGCAGAAGGCAAGTTGTGCTATACTTATACTGGCATGATATCGTCAACATGCCGCACAACAGGAGGAATGATAAATGCGAATTTCGTTTTCCCGTCGAAGCACCAAAAGTCTCTGTCTGTCCGCGCTGATTGCCGCATTGTATGCGGCGCTTACGCTGGCTTTTCAGCCCATCAGCTATGGCGCGGTGCAGTTTCGAATTTCGGAGGCCATGACGCTGTTGCCCGTGCTGTTTCCTCAGGCGGTGCCTGGGCTTACGCTAGGTTGCCTGATCAGCAATTTGTTTAATCCAATGGGCGCCACAGTATATGATGTTGTGTTCGGGACCCTGGCTACAACGATCGCAGCTGCAATCACCTGGCGTATGAAGGCAAGCATATGGCTCAGGGCCTTGCCGCCTGTGCTGTGCAACGCGGTGATTGTGGGCCTGGTGCTGACCTACGCCTATGGCATTGACATGCTGTGGGTGAACATGCTCACGGTGGGTTTGGGCGAAGCGGCTGTATGCTATCTGCTGGGCGTACCCATGGTGAAGTTGCTTTCCCGGCGGGATCTCAGCCGCTGGCAAGCTTAAAGATTTTAAAACATGGATGGCAATGCCATGGTAATTCGTTCTATGTCATCGAGGGACGCTTTTGGTGCGTCCAACCTATGCGTTTTAAGGAGGAGGTTGAGCATGCGTTCAGTCAAGAAGCGGCATATGCGCGGCATCTGTCTGAGCCTGTGCGTGTGCCTGTGCGCTTTGCCGCTGCTGGAAGCGTTGGCCGCGGATACGGCCGCGCCTTTGCCCACGCCAACCCCGATGCCTGCGGGGGATATGCTGACTACTTCGGAAAGCGGTGCGCCTTCGGTGGGAGAAAATCCCCCTACCGTACCGCCTGCTCCCACGGCCGTGCCAAGCGTCGTACCATCCGTGCAGCCCACTGCAGTGCCTACGGCCGTACCGGAGGTATCTGAAGTGCCTACGGCTACGCCGGGCCCGGAGGCATCCGGAGTGCCTACGGCCACCCCGGGTCCGGAGGTATCCGAAGTGCCTACGGCCACACCAGGACCTGAGGCATCCGGCACGCCTACGGCAAGTCCGGCACCGTCCCCAATGCCTACGTTTGTGCCCGTTCCCACGCCTCCCGTTGTTACGGCTTCGCCTACGACCGGCACGGACCCTGTCTGGGATGAAAGTCAGTGCGACCATATGAACGAGCACTGCGAGCGGGCCCCGAAATGCACGGTGCCCGGTTGCCGCCATATCGGTATTAACGAAGTGGGCGATGTGGTGGCGCTCTGTGGTCTGGGGCAATGGCTGATGGAAGTTGGCTCGGGCCCGGAGGGTGGCATCACAACACTGGCCGCCACCGAGCCCATTGAAATGGAACTGATTGATGGTGAGAACATCCTCTACCGCAGCGGCAGCTATCATCTGACCGGCGGAGGAGAAAACGCCACGCTTTATATCCGTGACAATATGGTTCTGTCCATCGAGCTGGATAACGTGCAGCTGCTTACTTTGCGCGTGTCGCAAAAGGCTGTGGTTACGATTGGTTTCCAAGGCTACACCACCATTCAGACCCTTACCGCACCCGATGCAGCCGTAAAGTTGAGTGGGTCCGGCTGCCTCACGGTGGCCAACAACCTCAACTACGGCGTGCTCAACGTGGAGCGCGGTAACGTGCGTCTGCCTTCCGGCGCCTCCAGCGACAATGGCCGCGGACCGGTTGTGTTTGAAGCACCCGGTGCGGAACAGGTCTATGTGGATGGAAAATTTTTCACTTACGTCAAAACCGGTTCGGATGGCAAGGTCACGCTGTGGCTGCCCGCCCCCGGCGAGGGTGGAAGCTATTGGGGCCGTATGAACGGAAACACGCTGGAGGTCAGTTCTCTGGCTGAGCCTCCCACAGAGGATGACAAAGTGGACCTGAGCGTGGCGGAGCCCTTTCAGGCAGAGGCAGGAAAGAATTACACCCTCTACGCTACGGACCCCGCCGATCAGGATCGTGAAATTAACGGCGCTGCAGGCGCTTCCTTTGTGCTGGCTGGTGCGGGCACAGAGGGGTCTGCGCCTACCTTTCAGGGAGGCGGAGGCACGCTGTATGTAAGCGGAGACACCTACCTTAATGCGCTGTCTGGCCCGTATGCCATTTCTGGCACGGGCCGCCTGCATGTGGGCACGCTCTCTGGCGCAGGGCTGACCGCGCAGGGTGGACTGACCCTTCGTGCAGCGGGTGGTGATGCGCCCCCGGCCTGGACTGCCGTTCAGGTATCGGGCGGCGAGATGGCGCTGGATTTGACGGCGGAACATAATGGCGCCGCCGTGCCGGTACTGTTTTTTACCGCGAATCCGCAAATCGCCTATTCGCCTCTGCCCGCTGCGGCAGCAGGCTATCACTACGAGGGTACGGTGCAGGGTTCCAAGCTGCTGCTGGCAGCCGTCGAAGATGAGGAAGGTGCGTCGGTTACACTGGGCGCATCGGATCATACGTTTGACACCCCCGGTAACTATCGCATCATCAGCGAGGGAGGTACCTCCGGCAAGATCATCGTAGCGGATGGGGTAAACGTTAAGCTTACCTTGGCCGGTACCTTTACCAGTGGCGACCTGCGCATCGGTGCGGGCGCGTCCGTTACACTTGCATTGCAGGGAGCCAATGCTGTGGGAGCGCTTGTGCTGGGCGATGGCGCTACCCTGTCGGCAAGCGGCACGGGAGCGCTGGATGCAGCCAGCGCCTCCGGCAGCGGTACGGTTAGCATTGGTGAAACCACCAACCTAAGCCTTTCCAGCGGCAGGGCGCTGCCCGGCAGCGCCTTGCAGCCTACCGTCATCGCTGTGACTGATGATCAGAATGCGCCCATGGCGCGAACGCATATCGTGCTTAAGCTGGGAAACCAGGAGCCATTCAATGTTACCACAGGAAGAAATGGAACTGTTACCCTCTGGCGCACACAGACGCTGAGCGGAACGGACGTGGTGGTACTCAGCGATCAGAATACCTATGCTGCCGTAATCAACGGCGGTACTGCCAGCCCCGATGCGCTGCCCATCATCAGCAATGTCAAGGCCAGCCCTTATGGCTCCATCACTTTTGAAACCGATACGGGAAACACGCTGGGCGTGCAGTACATTGTATCGGACAAAGAAGAGGAAATGGCTGATACCTGGGTGCCCACCGCCGGTATAGCGCTGCTTAGGGGCGGAGAATGCACCATTCCGGGCCTCAAGGATGGCGATGTGGTTACCTTCCGAGCCTTTGCCTGTGCGCAAGCAGGCGTTACCCTTTCCGGAGATACTGCTTCTGCCTTTGCCTTCAGTGAAAAGGTGGTCTTTACGGTTAAGGAAGAGCGCCAGCCGCTGGTTATTGCCGATCAGGAACGTACCTATAACGGCAAAGCTTTCCAGCTCAATAAAAAGCTGTATCCTGAGAGCGCCACCGTCAGTTATTTTCAGGATGGCGAGCTTATGGAACATGCCCCTGTCAAGGTGGGCGAGTATATCGCCCGCGTAACCGTGCCTGCTGGCGATACGCAGTACCTGCCAGGCAGCTACGATGTGCGTATGACCATCAAGCGCATCGTGGTGCTGATTTATCCCGAAGCGGCAAGCAAGCAGAAGGGGCAGGAAGATCCGGAATTCTTCTATGAGTATGACGAAAGCGTTATGCTGGAGGATGACGAGGTGACGGGATCGCTTTCCCGTGTGCCGGGTGAAACCTATGGCAACTATCCCTATCTGGCCGGCTCGTTGTCTGCTCCGGATTATTATGAACTGGTCATAGCACCGGATAGCCCGTTGTTTTTTATCGACTGGAACATTCACCACTACCTGCCCTACGATCCGCTGGCGCGCATTGACCCTGTCTACGATGAACTGCGCTTCTCCAGCGGAAAGACATTGCGCACCCAGATTCGCACCATCGATGTTCTTAAGGTGGGCGATACGTATTATGGCACGCCGGTGACGGACCTCATCGATGGGCGGGAACGTCCCGCTACGCCCACCTTGCGCCTGCGTGGCGGCTATGATTCCGCACTGCTTATTCTCAACGCCGAACCGGAACTCAACGCTGACGGCGGTTATGCCACCGACCTGGATGGCAATAAGCTGGTACGCGGCCGAAGGCTTACCATCAGCTATAGCATGCTTAATAACCTTGCCCGCCAGAATGTGGATTACATTGCCTTTGGCCTTGACGGTGTGATGGCGCTGGTGGATTTGGAGGAACTCAGAAGCGGCAAGGCAGTGGCCGAACTGATGGAGCAGGAGGGAATCAGCAAATCGAGCGCTACCCGCTTCCAGGTGGATCTGGAACCTGTGACCGCAGATACGCAGCTGGCCCAAAGCGAGGCTGGCGCAGAAGAAGCAATCCTTGCGGGCAATAAGCTCATGAGGGTCAGCGTCAGGGTTACCAATGGGTCGCGGCGTGTAGATATTGCCCCTGTGCTAAAAAATGCCAGCGCGCTTTTTGATGCCAGCGGATTGCTGGAGGACGATCTCGTTGCCCAGGAGGCTGCCGGAGATGTGACCGAAACGGTGGCTGGCAAGCCCGTGGACGCATCTGGCAACGAGCAGGATCAGCGCATGCAGGCCGCTGTGGCGGCCGCGAAGGGTGAGGCTGAGGCAGATGAAGAATTGCTGGATTTGACGCTGCAAATGCTAAACGACCACATTCGCCTGAATTCCACAACACTGCTGCGTTTTGACAGCGGCGAAAAGACGCTTGACACGACGGCTGTGGTGCCATATACTGCATCCGAATCCAACCGCGCCATGTTCCGTGCAATGATGCGAACCAGGCCGTACCTTACGACAGCTCTGACAAAAAGCGGACTGTACGGGTTGCGCGATCAGGCGCAATGATGGATGCCAACCTTTGCATTAGTTAAAGGAGGAAAACCATGATTAAAAGTATTTTCAAACGGACAATGGCACTGTGCCTTTGTTTGCTGATGCTGGCAGGCAGCTGCCTGGCTGAGGACATTCTTGAAAACTTTGTGCCTGCGGAGCCGACTGAGGAGGAACTGGCACAATGGCAGGAATGGGCCGATGAAGGTATGGGCGACAGCGATGTCACTGCCGAAAATGCGGCTGAATTGACGCCCGAAGAGGAAGCTCTCATGGAAGAGATGGCCTCCATGCTGGAGGACACCACCGTGGATACCGAGGTGGATCTGACCAATCTGGAGCTTAATGAGGATCTGCCCGATCACGTGGTGAACATTTTGCTGCTGGGCGTGGACAACCGCAGCGTTGAGCTGGTCAGCGGCAGGGCTGATGCTAACATTATCTGCTCCATCAACACCGAGGACGGCTCCATCAAGCTGACCTCCATTGCTCGTGATACGGCTGTGGAGGTGCCTGGCTACAAGAGCAAAAAACGCCTCAACACAGCCTTTAAGTTCGGCAGCAAGGATGGCGATATTGCCAAGGGCGCTGAGCTGGCGATGAAGACCATCAATCGTAATTTCCAGATGAATATCGAACGTTATGTGGTGGTCAATATCCATGGCCTGGCTGATATCATTGAGGCGCTTGGCGGCGTGGATATGGAGCTGACCAAAGGCGAAGCCCAAGCCATCAACTACGAGCTGCACGTGAAGGAACCCATGGACGACGTGCAGCGTGACAAGCTGGAAGTGGCCGACGGTGTACAGCATCTGGATGGCATGGAAGCTGTGACCTATGGCCGTATCCGCAATCTGCAGGGGCAAAACGACCTTAATCGCAATGAGCGTCAGAGAAAGCTGCTGGAGGCGCTGCTCAAAAAGGTGATGGAAGATATGGATGTTACCAAATTCCTGAACCTGATTGAAACTGCCCTGCCCTATGGAAAAACCAATCTCACCGCTGATGAGCTGCTTTCGCTGGGCATGACGGTGCTTTCCGGCAGTGCGATGCAGAATTTGACCTCCGGCGGCGAGGTGGTAGGCCAATTTGGCATTCCCATGGAGAAGCAATATGGCTACCGGGAGTTTAACGGCGAGAGTCTGATATATATCAGCGACAAGCGCATGCAGACTACGCTGACCGCCATGCAGGAATTTATCTACGGCCAAAGCTATGTAAAATAAGCCGGCGGGCTACCGGCATGCCGCGCCCGCGCCCTGCCAGGGCGCGGGCGTTTTTCTGCAAAGGAGCGAATGACGCAATGCAATCAACGGGCGAAACGAGGACCGTCCCCGTCAGGCGTGCCGTGGCCGCAGTTCGAGCCGCCTTTCCCCATACACTGCCTGTTTTGATGGGCTTTGCCTGCCTGGGACTGACCTATGGCGTGCTGATGGCCTCCAAGGGTTACGGTGCGCTATGGTCACTTTTGATGAGTGCGCTGGCCTTCGGGGGCAGTATGCAGTATGTAGCCATTTCATTGCTTACGGCAGCGTTCGATCCGCTGCAGGCTTTTTTGATGAGTCTGATGGTCAATGCCTGGCATTTGTTCTACGGCCTGAGCATGCTGCCCCGCTACCGGGGGATGGGCCGGGCGCGTAATGCGCTGGTGTTCCTCCTGTGCGATGAAACCTTTTCCATCAACTGCGCCGCGGAACCGCCCGCTGGTATTCCTGCCAAAGATTTTTACCTGGCTGTATCGCTGCTGGATTACTTATACTGGGTGACGGCTTCGTTTGTGGGCGGGTTGATTGGAGGCGTGCTCCATGTTGACCTGACCGGTCTGGATTTTGTACTTACAGCGTTGATTTTCGTGCTGTTCCTGGATCGCTGGGACCGCCGGGAGGATAGGCCCTCCGCGCTGATTGGACTGGGAGCGGCGGTTGCTTGCCTGATTGCATTTGGCCAGAGCAGCTTTATCATCCCCGCGATGGGGGTTATTCTGGCGGCGCTTTTGCTGGGGAGGGACAGGCTATGCAGGTGATGACGCCTTTGGAAACGATGGCGATGATTCTCGCCGTGGCGGCAGGTACGGTGATCACCCGTTTTTTGCCCTTCTGGCTGTTTCCGGAAAACAAGGGCGTTCCGCGCGTGGTGGCATTTTGGGGACAGGCCCTGCCCCCGGCTATGATGGGCCTGTTGGTGGTCTATTGTCTCAAGGGAGCGGATGTGCTGGGACCCACGCACGCTATTCCTGAAATTGTGGCGCTGGCAGCAATCTATGTTTTGCACCGCGCGAAACATAATGCGTTGCTTAGCATTGCGGGCGGAACAGCGGTGTACGTATTGCTTTTGCGGATTTTGAGCGCAGCTGTGTAAATAGGCAGACACGCAAAAGGCGGCTCCCATCAGGGGACCGCCCCAGACTGTAAAAAAACCTGTTGGGAGGTTTGGAGGCCCCGCAGGTCCTCCAAAATGAATTCGTATCGCCCGGCTTTGCCGGGCGGGCGGGGAGTTTGCGCCTTTGGGCGCAAATGTTTCTTAAGCCTGTGTCGAAAAAAGCCGGCGTAGCCGGACTTTTTCGACAAGCTGAAGCGGCCCCCCATCAGGGGACCGCCTTTTACGCGCTCCGGGACATCAGCCCAAAAACATCATTACAATGGACAGCACCACGAACACGATTGCGCAGATCTTGGTAATCAACGCCAGCTTAGCATCCATGCCCTTAGCCTTGTTCTTGCCGAAAAAGGTTTCGGCCGCGCCGCTGATGGCGCCCAGGCCGCTGCGCTCGCTGCTTTGCAAAAGCACGGTCACAATCATCACAAGGGCAGATATCAAAAGCAGGATGCCAACAATCCAGTGAAGCACGGTCATCGGGGGTTCCCTCCTTGGCGAATATCGACATATTATATTAGCATTATCCTATGGAAAAAGCAAGCCCAAAAATCTCATGTGCGTTCCTTGTTCGCACGCCGTCTGTCCAAGGCACCGCGCGTGAGGCGAAGCAGCGTGCCGGACAGCAGAAACAGCGCGATCAGGTTGGGAATGGACATCAGGCCGTTAAAGGTTTCCGCAATACTCCATAAAAGGCCCAGGTCCGCCGTCGCGCCCAAAATGGCTACCAGCGAATAGACCACCATGAACGGAGCGATAGCCCGCGAGGAAAAAAGAAACTCTACGCAGCGAGCGCCGTAAAGCCCCCAGCCGATAATGGTGGAAAAGGCAAAACAGCACATGGCCACGGCGGTGAAGATGGTGACCCAGTTGCCATAGGTGGCCACAAAGCCACTGATGGTTAATTCTGCGCCCGCAGCTTGACCGTATCCCACGGGTACGCCGCTTAGCAAAATCACCAGCGCGGTAAGGGTGCAGATGACGATGGTGTCGGCAAAGACTTCAAAGATGCCGAACAAGCCCTGCCGGACCGGTTCCTGCGTGTCGGCACAAGCATGAGCAATGGAACCCGTGCCCAGACCGGCCTCATTGGAAAAGATACCGCGCGCGACGCCTTTTTGCATGCTGGTAAAGAAGCTTCCTACCACGCCGCCGGTGACAGCCATGGGGGAAAATGCGCCTGTGACAATGGCTCCCAGCACTGCCGGGATGCGTGAGGCGTTCAGAACCACCACGCCCAGCGCCAGCACCACGTACAACAGCGCCATGAAAGGCACCAGCTTTTCCGTTACACGGCCGATACGCTTGATGCCGCCCAGCAGCACCAGCGCCAGAATCAAGGCGATGGCCACGCCGATGATCCACCGGCACAGGGTGACCGCGTCTGCCGGAAGCAGCCCATAGCTGCTCAGAGCCGTATTGATGGAAGCGGTAATGGTGTTGACCTGCGTGGCATTGCCTGTGCCAAACACTGTAAACACACCAAAAATGGAATAGAGCACCGCCAGCCAATACCAGCGCCAACTCAGGCCGTTCTTGATGTAGTACATCGGGCCGCCCACGTAATCGCCCTGAGCGTTGCGCTCCCGGAAATGCACGGCCAGCGTTACCTCGGCAAATTTGGTGCACATGCCAAGCAGAGCGCTTATCCACATCCAGAACACCGCGCCCGGACCGCCGATGGCGATAGCGCCTGCCACGCCCGCGATGTTGCCCGTGCCCACCGTGGCTGCCAGCGCCGTACATACAGCCTGGAAGGGAGTCATGGCACCGTCTTGAGCGGTTTTTTTCTGGAACATGCGGCCTAACGTGGCCCGGATCGCCAGGGGGAATTTCCGAATTTGCAAAAGTCGGGTGCGCAGGCTCAGGTACAGTCCTACGCCGAGAATGCATACCATGGCCGGAAGGCCCCATACGAAGTCGTTGACCGCCTGATTGACGGACGTAATGATATCCAGAATGGGAATCGTCTCCTTTGTGTTTGGATTTGTACGCTGTGCACAAGCCTAGCAGGTATGGCGGAAATTGTCAAGACAAATGCGAAGTAGGGAGGAATTCCATTTGCCTGTTCGTTACTGTTTCTGGAAGATAAAAGAAATGATGCATGGGAAGGCGCCTGCGCTATGCAGGCTCAGCGGGCAGGGAAATGGTGAGCCAAGGAGGAAAATCATATGAAGCGTGTGGTGATGAAAGCCGCGTTACTGCTGGCGCTGGTGTTACCTGTTGTGGCACGGGGACAGATGACGGCAGAGACCGTTGTGGAGGATGGCCGGACCCGGGAGACGCTCGTTACCTTTGCGCAGGAGGCGCCGCAGTCCGTGCACGGTCTAATGGACGGGTACGGACTCGGAGACGTCCGCTGCGTGTGTGGGGCGGCGCTGGTGAAGGAGGCGATGACCGAGGACGGAAATGTGGACAGCCAGCTGTTTACAAGCAGCGCATTGACGGTGGTGGAGCACGGCGGTGCGTATGCGCTGGTGGGCCTGCGCTGGGAGCCGGGTGGCAGCAACGCGCGCGTGGAGGATTTTGGTGCTCTGGGCCTGCCGCTGGGAGAGGGATGCACCGTTAGCCCCCTGTGGGATGAAAATACGCGGCTTTGCGACTTTGAGCTAATGCTTCCCATGGAGACGGGTCAGGAGCGCTGGTGCTTCAGTTGCCACGGGATCAGCGGATGGCAGGTCAGGGAGTACACGGATATTGAGGGCGGGCGCACAGCGTTTTCCCTGAATGGAGAGGTGGAGACGGACGGCGAGCGGTTTGCCGTGCCGGTCAAGACGTGGCTTGCGGAGCTGACGCGGCTGGACGGCCTGCCCCTGACGGCTGGCGAGGCCCGACGCCTGGAAGAGGAGAGCCGCGCCGCCCTTGAGGGGACGGATCTATGCCTCGTCTGGGGCGCGAACCTGCGCACCGAACCCACCTCGCGCTCGCGCAGCCTGGGCATGTATCATGTGGTGCTTGCGCAGGTGCTGGGCCAAAAGCCGGGCACAGAAGTCCCCTGGTATCATGTGCGGGTGGGCGAAACAGAGGGCTATGTCAGCGGCAGGTATATGGCTTTTCCCGCGGACTGGGCGAAGTTTGTGCGCCGCGCGTCCGTCCCCTGCCCGGTGGCGGAAACGGACGGCGGGCCGCTGATGGCGGACATGGACGGCGGCGGCGCGCCGTGCACGCTGGAAGCAGGGCGGCGTCTGCTCGTGCTGGCCGAGACGGAGGACGGCTGGCTGCATGTGCTTGTGCCGGAGGATGATCTGGATGGCACGCTGGATCAGCCGGGGACCTACGGGTATCTTCGCCGGGAGGATGTAACGCTGTGGCTTGGCGCGGAGCCGGTTTTTCCCACTTGCCCACCCGTGGTATAATGGACTCATTCGATGTGGAGAGGAAGCGACGCCCATGGAGCGTACGGGCTTTGTACTGGAGGGCGGCGGCATGCGCGGCATCTATACCGCCGGTGTGCTGGATGAGATGATGGAATGGGGCATTCGGCCCGACGGCATTCTGGGCGTATCGGCTGGGGCCATTCATGGGGCTACGTTTGTGGCCGGACAGCAGGGACGCAACATCCGTTACGCCAAAAAATATTGCCGTAACTGGCGCTTTATGAGCCTGCGTTCATTGCTCCTCACCGGTGACCTGGTGGGCCGCACTTTCAGCTACGAGGACTTGCCCTACCGGCTGGATCCATTTGATTTCGAGGCGTTTTTTAAGAGCCCGGTCCGCTTTTATGCGCTGGCCACCGACGTGGAAACGGGTGAGGCGGTGTGCCTGGACGGCAAGCGGGACGAACGCACCTTGCTGGAAGCCTTGCGCGCCAGTTCCTCCATGCCGCTGGTATCCACCATTGTGCAGTGGGAAGGGCGGAGCTACCTGGATGGCGGTACGGCGGATTCCATCCCGTTGCGACGCTTTGAGGACATGGGCTATACGCGCTGCCTCGTGGTGCGCACGCAGCCGGAGGGCTTCATCAAGCAGCCGGATCGGTCGCTTGCACTCATGCGTGCGCGTTACCGCCGCTATCCTGCCTTTGTCAGGGCCAGCGAGCACCGGCATGAGGTATATAATGCCTCGCTGGCTTATGCAAAGCAGGCTCAGGACGAGGGACGCGCCCTAGTGCTGTGCCCTTCCCGCCGCATTCCTATTGGACGAGTGGAAAAAGACCCGAACGTATTGGAGGCACAGTACCAGCTGGGACGGTCTGACGCCCAGGCTGCCCGGGAGCGCATCGAAGCGTTCTTTGCGATAAAGTAAAGGGGGTTATCCCCAAAACCGCTGGAAAATCGGCATTTTCAGGCTGTACAGGCTTTGAACCGCCGCCTGTCAAGAAGACAGGTAAAAAAAGAAAAATTACGCCACGAGGGTCTGGTTCCTGTAAGCAAGGGGAGCCAGACCCTTAAACTTAGCTTGAAGCCGCCTTGTATTGTAAAAGTCTATGTA
>JAEYCB010000068.1 GCA_023404345.1 Bacillota bacterium
GACAGGCCCTGCCTGGCAGCTTGAATCAGTGCGCCCCTGCGAGCATAAGTATGAGGAATCCTATTGATTTTCACAAAATGCATGTCCGCCTATGTGAATCCTGCCATTTATGCGGTGTTGCCCTAAATATTCGCCTGAATTGAATCGGTTATTTTGACTATTTTAATACACGCTAGCGCCATGCCAATGCCGGGCAGGAGTTAGTGGATTGCTCGTGCAAAATCGGTGTGATAAAATGCAAACGTCTGAATTTCATTGCCAAAGCAGTTAAACGCCCAAGCTGATTAAAAGTACTCTATCAAATATAATAAGAAGTGTGAGGGACATCATGGAACTAACCCAGTTGCGCTATTTTTTGCAGGTACACCGCATGAAGAATATCTGTAGTGCTTCCGCCCGGCTCAACGTAACGCAGCAAGCGGTTTCCAAGCAGATTCACAAACTGGAGGACGAACTGGGCGTTGCGCTGTTTTCGAGAAACCCCCGCGGCGTGGAGGCGACGGCTTATGCGGATATGCTGGCAAAAAAAGTGCAAGAATTTTTGCCAGAGTTGGATGCTCTCGTCTGCGATATCCAGAAGCGGGACCGGGAGATTTCAGGCGTCGTCCATCTTGGTGTGCAGTGCTGGCAAATGAGCGTGGCACACGGCCTGAAATATGATGTGCTTAAGGCGTTCGAGCAGGCCTACCCCCGCGTACGCCTGATCTGGGAAAACAGCATCCCCGGAAGATGCCTGAGCGGCCTGCGGGAAGGCGCGCTTGATCTCGCGGTAATGGGCATCCGGGAAAATTCGGATGATCTCGACCTTACGCCGTTGCGACGGACCGGATGGTATATGCTCATGGCCAAAAATCATCCTCTGGCTTCGCGGGCTATGCTGTACCTGAAGGATCTCGCCGGCCAGCGGATCATCCTCTCTGGCAACGAGGCAAAGGTGCGCAGGCAGATCATTGCTATGCTGGAGGATAAAGAAAAGCCTGAATTTATTGGCGTGGAGGATTTTATCTTTGACCTGATCGGACAGCAGATTGAGGGCAATGGCGCCATGATGCTCACCACGGAGATCACACAGGACATGTTCAACCCTGCACGCTTCGTTATGGTTCCCCTCAGCGGCAGCCTGTGGGAGACAAAGCTGTATTTGGCAAGGTTGAAAGATATGGTCCATTCCCCTGCTGCACAGGCGTTGTATCAATTTCTTCTTGAAAAATGGTCCGATTCGTCACAACCATTTGTTTTGGATAGAGGCGAATAATTGGCGTTTTACAGGCCGTCCTCCCGAATGATAGAATGATAACAAGCCGGGCGCTCTCAAGCTCGGTCAAGGAAAGGGAGGGCAATCATGAAAAAGGTTATCAGTATGCTGGTGGCTTTGTCCATGCTGCTGTGCATGGGCACGGCAGCTACGGCGGAAGCGGCCTATACGCCGGGTACCTACACAGCGACTGCTGCTGGTTTTGGTGGCGATGTCGCGGTGACCGTCACGGTGGACGAAACCGCCATTACCGATGTGAAGGTCGAGGGCGAAGATGAGACGCCGGCCATCGGCGGCGTCGCGGTCGCCAATATGCCGGCGGCCATTCTTGCGGCCGGCGGCTCCGACGTGGACGCCACCACCGGCGCCACCGTGACCAGCACGGCCATTCTGACCGCACTGGACGCCGCGCTTGCGCAGGCCTCCGGAACCGATCTGGCTGCAAAGATGGCGCCGGGCACCTATACGGCCCAGGCCTACGGCTTCCAGCAGATTTCCCCGATCACCGTAACGGTAACCGTCGATGAGACGAGCATCCAGGGCATCGAATTTGACGGCAACCTGGACTCCGTCGCCATGATTCGTGCGGTCAACACCTACTTGCTGCCGCGCATTCTGGAAAACCAGTCCGTCGGCGTAGATGCGATCACCGGCGCAACAGCCACCAGCAATGCCGTGCTGACCGCCGCGCGAGACTGCCTGGAGCAGGCGCTCGTGGCCGGAGGGTCCAGCGCTGCAGCCATCACGGCCTTCCTGACGCCGGAGCCCAAAATCGAGGCAGAAGAAACCATCGATGTGGACGTGCTGGTTGTCGGCATGGGCGCGGCGGGCATTTCCGCGGCAACGGCCGCGGCAGAAGCACAGCAGGCTGCGGGCCTCCCGGTCAGCGTTCTGGCCATCGAAAAGTCTGGCCGCTACGGCGGTACCGGCGCCTTCACCGGCGAGCCGATGTCCATCAATCCGTCCAAATACAAGCTACAATATAACGGCGGCGAGGATTACATGGACTGCGACGCATTGCTTGCGGCATGGACCGAGTATGTCGAAGGCGACGCGAAGATGGAGGTCGTTGAGAAGTTCCTGCAAAACTCCGGCGAGACGGCCGACTGGCTCTACTACGACCACGGCTTCCTCCTCAATAATCCCACCAGCGGCTTCGGCGCTAACACCTACCGCTGCAAGCAGCAGTATGTTTCTATCGCCACGGCCGAAGAAGGGCGGGACTATGGCATGGATGTTTCCGCCGGCCAGAATACGATGGTGGACCAGTACTATCAGCGCTTCGTTTCAGACTATGTGAAGCTGGGCGGCCAGTATATGCTCGAAACCGAGGGCTACGGGCTGATTTACGATGAAGCCTCCAACCGCGTCACCGGCGTCAAGGCCAAGGGACATGACGGCACCGACTACACCATCAACGCCAAATCTGTCATCCTCTGCACCGGCGGCTTTGCCGGCAGCGAGGAGATGGAGAAGGAGTACCTGTCCCAGAACCCCTATTTCGATCATTTCGGCGACGAGCAGTGGACCATGATCGGCATGCACGAAAACGACGGCAAGATGATTCAGGCTGCCATCGACATCGGCGCCGGAACCTATAACATCTCCGTTGTGCCGATGATTCACTTTGCCACCTCCAACATCGTCATCCACGATTATCCGGTTCATACCTTTGCGAAGGATGACCCCAACTATGCCCGCGTGCTGTGGTACGGCTGGGAACAGACCTGGTCCCTCAACGAGCTTCCCAACGCGCTGATCCTGTGCAGCGATATTCCCTGGGTAGACGCGGATGGCGAGCGCTTTGAGGCGGAGGGCGAGCTCTTTGGCTGGTGGAAGGCAGGCCCGTCCTACTGGGCGGTGTGGTCCCAGGACCAGATCGATAGCATTGCCGAAAATGGCTTCTCCAGCAACCTGTCCACGCTGGCTGCCGGCAACCAGGGCCTTATGCCCGGCAACATGCCCGTGCCGGAGATCTATGATGTGCTGGACAAACTGGTGGCCCAGGGTTACGTGGTGAAGGCCGATACCTATGAAGAATTGGCCCAGCAGATGGGCGTCGATCCGGCAACGTTTACCAAGACGATGAAGGATTATGCATCCTATTGCGAGACCGGCGTGGATGAGCAGTTCGGCAAGGCGGCTGAGAAACTCGTGGCACCGGGCAACGGTCCTTTCTACGCTCTCAAGAGCTACTCCGCAGCCTTCGCCACTAATGGCGGCCTGGACATCAACGAGAACTTTGAGGTTCTCCAGGATGACGGCGAAACCGTGATCGGCGGTCTGTGGGCTTGTGGATGCGATGCCTCCGGCGTGATGTATTCTGAGAAAAAGCCCTATGTTACTTATGGTGGCGCCGCAATTGGCTTTGCATATACCTCCGGCCGGCTGGCTGGTAGCTATGCAGTAGATTATGCAGCCACACTGCAGTAACCTTCCAAAACAGCACGTCCTCGTTCCATGAACGATCGTGCGCGTGATACACAAATTAAACAAGCAAACCTCCCGGCATGAGGATGACTTTCGTCCTCCACGTCGGGAGGTCTTTTCACTGCAAACTGCGAGGTATGTCAGAAGGTCACAGAAGAAGGATTTTTCCCCGGCATTCACGAACTGTCATCCTTACGGCGCTCAGCGCGTCCCTCTAATCGTGAAAGGAAGGCACAAGTCATGGATTACAGACAGGAATACCAGCGCTGGCTGGAGCGCGTAACCGATGGGGAGCTTCTGGAGGAATTGAGACACATGGATGAAGCAGCCATTGAGGACGCCTTTTACCGCAACCTTGCTTTTGGAACCGGTGGGCTCCGCGGAGTCATTGGCGCGGGAATCAATCGCATGAACATCTATACCGTCGCCAAAGCTTCGCAAGGGTTGGCGGACTATCTCAAAAAGCGCTTTACCGCTCCTTCCGCCGTCATTGGCTATGACAGCCGCCTTAAAAGCGACGTGTTTGCTCGGGTGGCAGCAGACGTGCTTGCTGCAAATGGCGTGAATGTCCATTTCTGGCCGCAGCTCACCCCAGTGCCTACCGTTTCCTTCGCTACCCGATACCTTGGCGCATCCGCGGGTGTAATGATCACCGCATCCCACAATCCCGCCAAGTACAACGGCTACAAAGTCTATGGTGCAGACGGCTGCCAGGTGACCGTTGAAGCTGCCGCCGAAATTCTGGCCGAAATTGAAAAGCTGGATCTCTTTGACAGCGTAAAGAGGGCTGATTTTGATGTCTGTTTGCAGGACGGACGGATACAGCACATTCCTGATGCAGTTCTCTCTGCCTTTCTGGAAGCAGTGAAGGAGCAATCCGTTCTCTTTGGCGAGCAAGCCCGCAAGGATATTGCCATCGTTTACAGTCCCTTAAACGGAACGGGCTATGTTCCAGTCACTCGTGCGCTGAAGGAGCTGGGCTATACCCATGTTACTCTGGTAGAGGAACAGTGTCTGCCAGACGGTCACTTCCCCACCTGTCCCTACCCCAACCCGGAAATTCGGGAGGCAATGGAACTGGGTATGACCTATGCCAGCCGGTGCGGCGCAGACCTGCTTCTGGCTACCGACCCGGATTGTGACCGGGTCGGTGTGGCCGTCAGGGATCGCAGCGGCGAATACGTGCTGCTGTCCGGCAATGAAACGGGTATGTTGCTGCTGGATTATCTCTGCTCCCAGCGCACAAAGCATGGCAAAATGCCCGCGGCGCCGGTGATGATCAAAACCATCGTGACCACGGACATGGCGGAGCGCATCGCTGCGCACTACGGTGTGAAAACGGTTAATGTCCTCACCGGTTTCAAATTCATCGGCGAACAGATCGGCAGGTTGGAAGCGCAGGGGCTTCGGGACAGCTATATATTCGGTTTTGAAGAAAGCTATGGCTATCTGTCCGGCCCCTATGTGCGGGACAAGGACGGCGTTGGCGCAGCTTGCCTGATCTGCGAAATGTTCAGCTGCTATGCAAGCCGGGGCGTCAGTCTGCTGGAGCGGCTCCATCAGCTGTACGACGACTATGGCTACTGCCTCAACACGCTGCACAGCTATGCTTTTGACGGCAGCGCAGGTTTTGCCAAAATGCAGGCCGTCATGCAGGCGCTGCGCACAGGCGTCGCCTCATTTGGCGGCAGGCGGGTGATTCAACTGCTGGACTATGCCAACGGCCTGGATGGCCTTCCGAAATCTGACGTGCTCAAATTTATTCTGGAGGGCGGCTGCACGCTGGTGGTGCGTCCCTCCGGTACGGAGCCAAAGCTGAAACTCTACCTCTCTGTCAGCGCGGAAAGCCATGAAGCTGCAGAAAGCGTAGAGGCAACGATCGTAAAAAGCGTGGAGAACTTCCTCCATTAAACGAAATAGCTTCCTCTATCTGCCGCCGGAAAGTCCCATTTGAGGCTTTCCGGCGTTTTTTATTTGCCGGAAAGCCATCCGCTGCCGCCATATGCGCCTTTTCGGATTGTGGTTCACTTTTTACGACATATAAATAGAATATCCGGTTGAATTTCTTCCAAAACACATATATGATGAACACAGATTGAATCAGCTGTTCCAAAAAACAGCAAGTGAAGAAAGGGGAATTATCCATGAAGAAGCTGTTTGCTCTGTTCCTTTGTGCCGTCATGGCCCTGAGCATGACCTGCGCCACCGCCGAAACCGCCCCTGAAGAAACCGGCAAGCTGGTTTTGTACAGCCCGCTGACCACCTCCATGATCGAAAATATGCTGGCCATGTTTGAAGCCGACACCGGCATCAAGACCGAGTGCCTCGCCATGGGTACGGGCGACGCCCTCAAGCGCATCGCCGCTGAAAGCGAAAATCCCCAGTGCGATATTCTCTGGTCCGGCACCATCGGCACCGTGAAAAACAGCAGCCAGTACTTCCAGGATTATACCTGTGCCAACGAGGATGCCTTCTACGAGGAATATCGCAACGTCGAGGGTAATCTGACCCGCTTTGACTGTGTGCCCTCCGTCATCATGATCAACACCGACCTCATCGGCGATATCGAAATCAACGGCTATGCCGACCTGCTCAATCCCGAACTCAAGGGCAAGATTGTTTTTGCAGATCCTCAGGCTTCCTCTTCTTCCTTTGAGCACCTGGTCAACATGCTCTACGCTATGGGCACCGACGGCCAGCCCAACGGCTGGGACTATGTGCGCGAGTTCTGCAAGCAGCTGCCCAATGGCTGCGTGAACAGCTCCTCCGCCGTGTACAAGGGAGTAGCCGACGGCGAATACGCTGTGGGCCTGACCTTTGAACAGGGTGCCGCCACCTATGTATCGCAGGGCAACATCAAGGTCGTTTATATGGAAGAGGGCGTTATCATCCGTGGCGACGGCGTCTATATCGTCAAGGATTGCCCCAATCTGGACAGCGCCCGCAAGTTTGTGGACTGGCTCACCAGCTATGACGCCCAGACCTACATGAATGAAACCCAGTTCCGCCGCACCATCCGTACCGACGTGCCCGAGACTGACGCCATGCAGAGCATGTCCACCATCAACGTGATCACGGATGATGAGACCATCGCTTCCGAAAACAAGACCGCTTGGATCGAGCAGTTCCAGGAGGCCCTGGTGGACGCCGCCGAATAATCCTTTCCATGCTTTTCAAGCTGCTGTGAATGCCGCCGGGCGGCAGGCGTAACCCTCCTGCCGCCCCTTCACAACAGCTTCTTTCATTATTATAGAGAGGTGTGCAACGTATGAGCGTATCCATTGCTATTGACCACGTTGTCAAAAAATTCGGTGATAACATCATCATTCCCGATTTGACTGCCAACATCAAAAACGGCGAGCTTTTCACGCTGCTGGGACCCTCCGGCTGCGGCAAAACCACGCTGCTGCGCATGATTGCGGGCTTTAACTCCATAGAAGGCGGCACCATTGCCTTTGGCGATCAGGTCATCAACGATGTGCCCGCCTACAAGCGCAACATCGGTATGGTGTTCCAAAGTTACGCCATCTTCCCCCATCTGACCGTGCGCAGGAATGTCGAATACGGCCTCCGGCTTCGCAATGTGCCCAAGGATGAAATGAAAAAGCGCACCGATGAAATGCTCTCCCTTGTGCATATCGACGAATATCAGGATCGTCTGCCTGAGCGCCTTTCCGGCGGCCAGCAGCAGCGCGTAGCACTGGCACGCGCCATCGTCATTCACCCGCAGGTACTGCTCATGGACGAACCGCTGTCTAACCTCGATGCCAAGCTTCGCATTGAAATGCGCAGTGTAATCCACGATATTCAGCGCCAGGTGGGTATTACCACCGTTTACGTAACGCACGACCAGGAGGAGGCACTGGCCATCTCCGACCGTATCGCGGTGATGAACAAGGGCGTCATCCAGCAGATCGGTACGCCGCAGCATATCTACAGCCGTCCGGCGAATGTGTTTGTGGCCACCTTCATCGGCCATTCCAACCTGTTCTATGCTACCCTGTCCAAAAAGGATGGACAGACCGAGCTGTGCTTCCCCAGCGGTTACCGCCTGCCCATGACCACCCTGTCCGACGAGTGCACGGACGGTCAGAAGGTCGTGGTGGGGGTTCGTCCGGAAGAATTCTCTGTTTCCTCCGAGGGGCTCACGTGCGAGGTGCTCAACCGTACTTTCCTGGGACGTTACAGCAACTACTTCCTGCATTTTGCCGACGGCATGTGCGTGCCCGACCAGCCCAGCATTGAATTTTCTCAGGATCTTGGCCATACACAAACGCTGTATCAGCCTGGCGACAGCCTGACCCTGCGTCCCAACCCCGACAAGATCAACGTCTTTACGGCGGATATGGAAAAGAGCCTTCTCAAGGATGTGATTCGCTATGAGCAAGCGTAAGCCGCAGTTCGATTTCTGGACGATTGTAACCATCGGCATTCTGGCCGTGTTTGCCCTGTTCCTGATCTATCCGCTGATTTCCCTGTTTGTGGACGGCTTTTTGGAGGAGGGCACGGGAGCCTTCACCATGGCCAACTTCACCAAGTTTTTCGGAAAAAAATTCTACTACCGTTCGCTGCTCAACTCCCTGAAACTCACGGTATGCGTCACCATCTGCTCTCTGCTCATCGGTGTGCCCCTGGCTTACATCATGTCCTTTTTCAAAATCCGGGGCAAGGGCATTATCGAAATCCTCATCATCATCTCTATGATGAGTCCCAACTTCATCGGCGCCTATTCGTGGATTTTGCTGCTGGGACGCAGCGGCGTGGTTACACAGTTCCTTTCCAATACCTTCGGCATCAAAATGCCGTCCATCTACGGCTTTGGCGGCATGCTGCTGGTGTTTACGCTCAAGTTGTATCCTTTCATCTATATGTATGTAAGCGGTGCTCTGAAAAAGGTGGACGTGGCCGTATGCGAGGCAGCCGAAAGCCTGGGCTGCAACGCCATCCGCAAGGTATTCACCGTGGTGATGCCGCTGGTTACGCCCACAGCCATCGCCTCGGCGCTGCTGGTGTTCATGAACTGCATGGCAGACTTCGGCACCCCTGCCCTCATCGGCGAGGGATACGACGTGCTGCCCACCAAAATCTATATCGAGTTTGTGGGAGAATCCGGCGGTTCTGCATACTTCGCTTCGGCCATGGCTTCGCTGATGGTGGTGATCACGGCGGTGCTGTTCCTTTTGCAGAAGTGGTACGTGAACAAAAAAAACTTTACCATGAGCGCCATGCGTCCTATCCAGCCCACGCGGGCCAAGGGTGCCAAAAACGTCGTGATGCACGTGTTCACTTACCTGCTGGTGATTCTTTCGGTGGTGCCGCATCTGGTGATTATCTGGACCTCCCTGCGAAAAACAGAGGTGCAATACTTCGTAGATGGCTACTCCTTTGAAAGCTATACCAAAATTTTTGATACGGCGTTCTCCTCCATTCAAAATACTTACTTGTATTGCATCATTGCCTTGGCTATAATTATTGTGCTCGGCATGTTAATCGCCTACCTGTCCGTGCGCAAAAAAAGCATGCTCACCAGTGCGATTGATACCATCGCCATGTTCCCCTACATCATTCCGGGTTCCGTGCTTGGTATTACGTTGCTTCTGGCCTTTAACGGCAAGTGCGATCCCTTGGTGCTTTCCGGTACGGCTACCATCATGATTATCTCGTTGGTCATTCGCCGTCTGGCGTACACGCTGCGCTCCAGCTCGGCTATTCTCTATCAGATCAGCCCCAGCGTAGAAGAGGCTGCCATTTCTCTGGGCGATTCGCCATTGAAAGCCTTTGTAAAGGTAACGGCCAAGCTGATGCTGCCCGGCGTAATTTCCGGCGCTATCCTGAGCTGGATTACGCTGATTAACGAGCTGAGTTCCTCGGTTATGCTCTATACGGCGAACACGCGCACCATGTCCGTAGCCATCTATAACGAGGTCATTCGCGCCAGCTATGGCACGGCCGCCGCATTGGCCACCATCCTGACGCTAACGACAGTGCTGTCGCTGTTCCTGTTCTTCAAGATCAGCGGAAGCAAGGACGTAACCATGTAGCCGCTCATTTTTTCCAAGCGAGGCATACGCATGAAAAAAACCAGGCAACAGACTCGCTTCCGCGATGATCTGCGCAGGCTGTTGTTGTTTTATTCCCTGCTGCCGCTGTTGGCCGCCGTGCTGCTTCTGATCGTGTTCCTGGGGTACATTCCGCTCCAGAACGTGGTCCACGGCACGGCGGACAACCTGCAGCTTGCCTGGAACGCCTTTGGCGGAGAATGGCAAAGCTTGCAAAACGAGCTGCTCTCCCTGCAAAGCCAGATGGATCTTGCTGCCTTCCGCTCAAGCGTCAATTACCAGGCAGCCCTTAAAAGCCGGGTCTATCAGTTCATTAACCAAGGCATATCACGGCCCCAGTTCTTTTTTCTGGATGCTGATGAAAACCTGGTTTTTTCTACGCAGGTAAACGAAGGCATGCGCGAAAGTCTGCAAAACAGCTTTCACTGGCGGTTGGTCAACAATCTTCCCACCTCAGCCGGGGAAGTAGCTATGGCGGTGGTGCGTGCGGAGGTGGGAGTGACTACCGTTTCCAGCATGCTGGTTGGTTGCTGTCTGTTTGATGGAACAGGTAACATAGCCGGCTACATCTACTTTGCCCTGGATGAAGATCAAATGGCGGCACAATTCAAGCAATGTGCCTCCGATCTGATTGTAACGGACCGGTTCGATTCCGTATTCTTGGGCACAAGCAGTGCTTTCGTTGGCGATTTCGGCAAGCTGCGCGTCAGGCTGCGCGATTCCAACGGCTTTACCGCGCTTCCCGAAGGACTGTTCTACATCCGCACCCTCGCTACGGAAAACGGCCTGCTCAAAATTTACGCCATGTCGGAATGTGGCGGCATCATCAGTACGCTTATGTTGCTGGGAACGCTGGTGTTGGTGTTTTTTGGCGTGTTCACGGCGGTCATCCTTGTAAGCACGGAACGTGTGGCCGATCAGAAAACCCGTATCATCGGCGAAATTGCCGCAGCCTGCTATCAGGTCCAGCAAGGTGATTTAAATACCGAGTTGAGCATCAGCAGCAACGATGAATTCCAGATCATCTCCCAGGCATATAACAGCATGCTCAAGAGCATGCGGGAACTGATCCGCCGCAGTGTGGACCTTGGACATGAAACTGCGGTATCCAAAATCAAGCAGCTGGAAAGCCAGTTTCACCCGCATTTTCTGTTTAACACCCTGGAAAATATCCGCTTCATGATCCGTATTGATTCCAAGGCCGCCGACAAAGCCATGGTGGCACTTTCCAGCCTGCTGCGCTACAGCATCCAAAATGGAGGCATGATGATCCCTCTGCGTGAGGATTTGAACTACATCCGCAGCTATATGAGCATTCTGGAAATGCGCTTCGGCAATCGCCTCAGCTACCAGATCGACGTGCCTGCCGCGCTGGAGGATTTTCCGGTGCCCAAGCTGATTGTGCAGCCCATCATCGAAAACGCCGCCGTCTACGGCATGAAACGCAGCGACCACTTGTTCATTGCCCTGTCTGCCTATTGCGAAGGAAACGACGTGGTACTGCGGGTAACCGATAATGGGCCTGGTATTGAACCTGATATGCTCAAGCAGTTGAAACGGTGTCTGGCCGATGCCAGCGCCGAGCGCGGCGATCACTTTGGCATCATGAACGTGCATGAGCGCGTTCGGCTGATCTATGGTGACCGTTATGGTATTTCCATTGATTCACAGGTGGGGAAGGGTACAACGGTCCTGCTCCACTTTCCCCAGGACGGCGGTAGGAAAGGAGACCTGTTGTGATTCTGCGTGTGTTCATCGCTGAGGATGAGGAGATGATCCGCAAGGGCTTGGTGCATACCGTCAACTGGAGCGACATGGGCTGCCTGGTGGTGGGCAGCGCGGCTGATGGCCGCAGCGGCTTGAGCAGTATACTGCAAAAGCGGCCGGACGTGGTCATCACCGACATCCGCATGCCGGTGATGGACGGGCTGGAAATGCTGGAGCGCGCATTGGCGGTATACTCCTTCCGCATCATTCTGCTGACCAGCTACGCGGATTTCGACTACGCGCGCCGGGCCATTGCCCTTCGGGCGTGCGACTACCTGCTCAAGCCCCTGGATGAGGACAAGCTGGCTTCACTGATGAGCCGTATCCACACCGAGGAGGAAACCGCCAAACAAGTGCGCCGCCTGATGCCGCTGCTAAACGGCACCTGCAAATCTGCCTCGCTGGTGATGGAAGAAATCCGCGAGCAGGACGCATATGTCGATGTGGCTCTCAAGCGCATCGTATCCCACAGCGAGCAGCGTCTGTGCATCGAGGGACTCGCCGAGGAAATGGGGGTCTCCGCCAGCTACCTCAGCCGCCGTTTCAAGGCGGTCACGGGACAAACCTTTCTGGACACGCTCAACATGCAGCGTGTCCAGCAGGCGGTAGGTCTTTTGCATGAGGGCGCACGCACATCCGAAGTGGCCGAAAAGACAGGGTTTACCGATTACAAGCACTTCTGCTCCGTTTTCAAACGCTGCACCGGCCTTACGCCGCGGGAATACCTGCGTGGCAACGCAGCTCCCGCCGGTGTAACGGCAGACGATATTCAGAAAGGATGATTTCCTATGACCAAAACACAGGTTGCTTCTATGATCGACCACACGCTGCTCAAGGCCACCGCCACGCCAGAACAGATTACACAGCTGTGTGACACAGCCAAAGCGCTTCACACCGCCAGCGTGTGCGTCAATCCCTGCCACGTAGCGCTGGCAGCACAGCTGCTGAAGGACAGCGATGTAAAGGTATGCACGGTAATCGGGTTCCCTCTGGGGGCCAACACCACCGCTGTCAAGGCTTTTGAAACAAAGGACGCCATCGCAAACGGTGCAGATGAGGTGGATATGGTCATCAATATCGGTGCGCTCAAAAGTGGCAACCTTGCTTTGCTGGAAAGCGATATTCGCGGTGTCGTGGAGGCTGCTGCGGGTACGCTGGTAAAGGTCATTATCGAATGCTGCTACCTCACCGATGAGGAAAAAGTGTTTGCCTGCAAAGCCTGCATCAATGCAGGAGCCGACTACGTCAAGACCAGTACGGGCTTTGGTACCGGCGGGGCCACCGTGCCGGACGTGCGGCTGATGAAGGATTCCATACCCGAAAATATGAAGGTGAAAGCTGCCGGCGGCATGCATAGCTGGCAGGAAGCCGTAGACATGGTGGAGGCGGGCGCAAGCCGTCTGGGCACCAGCTCTACCCTGACCATTCTGGAGGGTGCGAAGGAGTAATCTGCGCATTTCACCCGTATATACATGAAACCTTTTTGCCCAGGCACCTTCTGTGTCCGGGCTTTTTAACACGCCGCTCCGCTTGCAAGCATGCTTTCCTTTTGTTATAATATAAAAAGGTGTGTGAACCCATGGCGATAAAAAAGGAGGGCGCTCCATGAGATGCCAGTATTGCGGTTATCTGGACAGCCGTGTGATTGATTCCAGACCCACGGAGGAGGGCAGCTCCATCCGCCGCCGCCGCGAATGCCTTCGTTGTGGCAGACGCTTCACCACCTATGAGAAAATTGAAACTTCGCCTCTGATGGTGGTGAAGAAGGATATGCGGCGCGAGCCCTTCAACGCCGATAAAATCAAAAAGGGGCTTCTGCACGCGTGTCAGAAGCGCCCGGTAAGTATGAAGGATATCGACGCCATTGTAGAAAAGGTAGAAAAGCAGGTCTATTCCTCCGGCGAGGACGAACTGTCCTCCCGTCGTATCGGCGAGGCTGTGATGGATGAGCTCAAGCTCCTCGATGAGGTGGCCTATGTTCGCTTCGCCTCGGTCTACCGCCAGTTTACCGACGTAAGCAGCTTCATGGATGAGCTCAACAAGCTCGTGCTGGAAGGCAAGGCCCGCATGAAGGATCAGGAGCGTTCCGGGGAGTAACCGTCTTATTCCCCGGCCAGTATCAGCGTGTCCAGATCGTTAGGCACATGCAGGTCGCCATCGTAATAGATGCGTCCCTCCTCCAGATAGAGGGCCTCCCGCTGCGCAAGGCGACGATCTTCCGTATGCCACAGTACAAGATGGGGTATGCCTAGGCCCTGCGCCAGTTCGCAGGCATCCTTGACGGTGGAGTGATGCTTTTCGTAGGGTTTGAAACGCTCGCGGTCGCCATAGAGGCAAAACGCCTCGCTAAGCAGCCAGTCCGCGCCCTGCACATAGGCGGCGCAGGCGGGATTGTAAGGCTCGTCGCCCAAGCAGCAGAGCTTTCCGCCGCCCGCAAGCGCCATAGTGAATCCCATCTGCTTCATCTTGGTAGAGTGAATATCAAAAAATGTAACCTCCCGGCCCAGAATGATTTCCTTCTGGCCGTCGGAGATATCGCGGAAAAGGATGCGGTCGCCGATGCGGTCCGTCATCTTTTTTTGCAATGTGATACGCGCCATCTGGCACAGGCCCTCGCGCACGGTGGGGTCGCACCAGATGGTCAGTTCGCCTTCATAGCGTCCCGCGTTCATGGCCGCCGCCACCATGCGCACCACCCACACCGCGCCCAGCAGATGATCACTGTGTGCATGGGTCAGAATCAGTTGATGAATATCTTTCAGGTCCACGCCCGCCTTTTCCAGCTGGCTGAGGATGCCGTTTCCACCGCCCGCATCGCACAGCAGATAACCCTCGGGTAAATCCAGCAAAAAGCAGGTGTTGTAGCAGCGTGTTACGGCGGCATTGCCCGTGCCTAAGGCGATCAGGCGGTCCATTTGAAAATCCTCCTCATGTGGCTTGATTCGCCCCTTGCGCGGGGCGATTGCTTGTTTGGGACTGGTACACTCCGCTTACTGCGCGCCTTGCAGATACCTTTCTCCCGTATCCGGCAAAAGCGCGACAATCAGCTTGCCCGCGTTTTCCGCGCGGCGTGCCAGCACCGTGGCCGCATGCAGTGCCGCGCCGGAAGAGATGCCCGCGAGCACCCCATCCAGACGCACCAGTGCCCGGCGTGCCGCAAAGGCTTCTTCGTTCGTAACGGGAATCACCTCATCGTAGGCAGCAGTATTGAGCGTCGCAGGTACGAAGCCCGCACCAATGCCCTGCAGGCCGTGCGGACCGGGCGTGCCGCCCTCCAGCACCGCGCTGGTTGCCGGTTCCACCGCCACCACGCGCACGGCGGGATTCTGTGCCTTCAAATAATCGGACACGCCGGTTAGTGTTCCGCCGGTGCCCACACCCGCCACAAAAATGTCCACCTTGCCGTCGGTATCTTCCCATATTTCAGGACCGGTGGTGCGGCGGTGTACGGCGGGGTTGGCCGGGTTGGAAAACTGATCGGGAATCAGGCTGCCCGCGATCTGCTCTTTAAGCTCCTGGGCCTTGGCGATGGCTCCCTTCATGCCCAGCGCCCCGTCGGTCAGCACCAGTTCCGCACCATAAGCGCGAATCAGCGCGCGGCGTTCGGGGCTCATGCTGTCGGGCATCACAATCAGCGTGCGGTATCCGCGCGCCGCCGCCACCCATGCCAGTCCGATGCCCGTGTTGCCGCTGGTGGGTTCGATGATGGTGCCGCCCGGTTTGAGCGCGCCGCTTTCCTCCGCCGCGTCCAGCATGGCGCAGGCGGTGCGGTCCTTGACGCTCCCGGCGGGGTTAAACGCCTCCAGCTTGGCGGCGATCGTGGCATTCAGGCCATTTTCGCGGCAGTAGCCGGTCAGCACCAGAAGCGGGGTATGGCCAATGAGCTCAGTCAGGCTGCGATACATCTTCATTGCAGGCGGCGCCTCCTTATCTGCAAAGCTTATGGGATTGATTAGGATGATAGGCGCACGAAAGCCGCTTGTCAAGCTGTTCCATCAAAAAAGCCTTGCGGGCTTGAAAGGGCCGGCCGCGGGTGGTATGATAGCCAAAGAGCGCAGCACGCGCATATGCCAAGGAGGAATGCCCCATGCAAAGTAATCTGACCCGCGAGCAGGCCCTCGCGCTGCTCAAAACCTATAACAAGGAGCCCTTTCACATCCAGCACGCACTGACTGTGGAGGGTGTGATGCGCTGGTACGCCAATGAGCTGGGCTACAGCGATGACGCCGATTACTGGGCCACCGTGGGCCTTCTGCACGATATCGACTTTGAAAACTGGCCCGAGGAGCACTGCAAGAAAGCCCCGGAGCTGCTGCGCGCCGCCGGTGTGGGCGAGGATATGATCCATTCCATCTGCTCGCATGGCTATGGCCTGTGCTCCGACGTGGAGCCCGTACACGAGATGGAAAAGGTGCTTTTTGCCGCCGACGAACTGACCGGCCTCATCGGTGCGGCAGCGCTGATGCGCCCCAGCAAGAGTGTGATGGACATGGAGGTCAACAGCGTCAAAAAGAAATTCAAGGACAAAAAATTTGCAGCCGGCTGCTCGCGCGATGTGATTGCCGAGGGCGCGCAGCGCCTTGGCTGGGAGCTGACGGATCTGATGGACCGCACCCTTCGTGCCATGCAGAGCTGCGAAGAAAGTATTCGCAAAGAGATGGAGGGTTGACCGCCTCCGCCGGCAGGCAATGCCTGCCGGCACTTTTTTTGTTGTCCGCAGTACCGCACAACGTGTTGCCACTTGTGGCGAAACTGTAAAATCCATGCGTTTTTTTGACATTTCAGACGTGAACGCTTGACAGCCGTTTGTTAGCCGGCTTATAATCGCACCATTCCATTTGAAGGAGGAACCCTAGGATCATGCAAACTCTGCCTCCCAAAAAGAAAAAAAGGCGGAAATGGCCGTGGATTGTGCTGGCGGTTGTATTGGTGCTGCTGGCGGCATTCGTTTTGTCACTGCGCAAAACGGTGGCACAATCCCTTACAGAGGAAATCGCGCAGCGGCGCGACATCATTACCTATTACAGTTTTTCAGGGAGTCTGATCCCTGTGACCGATGAGGTACAAACCGCCAAGGACGCTCTAAAGATAAAGGAGCTTTATGTTCAGGAGGGCGACCGAGTTGCGCAGGGCGACGCGCTTTTGCGGGGAAGCGACGGCACCCGCGTATATGCCGCCTACAGCGGCACCGTCGAGGAGCTCTATGTGGAGACGGACGATTCTCTCCAACCCGGCAGCCAGATTGCCCGCATCGTGGACTATGACGCGCTGGAAGTAAGCGTGGACGTGGATGAATACGACATCGACGCCATTGAGGAGGGCAAGGAAGGCGAGGTGTATCTCAACGCGCTGGACACGTCCGTGCCTGGCACCGTGACCGAGATCGCCCGCAACGCGACCACCGAAGCCGGCGTGAGCTACTATCCCGTCAAACTGGAAGTGGAGGCCGTCCAAAACGTGCGCAGCGGCATGAGCGTAGAGGTCAACATCCTCAACCAGCAGGCGCTGGGTGCGGTCAGCCTCAGCCTGGACGCTCTGAGCTACGACGAGTACAACCGTCCCTTTGTCTACCTGAAGGATGCCGAGGGTAAGCTCACCGCCGAATATGTTGAAACCGGCGTGAGCGATGGCCAGTACATCGAAATTCTCTCCGGCGTCAGTGAAGGTGATGCTGTCTATTATCAGTCCAACGACATGGCCCGCTTCTTTGCCATGCAGCAGCGCATGATGGGCGTGGAAAGCAGGTAGCCATGGACAACGGAACAACGTTTTTTCAAATGACGGGCATCACAAAGTCCTACTGGATGGGGGATGAATGGTCCCCGGTACTGCGGGGCATTGATCTGACCATTCAGAAGGGGGAGTTTCTGAGCGTGCTGGGGCCCAGTGGTTCGGGAAAAAGCACGCTGATGAACATCATCGGCTGCCTGGACACGCCCACCAGCGGCGAATACATCCTGCACGGGCGCCGTGTGGATGATCTGGAACCCGACGAGCTGGCCCTCATCCGTAATCGGGAAATCGGCTTCATCTTTCAATCGTTTCAGCTTTTACCCAGGCAGGACGCCCTGAGCAACGTGGAGCTTCCGCTCGTCTATGCCGGCATGCCCCGTCAACAGCGGCGCGAACGGGCTGCGGAAATGCTCCGGCGCGTGGGTCTGGAAAACAAGATGGACCACCTGCCCAACCAGCTGTCCGGCGGCCAGCAGCAGCAGCGCGTGGCCATCGCACGCGCGTTGGCTACCAATCCCACCATCCTGCTGGCCGATGAGCCGACCGGCGCGCTGGACCAGAAAACCGGCCGCCAGGTGATGGAGCTATTCCACGAACTGCACGATGAAGGGCGCACCATCATCATGATTACGCACGACCGCCATATTGCGCAAAATGCATCGCGGCTGGTTCGCATTCTGGACGGCGTGCTTTCCGAGGGGGCGGAGGACGATGCTTAGGGAAAGCCTGCGCATGTCTCTGGCCAACATCCGCGGCAACAAGATGCGTTCCTTCCTCACAGTGCTGGGCATCATCATCGGCGTGATGGCTATTATTGCCCTGATCACCGTGATGCAGAGCGCCACCGGTGAGGTAACCGCCCAGTTCGAAAGTCTGGGCACCGGAAAGCTCACCGTACAGGCTATGGGCACACCGCTCAAAAGCGGCCTGACGGAAGGCGATTTGGCTGACATCCTGTCCATCGACGGCGTGTCGGGTATCTCCCCCACGCTGTCGCAGGAACTGAGCGTCGTGGGCGGCGGCAAGGTACTGGAGGACGTTAGGGTGGAAGGCTATGGCTATGCCTGGTTCCGCCGCGAAAATGACGCGGTATCTCGAGGACGCCCACTTCTCCCCGTCGATCAGGAACAGCGCAGCCGTGTGTGCCTGATTGACAGCGATCTGGCAGCCGCGCTGTTCAGCGGCACTGATCCCATCGGGCAAACGCTGTTGGTCAAGGGCACACGTTTTCGCATTGTAGGCGTACTCAAAGACGCCGACGTGAGCGACGTGGTGAGTCAGATGCAGGCCGGCGACGAAAACGGCAAGCTCATTATGCCGTATACGACCTATATGAGGCTCTTTGGGGTCAAAGGCGTTTCCTCTCTGGAGGTATACGTGGCCGATACCGACCGCACCAACGAAGTAACCGACAGCCTGGAAGCTGCTTTGGAGGCCGCCTTTAACTACCGCGAGGACAGCTACACCGTCATTAATATAGAAAGTCTGCTGGACGTGATGGATACCATGATGGGGCTGATGACCAATCTGCTGGTGGGCATTGCCAGCATTGCCCTACTGGTTGGCGGTATTGGCATTATGAATATGATGCTGGTCTCTGTCACCGAGCGAACCAGCGAAATTGGCCTGCGCAAGGCTCTGGGTGCGCGTCCCCGCAGCATTCAGATACAGTTTCTCATGGAGAGCATCATCCTCTCTCTGCTGGGCGGGTTGATCGGGGTGGTGCTGGGGCTGCTGGTGAGCATGCTGCTGGCCAGCCTGATGGACATTGCTTTCGTGCTGTCACCGGGTGCCATTGCACTTGGCGTAGGCTTTTCGCTGGCGGTGGGTGTCGTCTTTGGCTGGGCTCCTGCCCGCAAGGCCAGTAACCTTAATCCCATTGATGCTCTTCGCAGCCTGTGAGCACAAAGGAGGGTATTTGACATGAAAAAAATTGTTGCATTGATGCTGGCGGCCCTGCTGGCGCTGGCCAGCGCTTCCGCGTTGGCTGAATCCTCCGAGACATTGATTTTGACCGCCACGGTAGAGGGCTTGGACCCCATCGTGCTGACTGCGCCCGCCAGCGGCCTGCTGGCCCCCTTCAGCGTGCGGGCAGGGCAGATGCTATCGTCCGGCGAAGCAGTCTTCACCGTGGAACCCCAGCGCGTATACGCCGAAATTGAGGGTACGGTGGCGGACGTATATGCGCAAGCCGGTGAATCTGCCGATGCCGCCATAGACCGCTACGGAGCGGTAATGCGCATCGAATATGCCGATCGCTACCAGATTGAGGCCACCAACCGCACCGGCTACAACACCGTGGAAAACCGCGACCTGCGGGTGGGTATGCCCGTATATCTGCGTTCAGCCAATGAAAAGCACTTTGCTGATGGACGCATTATCGCTGTGGAAGGCACACAGTTCACCGTTGAGGTAATTGGAGGTGACCTGGTCTTTACCGAGGACGTGAAGGTCTACCGCGAAGCGGATTACGGCGACAAAACCCTGCTCGCCCGTTCCAAGCTGTCCATTGTGCAGCCCTATGCCGTATCCGCTTCCGGCACCATAACCGATATGGCCGTGCGCCCGGGTGACGAGGTGCATCCCGGCGACTATCTTTTCAGCTATGTGCCAGATGTGCTGGATCCCGCCCGGCGCGGCACGCAAAGTCCCACCACCGTCACCGCCCCACAGGCGCTGATCGTCACGGAGGTAAACGCTGTACCCGGTGCCAGCGTACAGAAGGATCAGGCACTTTTGACCGCTATTCCCGCCGGAACCTACCGTCTGAAGGCGCAGGCCACGGAGGGGGATGTGGGCCGCATCGCTGTGGGTGATGAAATGATGGTTTATTTCGATGAGCTGGATTTGCCCTCTGTTCCTGCCACCGTAACCGCTGTGGACCCGCTGGGCAACAGTAGCGAGGAGAACAGCCGTTACACCGTATGGCTGGATTTTGAAGCGCCCGATGGCGTGCTGCCCGGCATGCACGCCACCGTACAAGCCACATCCGGCGCGCTTGACCGGGATACCCCGGTTGGATTATACTGAATTTATCGCCGTGCCTTTTTCTGCCACGGCTGTTCCTACGCATTTCGCGTTTCTGTCTGTTGATTGATTAAGAAGGAGGTAGATAAATATGACGCAAACCAATCTGGACCGGCTCAAAGCGTATGCGGACGCCCACGCTCAGCTCCTGACCGACAACTGTTCGATCAACCCGGAGCTGTATCAAACCTACGGCGTAAAGCGTGGCCTGCGCGATCAGAAGGGCCGGGGCGTGCTTGCCGGTTTGACCAACATTTCAGAAATTGAAAGCAACAAGCAGGTCAACGGCGAAACAGTTCCCTGCGAGGGTCGTCTATTCTACCGCGGATATGACATCACAGACTTGGTGGGCGCCGAGGCGAGGGAACATCGCTTTGGTTTTGAAGAAATCGCCTATCTGCTGCTCTTTGGCGAGCTGCCCACCCGTGAGGAACTGGCCGGTTTTCAGCGTACGCTGGCGGATAGCCGCACCCTGCCTACCAACTTCGTGCGCGATGTCATTATGAAGGCTCCCAGCCGGGACATGATGAATTCCCTGAGCCGCAGCGTGCTTACCCTTGCCAGCTATGATGACAATGTAAGCGACGTATCTCTGGCTAATGTACTGCGGCAATGCCTGATGCTGATCGCCGTTTTTCCGCTTCTGGCGGTGTATGGCTATCACAGTTACAATCACTATGAGCGCGATGAAAGCCTCTATATCCATCGCCCGGATGACAGCCTTTCCGCCGCGGAAAACCTGCTGCGCATGCTTCGTCCCGACAAATCCTACACCGACCTCGAAGCGCGCGTGCTGGACCTGGCATTGATCCTGCACATGGAGCACGGCGGCGGCAACAACTCTACCTTTACCACGCACGTGGTCACCTCGTCCGGCAGCGACACCTACAGTGTGATCGCGGCGGCGTTAGCCAGCCTCAAGGGCCCCAAGCATGGCGGTGCAAACATCAAGGTGGTCGAAATGATGGCCGACCTCAAACGAACCCTCCAAAATCCGCATGACGAGGGTCAGGTAGCCGACTACCTGCACAAGTTGCTCAACCGTGAAGCATTTGACCGTAAGGGCCTTATCTACGGCATGGGTCACGCTGTCTACAGCATCAGTGACCCGCGCGCCACTATCTTCCGTGGCTTTGTGGAGCGCCTGGCGCGCGAGAAGGACAAGGAAGAAGAGTTCTCCATCTACGCCATGGTCGAGCGCATGGCCCCGGAGATCATCTCCCGCGAACGCAAGATCTATAAGGGCGTCAGTCCCAATGTGGACTTTTACAGCGGGCTTACCTACAGCATGTTGGGCATCCCGGAGGAGCTGTTTACCCCCATCTTCGCCATCGCGCGCATCGTGGGCTGGAGCGCTCACCGGCTGGAGGAGCTGATCAACATGGACAAGATCATCCGTCCCGCCTATATGAGCGTACAGGACCGTCGCGAGTATGTGCGCATTGCTGACCGGGGCTGAACCGGCAGGAATGACTACGATAAGTTAAGAGGACGAGTGCCCGGCGGAAACATTTCCGCCGGGCCTTTTCTTATAAAAAACGGTGATCGGATCTTTGACGGCAGCATAAAATTCCGGATTTGTCACTGGCGAAGAAAACCCGTTCAAACCGATCGTTGACGGGCGCTTTGGATACAAAAAGGCGCTTCCCATGCATCTAAAAAAGGACCGTTGACCTGAGTTTGTCAACGGCCCGGGGACCCGGCGCAACTGCTCCACTGAATCCCGTCTTTTGTTTTTTATGATCGGATCACACGATGCCCTGAGCCATCATGGCCTCGGCCACTTTGAGGAAGCCCGCGATATTGGCACCCACAACGTAGTTGGTGGGCTTGTCGCCATATTCCTTGGCGGACTCAGCGCACTTTTCAAAGATACCCTTCATGATGCCCTTGAGCTTCTCATCTACTTCCTCGAAAGTCCAGCTCAGGCGCTGGCTGTTCTGGCTCATCTCCAAAGCGGAGGTAGCTACGCCACCGGCGTTAGCCGCTTTGCCAGGAGCGAAAAGCACGCCGTTTTGCAGGAACAGCTCGGTGGCCTCCAGCGTGGAGGGCATGTTGGCGCCCTCGCCCACAGCGAAGCAGCCATTGGCGATCAGCGCCTTGGCACCCTCGGCGTCCAGCTCGTTCTGAGTGGCACAGGGCAGAGCGATATCGCACTTGATGGTCCAGATGCCCTTGCAGCCCTCGTGGTACTCACTGCCAGGCACGCGGGCCGCGTATTCCTTGATGCGGCCGCGCTCCACTTCCTTGATCTGCTTAACCATATCGAGATTGATTCCGTTGGGATCGTAGATATAGCCGTTGGAATCGCTCATGGCAACAACCTTGGCGCCCAGCTCAGTGATCTTTTCATTAGCGTAGATAGCCACGTTGCCACTGCCGCTCACCACTACGGTCGCTCCCTTAACGGACTTACCGTTGGCTTCCAGCATATTCTTGACGAAGTAGCACAGGCCGTAACCGGTAGCCTGAGTACGGGCCAGGCTGCCGCCATAGGTGAGGCCCTTGCCTGTCAGAACGCCCTCATACAAGCCGGTCAAGCGCTTGTACTGACCATAGAGATAGCCAATCTCACGCGCGCCCGTTCCGATATCTCCGGCGGGCACGTCGGTGTCCTGGCCGATATGGCGGTAGAGTTCGGTCATGAAGCTCTGACAGAAGGCCATAACCTCACGGTCGCTCTTGCCTTTGGGATCAAAGTCACTGCCACCCTTGCCACCGCCAATGGGCAGGCCCGTCAGGCTGTTTTTGAGCACCTGCTCAAAGCCCAGGAACTTAAGGATGGACAGGTTCACGCTGGGATGCAGGCGCAGGCCACCCTTGTAGGGGCCGATGGCGCTGTTGTACTGCACGCGATAACCGCGGTTGACCTGCGTGCGGCCCTGATCGTCCACCCAGGGCACACGGAACATGATGACCCGCTCCGGCTCAACAAAGCGATCCAGCAGGCCCGCCTTTTCATATTCCGGGTGTTTATCAAACACGGGAGAGAGGCTTTCCAGAATTTCGGTAGCCGCCTGGATAAATTCGCTTTCATGGGTATTGCGCTGCTTGAGGCCCTCAAGCACGCGGGAAGTGTAAGCATTCATCGGCACAACCCCTTTCTCAACAATCAAATTTGGCAGTCAGTTTCGTAAAGCTGCACCGCTTCCGAAATGACTTGTGTATTATAGCACAGATTCGCAGCCAGAAAAAGCAAATATTGCAGGATGAAGGCCCTAAAATTGCATTTGTTTTGTATTGCATCACTCAGGTGACAGGCGCGCCGTGCCATCATCCCCCTGGGACACGCGCAAAAATGCGTCTGCATGCGCGTCGGCAGCATCCTGACGGTCGGTGCAGGTAAGCAAGGTCTGCACGCCTTCGGTGCTTTTCAGCAGTGCGCTGCGACGGCGCACATCCAGCTCGCTGAATACATCATCGAGAAGCAGCGTGGGCGGCTCTCCCATTTCGCTTTCGATCAGGCGGATTTCTCCCAGTTTCATGCTCAGCACCGCCGTTCGCACCTGTCCCTGACTGCCAAAGGCCCGTAACTCCCGTCCGCAGAGCATCAGGCTCATGTCATCCCGGTGCGGCCCAAAGCAGGTAAAGAGACGCTGGATATCCTCCCCGCGCGTGCGCCGCAGGCCCGCGAGCATGTCGCGGTAAGGCGTGTCGGTCCGGCTGAGGGGACCGGTATAGCTAAGCGAAAACGTTTCACCCGGCGTTTCGGCAATAGCGGCGTACTGCTCGGCAGCGCTTCGGCTGAGTTCCTCCAGGAACCAGCGCCGGGCGCTGATGATGGGTACGCACGCGGCGGCAAGCTGCTCATCCCAAGTATCAAGTTGATTGGAAAAATCGTTGACCCCGGTGAGACGGTTTTGCTTGAGCAGCGCATTTCGCCGTTCAAGCACACTCAAATAGGTTTTCAGCGCTCGCAGGTAGCTGGGCCGGATCTGGCTGAGCTGCATGTCCAGAAACCGTCTGCGCGCTACCGGTCCGTCACGCACGATGCGCAGGTCTTCCGGGGAAAACATCACCGTGGTGGCATGACCCATCAGATCCCCTATTCGTTGAGCAGGCTTTCCGTAAAGCAATACCCGCTTTTTGGGTTTTTCCAATGGATACAGGCGCACTTCTACCTCGTGGGCACCATCCAGCCGTTTGGTCTGGCCGTGAACCAGCGCCACGCTGGCACCGACGGCAATCATCTCCCGATCGTTGGCGGTGCGGTGGCTTCTGCCCACCGACAAAAGGTGCATCGCCTCCAACAGGTTGGTCTTTCCACTGCCATTGGGACCGTAGAGTACCGTAATGCCCGGATGGGGCGACAGTTCCAACGAATCATAGTTGCGGAAGCGCGCCAGCCGGAGGGAGGTGAAGCGCATGGAGGAAAAACCTCCCTTTCATCAAAATGATAAAAACAGTATAGCACATTTTCCGTCCATTACGCCACTTGTGTTTCAGGGGCGCTTTATGGTAGGATAGGTATGTTTGATTTTTTGAATGCTCAGGAGGGAAATACGGCCATGCTGCGCCTTCATCAATTGGAGCTGTCGCTGGATGACGCCGCCACTTTTGACCCGTCGCGCCTGCGCAGCCTTTGTGCGCAGCGCCTGCGCATCTGCGAAAAAGCCGTGGCTGAAGCGCACCTTGTCAAGCGCAGCGTGGATGCAAGAAGCCGGGGAGGTGTGCATTTCTCCCTGACCGCAGACGTTACCTTGGCCCAGGGCGGGGAAGCAGAGGAAAAGCGTTTGGCCTCCCATTTTAAGCCCAATCAGGTCACGGTGATCAATGGTTCCACCGCCGGAGAAACACCGGACGTATTTGGCCTGCAGCTTACGCCATGGCCCGCAGGCAAGGCCCGGCCATTGGTGGTGGGGGCGGGGCCCGCGGGGCTGTTTTGCGCGTTAGTGCTTGCATCGCGCGGAGCGCAGCCCATTCTGGTGGAACGCGGCAAGCCCGTGGAGGCTCGCGCGCAGGATGTAGACCACCTGGAGACTTTCGGAGAGATGGACCCCGAAAGCAACGTGCTCTTCGGCGAAGGAGGCGCAGGGGCCTTTTCGGACGGAAAGCTCACCTGCGGCCTAAACAGTCCACACATCCGCACGGTTCTGGGCACACTGGTACGCTGTGGCGCGCCGGAGGAAATTCTGGTAGCCCAGCGGCCCCATATCGGAACAGATGAGTTGCGGCGTGTGCTGGTAGGTATGCGTGCCGCACTGACACGGCTGGGAGCGGAAATCCGCTTTGAAACACGCCTGACGGGTCTGGTCCTTCATCAGGGAAAAGTGACCGGCGCACGCTTGACCAGCGCATCGGGCGAGGAGGAATTATCTACAGATACTGTATGCCTGGCCATCGGTCACAGCGCACGCGACACCTACGAATGGCTCTGCGCCATGGGCTTGCCCATGCAGCAAAAGCCCTTCGCCATCGGTGTTCGTATCGAGCATCTGCAGCAAGATATCGACCGTGCACAATATGGCCCTTCGGCAGGCCATCCGGCCCTTCCGCCGGCGGAATACAAACTCAACGTGCCCACACCGGACGGTCGTGGGGTATACACTTTCTGTATGTGTCCTGGAGGCCGGGTCATCAACGCCTCCAGCGAGCCAGGCGGCGTGAATGTCAATGGCATGAGCCGCCATGCACGCGATGGGCGCAACGCCAACGCCGCCGTGCTGGTTGGTGTTCGGCCTGAAGATTTCGGCGGAAATCATCCTCTGGCGGGTATGTATTTGCAGCGGCGTATTGAACAGGAGGCTTTCCGCTGTGCGGGAGGCGCATTTCGGGCGCCCTGTCAGCGAGTGGGTGATTTTCTCTCGAGTCGGCCCAGTACCACACTGGGCGGCGTTGCGCCTACCTACCTGCCAGGTGTAACGCCGGGAGATCTGCGCTCCTTTTTGCCTGACTTTATCACCGATGATCTGCGCCTTGCCCTGCCCAAGTTAGGCCAGCGGCTCAAGGGCTTCGATCAGCCAGATGCCCTGCTTACCGGACCAGAAACGCGTTCCTCGGCGCCAGTGCGCATTCTGCGGGATCCACACCGTCAAAGCCCTCTTTCCGGTTTGTATCCCTTGGGCGAAGGGGCGGGCTACGCAGGTGGCATCGTCTCTGCTGCAGTGGATGGCCTCTGCGCGGGAATGGATATCGACTAAATCAACGAATGGAGGTACTGCCATGAATACCAAACGCCTTGTGACCGTCGCCGTCCTGATTGCCCTCTATACCGTGTTAAGCCTGTTTTCTGCAAACCTTGGACTGATCAAGCTCACCTTCGAATCCTTCCCCGTACTGGTGGCCAGTTTGATGTTCGGCTGGGTGGATGGCCTGCTGGTTGGCGCAGTGGGTGGCTTCCTCAACCAGATGCTTACCTTCGGCTTTACCGTGACAACCTTGATGTGGATCCTGCCCAATGCTGTACGTGGTCTGTTGGTGGGTTTGTATGCCAAAAAGCACGGGTTGAATCTGACTATGAAGCAGACTGCCGGCATCGTGCTGGTGACAAGCCTGTTGGTAACGGTACTAAACACCTTGGCCCTGTATATCGATAGTCAGATCTTCCACTACCCCATCAGCCTGACCGTGGGTACGATCGCGCTGCGGTTCCTTTCCTCGTTGGTGATGGCGGCCATCTATACGCTGGTCACACCCCGCACAGTGACACTTTTGCGCCGTGCCAGCATGAGTGGCCGCAGCCATGAATGAAAGGTGAAACAAACGCTATGATTCGTGGTGTTTTATTTGACATGGATGGCGTGCTTCTGGACACTGAGCGTCTAGGCTCCCGTCTGTTTGAACAGGCGTTAGTCCGGCACGGATATACCGTTCCAGAAAAACTATATCTGCGTATGCTGGGATGCACAGCGCAGGCGGGATTCGACATTCTTCATGAGGCTTTTGGACCGGATTTTCCCTACCAGGCCGTGATGGATGAGGTTCATCAGGGGATTTTCCATACAGCAGTCACTACCGGACTGCCTACCAAAATGGGACTTTCAGAATGTCTGACCGGGCTGCGGGCACGTTCCCTGCGTCTGGCTCTGGCCACCAGCACCGACCGTGCCATTGTAGAGCGTTATATCCAGGCAACGCCTGCCATGCAAGATGTGTTCGATGTGATGATCTGCGGTGCGGAGGGCGGACGCAGCAAGCCTGCACCGGACATCTATCTGGCGGCCGCACACAGGCTTGGGTTGGAACCCGGTGAATGCCTGGGCGTGGAGGACAGCCGCAACGGCCTGCGCAGCCTGACTGCCGCCGGTTGCATCAGCGTGATGATTCCCGATCTGCTCCCCTACGACGAAAGTCTGGCCCCTTATGTCCAGTATCGGCTTTCAAATCTGGGCCAGCTATGTGGACTTGCGGACCAGCTCAATCTGGATGTGCGGGTTGAATCATGACCGGTCTTGAAGGCCGCGATGTTGTCTGCGCTTTTGAAAAAGCCGGATCATAAGCCCCGCGCCCAGCGCAAGCAGTCCCGCTCCCAATGCGATTAACGGCCTGCTGATGTGGGCCGTGATCCCTGCCCACATCAGCAGGCCGGTCGCTCCTGCAAACAAAACCAACAGGCTCCCCGCCAATGCAAGCCGGGTCCACAGCGGCCTCTGCCGTGCATTGACGGATTCCACGGTGCCTTCGAATATCAGTTCAAACACCAGCTCGATCAAATCATCCAACATGTGCCCATTCCCCCTGGATTCCCGGGCGGCCCCGATTCCCGCAGATGCGGGGCGGGGCCGCCTTGCTTTGCTTTTCTGTGTGCATCATACCATGGTATAAAACGCTTTTCAAGGCGCCTTCACGCCTGGCGTTGCAAAGTGTGGTAAAAACATGTATAATGAAAAATGGTCCTTTGCATCATGCCTGTCTTTTGGCAAAGCGAGGTGATTGGCGGCCTTGGGCCGTACCTATGAGCAGCAAGGATAAAATGCTTATCACAGGCGGTCATCCCCTAATGGGAGAGATCACCGTCAGTGGCGGCAAGAACACGGCCGTGGCGGTCATTCCCGCCGTGCTTCTGTGCGACGAGCCCTGCACCATTGAGAACCTGCCGGACATCGACGACGTACACGCCCTGATTGAGATTTTGCAGATGCTAGGGGCGGAAACGGAGTATGTGCCGGGGAAATACCTCACCGTGGATCCGCGCGGTGCAACGGGCTATCGGGTGCCCTTTTCGCTGACCAAGCGTCTTCGTGCCAGTTATTACCTGCTCGGTGCTTTGCTTGGGCGCGGCGGCAGGGCTGAAGTAGCCTATCCCGGCGGGTGTGACATCGGCAGCAGACCTATTGACCAGCATTTGAAGGGGTTTGCCGCACTGGGTGCATCCATTGAGGACCGGGGCGGCATGGTCTATGCCAATGCTGACCGGCTGCTGGGTGGCGACGTGTTTTTTGACATGGTCACCGTAGGCGGTACCATCAACGTGATGCTGGCCGCAGCGCGTGCCGAGGGCACTACCGTGATCTACAACGCAGCCAAGGAGCCCCACATCGTGGACCTGGCTAACTTCCTCAACAGCATGGGTGCACGCGTCAAGGGTGCGGGCACGGATGTAATCCGCATCCGTGGCATGCAGCACCTCCACCACTGCACCTATACCGTCATCCCCGATCAGATCGAAACCGGCACACTGATGATCGCCGCCGCCGCCACACGCGGGGATGTGACCATCCACGGCTGCATTCCCACACACATGGAAGCGCTCACCGCCAAGCTGCTGGAAATGGGTGTGCGCGTGACGGAAAACGACGACTCCATCCGCGTACGGCCTCAGGGCGAGCAGCGGGCTGTCAACGTCAAAACCCAGGTATATCCCGGCTTTCCTACTGATCTGCAGCAGCCCATGACGGCGCTTCTGTGCATGGCCAATGGCACCTCTACCGTGTGTGAAACCATCTTTGAACAGCGTTTTAAACATCTGGACGAGTTGAGGCGCATGGGCGCAAAGATCAAACTGGTGGACCGCACCGTGCTTATCGAGGGCGTGCGCGAACTCTACGGCGCACCTGTTACCGTCACCGACCTGCGGGCAGGCGCGGCGCTGGTGGTGGCAGGCCTGATGGCCAAGGGCGTAACGGAGATTTATGAAACGTCCTATATCGACCGCGGATACGAGCGTATCGAGGAAAAGCTGCGCGCGCTGGGCGCGGAGATTCGCCGCGAAAAGATTTGAGTTTCCGCGTCAATGGGAGGTGGTGTTTTCTGTACGACCTCAAGCCCTTTGAACTGCTGGGCCTCAAGCCTGGCGCCGACGCGCAGGAGGTGCGCGCCGCATACCGCCGGCTGGTCAAAGCATGCCACCCCGACCAGTTTCAGGACCCTCAGCGTCAGAAAGCCGCGCAGGAACAGCTGCTCCAGCTCAATCTGGCCTATGAAGCGGCCCTCAAGCTGGCATCACAACACCGGGTTGGCTTCAACCTGATCTCTCAGGAAGAAGCCAAGCACTTTGCTCAGCGCCTGATCGACCAGGGCAATCTGGAAAGTGCGCTGAGACAGTTGGCCCGCGCCGATGGCAAGGATGCAGACTGGTACTTTTTGCAGGGCAAAATCCTTATGGGCCTGCGGCAGTATGAAACCGCCCACCAGAGCTTTCGGGAGGCTGTCCGGCGTGATCCCGACAATCACAAATACCGCGAGGGCGCACTGGATGCGGCGCTCGCCATGAAAAAAAACCGTCCTCTTGCACAGAAGCTCAGGGATGTGCTGGGACGCAAATAACGTGCAGAATAATGTCGCAGGGCAGGCTGGAGAAAAGCCTGCCATGTTTTTTTATGACGCAGTGCCGCTCCGCCATCCTTCGCACTGTGTTTCGACATATCCGCCATCCTGTGTGCACTATACTATTTGCATGCCAAACAAAAAGGAGGGCACAGTCTGTGGTGCACGTGGAGGCTTATTTTTTATGGAATGCGGCCATGTGTCTGTGTGCACTGCCGCTGGGAGGCAAGCTGGCAGGTTTACCTGCGCCAGGGCGGGGCGCGCTGTTCATCTCCGCCGGACTGGGCGGGGCGCTGGCGTTGTGTGCGCTGGTGCTGCCACCCCTGCAAATCCTGGCACTGGGCAGCCTTCCCTGTGCGGTGGCGCTCTGTTTTCGCACACACGGCTTAGGCCCCTGTCTGCGCGGATGTGCGACCACGCTGGGCGCATCGTTGTTGCTGGGCGGCGGAGCGCAGGCACTCGTCACCCGCGGCTTGCCAGCGCCGCTTGCGCTGATAGCCGGTGCCGGCGCAACGTTGCTTGTGTACCTGCTGGCTACACTACTGCCCAACGCCCTTTGCGACGTGCGGCAGGTGGAATTGCGTGTGGATGGAAACGCCGTGATTCTTCCCGCCATGCTGGACAGTGGAAACCTGCTGCGCGACCCCGTGACGGGGCTTCCGGTACTGGTGGTACCGCGCAAGGCGGCCCGGCTGCTCTTTCCCGGGATATATGACCTGAGCGACCTCGCCTCCCTGCCACTGGGGTTCCGGCTGCTCAATGTACGCACGGCGGCAGGCTCTGCGCTACTCCCCCTGTTTCGGCCCGACGAATGCCGCCTGTATCTCAATGGCCATCCCTCAGAGGCCCGTTTGCTGGTGGCGGTAGCCGGCCCGGAATACAGCGGTGCACAAGCTCTGGTACCCATGGCTGCCCTTTCGGCGTCCTTTTCCTGATGATCTACGGCCCGCGCATGCGGGGGTGAGGAGGCACATGGTATGAATCAGTCACCCGAAAAGCTCCATTTGGCGTTTCAGCGGCTTCTGATGCGGCTTTTTCCGCAGGAGCTGTTCTACATCGGCGGCCCCGATCCCCTTCCCCCGCCTCTCTCTCCGGAGGAAGAGCGTTCCCTGGCTCTGCGCCTGAAAGAGCATGACGAGGCCGCTCGCCGTACCCTGATAGAGCATAACCTGCGGCTAGTAGTATTCATCGCCCGGCGATTTGAAAATACCGGCATCCCGCTGGAGGATCTTATCTCCATTGGGACCATTGGGCTGATCAAAGCGGTGGGTACCTTCGACGCTGAAAAGAAAATCAAAATGGCCACCTATGCCAGTCGCTGCATCGAAAATGAAATCCTGATGTTCCTGCGCAAAACCTCTAAGCTGCGGTTGGAGGTGAGCCTAGACGAGCCCCTCAAAACCGACTGGGATGGAAACGAATTGCTTTTGAGCGACGTGCTGGGTACCCGTCCGGATACGGTATCGGTCAATCTGGACCAGGAAATTGAGCGCGAAATTCTGCGCGACGCGCTAGAGCACCTGGGGGCACGTGAAAAGCGCATCATCATGCTGCGCTTTGGGTTGGGTGGCCAACGTGAGCGTACCCAGAAGGAGGTGGCCGACCTGCTGGGCATTTCTCAGAGCTATATCTCCCGGCTGGAAAAGCGCATTCTGAGCCGCCTGCACACCGAGCTCAAACGCATCGGTTGATGGGGCATACCGTGCACAAAAGTCCAAAATGTGGTATACTAAGCCTACCGGATATCCGGTCAAATCACCAGCCGAGGAGCGCGCCATGAACAAACGCATCGTACTCACCGGGGGCGGCACCGCCGGGCATGTAACGCCGCATCTGAGCCTGATTCCCCATCTGAGAAAAGCAGGATACGAAATTCACTATATTGGCACGGAAAATGGCATCGAACGCCAGATGATGGCCAAGTTCCCCGACATCACCTATCACGCCGTTAAAAGTGGCAAATTGCGCCGCTATTTCAGCTTACAGAACTTCACAGACCCCTTCCGGGTGATCTGGGGGGCGTTTCAAAGCATCGCACTCATGCGTCGCCTCAAGCCCGACGTATGCTTTTCCAAGGGCGGCTTTGTAAGCGTACCGGTGGTGTTTGGCGCGTGGTTATGCCGCGTGCCAGCCGTATGCCATGAAAGTGATCTCACCCCCGGCCTAGCGAACCGCATCTGCGCGCGCTTCGCTACCAAGGTAGCAGCAACATTTCCCGAATGTGCCCGTGCCCTGGGCAAAAAAGGTGTGCTGACGGGAACCCCGCTCAGGCCGGAGCTATTCCGCGGCAGCCGCGCAGCAGGTCTGGCATTGGCCGGGTTTGACGGGCAGAAGCCCGTGCTGCTCATGACGGGCGGCAGCCTGGGCGCGCAAAGCGTCAATCGCTGCCTGCGCGAAGCCCTGCCGGAGCTGCTCACCCGCTTCGACGTTTTGCACCTGTGCGGCAAGGGCAATCTGGACGAAAGCCTCGTAGGAATGAAAGGCTACTGCCAGAAGGAGTTTCTCTCCGAGGAGATGCCCGACGCACTGGCCGTTGCCGATGTGGTACTTAGCCGTGCGGGAAGCAACACCCTAAGCGAGCTTTTGGCCTTGCACAAGCCTATGCTCCTGGTGCCCTATCCTCTGGGGGCAAGCCGGGGCGACCAGATTGAAAATGCCAAAAGCTATGCCCGGCAGGGACTGGCGCGAGTGCTGATGCAGGAGGACATGACCGCCCGCACGCTGACGGACGCGCTATTCAAGCTCCTGGACGAACGCGCGGAGCTGCTTGCGGCGCTGGAGGCATACCCGGTCAAGGATGGTACGCAGGCTGTGCTTGAACTGATTGAGGATGCGAGCAAAAAATAAGCGCATATAAAAGGGATCTGCCCCTCTTAGGGTGAGCAGGTCCCTTCGTTTTGGCTGTGGTACCGTCATCCCTTGACAGCACCGGCCATGACGCCACTTACGATATACTTCTGACAGGTGAGGTAGAAGATGATGATGGGCAGAATGCTGATCATGATCAGCGCCATCACCGCACCCAGGTCCACATGGCCGTAGCTGCCCTGCAAATACTGGATGTGGATGGGGATGGTCTTGTACTTGGTGCGGTCCAGCACAAGGTAGGGCAGGAGGTAGTCGTTCCATACCCACATGATTTCCAGCACGCCCACGGAAATGAAGATAGGCTTGAGCATGGGAAACACCACCGAGAAGAACGTACGAAGCGGCCCGCAACCATCGATGGCGGCGGCTTCCTCGATAGCCAGCGGCATGCCCTTGACAAAGCCCGTGAACATGAAAACCGCCAGCCCCGCACCAAATCCCAGATAAATCACCGGGATGGTCCATGGGGTGTCCAGATCCAGCACGTTGGCCGTCTTGGCCAGCGTGAACATGACCATCTGAAAGGGCACGATCATGGAAAACACGCACAGATAGTACACCACGCGGGAGAATACGTCATCCACGCGGGAGATATACCAAGCGGCCATTGATGTGCACACCAGAATCAACGCAGCCGACAGGATGGTGATGACAAAGCTGTAGGCGACGGAGTTGATGAAGGGATATTCGCCCACGGTCATGCCGTTCTGGTAGTTTGCCCATCCTACGAAGCTTTCGGCATTGGGCAGGGCAAAGGTATTGGTATTGATGGAGGCGTTGCTTTTGAAGGAGTTGAAGAGCACCACCACGATGGGCATCATATACGCGATGCTGATAAGCACAAATAGTGCAGTCAGAATATTTTTATAGATACGTTCACGCCGCATTACTGCTGCACCTCCCTGCTGTGAGTCGCGCGCAGCTGGATGAGCGCGATAGCCGCCACTAGGATGAAGAACAGCACGGCCTTGGCCTGACCCATGCCGCGGGAGTTGGCGTTGAGGTAGAAGGTATTGTAGATGTTGAGCGCCAGCATCTCGGTGGAGTGGATGGTGGTGCCGTCCGGCTGAAAGATAAAGGGCTGGCCGCCGGTAAGCACCAGGTTCTGGTCAAAAAGCTTGAACCCGTTGGTCAGCGTGAGGAACGTGCAGATGGTGATGGAGGGCATCACCGTGGGGATGGTGATGTTCCACAGGATATGCCATCCATTGGCCCCATCGATCTTGGCTGCCTCGATCATGTCGTCGGACACGGATTGCAGGCCGGCGATATAGATAATCATCATATAGCCGATCTGCTGCCAGCACAGCATGATGATCAGGCCCCAGTAGCCGTAGGTGGCATTGAGGACGATGGAGGTGTTGTAACGAGCCAGGAAACCATCGAATATCATTGACCAGATGTAGCCCAGCACAATGCCACCGATCAGATTGGGCAGGAAAAACACGCCGCGGAACAGGTTGGACCCGCGGATGCCGCGCGTGAGGGCATAGGCCACGGCAAAGGCCAGAATGTTGATGATGACCAGCGACGTCACCGCTACTAGCGCCGTATAGCCGAAGGCATGCACGAAGCTGGCGTCCTTGAAGGCGCGCACGTAGTTGTCAAAGCCCACCCACTTGGCATTGCTGGTGGTGGTGAACTTGCAGAACGACAGATAGAGTCCATGAATGAATGGATATAGAAACCCGATGCAAAATGCCGCGAACGTCGGCAGAAGGAAGATGGCGAAGCACCGTTGAATTGGGCGGCGAATGAGGCGCGAGTTTACCGCCGCGTTGCTTCGTTGCTTTTTATGTTTCATAGCCGCTCCTCCGCTGGTGAAATGAAACCGGGGAAGCGGGGCTCATCCCGCTCCCCCGGAGCTGGCAGCGGCGCTGCCGGGAATCATGTTGCAATTACTGGTTGGCGTACTGGGTGGCCCAGCCCTGCACAAACGCGGTGACTACATCATCCCAAGAGCCGCCGGCGGAATACTGGGTCATGGCAGCCACCACTCCAGCGCGCCAGGTATCCACGTTGGGGGTGTAGTTGAACGCCCAGCTGACCACGTACTTGCCTTCGTTGATGTAGTTGTTGGCATCGTTGAAGAACACGTTGTCGGAAGCCTTGGCAGCCTTGAAGGGGATGGGGCCGAACTGCTCAGCCATCATGGTGGTGCCCTCCTCAGAGGTCACGACCCAGTAGAGGAAGTCCAGCGTAGCCTTCTGATCGGCCTCGGAGGACTGGCTGTTCACAGCCCAGCAGTTCTCGGTGCCGCAGGCCAGACCCGCGTCTTCCTCGCCCTCAACGCCGATGTAGATCGGGATCATGGCCAGGTCGGCGGGATCCATGCCGAACTTCTCACCCGTCAGGTTGGCATATTCCCAGGTGCCGTTCTGATAGAACACAGCCTTGCCCTCGCCGAATTCGGCCAGCGCCTGATCGCCCGTGGCGGAAGCCAGCTGGCTGGGATCGGTAGCGCAGTTGTTAATGTAGAGGTCCCAGATCTGCTTAAAGTTATCCAGGTAGGTGCCCTTGATGGTAGCGGGCTGAGAAGTGATGCCGTCATCGCGGAACTCGTAGTACAGGGGCATATTGGCCAGGTGGCCGGAGAAACGCCAGCTGGAGGAGCCGTCCATGCCGGAAGAGGTGAAGGCGTCAAAGCCCAGCTCGGCAGAGCGAGCGTGGATGTCCTCCGCCACGGCCTTGAGGGTCTCAAAGTTGGTGATTTCATCAATGGAGTGGCCGGCCTTTTCCAGCAGAGCCTTGTTAACGATGATACCGAATGCCTCGTAGCAGTAGCCCACAGCCAGAGCGTCGCCGTTCTCGCCATAGAGGTTGAACTCGTCAGTGGTCAGTTCCTTATAGAAGTCGGTATCCTGCAGAGGCAGGAGGTAGTCAGCCCAGGTTTCCAGACCGGCTTGGTTGCCGCACTGGAACAGCGTGGGGGCGGCATCGCCCTTGTCCATTTCAGCGGTCAGGGCTTCGGAATAGGTACCGGAAGCGGCAGTAACCACGGTGACAGGTACGCCGGTCTGTTCGGTGTAGGTTTTGGCCAAAGCCTGCCAGGCCGCGTCGGCTTCAGGCTTGAAGTTCAGATAGTAGACCTTACCGGTCGCCTCAGCGGAAGCTGCTCCCGCAACCATGGTGAGGCACAGTGCAAAGGTCAGAACCAATGCCAACAGTTTTTTCATGAATGGAACACTCCTTTTCAGTCTATATGCGACCTATGTCGCTTTTGAACCCAGGTGCGAGGAAAAGCGCGCAATCGTTTGCGCATGCTTTTATCCTCGTACTATGTCCATATCATACCATCTCTTGTGGATGTTGTCAAGTGTTCCGCCATTTTTTTGTGGAAATCATACGACGGATTTCTGCGGGTTGCATGATTCTCATGGAAATGGAGCATGCTGATGGACGAGGGCAGCAACGGTGGTTCCGGGCATGCCCGCACCATTTCAGGCACATGAAATAAGGGAGTGTGAGCCCATGAAAAAGCTGCTTGCTGTACTGTCCATCGCCCTATTGGTCGTTGGAGCAATCACCATTTTCAGCATGGCCGAGGATACGGCCAAAGTCCAACCGCCTGTTGAGGACGTATCCCGCCAAACGCCCGCTCCATCAAATACAGCCGGCGGTTCCGTATACTATCTTAATTTCAAGCCGGAGCAATCCCAGCAATGGCAGGCCCTGGCAAAAACCTATACCGAGCAGACCGGCGTACCTGTGACTGTAGTCACCGCCGCCTCCGGCACCTACGAGGACACCCTGCGTTCCGAAATGGAAAAGGCAGATGCACCCACGCTGTTTCAGGTCAATGGCCCCGTAGGTTTAAAAACTTGGCGGGACTACTGTCTGGATCTGCGCGACACGGCGCTTTACAAAAACCTGAAAAGCGACGATTTTGCCCTCATCGAGGACGGTCAGGTACTGGGCGTAGCATACGTGATCGAAACCTACGGGCTGATTTATAACCGCACGCTGCTGGAAAAGTATATGGCGCTGGATGGGGCAGTCATTCAGTCTGCTGACCAGATCAACAATTTTGAAACGCTCAAGGCCGTAGCCGAGGACATTCAGGCTCGACGTGAGGAACTGGGTGTCCTGGGTGCTTTCACCTCTGCCGGCATGGATGCCAGCTCGGACTGGCGTTTCAAAACCCATCTGGCCAATCTGCCCGTATACTATGAATACAAAGCGGACGGCATCAACTCGACCGAGGCCATCAAAGGCACGTATCTGGAAAACTATCAAAAAATCTGGGACCTATATATCAACAACGCTACCTGTGAACCCGCTGTGATCGGAGCCAAAACCGGCGAGGATGCGGCCAGCGAATTTGCACTGGGTGAAGCCGTGTTCTATCAGAACGGCACCTGGGCCTATGCCGACTGCATTGCCGAGGGACTGACCGACGACGACCTTGGCATGCTGCCTATCTACATCGGGGTAGACGGGGAGGAAACCCAGGGCCTGTGCACAGGTTCGGAAAACTTCTGGTGCATCAACAAAAACGCAAAGCCAGAAAATATCGAAGCCACCAAAGCCTTTCTTGAATGGATCATCACCAGCGACGAGGGACGCGACGCTCTGGCCAACCAGATGGGCTTCGTCACACCGTTTACCACCTTCGATGCCGGATATACCGCGCATAATGCGCTGCTGGATGCCGCCAGCGAGGACCTGGCCATGGGACGCACCCCTGTGAGCTGGACCTTCCCCACCATGCCGTCGGAAGCCTGGAAAAACGGCGTAGGGGCTGCACTTTTGGAATACGCCCAGGGCACGAAGGAGTGGTCTGCTGTAGAAACTGCATTTGTGGACGGATGGGCCAGCGAATATGCGGCGGCCAAAAAATGAGGACGCCCTTTGGGCGCCCTCCATTTCAGAGAGGTCGAGTCAATGGAGAGGGATATCAGACGGTACTGGCCGATTTTTCTTGCGCCAACGGTGTTCGCATTTGTCATAGGCTTTCTGGTTCCCTTTGTGATGGGGCTGTATCTGTCGTTTTGTAATTTTACTACCCTGTCCAACGCCACCTTTGTAGGCTTGGGCAACTATGTGCGTGCCTTTGAAGGCTCAGCAGGTTTTACGCATGCGCTTTGGTACACGGCGCTGTTTGCCGGGCTGTCCACCGTGCTGATCAACCTGTTTGGCCTGACGGTAGCACTGCTCCTGGTACGCGGTTTCCGGGGCACCAACCTGTTTCGCACCGTATTTTTCATGCCTAACCTGATCGGGGGCATTGTACTGGGGTGGCTGTGGCAGGTCATTCTCAACTATGGCGTGCTGGCCCGCTACGGCGTTACGCTGGTCACCAGCGAATGGTACGGCTTCTGGGGACTGATGATCGTTATGCTCTGGCAACAGGCAGGCTATATGATGATTATCTATATTTCCGGTCTGCAATCCATTCCGGACGAACTGAGTGAGGCCGCCGCTATTGACGGTGCCTCCGCCTGGCAAACGCTGCGATATGTCAAATTGCCCATGCTGATGCCTTCCATCACCATATGCACCTTTCTTACGCTGACCAACGGGTTCAAGCTTTTTGATCAGAATCTGGCACTTACCAACGGCATGCCCTCCAACCGTTCGCAATTTCTGGCGCTGAACATCTACGACACCTTCTATGGCCGTGCCGGTTGGGAAGGAGCAGGGCAGGCCAAAGCGGTGGTTTTTTGTCTGATCGTTGTAAGCATCGCGCTCATCCAGCTCAGGCTTACGCGCACAAGGGAGGTGCAGCAATAGCATGGCGGCAACTCAAAAACGGCGGTGCGCCGCCGACGCAGCGCTCACCGTCGTTTTTTCTCTCGTATCGCTGGCCTATGTGTTTCCACTGGTCATGGTACTGCTCAACAGCTTCAAACGCAAAGCCTATATCAGCCGTGCTCCCTTTGCTCCGCCTACCGGCAATATGTTCGTCGGGCTGGACAACTACCGAAGTGGCATACGCCTGACGGATTTCTGGGCATCCATGCTGTGGAGCTTTGTGATTACGGTGTTGTCCGTGGCGCTGATTCTGCTGTGTACCTCCATGTGCGCCTGGTTTATCAGCCGCGTCCGAAACCGTGTCACCCATAGCATCTATTTGCTGTGCGTGTTCAGCATGGTGGTGCCATTTCAAATGGTGATGTTTACCCTATCCAAGGTAGCAAACGTGCTGGGGCTCAATACCCCCTGGACTATTCCGATCATTTATCTGGGCTTTGGAGCAGGACTTGCGGTATTCCTATTCACTGGCTACATGAAGGCCTGCCCCATCGCCATTGAGGAAAGCGCAACCATTGATGGTTGCTCTCCTCTGCGCACATTTTTCAGCATTGTCCTGCCCGTTTTGCAACCTTCGCTGGTTTCCACCGGTATTCTGGAAGCCATGTGGATCTGGAATGACTACCTGCTTCCCTATCTGGTGCTGGATCTCAAACGTTTCAAAACCATTCCCATTGCCGTGCAATACCTCAGAGGCGGATACGGCAGCGTGGACATGGGCGCGATGATGGCTATGCTGGTACTTGCCATAGCCCCCATTTTGCTGTTCTACTTCCTGTGTCAAAAATATATTGTCAGCGGCGTCATGGCAGGCGCTGTCAAGGGCTGACTCAGACCAATCCCATCGCCATTTCCACCAGTAGGGCCACCACCACCACCAGTGCGGAAATAATAAATCCGTGCAGCATGGGGCGCAGGCCTGCTTTTTGCATTTCGCGGAAATCCGTGTTCAGACCAATGGCCGCCAGCGCTGCCACCATAAGGAACTTGCTCAGGTCCTTGAGGAAAGCGGAAACCGAGGCAGGAATCAGCCCCACACTGTTGAGCAGCGCCAGGCCCAGAAAGCCCAGGATGAACCACGGGAACAGCGTGAGCACATTGACCCTTTCACCCTCCGCAGCCACGTTCAGGCGGCACTTTTCGCGCACGTTGATGAAAGAAAAGATCAAGACCGTAGGAATGATAGACAGTGTGCGCGTAAGCTTGACCATGGTGGCGAAGTCGCCGGCCGCCTCGCTGAAGGCGTAGCCCGCGGCCACCACGCTGGAGGTGTCGTTTACGGCCGTACCCGCCCACAGGCCGTAGGCCATGTCGCTCATCCCCAGCCAGTGACCCAGGAAGGGGAACAGCAGAATCATGACCATATCAAACAGGAAGGTGGCGGACATGGCATAGGCGATGTCGCGGTCCTGCGCGTCGATCACAGGGGCTATGGCCGCGATGGCCGAACCGCCGCAGATGCCCGTACCTGCAGAAATCAGATTGCTCAGCTTCCAGTTCAGCCCCAGGCTGCGTCCCACCAGATAGCCGCCGCCAAAGCAGGTGAGCAGCGTAAAGCACATCACCATCAGCGACAGCTTGCCTACGGCGAGAATATCCCCCATACTTAAGGATGCGCCAAGCAAAATAATCGCCAGCTTCAGCACACGTTTGGAGGTGAATTTAAGCCCTCCGGTCACCAGCGCCGACGGCTTGCGCAGCGCGTTAATCCCCATGCCGATAAACAGCGCAATCACCGAAGCGCCGATGAGATGGATGGGCAGAAGCCCTTCCAAAAAGCGTGCTGCGGCTGCCACCACAACAGCGATCAGAAGTCCCGGCACCACGCTTGCGTACTTTTCAATCCTTTGCATATCCAAACCCCTCCGTTTCTTTGCCGGACCATTGTACCCGCAAAGTCTCATAAAGTAAAATATTGATTTTGAATTAAATATAAATTTATGTTATCCTTTTGGTGGAAGGAGGGGGTACGATGCTGGATGCAAAAGTTTTTACTTTTCTGGAAGTCGCTGAGCAGGGCAGCTACACACGTGCGGCGGAGCGCCTGCACCTGACCCAACCTGCCGTAACGCAGCAGATCCACCGGCTGGAGGAACATTTCGGCAGGCGGCTGGTGGACACGCGTGGGCGCAGCGTACGGCTAACACCGGCAGGCGAGGAACTCAAGAAGCACGTGCAGATTCAGCTCGTTAACGAGCGCCGCCTCATGCAGCGCATGGATGCCGGAGATCCACCCCTTCGCTTGGGCGCAACATTGTCCATCGCGGATTATTACCTTCCAGAGCCACTGGCCAGGGTACTCGCGTCAGTCCAGGTGCCGCAGGTGTGCGTAGGCAACACGCAGTCTCTGACCCAGCGCATGTTGGCGGGTGACCTGGATTGTGCGTTGGTGGAGGGACTGTTTGACCACGCCTTGTTTGAGGCGCATGTATGGCGTTTTGCCCGCTTTGTGGCGGCCGCTCGTATGGAGCACCCGCAGGTAGGAAAGCCCTGCACCATGAGCAGCCTGTGTGCCTGCCCGTTGCTGCTGCGCGAGCAGGGGTCGGGCACGCGCGCAGTGCTGGAAAACGCCCTGTTTGCCCGCGGCATGGACCTGTCCGCCTTCTCATGCACGGTAGAGCTGGGCAGCTTTGGGCTGCTCAAGGCAGCGCTGGCCGCCACCGATGCCATAACCTTTCTCTATGAAGGCGTAATAGCGAACGAAAATAAGCTTGTAGCGCTTGACGTGATTGATTTTGTGCTGGAACGGCCACTGTACTTTCTCGTGCCACTGGGCAGCAGCGAGCGGGAGCGGTGCCTTGCGCTGCTTGAGGCGCTGGAACCTTGTGCCAGGCCGCAGGATAGAGAGATATCTGCAAAATAGTGCCGGAGTCTGCGACGGTTCCCGGCGCAGACAGAAATCGGGCTCGCGTCAAAACGCGGGCCCGATTGCAATTCATGCTATATTACTTGAGGTATTCCAGCAACAGCGCGCGGGCAGCCTCCACATCGCGCAGGTCAATCACCTCGCAGGCGCTGTGCACATAGCGGCAGGGAATGCTCACCGTGCCTGCAATCACTCCGCTGCGCGAAACCTGCATGGCCATGGCGTCCGTTCCGCCGAAGGGCAGCACCTCGCGCTGGGTCTTGGCCCCCGCGCGCTCGCCCGCCGCCAGCAGGTCACGCACCAGATCGGGGTTGGAGATGCTGCCGCGGTCCATGATCTTGACCGCCGCGCCCTCGCCCAGCTTGATGGCGGGCAACTTGGTTTCAGGGGTATCGCCGTGCGCCGTTACATCCAGCGCAATGCCGATATCCGGATCCACGCTGTAGGCGGCGGTTTTGGCGCCGCGGCAGCCGACCTCCTCCTGCGTGGAGAACACAGCAATTACAGTGTTGCGGGTCTGGGGAAGAGCCTGCATCACGCTCACCAGCAGAGCGCAGGCTACGCGGTCATCCATGGCAGGCGCGGCTACGCGATGCTCACCCAGGCGGAAGCAATCGTTGGCGTACACGGCCACATCGCCCAAGCTGACCATGGAGAGGGCTTCGGTCTCGTCCGCCGCGCCGATGTCGATGAACATGTGCTTCATGGCGGGAGTCTCACCCTCGCGCACAGGCTCCTGCACGATCACGCCTTGCACGCCGTTCTGGAAGCTTACGTGGCGGGTACGGCTCACAGCCAGTCCCACGCCGCCCACCGGCATCACCCGCAGGTAGCCTTCTTTTTCTACGGCCACCACGATAAAGCCGATGTGGTCCATGTGTGCCGAAAGCATGATGCGCTTGCCATTGGGGTCTGTGCCACGCTTTTCGCAGATAAGATTGCCCAGCGCATCACGGCGGATGGAATCGACATGGTCCTTGACAAGTGCCTCCACGGCATCGGCCACGCCGGCCTCTCGCCCGGTCGCGCCATACTGATTCACCAGCTGCCTGATGAGTTCAAACATCGAAAATGCACCTCTCTATTTTATTTCTCCAAAAACGCCTTGGCAAGGCAGTACTGCGCCTCGATATCCGACGCGGCGCATACGGTGGACGGGCTGTGAATGTAGCGGCAAGGCACGCTGAGCACGCAGGTGCGCACGCCCGAACCGGTGCGCTGCATGGTGCCGCCCTCGTTTCCGCCGCTGACGCTCATCTTGACCTGATGAGGGATTCCCTCTGCCTGTGCCAGCGCAAGCATGTCCTTGAACAGTTCAGGATTGGCAATAGACGCGTTATCCATGAAGCTGACCGTCACGCCCTGCCCTACCCGGCATACATGATGTACGGAGGGTGTGTCGCCCATGTCATTAGCGGTGGTGCCCTCCAGTGCCAGGCCGATGTCCGGCATCAGGCGGAAAGCCGCGCCCGCCGCGCCGCGGCAGCCGACCTCCTCCTGGCAGGTGAAGACAAAATCCGTATCGCCGCGCGCATCGCAGGTGAGCAGGCGCAGCATATTGTAGCAGCCAATGCGGTCGTCCAAGGCGCGGGCCAGAATCCGCCCGTCGCCAAAGGGGGTAAAGGCTGTGTCAAAGGTGATGGGGGTGCCCGCCGGGGCTTTCTCCAGCGCCTCATCCTTGTCCTTGGCGCCGATGTCCACGTAGAGCTGGTCGATGGGCAGCACGCGCTTGCGGTCCTCGGCGGTCTGCTGGTGGATGGCCATGGCGCCGATGACGCCGCTGAGCGGCTCCTTGGCGGGCTTTCCATCCTTTTCAGGCGTGGCATATCCCACCTTGACCCGTTTGGAAACCAGCACCCGCGGGTCGATGCCGCCGATGGGCCGCACATGCAAAAGCCCCTCGTCCGTGGCGGAAATCACCATCAGGCCCACCTCGTCCATGTGGGCGGATACCATCACATGCGGTGCGTCTGCATCGCGCCCCTGCTTATGGGCGATCACATTGCCCACGCGGTCGATGGTCACGTTTTCCTTTCCCAACACGCGCACGCACTCGTCATAGATGGCGGCGCGCACCAGTTCCTCACGTCCGCTGATGCCCTGCAGTTCACAAAGCTGTTTCAGCTCCATAATGCTTCATTCCACCCTTCGTCCAGGTCGCCCAGGAAATGGGCCAGCAGCCTGCCGCATTCGCGGATTACATTCATGTCCAGAAGCTCCACCGTGGTGTGCATGTATTTCAGCGGCAGGTCAATCAGCACGCACGGCACGCCCTCACGCGCGATCTGGATATTGTCCAGGTCGGTGTAGGTAAAGCGCTCGGCATGCTCGGTGTTAAGCTTGATGCCATGGTCCTTGGCGGCCTTTTTGAGGCGTTCCAGCAGCTTGTACTGCACGAAGGGACCATAGGTCGCGGCAGGCGCGTCCAGCGGCACGGTGGTATCCGGCCTGCTCTGAGGAATGGTGGCATGCGTCACGTCCAGTGCCACGGCCAGATCCGGGTCGATAGCGTAGGCGGCCACGGATACGCCCTTGGAGCCCACCTCCTCCTGGGAGGTGGCCACGAAGTAGATATCGCAGATATGGCTCATTTTTTGCAACCGTTCAGCCGCTTCCAGAAGGCAGGCCACGCAGGCGCGGTCGTCCATGGTCTTGGCAGCGCAGCGGTCGTTAAGCAGCGGGGTCGCCGGGCCGTTCAACGTGATAAGGTCACCTATGCGGACCTGCGCACGCACCTGCTCCACAGGCAGTCCCAGGTCCACGAACAGGTCTTCGCGCTTGTAGTTGTGCTCGCGGTCGGCAGCACTGAGCAGATGCGGCGGGGTGGAGCCCACCACGCCCAGCAGCTTTACCGTGCCATCCTCGGCGCCCGTGGCATGTACGGTAACGGTGGAGGCCGGCAAAATGCGCGGGTCCACACCACCCACCTGTCCCATGCGCAGTGAGCCGTCGGGCAGAATATCCGCTACCATAAGGGCGATTTCATCCTGATGCGCCGCCAGCATCACACGGGGTGCAGGCGACCCGTCTTTGGTAGGCGCGGTGGCCTTTTTCAGAGCGATTACATTGTAAAGCGGATCGACGGTCACGCTGTCGCATAGCGGCTCAAAGCGCGTCTTCAGCCAGCCGGACACCTCCGCTTCGTGCCCGCTGGGGCCGTGCTGCACGGCCATGCCTTGCAAATAGTTCAGAATATCCATTGCTCTCTGCCTTTCCCTGTTGGTTGATTGGGCATTGTCATTATAATGCTTTTAAACATGAAAAGCAATGTGCCCGGCTTCTCGCTTGCGTGCAGAAGCCGGGCACATTGGGCATGTCAAAAGTCGCTTGAACGCTTTATACATAGAGATGAAAACTTTCAGCGTGCATTCACACTTACACCAACTTGTCACCGCTATTCCCAGCGGGTTCCGTCCTGACGGCAGGCACAGCTACATTTGGTGGAAACCAGAATTACATCATCCCCGATGCGCTGAATATCCTCCCAGGGAATAACCAGTCCGCACTTTTCGCCGCGCAGGCTTTGAAGAAACGATGTTTCTGCCGGCACCACAAGAGCGGTCACCCGGCTGTCCGCCGTACAAAATTCAATATCCATCACCCGGCCCAGACGCTTGCCGTCATGCACGTCGATCACCTCTTTGGTGCGAAGCTCCGCCAGCGTCACGTCCGTTCCTCCTTGTCGTTTTTTTGCGGGGGAGTGGAATTAGGATATGCTGTCTTTCGTCATCACATGCCCGTAAAGCCTGGACTGCCGTGCTTTCAATCCAAACTGTCCCCTCTTTCCCTTACGCGCGAAAAATGGTACAATAGGACCTGCGCGGGTCTGTTTCCCGCCCCCATACCAAGCAAGGAGCCTTTCGCGTTGATCACATTCTGTACTCTATTCAGCGGTTCCAGTGGAAACGCCGTTTACTTTGCCACCGACCAAGGCGCGTTGCTGGTGGACTGCGGCATGAGTGGCCGTCAGGTGCTGGACGCTCTGTGCGCTGCGGGTCTGGACCCGGCAGCTCTCAGGGCGCTGCTCATCACGCATGAACACAGCGACCATGTCAAGGGTGTTGGCGTCCTCTCCCGCCGGCTGGGCCTGCCCGTTTATGCTACTGAGGGCACCTGGCAAGGCATGGAAAGTGCTGTAGGTGAGCTTGCACCGCAGAACCGCATCATCATCCGTGCAGGCGAGAGCTTTTTCCTGAATGATCTGGAGATCGCCCCCTTCTCCATCCCGCACGACGCGGCTGATCCCGTAGGCTACCGTATCTTTGCCCGGGATCACAGTGTAGCTGTGGCTACAGATCTAGGCTATTTTTCCCAGGACGTACGCGATGCGGTGACCGGCGCGGATCTGGTTCTTCTGGAAAGCAACCATGACCCCGACCTGCTCCGCCAAAATCCACATTACCCTCAGCGGCTCAAAACGCGAATTCTTGGCAAAAAAGGCCATTTGAGCAATCAAAGCGGCGCTGAGGCTGCTGTCTATCTGGCTGAAAACGGTACACGCCATCTGCTGCTGGGTCATTTAAGCAGCGAAAACAATACGCCCGATCTGGCCTACCGCACCGCGCATTCCGCCCTGACAAACGCGGGCGCGCAGGTGGGAAACGATGTAACGCTTCATGTAGCGGCGCGTTACCGGGCAAGCTATCTCTACACCATGGCATAGGAGGACAGGCATGATGCAGCTGAGGCTGATGGATGAAGTGATAGACCTGGGGCCGCACGGCGTGGCGCTCTTATGCGCTGAGGAAGAGGCGGATGCGCTGCAATCCGGCATGCGCATCGTGGACGCCCGTGGGCATGAACATAAGGTATCCGCCGTAAGCATACAGGAAGGTATTTGTACTCTGCACCTTCCGATGGGCGAGGCAGCCTATTTTGAGCGGCTGTTCCGCGATGTGCGGGTGGACGCGACGCTCTTTACCATCGTGGAGGAAACGTCATGCCCGTAACCATCGTCTGTGTGGGCAAGCTGCGCGAGCGTTTTTTTGCTGACGCTGCCAACGAGTATCTCAAGCGTCTGCGCCGCCTGATGCCCATAACCGTGATCGAGGTGCCCGATGAGCCGGAGCCCGCCCAACCCGGCGATGTGCAAAATGAACTGGTACTGCGCCGCGAGGGAGAACGCATTCTTTCGCGCCTGACGGACCGGGACCATGTCATCGCCCTGTGCGTGGACGCGAAGCAATATGAAAGCCCTGAGCTGGCTGTCCGTCTGGACGGTTTGTTCACCCAGGGTAAAAGCCATATCGCCTTTGTGATTGGTGGCTCGCTAGGCCTGCACCCGTCGGTACTCAAACGTGCCGATGAGCGCATGAGCATGAGCCGCATGACCTTTCCACATCAGCTGGCGCGGGTCATGCTTTTGGAGCAGCTCTTCCGCGCGGCCAAGATCAACGCCGGAGAGCGGTATCACAAGTAGCTATACTTTCCAATCACCGGCAGCCATCCTAGCTGTAATAAGGTTCAGGCGCGACACAATTCATCCCCGATCAGCCAACAGGCCTTGATGAGAAGGCCTTTTCAGACTGTCAAAAAACCCTTTTGGGAGGTTCGGAGGGCCGCAGCCCTCCGAGCTGCATTCCGAATCCAGCGACATGTGCGGTGGATTCGGATGCCTTGCGTAGCAAGGTTTCCTTACGCCGTCCGCCGCCCGGCTCA
>JAEYCB010000004.1 GCA_023404345.1 Bacillota bacterium
TCGGTGTAGTTGATCATAAGCATATGGTCGGTGAAGATGTGGCCAAAGCCCAGCTTGCTCTCATCGGCCGGCTTGTCTTTCAGATTCCGGGACAGATTCATTTGTACGTTCATACCGCTTCTTCCTCCACATCTTCCTGCATCCCAAGGAAAGCAAGATCATTCAGCGTCCAAGCGCTAACCCTTATTATAATCCCTGTGCGGCGGCTGTCAAGGTTTTGCCCGATGCAATTCGTGGGAGAGGCGGGTCCCCTTATCCTTTCCCACCAAAAAGGACCGTTGACAAAGCCGTCAACGGTCCGCTCGCCGTCGAAAAAGTCCACTTGGCAGTCTCTTCCGACGAACCGGATTCGATTTCATTTGGAGGGCTGTGGCCCTTCAAACTTCTTATTAAAGAGATTTTACGACAAACTGAAGGGCGCCGATAAAGCTATGTATATCAGCCCAGGGACTTGGTTTCGGTGATTTCGCACACGATGGTGGAGCCGCCCTCTTCCACTTCCAGAGCAGCCAGCACCTCGGAGTCGGTCACGACGGTAAAGCGCATACGCGCACCGGACACAGCATAGAGCTCGTCCTCCTCACCGCCGGCAGGAGTGGCAGCATACACAGCCAGGCCTTCGCCGTTGGTGAGCAGGTTCTGACGGCTCTGATTCTCGGCCAGGCCCATCTTGAGGTAATACTTTCCATCCAGTTCCGCGCAGCCATAGATGAAGTAGGCCGCGTTGGCGCTGCCATCAGGGTTGGTGGTGCATACCAGGTAAAAACCGGAGAAGGAATTGATGGCATTCATCAGGTCATCGCCGGTGAGGGCATTGTCGCCGTAGAAATCAGTCACAGAGGCGCTGGTAAAGGCGTCCACCTCAGCCATGGCAGGCGCGCAAGCCAGCATGGCCACCATTACGAGCATCACAAGGCGGAGCATCATCTTTTTCATGGGAACCACACATCCTTTCTGTTTCAGGCAGTTTTCAAACAAACCGCCTTTTCTTGGTTGATTATAACACATCCATTCCCGCGTGTACAAGTCTAATCCTCGCAGACGATCCGCACGGTGCTGCCCCCCGCAGGCGCGGCGCGCACTTCAATCTTTTTGGATATACATTCCTTGAGTGCAGCCACATGCGAAATTACGCCGACCAGCCGTCTTCCTCCGGCCAGTTCCTTCAGTACGGCAAGTGCGCGAAGCAGCGTCTCTTCATCCAGCGTGCCGAAGCCCTCGTCGATGAACAGCGTATCCAGCTGTACCCCACCGCGCCGTGCCTGCACCACATCGGCAAAGCCCAGCGCCATAGCCAGCGACGCCAGAAATGATTCACCGCCGGAAAGCGTGCCCACATCGCGCACTTTACCAGTGTGTCGGTCCAGCACGTCCAGTGCAAGGCCCGCCTTGCCGCCCAAACCCTCCTCCTGCTTCTGGCACAGGCTGAAACGGCCATCCGACATGCGTGCCAGACGCACGTTGGCCGCGATGATAACCCTTCGGAAATAGTATTGCAGCAGATAGTTTTCCAGCGGAATTTTCCTGGCTCCCCGCACGTTGCCGGAAGCCGTGCGGTACAGGTCGTCCAGCACGCCGAAATCCTTAAGCCGCTCCTCCACCTCGTCCACGGCACGTTTCAGCTGGGGCAGCAGACGGCTGTCGTTCGAAAGGTGGGCCTGCATGTCCTTCTCCTGCCGAAGCAGCGCCTCGCTGCGGGCACGCAGATCCTCCACCCGGGCGCGCAGGGATTCGCCATCCACGGGCTGCTTGCCTTCCCATAGCTCGGCCAGGCTGGCCAGCGCCGCCTCAGCAGCCGAAAGTGCGCTTTCATAGCGGGTAATGCGGGCCGTCATGGCATTTTCCTCCTCGGGCGCTACCAGTGCCGCACGGTAGGCGGCCTCGCTGTCAAAGCCCTCATCGCCCAGGGCGTCGCGCCAGGCAGCGTCCGCATCCAAAGCCGATGCGTTCTGTGCTTCGCGCTCCTTCCGGCTGCCGCTGAGCAGGGCGCGGGCGGCTTCAAGTGCACCTTGGGCCGACTGGTGGTTGCGCCGTGCATCCTCCATGGCCTGACGCAAATCGTCAATCAAACGGGTGAAGCGGGCGTACTTCTCCCGGCATTCCGCCTCCAATGCATCATCGGGAGTCTTTCCGCCAATCACATCCATAAGCCGCTGGCGCAGGTGCTCAAGATCGCTTCGGGCACCAGCGCATTCCTCACCTGCCCGACTGGCAGCCCGATCGGTTTCGTCGCGCCGGGCAGCAGCTTCGTCCACCTGGGTCTTGTCGGGCGCAGCGCTGTGATGCGCCGCGCGGAGGGGATGCTCGCATGAACCGCATACCGGACAGGGTTGTCCAGGCCGGAGCAAGTCTGCCAGCACGCCGGCCTGATCTGCCAGATAGGCAGCGGACAGATCCGCATATCGGGCGGCAGCGGCATCACGTGCCTCCAGCGCACGAGTCAATATGGCGGTGCGCTTGTCCAGCTTCGCGGCCGCTTCGCGGTGAGCCGCAAACAGCGGGAGCGCTTCGCCCAGCCGGTCCCTCTTGCGACCAAGTTCCTCCAGGCGGCCCTGCTGCGCCTGCGCCTGTGCAGCCTGCTCCCCTGCTACCCTCTCTGCGGCCTCAGCCTGCGCAGCGGCGGCGGCCTGCTCCCGGATGCGCCTGTCCAACGCAGCCAGACGGTCCCGCTCCCGCAGAGCTGCCTCTTCCAGCCGATACACGGAGCGGGCACGGCGCGCCCGGTCCAGCGCCTCCTTCAACGTGTCCATTTCTGGCTTGCACGCACGCAGGGAAAGGGTTTCGGCACGTTTGTCCGCCAGGCTTTGGACACCCCGGTTGCACGTCTCCGCGTTGGCAAGCGCCGCCTGGACATCGCGCAGCTCGTCCTGGACCCGCTCACGCTGGTCCGCAGCCTGCCTGAGCGCCTCTTTGCCGCTTTCTGTCCGGGCATGCAGAGCCTCCAGCAGGCGGGGCCCATGCACGCTGGCGGCGGCATATTCCCGCCATTCCACCGGTCCGTCCGCAGCGGCCTGCCCGGCCAGTGCGGCATAGGTTGCCTGAGCCTTTTCCAAGCCGGTCTGTGCTTGAGCGCGGCGGTCGCGTAGGATCTGCGTGATATTCTCATAAAGCTGAGTGTCGAAAATGCGGCGGAAAATGAGCGCGCGCTTTTGACTATCCGCTCGAAGAATGGAGAGAAAATCGCCCTGAGCAATCATAGCCACCTGCGCAAACTGTGCTGCATCCAGCCCCAGCAGCGCCTCCACCGCAGCGTTGACCGCGTCGATACGGGCATAGGCGGTTCCGTCCTCACAGATGAGCTCTGCCTCGGCAGGGCGTGGCGTTTTCCGGCCAGGCTTGAGGTATTCGGGGCTTCGCCGCACGGTCCAGCGCTTTGCGCCGCTTTCAAAGGTAAAGCGCACCCAGGTTTCAACCTCAGGGTTTGCGAAATCGCTACGGAAGCTCTTGGAGCTGCGGCGCCTGGTTCCGCCGGAGGCTACCCCATAAAGCGCAAAAGAAATCGCATCAAACAAAGTGGTCTTGCCTGCGCCGGTATCTCCTGCAATCAAAAATAAACCGCTTTCGCCAAGCAGGCTAAAATCTACCCTTTCCAGGCCCGCATAGGGACCAAAGGCGCTCATTTCAAGTCTGATCGGCCGCATGCCGCATCGCCTCCGCTTCCTCAATCACCTGCCGCATCACGGCCATACGCCTCTCATCGGGCAGTACGCCGTTATTCTGTGCCTGATAGAAAGCCGTAAAATGCTCCAGCGGCGTGCGTCTTTCCGCCGCCTCCACCTCTGCTTCCGCCTGCGCAAGGCCGTCATTTGTGCGGCTGTTGCGCACCCGCATACCAATCAGATTGGGATAGGAAATGCGCAGCGCTCCCACCGGGTCCGCCAGCGCTTCCTCGTCGGTCAGTTCGGCGTAGACGTAGTCCTCGCTGAAACATTCCGGTGCGGTCAAGTCTCTGAGCTGGCCCCACACCGTGCGCAGGTCGCGCAGGGGCGCAAAGGGGCGCTCCTCCACACCGCGCAAGCCCTCCGGTCCCAGATCCACCAGTAGCGCAGCCTTGCGCTGATGTTCTTCCGACAGCGAGTATTTCAGAGGAGATCCGCAGTAGCGCACGCGTCCGCCGCACAGCTTCTGTGGCGAATGCAGGTGACCCAGCGCTACATAGTCAAAGCCTTCAAACAGTGAGACATTTACCTGATCCGCACCACCCAGGGAAAGGTTTTCCGAATCACAGGTTGCAGCGCCGGTGACATACTGGTGCGCCACCAGCACATGCCGCATACCCGGTTCCCGCGCCGCAGCGGACAGCGCTGCGCGTACCGCATCTTCAAAGGTATACACATTCTCAAAATACGGCCGCACCGCTGATGGGCGCAAAAACGGCATCAGCCACACACACACCTCGCCGTAGGCATCCCGCAGGACATGGCTGTGCAGCACACCGTCAAACGCCGGAGAGAGAAACACGCCGCACCGTCCCAACAGCTCGCGGCAATAGGCCACCTGTTCGGGAGCATCATGGTTCCCGCTCACGGCAAACACGGGTTTTTCCAGTTTACGAAGCGCCACCAGGAAATCGCTCACGGCACGGATGGCCTCCGCCGGGGGTTGGGGTTTATCGTACAAATCGCCCGCAAGCAGCACCGCATCGCATTCGCCCGCCAGTTCCACTGCCTGACGCAGCACGGCCCGCTGATCATCCAGCAGGCTGAAACCATTGAGCCTGCGACCGATATGCAAATCGGACAAATGCAAAAAGCGCATGAGACTCTCTCCCTTTCGCTACGGCACATAAACCGTAGGGCTATGGTACCTCTTTTTTTTCGAAAAGACAATACGCGCGTATCTTCCCTTTTCAGGGCAAATGTTGTAGAATAGATCAGAAAAGCAGCTTTTCCAAAGAGGAGCGGATGCCCGTGATCGAGCTTGTCATCAACCCCGTGGCCGGCAAGGGGCGCGCGCTGCGCATCGGCGAGGAGGCGGCCGAACTGCTTAAGAGCCGCGGCATCGCCTTTGCAAAGCACCTGACGGACCATCCCCGGCACGCTACGGAGCTGGCGCGTGAGGCTGCCGGACGCGGAGCGGAAACAGTCATTGCATTTGGCGGCGACGGCACTTTGACCGAAACAGCTGCCGGCCTTCGCCATACGCGCACAGCGCTGGGCGTGGTCCCGGCGGGCACGGGTAATGATTTTATCAAAACCATCGGCACGCCGCGCGAATGGCGCGAGGCGCTGGAATTCATTTTGACGCATCCTGCGCGCCCCGTCAACAGCGGCATGATGAACGACCGTTTCTTCTTAAACGTGGGCGGTGCAGGATTTGATGTGATGGTGCTGGACTTTGCCAACGCGGCGCGCAAGCGTCTGAGCGGCATCGGGTCCTATCTTTATGGGGTGTTGCGAGCAATCTCGGCATTCCGTCCCATTCCCATGCATGTGGAAATCGGCGGGGATGTGGTTCTGGATGGCCAATACATGATCTGCTCGGTGGGCAACGGACGCTTCATCGGCGGCGGTATTCCCATTACGCCGCGGGCCGACGTGACCGACGGTCTGTTTGACATTCAGCTGGTGGATGCAGTGCCGCGCTGGAAAATTCCGTTTTATCTGCCCTCGCTGATGATGGGCACACTGTTCAAACACGCTTCCGCGCACAACTACCGTGCAAGCAGCTGCACGCTGAGTTCGCCGGGCATGCGTTTGCAGCTGGACGGCGAAATCCTGCCTGTTGAGCGCACGCGCTTTGTGTGCGAAAGTGACGCGCTGCTTTTGCACTGGTAAGCGATTGTAAACTTTTTTACGCGCGGTGGCTCAAAAGGTCGCGCTCGGCCCATGATATGATATAATGGATGGCAAGGGGAAAAGCGTGTTTTTCCACGCAGTTCATGGGGGTATCTGCCGGTGGACGGCTGCGTAGACTGTTGTGGGATTGACGTTTCACGGCGGGGAGAAGCGCTTATTTGCCGCACGGCGGCCCATTTCGCCACCGAAAGACAAGAAAGGGTGTTAAAAGCATGGCAGCTTTGGGTAACAATGTAAAAATGGCGTTTCTCAAGGGATTGGAGGCGCTGGGGAAGGGCGCCAGCAACATGGCTACCAACGCACACCAAAAGCTGAATGAAATCAATCTGGAAACCCGGCGGCGTGAACTGTTGAGCGAGATTCCCGTACGGGCGCTGGATTTATGGCAGCAGGGCGAACCCATGCCCCAGTCCTTGGGAGAAATGCTCAGTGAGCTGAGCGCTTTGGATGAGCAGCTGACTGTATTGCGTGCTCAGCGCTATGCGCGCGTAGAGGCGGAAAATGGAGTGTCCGAAAACGAAGAGGCTGCCCCGGAAGATGAGGTTGTCCAAGAAGGTGAGAGCGTCATGCCGCAAACCGGCGCGGATACGGACAGCACAGGCTGGGAAAGCGAGCTGGACGAAACCAGCGACAATCCTGACGGTCTTAACGCAACCGAGCCCGAAAAAGATAGCCTCCATCCGGACCTGCGCCCTGTAGAGCCGGACCCCATCGACGAAGGCGAAACTGGCGACAATGCCTGATTTTCTTTGTTCATAAGTGCATAAATATGGCAAATCCCCGCTGCCCGGTTGGGCAGCGGGGCAATTTGTTTTCAAGTGTCATTCGGGAAAAACCAGGCTTTCCGTCAATGAACTTCTAATTCAGCCATACACGCGGCGTATTCGGAAACCCTACCTGGAAGGTCTCTTTATTCGCTTTTCCAGCGCGCTGAATGCACAGGAGAAACGTGTCTTGTCGGAAAAGGCCGACATTGCCAGACTTTTGCCTGACCCGCCGCCCAACAGAGCGGGGGTATGCATTACTTGTCGTGCTCTTCGTCCGCAGCCAGAGGGAAGGTCATGGTAACCGTTGTGCCACGGCCCACCTCGCTGTCCAGCTCAATTTTGGCGTGATGATATTCCGCGCCGTGCTTCACAATGGACAGTCCCAGGCCCGTGCCGCCCGTCTGTTTGGAGCGGCTGCCATCCACGCGGTAAAAGCGCTCAAACACCTTATCCTGATGTTCTGCAGGAATGCCGATACCCGTATCGGTCACGCGCACGCGTGCGCCTTCCGAAAGACAGCTTACCTCCACCTGCACTTCGCCGTTCAAGCGGTTATATTTGATGCCGTTTTCGATCACATTCCTGAGCATCTCGTCAAGCAGTGTGGGGTCAGCGTTGATCAAAACACTCTCGCCCGTCAGCCGCACGGTCACATTGCGGTCTCCGGCAGCTTCGGCGTTTTCCTCTACCGCTGCTCGGGCGGCCTCGAGCAAATCTACTTTGCGCAGGCATCCCGCGGCAAAACCTTCGTCCAGCTTGCTCAGGTGCATGATATCCTCAATCAGCTTAAGCAGGCGGCGGCTTTCATTGTAGATTTTCCGGGCAAATACTGGAATATCCTTAGGCTCGGTCATTCCGCTCTGGATCAGTTCCGCATAGCCGGAAATGGTGGTCAGGGGTGTGCGCAGCTCATGGCTAACGTTGGCGGTGAAACGTTTGCGTGCCGCCTCAGATGCGTTGCGCTCGGTCACATCCTGCAGAAGCACCACAAGGCCCTCATTATGGCGCACGGTGCTGGCCGTAAGCAGGTATTCGCGTCCGCCTGCGCTCATATCCGCGTGCGCCCCGCCCTCCGCGATGGCCTTTTCCACCGTGTCCAGCAGCGTCTGCGACCGGTTGTACACGGAGAGCGGCGTTTTTCCATCCGCAGGCCGGTCCGTGTGCAGAATGGCACGCGCGCTGTCGTTCATCAAAAGCACATGCCGGTGCGCATCCAGAATGAGCAGTCCCTCGTTCATATGACCGATGATGGTTTCCAGCTCACCCCGTCTGGCATCAATTTCCTGCATCTGCGTTTCCAGCCGGCGGTTTTGCTCCGCCATGCGGCGCAGCATGGGCGTCAGCTCATCGTAAACACGGTTTTGCAGCGGATTTTCCAGGTTGATTTCGTTAATGGGCCTCACCAGCGACTGCGTCCACAGCCGGGAAAGTACAGCCGCTACAATCAGCACCACCGCAATACCTGCCGCCAGTGCCCAGCCCATACGCCACAACGAACCCGCCAGACTGCTCTGCGTAGCAGCCACGCGCAGGTAGCTACCATCGTCCAGCTTTTTGGCGCAATAGAGCTGCTCTTCCAGCAGGGTTTGAGAAAAGCGCCTGGAAAATCCGCTTCCCGTTTCGCTTGCCTGCGCGATTTCTTCGCGGCCAAGGTGGTTTTCCATGCTCGCAGCGTTGCTCTGGTTATCGTAGCGCACCGTGCCGTCCGGCGCAATCCACGTAAGGCGGTTGGGCATATTCAGCGCCTTGAGCGCCGCTTCCTCGGCATCCTGATCTGCGGATTGCTCCATCAAAGTGGAAAGCATATCCAGTTCCTGCCAGAGCTGGCTTTCCAGCTGTTCACCGGAGCGGTGGTAATACACTGCTGCCGACAACAGGCCTATCACCAGCGCCGTAGCCAGCGTAAGCAGCAGCGCCCCTCTAAAGATTCGTTTCTGCATCCCCGTCCTCCAATCGGTAGCCTACGCCGCGTACCGTTTGCAGATAGCGGCTAGCCTGACCCAGCTTTACGCGCAGGGTGCGCATATGCACATCTACAGTGCGGGTGTCTCCGGGATAATCCACGCCCCACACTGCATCCAGCAGGCGTTCGCGCGTAAGCGCAATGCCCCGGTTGATCAGCAGGTAGCGCAGCAGTTCAAATTCCATATGGGTAAGGGTTACGTCGCGTCCATCCGCAAAAACCCGGTGGCGTGCCACGTCCATGCGCAAATCGCCAACAGCAAGCTCAGCCTGTGGCTGTTCATCCTTGGCACGGCGCAGCACAGCCCGCACGCGGCTGAGCAGCTCCATCACGCCGAAAGGTTTGACGATATAGTCGTCCGCGCCGCCATCCAGGCCCTGTACCTTGTCCATTTCCTCTCCACGCGCCGTGACCATAATTACCGGCAGGCGGCGCGTGCGGGAATCCTGCTTAAGCCTGGCCAGCAGGCGGTTGCCGTCCTCTCCGGGCAGCATCACATCCAGCAGCACCAGCTGGGGCAGTTGAACGCGCACGGCCTCCAGAAAGGACTGTCCTTCCTCAAAGCCGCGCGCCTCAAAGCCCGCTTGTCTGAGCGCATAGCACTCCAGCTCGCGGATACCTGGATCGTCTTCTACGACGTAGATCATTGAAGCTCTTCTCCCTTATAGGAACCCGTTACGGAGAATTCCACCCACTCCCCGATGTTTACGGCGTGGTCTCCGATGCGTTCAAAGTATTTGGCGATCATCAGAATATCAAGCGCCTGCTGGCCCCGCGACGCGTTATGCGTCAGGAACTCAATCAGCTCGGCCTTTACGCGCATGAACAGATCGTCCACCACGTCGTCGGCCGCCATGACCGCCCGTGCCAAGTGTACATCACTGGCAACGTATGCGTCAATGACCTTATGCACCATATTGACGGTTTCACGCGCCATGTCGCGCATCAGTCCCGGATTGTCCAGACCCTCCATGCCGTCCATGACGGTTACAATTTCGCAGATGTCCGCGGCTTGATCGCCCACACGCTCCATATCGGTAATCATTTTCAGCGCAGAGCTGACCTTTCGCAGGTCGCGGGCAATGGGCTGCTGAATCAGAAGCAGCCGCAGGCACATGCTTTCGATGGTACGCTCCTTCTGGTCAATGAGGTGATCGGATTCCATCACGCTTTTGGCCAGCGCCACATCATGGCGCATCAGCGCGTCGCACGCCTTGTCAATGGCACTTTCGATCATCGCGCCCATGGAGATCATCTCCCGGGCCAGTTCCTCCAGTTGTTCGTCAAATTGACGGCGCATATCAGCCAAACCTCCCTGTGATGTAATCCTCGGTGCGCTTTTCGCGGGGGTTTGAAAACAGCTTTTCCGTGGGACCCGTCTCCACGATTTCTCCCAGCAGGAAAAAGGAGGTCTGGTCGCTTACGCGCAGGGCCTGCTGCATGTTGTGCGTGACCATCACGATGGTGTACTGCTCCTTGAGCTCCACCACCAACTCCTCGATTTTGCCTGTGGAGATGGGGTCCAGCGCGGATGTCGCCTCGTCCATAAGCAGCACCTCGGGCTGAACAGCCAAGGCGCGTGCGATGCACAGCCTTTGCTGCTGGCCACCGGAAAGCGCCATGGCGCTTTTTTGCAGCCGGTCCTTGAGTTCGTCCCAGATGGCCGCCTGCCTGAGGGACTGCTCCACCAATTCGTCCAAACGCGCCCGACCGTGGATGCCGTGCGTGCGCGGGCCGTAAGCGATGTTATCATACACACTCATGGGAAAGGGATTGGGCTTTTGAAACACCATGCCCACGCGCTTGCGCAGCAGGTTCACATCGGTATCCGGTGTCAGCACGTCGGTGCCATCCAGCAGCACCTTACCGGTCACTCGGCAGCCGGGCACCAGGTCATTCATGCGGTTAAGGGTTTTGAGCAGCGTGCTCTTGCCGCAGCCGGACGGCCCGATAAACGCCGCGATGCGGTTGCGCGGAATGCTCAGATTGATGCCCTTGAGCGCGTGGAATTTTTCATAATACAAATCGAGGTTTTCGATTTTCAGCTTGTCCATGCTCTATCCCCTTGTCAGTTTCTTGGCCGCGAAGGCGCTCAGGGCATTCATGCCCACCACGATCACCAGCAGCACCACCGCCGTGGCGGATGCCTCGCTTACGTGCAGACCTTCGCCGGATAGCACATACATATGCACCGCCAGCGTGCGCCCGGAGCTCATCACGCCCTTGGGCCAGTCCGCCACGGTGCCGGCAGTATAGATGAGGGCCGCGGTTTCGCCTACCACGCGGCCGATGGCCAGAATCACACCCGCCAGGATGCCGCTCATGGCCGGAGGCAGCACGATGCGTGTGACCGTGCGTAGCCTGCCCGCACCCAGGCCAAAGCTGCCCTCACGGTAGCTGTCGGGGATGGAGAGCAGGGCTTCCTCTGTAGTGCGCAAAATGAGGGGCAGAATCATCACCGCCAGCGTCATTCCGCCCGCCAAAAGCGAGTAGCTCCACCGAAGCGTTGTCACGAAAAACATCATGCCGAACAATCCATACAGGATGGACGGGATGCCTGCAAGCGTTTCGGCGGTGAGGCGCACAGCCTTGACGATCTTGGAGGACCGATTGGCGTATTCAGCCAGATAGATCGCCCCGCCCACACCCAGAGGCACCGCCAGAAGCAGGGACAGAAGCGTCATGATGACAGTATTGAACAAAGCGGGCAGCAGGCTGACGTTTTCGCTGTTGTATTCCAGCGCAAACAGGCTGGGCTTGAGATTGGGGATACCGGTGATAAGGATGTAGCCGATGATCAACGCAAGCGCACCAGCCACGATCAGCGCTGCCGCCCCACACAGCAGGCGCACCAGAAACGAACCCGGATATCGCGCCGCGTTTTGGAGCATCAAACGAACCCGTTTCATTGCACCTGCCTCCTGTTGAGCGCCGAAAACAGCGCGTTAATCAGCAAAATGAACACAAACAGCACCACGCCGGTAGCAATGAGGGCTTCGCGGTGTAAATCCGCCGCGTAACCCATTTCCATAACGATGTTGACCGTCATAGTGCGGATGCCCTTCAAAAGACCCTTGGGCATACGGGTCTGGTTGCCCGCCACCATCATCACGGCCATGGTCTCGCCCACGGCGCGCCCCACACCCAGGATGATGGCAGCCAGAATACCGCTTCTGGCGGCGGGAACCACCGTGCGCAGCACGCTGGCCTCCCTCGTCGCCCCCAGGGCAAGGCTGCCTTCGAAGTAGCTCTCGGGCACTGCGCGAATCGCGGATTCCGCCTGCAGAATGATTGTAGGAAGAATCATCATCGCCAGCAGGATGCATGCGGTTAGCATGCTGTTTCCGTCCCCGCCGAAGGTTTCCTTCACAAAGGGCACGATGGCCGTCAGCCCGAAAAAGCCGTAGACCACCGAAGGGATGCCGGCCAGCAGCGCCACCGCAGGCTTGAGCACTCGATACAAGCGGGATGGGCAGAACCTGACCAGGTAGATGGCTGCGAGGATGCCCAGCGGCGCGCCCAGAAGCAGGGCGCCGCCGGTCACATACACGCTGCCAAGAATCATGGGCAAAATCCCGAAGATGTTGTTGCTGGGCTTCCACTTCTCGCCTGTAAGGAAATCCCACAGGCTGACCTCGCCAAAGAAGGGCAGGCCGTTGGCAAAGAGGAAGAAGCAAATCAGCAGAACCGCCAGGATACAGGCGCATGCGGTAGCGCAGAACACGCACCGCATGGCCGTTTCACGAAACTTGCCGCTCATGGTTTTACTTCTGGAAGCCTTCCCAGGTGGTGACGGCACCGGTGAAGATCTGCTCGATCTCTTCAACGGTCATGCTGTCCACGGGGTTGGCAGGGTTGACGATGATGGCGATGCCGTCCATGGCGATAGTGGTGCCGGTCAGGCCCGCTTCCAGCTCGCTGTCCTTGAGAGCGCGGGAAGCCATGCCGATGTCGCACACGCCGTCGATGGCGCTCTGCATGCCGGTGGTGGAGTCGCTTTGCTGGATCTCGATTTCAGCGTTGGGGTTGAGGGCGGCGTAGGCTTCCTTGAGCTTTTCCATCACAGGGGTGACGGAGGAGGAACCGGCCACGACGATCTTGCCGGAAACCTGCTTGCCGGCATAGGCGGGGGCGTCATCCAGCGGAATGTAGCCGTTCTCGGACACGACGGCCTGGCCCTCAGCGGAAAGGATGTAGGAGATGAAGTCCTGCGCAACCTCGCTCACATCGCCCTTGGTGGCAATGTTGAAGGGACGGGATACCTTGTAGTCGCCGGACTTGATGTTTTCCACCGTGGCTTCCACGCCGTCCACCTTGAGGGCCTTGACGGTGTCGTTCAGGGAGCCCATGCTGGAGTAGCCTATGGCGGCCTCATTGCCGGCGACGGTGGTCATCATCACGTTGGTGTTGTTGGTGATGACGGCTTCCTCGGTGGTGTAGTCCACTTTGTTGCCGGCCTCATCTTTCTTTTCCACGCCCAGCAGCTCGATGAACGCGCCGCGCGTGCCGCTGCCTTCCTCGCGGCTGACCACGGTGATGTCCTGCGCATAGTCAAACTCGGCCATTGCAGCGGTTGCCCCGGCCAGCAGCGTCAGGCTCAGAAGAATTCCCAGAAACTTTTTCATGTTCATTTCCCTCCTTGGTTCTTTCTACGAGTGAAAGTATATGGCGGACATGTTAAACTGAAAGTGCCGCTTTTGTTAAAAGGGAGTAAAAAGCGAATCGATAAACGAAACGCCTGTGCTTCGCTTTGACATGTCGGCGTTTGGGTCGCCCCCAAAAAATTCTGATCTTTATGAACCAAAAGCGCCCGCTTCGGACTCTTTATAGAAAGAGGCCCGAAACGAGCGCCCGACACACTTCTGGAAGCGTTGCCACAGATGTGATGAAAATGAACAACAGGAGGGAAAAATATGAAACACCGTCTGCTTTATGCGTATATCTGCCTTGTGCTGGCCTTAAGCGGCACGACCGTCGCAAGGGCGGAAAGCCCGGATTTCCAAACGCTTTCACGGCTTGGGAAAATCTGCCAAAACGGCTGGCACGAGACTGTGCAGGCCTTCGGCCGGGAGATCACCATTGATCTGGACGTGGCGGTGCCGGATGCGAAATGCTTCCCCGTCATGGAGGCCGACCCCGTCCCCCTTGCTGACGGCAGGTCCGCCGAAGCGTCCGTTATCAGCGGCGACACCGAACAGTGGATAAGCACAGGCATCCTGCGTATCGACTCGCCCAACCGCCTGGTTAAAAGCGCCGCACAGAAAGCGCATCCCGCTTCCGCCATCCCGGAGGGATACAACCAGTACCCCATTCTCCGCCAGTTTGGCGAATTTGACCTGAACACGGCCTATGCATTCAACAACCCCACAACCGTCGCGGACGCGCAGGAGCTTTTACTGCGGACATGGGAGAGCCTCTATCCCGGCGAGAACATCGCGCTTCTCCCCCACCGTCTCATCGCCTATCAGGGGGACATGAAGTACGATTACAGAACCGACACCTATTCGGGCGATCCCCTGCCGGAATCGGAAGCGACGCTCATGGTCTATTTTGATCAGATGGTTGATGGCATTCCCGTCATCTGCGGCGCGGCGAAGAGCTTTACGCGGTACGCCGGTACAAACAACCGGGAAACGCAGCGATATCATGGGGCCATCGCCATCACGCAGGGACTGAAAAGCATCGGGTTGGATGAAATGTACAAGAGTCTTCAGTTCCATCTGCTCAGCCCCGCCGCGCTTCTCGCTGAAGATGTGCCGCTGTGCAGCTTTGAGCGGGTGAAGGAGACCTATCTTGATCTCATCCGGACAGGGCGTCTGAGGAAAATTGCCAGTCTGCGGCTGGGATACGCCGTATGGCTCAACGAAACGGGCTCTGCCTTTACGCTCCTGCCCACGTGGGTGGCGGAAGGCGACTTGTACCCCGACGCGGAAACCCCGGACGCATCCGGCAAAAAGCAGTATGACGCCGTTTCCCCCTATTGGGGTCCCATCCTGGTAAACGCGCAGACCGCGGAGCTGATCGACCCCTACAATGCCGCAAGCGACCGTTCTTTTGACAAGCCGCACCTCATCCTATGGGAGGACGTCTGAAAGGAACCGCTGCGCCCTTACATTGCATCCTTCCCGGACTCCGCCTCCGCCTGCCGGCGTTGAAAGGCGCGCAGCTGGCGGTTGAGTACCGCGCTGTCAGCGCGCATAGCCACATGGTCGCCAAACCACATGGCCGCCAGGCCTGCCTCCAGCAGCAGCACAAGCAGCGCGCCGCCCCAGAAGGGCCCGCCCGCAAACCAGCCCAGCCACACAGAGCCGCCCCAGAAGATGCCATTTCCCACCAGCACCCACGCCACGGTACGAAGCGGGGTGGGGTTTTTCCCCTGCGGAAGAATGACGGTTTCCACCATGGCAAAGATCAGGCAGGCAATCCACATCCCCACAATCTCCAGGGAAAGGACATAATTCACGCCCTGTATGGCGTTCCATGCCATTTTGCACAGCAGCAAAGCAAGGGTATAGATCCCCATGCGCAGCTTCATCTGCATGGCCCAGCGGTAAAGTCCGAGAAAACGGTTCATCCTGTCAACCTCCATCCTGAATTCTCTCCCGTAAAAGGGGCGCATAGCGACGCGAACCAACGATCTTTTCTCCGTTTTTCAGCGTGGCTTCAATCCGGTTTCCAGCCAGGCTGCGCAGCGCCTGAATGGCGTTTAGATTCACCAGTGTGGATTTTGCACATCGGAACAGGCCCAGACGTTCCCAGCGGCTTTCCAGCATGCCCAGTCCCAGCGTCGTCTGGTACATCTCCGAGGCGGTATAGATGAACACCTTCTCATCCACCACTTCGCCCCAGACAATGTCCCGGACAGGCACGGCAACCATGCGCCGGTACTCGTCCCAGGCCCACAGCCGGGTAGCGTCCTGCTCAAGCAGCGCCAGAATCCGAAGCAGTTCAGCGCTGTCCTCCGGGCCCCGCAGAATGACCTGCACTTCCCCCGGCACATGCTCCACCCTGATGTTCATTGTGCGTCCTCCTTTGCACCGCCAGCAGAACAAAGATAGGCGCCCCGCGCAAGATGCGGGGCGCCAAGTGGCTGTTTTCAGGGGGCAGGATGCAGGCTTTGGCCTTGCCGGTCAGGCATGCACCGTTTTTTTCATGTCGCTGTACCCGATCCATACGGTCCACACATAGGCGCAGGTCTTGGGAATCATCAGCATGCCAATCAGCGGCACGGCATCGGCCCAGAGCACCACGGGAATATAGAAGGCAAAGCTGAGTACAATGGTCAGCCACATCCAGCGGTACGCCTGATCGCTATGCTCCCTTGCGCTGCGGTAAAACAGCACAATGATCAAAAGTCCCAGCAGGGCAAAGGGAATGTTGCGCCACACGCCCCAGATGACCGGAGCATCCGCATCCAGCCAGCGGTTTTGCGGGAACAGACACAGCGCGATGCGCACGGCTGCCAGTACATAGACCAGCGCCGTCAGGCCCTTCTGTCCCTTCACATCATAGCGCAGCCGCCACACGTAGTAAAGAATGACATAAAAGATCGTCATGGTAATGGAGGTAATAAACTTGCCCGCGCCAAGTGCCGTGGTGTAGTTTTCCAGGCCTGTGGTGCACAGAGCAATGGCACGCGGAACAAGATGGAACGCGTCGCCAGCGCCCAGCGTCACGGCCATCAGGCCAAACAGCCGGTGCTGCCGGTTTGCGCCGCTCGTGTGCAGCATGCGCACTCCCAGAAATAATACGGTCGTAAGGTAAAAAATATCAAAAACGGTTTCCATAATTGCCTGCATAGTCATTCTTCCTTTCCGTCTGTAAGCACGCCCATCAACAGCGCTTTGATCAGTGCCGTACGGTCGCGCCCGGTCATCAGGTCCATTTTGAAACAATCCAATGTAAAATCCGCAAGTGTCTGCGGCGTAAGAGGTTCGGGCAATCCCACTGCACCGGGCCGGAATGCTTCCACCAGCATGGCGCGCATGTGTCCGGTAACTTCCTCCATCGCAGCACGCCCTCGTGCCACATCGTCAAAGGCCAGTCCATGAGCTGAAAAAAACCCCGGATAGCGCTGTCTGCCCTCACGGATGCATCTGCCTACGGTTTCTACCAGCGAAAGAGCATCTTTGGACAGGCCGGGCTGCATCAGCGGCGCAAAGATCTCTTGCCACACCGCTCCCACGGCGGCAATCAGCAGCGACGTTTTATCGGGAAAGTAATGGTACACCGTACCCACCGCTACCCCGCAAGCCTGCGCGATCTGCCGCATGCTGATCTCTCCGGCGTTTTGCTTTAGCGTGATGGCGGCGTGCAGGATATCCTCCCGGCAGGTTGCCGCAGCTTTCATTGCTCCTCCTCCTTTAAAATGAACATTGTTCATATGAACGATGTTCATTTTAGCGTATTCCTTGACTTCTGTCAAGCCCTCAAATAAAAAAAATCCCTCTGTGCTTGTCAGCCTGTGGGACGCGTGCTATACTTAGCAATCAAATGGAAAAGGGGGGCTGTCCATGCGCCATGATGCGCATACCTTTGGCATTTTGTTTTTGTCTACTTTCAAACTGAGCGCCTTCACCTTCGGCGGGGGATATGTCATTATTCCGCTGATGCGCAAGCAGTTTGTGGACCGTCTGGGCTGGCTGGAAGAACAGGAGATGCTGGATTTAACGGCCATCGCTCAGTCATCTCCGGGGCCGATTGCAGTCAACGCCGCCATTTTGCTGGGCTACCGGGTGGCGGGCGTGCCGGGGGCGCTGGTGACCATGCTCGGCACAGTTATCCCTCCACTAGTCATTTTGTCGATAATATCCCTCTTTTATGATGCATTCCGCTCCAACCTGATCGTCAGCCGGGTGATGAAGGGCATGCAGGCAGGTGTGGCGGCGGTCATCTTCGACGTGGTGCTGACCATGGCCGGGCAGATCATTGGCCGCAAACGGGCCGTACCCATCGTGACGCTGGCGGGCGCATTCATCGCCTCCTGGTTTTTCGATGTGCACATTCTTTTGATTCTGCTTGCATGCGCGCTCATCGGACTGGCCCAGTGGCGCAGCGATACAAAGAAGGGGGCGGCGGCATGATTTACTGGCAGCTGTTGTGGAGTTTTTTCCAGATTGGCCTGTTCAGCATCGGCGGGGGATATGCCGCCATGCCGCTGATTCAGCATCAGGTAGTCGAAGTGCATCCGTGGCTGACGCTTACGGAGTTTACTGACATCGTCACACTTTCGCAAATGACGCCCGGCCCTATCGCCATCAACTCCGCCACATTTGTGGGTATGCGCATCGCGGGCGTAAGCGGCGCGCTAGTGGCCACAGCGGGCTGCGTGCTGCCCTCCTGCGTGATTGCGCTGCTGCTGGCATGGGTGTATTACCGCTACCGCAGCCTGTCGGTCATCCAGGGCGTCTTGGGCGGCGTTCGCCCCGCCGTGGTCGCGATGATCGCGTCGGCGGGGCTGAGCATATTGCTTCTGGCGCTGTTTGGCAGCGAAGTCATCAGCCTTTCCTTATTGGACCTGAGGGCGCTTGGTATTTTCGCGCTGGCGTTGGCAGCACTTCGCATTTTCAAGCCCGATCCCATCTGGGTGATGGCAGGGGCAGGCGTGCTGGGCGGTATCCTGTACTCTCTGTAAAGGATTAACGGAACATCCGCTCCAGCTCTTCATATTTTTCGTGAGTAATAAGCGCATCGTGCTTGGTGTTTTCCAGCCGCACCACATAGGTCCACCGGCCATAGGGCGTGATGTCCTTGATATGGTTTAGGTTGATGATATAGGATTTATGGCAGCGGAAAAACGCATCGCTGTGCAGGCGTTCCTCCATCTCGGCCAGGGAATCCCCGGTTACGTATCGTCCCCCGTCCGCCGTGTAAAGCACCGTGGCACGGTCCTCACGCTGCACCAGGAGGATGTCCTGAAGGTCGATGAAGCTCACACCCTCACGGTGGCGCAACATCAGCCTGCCCTCTATCGTGTGCGCAACAGCGGGCACCGGCGCTCCCACAGGTTTTACATCCCGTCTGAACAGGCGGTCACGTGCACGTTCCAGCGTTTGAATCACACGGTCCACCTTGAAGGGTTTGACCAGATAGTCAAAAGCGTACACCTCAAAAGCGTCGCCCATATAGGTGTCGTGTGCCGTGGCAAAAATGATGATAATGGCCGGGTCCATGTCCTGAATGGCGCGGGCGCATTCCACACCGCTCATCTGAGGCATCTCCACATCCAGAAAGACCACGTTGGGTTTAAGCTGTTCAGCCAATTCCAGCGTGGTTTTTCCATCTCCCGCCTCAGCTACCAGCGTAAAACCCTCCACCTTTGCAATAATCTTGCGCATCACGGTACGCATGCCGGCGTCATCGTCGGCAATCAGCACGCGCAATTCTTCCATAGCGGTCGTTCTTCCTCTCCTGTTTCTTCTAAAAAAGGGGCGGCGTTATCGCCAGCCCCATTTGCGTTCATTTGGGCGTTTTAAGATTTCGCTCATGACCACACCCTGGATTAACGCTTGAGCATCAAGCTGGGGCATGGTTACCGGCTCCTGCGTACAGATCTCGTTTTCGACCGGTACAGGACGGCAACGGATCGTTTTTTCAGCCTTTTCCCGTGCAGCAGAATACCTGCTTTCCTGGCCGCTCTCTTTAGCAGCAGCTCTGGTCCGGTCATGGCCCAAAGTGGGGTCGCAGGTATCCTGTCCCTCGGTAGAAGCGGCCCCAAGGCTGCCTGTATACGCAGGCTGCGCAGCAGGCTGGTCTTCCAACGGCGGCATCATAAAGGTTATCTGCGTGCCCTGTGCAGCAGGCGAAACGGGCTGGTCCCCGACGGAAGCGTCGGACGGCTGAACCGTCCGACCGTTTGCCCGTCGGGAATCCACTTTCTTCTGTCCCGTCTTTTTCTGCCGGCTGACGGACTTACCAATCGACTTTACAATCCAAAATACGATCAGCAACGTCAGAATGGCGTCCATTCATCCACCTCCCGACATACGGCTGCACCGCCGTTATTTCTTATTCTCGGGATTTACGGAAGGCGTGCTCACCTTGGAGATGCTATCACGCATATTGGTATCGGCCTCCACGTTTTTCATCTGGTAGTAGTCCATCACGCCCAGTTTGCCTTCGCGAAGCGCAGCAGCCATGGCCTTGGGCACCTCGGCCTCGGCCTCGACTACGCGGGCGCGCATCTCCTGCACGGAAGCCTTCATCTCCTGCTCGCGCGCCACAGCCATGGCGCGGCGTTCCTCAGCGCGGGCCTGAGCGATGCGGCGGTCAGCTTCCGCCTGATCCATTTGCAGCTGTGCGCCTACGTTGCGGCCCACATCCACATCCGCGATGTCAATAGACAGAATTTCGTAAGCTGTACCAGCGTCCAGTCCCTTATTAAGCACCGTACGGCTGATCAGGTCCGGGTTTTCCAGCACCTGCTTGTGGGTTTCGCTGGAACCCACAGTGGTGACGATGCCCTCGCCCACGCGGGCGATGATGGTTTCTTCTCCCGCGCCGCCGACCAGGCGCTCGATGTTGGTACGCACAGTCACGCGGGCCTTGGCGCGCAGCTCGATGCCGTCCTTGGCAATGGCGGCTACCACAGGCGTTTCAATCACCTTGGGAGTTACGCTCATCTGCACGGCCTGCAGCACGTCACGGCCTGCCAGATCGATGGCAGAGGCCTTTTCAAAGGGCATTTCAATATTGGAGCGCTGAGCAGCGATAAGCGCGTTAATCACGCGATCGACGTTGCCTCCAGCCAGCAAATGTGTTTCCAACTTGGAAAGGGTCACGTCCAACCCGGCCTTGCGCGCCTTGATGAGCGGCTCTACCAGGCGCTTGGGCTGGATGCGGCGCAGCCGCATGCCCACCAGAGAGCTGATGCTGACATGCACGCCCGCCGCCAGCGAGGTAATCCACAAGCCCAGCGGCACGAAGCGCAGGAACACCACCACCAGAATGAACGCCACCAGAATGGCAAGGCCAATCCACAATACCGTACTGAGCGGGCTGCCTGGGTCCCCCATGTAATAGGCTGCCGACATGAGCAAGGATTGTGCATTCATAATGATTCCTCCTTATTACTTTACTACGCCTGCCCACCTTCCCCTTTCCAGGTGGCAGACGCGAATGATTGATTACTCCTCTGCGGTGCGCAGCTTGCGCACTACCACGCGCGCGCCTTCCACATGGTCCACCCGCACACGCACATCCTTGGGAATATATTCGCCGTCGGCCACAACATTGAGCTTCACGCCGTCAAATTCGGCCATGCCGGCGGGCCGCAGCACGGTGGTGGTCACGCCCTCCTTGCCCAAAAAGACCTCCATGTCCCGCGTTGCTACATAACCATCAGCAGTACTTTCTTCTTCGTTAAGAATAATAGGCGATTTGGACAATCGGCCTTTGTTGACTGAGCGCAGCGCCAGCGATATTACTATGCCGACGACCGCCAGAATGATCAGCGTCACCCCCAACGCAGCTAAGCCGCCGTGCCACACGTAGGTAAGCACGATGGTCACCACCTCAAGAATGATACCCGAGATACCCGGCAGGCCAAAGCCCGGCATGAACACCTCCATGATCAAAAGGCCCAGTCCCAGCAGAAAACAGGCGACGATGGGCAGATTCGCCAAAAGCAATTCCCACATATTCTTCCCTCCCGTTTGACCAGCGGGCAGGCCCGCGGCTTCAACGCTATCCTACCACATAGGCGATCATTTGTCATGCGGCGTGTGCTTAAGGCCGCAAATGGTATGCTCAAATGTCGCATGGGCCGTTTGAGGGTGCGCGAAGCGATGCGGCAAGTGCCGCCAGATCCTGTTCATAGCGCTCTTTCAGGGCCGGATTGTAGATCACCGAGGCGGGATGGTAAAGCGCAAACAGCGGAAGCGTAAAAGCGGCCGCTTCCGGCGGAGCCACCACAGCGCGCCGCCAGGTACCATGCGCCTGTCCCACGGTGTCGCGGACGAAGGCTTGCAGCGCCACATTTCCCAGCGTGACCAACGCCTTGGGACGCACGACTGCGATTTCGCGCATCAGCCACGGGGTGAAAAGCGCCTTTTCCTCGCGGCTGGGCGGACGGTTAACCACACGGCCCGCGGCGCTTACTCGCGTGGGTCTTACCTTCACGACATTGGTGATGTAGATCTCGCCACGTCGCAGGCCCAGCGCCTCCAGAAAGCCGGCCAGGTTGCGTCCGGCCTTGCCCACAAAGGGCCTGCCCTCCAGTGCCTCCTGCTCGCCGGGCGCCTCGCCCACCAGCATGAGCACCGGGCCATCCGCCGGGCCATCGCCAAAGACCAACGGCTTTTGAGCCCCGGCCTCCAGTGCGTCAAAAAAAGCCGTGCATTCCCTGCGAAACCGGTCCATGGCATTCATGGCCTTTCCTCCTTCAAAAGGTCGGGATAGAGCGAAAGTTCAATGAGCCGCTGCCGCAGGCTTTGCAAATCCTCCCACGCAGCGCGTTTTTTTGAAGGATCTCGCAGCAAAGCCGAGGGGTGATAGGTGGCGATAATATGCGTGCACTTGCGCTCAAACCACCGGCCACGGCAGCGCGTGATGCGCTCGTTCGGCCCGAGCACGGCCGCCACAGCCGTAGCGCCCAGCAGCAGAATCACCTGCGGCCGCACCAGCGCCACCTGCCCGCGCAGATGCGGAAGGCACGCGGACATTTCTTCTGGCGTAGGCTGGCGGTTATTCGGCGGGCGGCACTTAACCACATTGCAGATGTACACGCGGTCGCGCGGAAGCGAAATGGCGGCGAGCATGCGTGTGAGCAGCTGACCCGCAGGGCCCACAAAAGCCAGGCCCTCCAGGTCTTCCTGCCGTCCCGGCCCTTCCCCGATCAGCATCAGCGGCGCATGCGGGTCGCCCTGACCGGGCACCTTATGAAGGCACCCGGAGGCCAACGTACATGCCTGGCAGCTTTCAATATTCTGGCTTAGCTGCTCCCATGAAATACGCATGACGGCTTTCCTCCGCGAGCGGTTATTGCAGGCCGCTTTGCAAAAGCAGCGCCGAATGGAGAATATCCGACCTGAGCCACCCTATAAGCGATACCAGCATTGCCACAAGCAGCAAAATTACGCCTATGCCCACCAGAATGCTCACGGTGTCAAATACACCCATGGCTACCCGGAAGCGGCCCGCCTGGTTCATAGCCTCGTCCATGGCCTCGTGATAGTCGGAATACTCCTCGCCATAGGGGTCGGCATAGGAGGTCTGATCGTCATCATAGGGTTCCCCATCCTCAGGATACGCAGGCTCAAAAGGCTGCTGAGCGTCATAGGGTGGCTGGTCCTGCCCATAGGACGGCTGGTCCTCTTCGTAGGGTTCGAAGGCTTGCCCGTTTTCCTCATAGTCAAGCTGCTCTTCCTGCTCATAGGGTTCCAACACATCGTCCAGGCGCAGTTCCTCTTCCTGATGTTCACGGCGCTTAAAACGGCGCGTACGTTGGTCCATATGCATCCCTCCCTGCTGTGACAACGAATGGTCACACGTAATCCATCCACGGGGCGGAGGCATCTTCGCGCCCCGTCAGGCTGCCATGGGCCTCAAGGCCGGAAAAGCCCTGTTGCCTGAGCGCCTCGTAGATGACGATGGCCACGGAATTGCTCAAATTCAGGCTGCGCGCGCCAGGCGCCATGGGAATACGCACACAGCGGTCATACACGCGCGAAAGCAGCGACTCCGGCAGGCCGCGCGTTTCGCAGCCGAAAACGAGAAAGTCATCCGGTCCGTATGTTGTCTCCGTATAGGCGCGCGGGGCTTTAGTGGTTAGAAAGTGCATGTGCGCATTCGGCCACGCCTGCAAAAAGCATTCAAAATTGGCATATACGCGATACTGCATCATGTGCCAGTAATCCAGCCCGGCACGCTTGAGATAGCGGTCCGACAGCTCAAAACCCAGGGGTTCGATCAGATGCAGTATGCTGCCCGTGGCTGCGCAGGTGCGCGCGATATTGCCCGTATTCTGAGGAATTTCCGGCTCGTAAAGCACGATGTGCATGATAACATCCTTTCTTTCGGAGCATTGTACCCTGATTATTGTACCGCCACGCCGGGTATTTTTCAATCTTCATTCTTCAGCTGATAGAGACGCGCTCCTCCAGCTGCTTAAGCCGCCGCCGGGCCAGGCAGGCCACCGCTTCGCGCTCCGTGGCCCATTCAGGCTGGGTCCACAGTTCCTCGGCGCAGCGCGCCGCTTCATAGAGCAGCTCTGCATCGCCCAGAGCCAGCGAAGCTGCTGTTCCATGCTGACGTGCGCCCAGTAATTCACCCGGCCCGCGTTGCTCCAGGTCTGCCCGTGCCACCTCGAAGCCGTCATTTGTCGCAGCCAGGGCCCGCAGACGGTCGTTGGGCCGCGCCATGAGAAAGCACCAGCTCTGCCCGCTCCCCCGTCCCACGCGGCCTCTGAGCTGATGAAGCTGGGCTAAGCCATAGCGGTCTGCATCCTCGACGATCATCACTGTGGCGTTGGGCACATTAACCCCCACCTCGATGACGGTTGTGGCTACCAGCACCTGGGTGCGTCCCGCAGCAAACTCCGCCAGTGCAGCAGTCTTTTCCCGTGAAGGCTGGCCGCCATAGGTCAGGCCCACGCGAAACTCCCTGAGCGGTCCGCTGGCCAGCTCCTGCGCATGTGCCTTGACGGCCTTCAGGCCGCCATCCTCTTCATCGTCCCCCTCCTCGACCAGAGGACAGACGATATAGGCCTGCCGTCCGGCGCTGAGCTGTTCGCGAAGAAAGCCGTACATGCCCTCGCGCTTGCTTTCACTCACGATGCGCGTATTGACCGGCATGCGTCCAGGCGGCAACTCATCAATAATGGACAGATCCAGATCGCCGTAAAGCACCAGCGCCAGCGAACGGGGAATGGGCGTGGCGCTCATCACCAGCAGATGCGGAACATGCACGCCATCCCCACCCTTGTTGATAAGCGCAGTGCGCTGTGCCACGCCGAAACGGTGCTGCTCATCGGTCACGCACAGGCCCAGGCGGCAGTAGACTACGTCACGGCTGATGAGCGCGTGTGTACCAACTATCACCTGCCACGTGCCCGACGCGATGCTTTCCAACGCTTCCCGGCGCTGCGCAGCGGGCATGCCGCCCACCAACAGGCCGCAAGAATAGCCCTGTGCCTCAAAGAAGGAGCGCATTCCCTCGTAGTGCTGGCGTGCAAGCAGTTCTGTGGGAGCCATGAGGGCCGCCTGCCATCCAGCTCTGGCACATAGCAGCATCGCACCCATGGCCACGGCGGTTTTGCCGCTGCCCACGTCGCCCTGCACCATGCGTGCCATGGCACGCGAAGCGGTCAAATCGCGTGCAATTTCTACCAGCGTACGGCGCTGCGCCCCGGTGGGTGCAAAGGGCATGGCTTGCCAGAAAACATCCGTCGCGTCAGGAGGCAACTCAAGACAGGGGCCTGGACCACGCCCGTCGCGTATCAGCCGCACCGATGCCTGGTACAAGAGCATGTCCTCAAAGGCAAAGCGCCGCTGTGCCTGCGCGGCCTCCTGCATAGAGGCAGGGCTGTGCGCAGCACGCAGGGCGCGGACGCAGTCCCATAGGCTATAGCGTTCCAGGAGCCTTTGCGGTAGGGTTTCGAAGCAGGCCTGGTCCGCGGCCTCCAACGCCTGCCTCACCGCCGCCTGATGCAGGCGCTGCGGCACACCTGGTATCGCCCGGTAGACAGGAATGACGCCAATCTCCTTTTCCATGGAAGGATTCATCAGCCTCTTGCCTGCGCCGCTTTCCTCCACCCGGCCATACAGGGTAAAACGCGTACCTGCGTTGAGGTGTTCCCTCATCCAGGGCTGATTGAACCAACAGGCGGAAATTTGCCCTGTTTCATCGGCAAAGGTACAGGTCACCCGGCTTAGCTTGCCATGACGGGACAGCTTTGCCTCTCCCCGGCGGCTAAGCAGCAGGCAGACGGATTTCCCCGGCTGCGCCTGCGTAACGGTGATAGGATTGCTCAGGTCCCGATAACGCACAGGAAAAACATATAAAAGATCACGCAACGAGCAGATGCCCGCTGCGTGTAAGGCTTCCAGTCTGGTTTTTCCAATGCCCTTGAGATCGGTCAGCTGCATGTTCACTCCACGGATACCAGATAGTAGTACAGCGGCTGTCCGCCCGGCTGCATTTCCACATCGCAGTCGCCATACATTTCGGCCAGCTCGTCCGTCAGTGCCTGCGCGTCCGCCTCGGCGGTATCCTTGCCGTAATAGACAGTGATCAGCTCATCATCCTCGGTGACGATCTCGCGCATCAAATCGCGGGTCACATCATGCACGTTGCTGCCCACGGTATGGATCTGACCATTGTAGAGGCCGATGATATCACCCTCGTGGATGTGAAGGTTATCCAGCTCGCTGTCGCGTACGGCATAGGTTACGGTGCCCGTGCGCACACGCTGGGCGGCCTCATTCATATGGGCAGCGTTGTCCTCGGGGCTCTGTTCGGGCTGGAACGCCACAGCGGCCGCAATGCCCATCGCCACGTTCTTGGTGGGCACCACCAGCACGCGCTTGTCTTCGCACAGTTCAGCCGCCTGCTGGGCCGCCAGGATGACGTTTCCATTGTTGGGCAGCACGAAAACCGTCCTGGCGTGCGTTTTTTCAATGGCCTCGGACAGGTCTTCAATGCTGGGATTCATGGTCTGCCCGCCCTCGACCACATGGTCAACCATAAGGTCGGTAAAGATCCGATTGAAGCCTTCACCCAAAGATACGGCCACCATGCCGTATTCCTTTTCGGGCGTCTCCTCTTCGGCCTTCTGCTGCGCGGCGGCCTGATTGTCGCGGCGCTGCTGAACCATGTTTTCAATCTTGAGGTTGACAAGCTCGCCCAGGGTCAGGCCGTATTCCAGCGCCTTGCCGGGTTCGTTGGTGTGCACATGCACCTTGACCAGACTCAAATCGCCCACCACCAGTACGCAGTCACCGATGCGGTTGAGACGGCGGCGGAAGGAGTCGATGTCCTCCTCCAGAATATCGGGATACAGATTCTGAATCAGAAACTCGGTGCAGTAGGCGAACTTGATTTCGCCGATAGCGTCGTGATCATCCTCAAAGGAAGCGGTACCGTCGCCAGACAGCTCCAGCTTTTCGGTGGGTACCTCCTCGCCGCGCAGGCATGCGGCATAGCCCATGTAGATGAGCAAAAGTCCGCGTCCGCCAGCGTCCACCACGCCGGCCTGGGTCAGCGCGGGCAACATCTGCTGCGTCTTTTTGAGGATGGCATCGCCGGTAGTAAGGATGTTGGTAAACAGCGCATCATAATCCTCAGGCGCACGCTCGGCCTGCTTGACCGCCTCCTCGGCGATGACGCGTGCCACGGTGAGGATGGTACCCTCCTTGGGCTTCATAACCGCCTTATAGGCTGTTTCCGCGCCGCGCCGGAGCGCCTCGGCAAACTGCGTGGGAGTAATGCGTTCCACACCCTCCAGCGCACGCGCAAAGCCACGGTAGAGCTGAGAGGTGATCACGCCGCTGTTGCCGCGTGCGCCGCGCAGCGCGCCCTTGGCCAGTGCGGCAGCCGCCTCACCTGCACTAAGATATTCCTTCTGGTTAACCTCCTTGGTGGCGGAGGCCATGGTCAGGCTCATATTGGTGCCCGTATCGCCATCCGGAACAGGGAAAACATTCAGGGCATCCACCGCTTCGCGGTTCTTTTCCAGCAGGGCCGCGCCGGTCACCACCATATCGCGCAGCAGCACGCCGTCAATCGTCTTGGTCTGTATCAAAGGTTCTTCCTCCCGACACGCAAATAATCAGACGCGAACGCCCTCAACGGATATGTTAACCCGGCGCACCTTTACGCCCGTCATGCTTTCCAGCTTGTAGCGCACCGTTTCCACGATGGTCTTGCAAACCTCGGCGATGGAAATGCCGTATTCCACGATGATGAACAGATCCACATCCAGCATGTCGTCCACCAGCTTGAGCTGAACGCCCTTGGACAGGTTTTCGCGGCCCAGCCATTCCACCAGACCGTCCTTGGCCCGTTTGCTGGACATGGCCACGATGCCGTAACACTCCAGCGCCGCGTAGCCGACCACCTTGAGCATCACGTCCTCTGTGATGTAGATCGTGCCTATGTCATTTTTGATCTTGCACTCCATGTTTGTCCTGCGCCTCCTTGCGCGGCGGCAAGCCGCCCACAATGCTGACCCATTCGCAAATGCGCAACAGATCAGGATAATTATACATGATTGTCTCTGTTTTCGCAACTGATTCGCTAAAAGGATTTCAGGCACTGAAATTGTTACGTATTTGTCGCGAGCTTTCAGCGGCGCTGCATTCGATTTTTGGCTTGCAGGCTTTGCTTTTCGATGCAGGCTTCCAGGATTTTTCCAAAAAGTGTTACTTTTCTTTTGTAAAACGGTACGCCGTGTTTACAAAGACGCAATATGTGCTATAATAGAAAGGAATCTGCGTGCCCGCACGCACCGCCTTTTTTGGACCCGCACTCACGGCCACGCTAAGGAGATGTAGCATGAACGCCAACCGCATGAAGTACGCTTCCACCCCAACCTATGGGATGCAGAAGCGCGGTTTGATGAAAAAGACCCCTGTGCGGCAGGCTCCGGAAACGCCTGATTTTTCTAAGGTTCCGCAGCCCGCTCCCACGATGCCGCCCACTGCGCCGCAAACGCAGCCGCCGCAGGCTTTTGGGCAATCCACACCTCCGCAGGGAGGATTTGCTGGGATGCCGCCCTATTTTTCAGCGCCTGTGCAGGGCACGGCACAGATTCCGTTCGCCTCGCCCAATTTTATTCAGCCCATGGCAGCCCAGCCCCCCTTTCAAAGCTTCACGCCGGGAGCTGCCAATTCCGTGCCGCCTCTGGGTAATAGTGCGGCTGCGTTCAACAGTTCGAATCTGGGTTTCTCGCCGCGTAGCCAGGGTTTTGTGCCGCCTTCAGCACAGCCCCCTCAGTCCCAGGCTGTTCCCTCGCAGGCCATGCAGCCCGGGCAGCCGCAGCCCATGCGTCCCGCCGTGCAGCCTGCCATGTACGGTTTTTCACCCATGCCGTCCGCTATGCAGGGAACGGCATCCATGGGACAGTCCATGCCCGGCTACATGCCACAGGGGGCAATGACTCCGCCGCAGGCTTCAGCTTTCGGCGGCATGCAGCCACCTCCTTTTTCGCCCGCACAACCACAGGCTGCCGCAGGCGCACCCCAACAGCCTATGTTCAATCTGCGCACCCCGCCACGTCAGCCCGCGCATGAACGCACGCCTTTCAATGCTGACCGGCTATGGTCCGTGTTTCTGTTTGGGCTCTTGCCGCTGGTTTTTATCCCCTGCCTGTTTGTGCCCTCCTCTCTGGATGTAATCCGCTACGTGTTTCTGGGCCTGTGTGTAGTGGGCGTGGGCGGCATGTGGTACCGGCAGATGTTTTCTTCCGTTACCCGGCTGATCGTGAGCATGGTGTATGTGGCGCTTTGCATCGTCACCGTTGCCATGATGATGCAGGGCGGACGCGATGTGCTTCGCACAGGCGCGCCAGGCAGTCAGCCGGCCTCCGTGCAGTCCAGTCCCACTCCTGATGCTGCTGTCGCCGCCGCAGGCATGACCGCCGAAACGCCTTCGCCTACCCCGGTGCCTACCCCCTCTGGTCCTTCGGAAGCTGAGCAGCGTTTGGAAACCTTTATGGCCCTGTGGCAGAGCAACAACCCGCAGGAGATGGTCCGACTGGTGCAGCCCAGCTGGGCCAGCGCACAGGAAAATCCCTCTACAGCGCTGTTTATGTTGCTGGCCAACCGCACACCGGAGGAATACACCATTGAAGAAATCTCCGGTACGGATCAGGATAACAGCCGCACTGTGACCATGACCGCTACCATCAACAAAAACAATGGCAAGGACCCCTCCATCTACCGCTTTATGGTCATCATGACCAAGGAAGGCGATGAGTGGTACGTAGACCCCAATTCCCTTGCTACCAACGACGAGCTGCAAAGCTCCGAAGAAAACGTGGTCAACAACCTGAGTGTGGCGGAAGCCACTGCCACCCCGCGCACCACTGTAACCCCCGCGCCCGCAGGTGACACGACCTTGTACTATAACGTCAACGGCGGCAGTTTTTACCACCTAGATCCTTACTGCCCCAGCGTGAAGGAGGAATATCTGCCCCTGACCGGCACTTTCCTCTACAGCGAGCTGAGCGAGTATCTTGGGAAGTATAGTCCCTGCCTGAAATGTAATGCGCCTACCAGCACACTGGACTGATAAAAGAGTCTTTCTCTGCTAAAGAAGGTGTTTTCCGGTGGATAAAACCAACGTAATGCGTCTGCTGGACGGCATGGGCATTCCCTATACGCCGCATTCCTATCCGGCAGACGGCACCGTGCCCAGCGGTGTGGAAGCTGCGCGCCTGATGGGAGAGGACCCGTCGCATGTATTTAAAACCCTGGTGACACAGGGCGCTTCGCGGCGATATTATGTATTTGTTATTCCTGTTGCGGAAGAACTTTCGCTCAAGAAAGCTGCCGCAGCCGTAGATGAAAAAAGCATCGCCATGCTCAAAAGCAAGGACCTCCTACCCCTCACAGGGTACATTCATGGCGGCTGCTCCCCCATCGGCATGAAGAAAACCTTTCCTACGGCGGTGGATGAAACAGTCGAGCTGTGCGATACGGTCATTTTCAGTGCTGGCAAGATTGGCTATCAGGTAGAAATGACCCCGGCGGATTTGCAGCGCGCAATATCCTGCACCCTCGCAGATTTGACGGTCTGACGGCGCACAAACGACACGGGCCCGTATCCCAATCAAGGGAACGAGCCCGTGTCGTTTTCTTCTACAGCTTTTTCATCATGAAAATCTCGTCCAGGAGCGTACCATCCCGTAAACGAATGGCATCGGGGCCACGGCCTGTTTCCACAAAGCCCATCCGTTCATACAGACGGCGTGCCCGCTCATTTCCCTGTACATAGGCCAGTTCCAGCTGTATCGCGCCACTGTTGCGAGCAAAGGCTTCCATTTCCTCAAACATGGGCCCAGGAATCCCCTCTCCCCAATATGCCCTGCGCAACGCAATAGAAACTGTGGCGCGATGTCTGGTTTTAACCCGATTCATGCAGACAATCTGGCAGGTACCGGCAATCTCCCCGTTTACGATACAGGCCAGCATGCGGCTACCCTGCTGACGGGCCATATCCCGCAAAAGTGCTTCTTCCGTTTCTACGGGAATATCCCACTCTTCCGGCACGCGCAGAAGGAAGTCCGTTTCCTCCGCGCATGCGCGCAAATAAGCGATCATCTTCGATGCGTCTTCCGGTGCAGCCGTTCTGAGCAGGGCTGTTGTACCATTTTTAAGTGTAAACACACGGGGAATCACGCTTTTTTCCTCCTTATCCTTAAAAAAGCAGCGGGAGAACGGCTCAAGCCGTCCTCCCGATTTGTCGTGACCAATGGCGTAGGTCAGTACGTATAGGCCATTACCACGCCACCCATATTGTCCAGGCTGGCCTGATAACTGCTGGCGGGGTTGGGTACGGGCAGCTGCACACTCTGCGTATCGTCAGCGACCTTGATGCGCACGATCTCATATTTGAGCGCGCCATCCTCATAGATGCAGATATGCGGGTGCGCAATCAGGAACTCAATATATTCCTCCAGGCACAGATCCAGCACGCGCATGGCAGCGGAATGCGCCTTGCCCACATAGCGGTAGAGATTGAGCTGTGCGGAAACGCCGGTCTTATAGCTCTTGTCCTCCCAGCCCTTGGGGAAGTCGGCCGTTGGGAAACGGAAGATGATGCCAAAGCGCCAACAATTTTCTGTCAGCCATGCACCTTGTTCCGATTCAGCCTGGAATTTCAGATCATTAAGCTCAGAGTTGCCACGCTGATACACGTCCATTCGGAAGGACATGCCAGTGTGATAGTCGCTGTTGCCGGGATAGTTGACGTTCTTTTTGGTTTCCTCAATAAGGGTATTGCCAGAATACCGGGAGGAGAGTTTTTCCATTTCAGCGTTAAAAAGTTCTTCCTGCGCCTCGACCGAACGGTAGCCCTCCATCACGATGTAGTACTCAAGTCCCGCTTCTTCCTTGGCAGCGGTCAGCGCCTCGCTGAGCGCGTCATAGGCAGGCTGAAACACCTGTACGCTGTTATCCTGCACCTGAATCTGGAAGTTACTGGCCGTGCCCACGCTCACCAACCCATCGGTGGAAAAATCCGCGGGCAAAGAATGCCATGGATTAACCAGCAGCAGTCCTCCATTGATAAGGGACGCGCGGTCCAGTGTGATGGTGCTGGTGTTTTCCAGCCCGGCGTTGCTTTCATCCTCGATGCGCCAGAGGGTACCGTTGAGGTTTTTTTCCCAGGATGGCAAATCCGCAGAGGATACCACGCCGGTGTCAGGCATAAGCGCGGCATTTTGTTCGGCGCGCAGCTCGTTCATCATGGCGTTGAACTCCAGCTCAGCCTCGGCGTTTTCGTTTTCAATGCGGTTGCGGGTAGAAACGTAATCGCTCGTGACTGCCAAAGAGCACAGATAAAACACGCCGACGCCCACCACCACCACTATCGCCAGGATGCCGGCAGTGCGAAGCAGCGTTTTGTAGGGATCGCGCTTCATTTTGTGGATCTTCTTGTTGGAGTTGACTCGCATACGGCGATACCACCTTTCCGGGATTAACCCAGCAAACGTCCTATCACCTCATAGAGGTGTTCCAGCTCCTGCGCGCTGTTATAGGAAAGCGTAATTTTACCCCGCGTCTCCGTGCCGGAGAGCGTGGTTTTCAGGCCCAGGGCCTCGCGCATGGCATTTTGCAGCGCCATCAATTCGGGGCCTGTCTCCCGCTTGGAAGCCGGCTGGCGCACAGCGGTACGTGCCTTGGCCATCTCTTCCAGTTTACGCACGCTATACCCATGTAGCACGCATTGATGCGCCAATTCCAGCTGACGCGTCTCACTGTCCAGACCGGCCAGCACACGCGCGTGGCCGGCAGACAGATCTCCCGTGACTACCAGGTCGGTCACTGCTTTGGGCAAATTCAGCAGCCGCAGCGCGTTGGCGATGGCCGGGCGGCTCTTGCCCAGCTTGCGCGCAGCCTGCTCCTGCGTATAGCCGCATTCCTGCATAAGGCTGCGGATGGCAGCGGCTTCTTCGATGGGATTAAGGTCCTGGCGCTGCAGGTTTTCGATCAGCGCCGCCTCCATCTGTTGTTCGTTAGTCATGCTGCGCACGATGCAGGGCACCGTATCCAGCCCCGCCAGGCGTGCAGCGCGGTAGCGGCGCTCGCCCGCCACAATGCGGTAGCGCATGCCGTTTTCCACCACTAGAATGGGCGAAAGCACACCCGCCTCACGGATGCTGTCAGCCAGCTGCTCCAACGCTTCCTTGTCAAAATCCCGCCTTGGCTGGGAGGCGTTGGGGTCGATCTCGTCGATGGAGATATCGCGCACCACCGTTTCCAGCAATTCGCCGTTCTGTGGCAAAAGCACATCCAGGCCCCTGCCGAGTCCGCCGCGTTTCATCTTCACCGACTCCTATCTGTTGCGCTGCAAAAACTCCTGTGCCAGCCTGCGATAGCTGTCCGCCCCCAGGCTGCGGGGATCGTACAGATGAATTGGCAGGCCGTGGCTGGGCGCTTCGCCCAGACGTACATTGCGCGGGATCGCCGTGGCGAACACGCGGCTTTTGAAATGCTTCTTGACCGAATCCACCACCTGAATGCCCAGGTTGGTACGCGCATCCAGCATGGTCAGCAGCACCCCTTCAATATCAAGGCCGGGGTTGAAGGCATGCTTGACGCGGTTGACGGTGTTCATCAGGCTGGATACGCCCTCCAGCGCATAGTATTCGCACTGGATGGGGATAAGCACGCGCTGCGCTGCCGTGAGGGCATTGACCGTGAGCAGCCCCAGCGAAGGAGGACAATCCACAAAAAGGAAATCAAAATCCCCTTCGATGGTTTTTAGCAAATGCCGCAGCCGGTATTCTCGCCGGTCCAGCTCCACAAGTTCCAGCTCTGCGCCCGCCAGACGGATATCCGCGGGGATCAGGCTCAGGCCCTTGACGCAGGTGCTTTGCAAGCAGGAAGAAAGCGGTGTACGCCCCATCAGCGCCTCATAGACCGAATGGGCGCCTGCGCTGCCGCCGATGCCACTGGTGGTATTGCCCTGGGGGTCCAGGTCTACCAGCAGCACGCGCTTGCCCGCTTCGGCCAGACAAGCAGCCAGGTTGATCGCGGTCGTGGTTTTGCCCACGCCGCCCTTCTGATTGGTAATGGCGATCGTCTTGCCCATATCAGCCCTCGTTCATATCCATTCGTACGCCTTTGCGCCAGGGACCATTGTACCCTGTCGCATGCAAAAAGTAAAGCGATCCCCCTCAGAATACGAGGGATACCTCCGCGTCGCCATCCTCGCCCACTTCGTCGAGCACGTAGCTTTCCGGCGGGGCATTCAGGCAGGCGTATTCATAAGCCAGCTGCTCCTCCACATCGCCGCCGCGGCTTTCAAACTCCTCCACGGCCGCCTGGGCTTCCTCGGTAAATTCCTCCAACGTCATGCCGTTGGCCATGATATAGGAGGCGATTTCCTTGCCCACATAGCGGAAGTGCCACGGCTCAAACTTGATACCGGTCACATCTTCCTTTTCCTCCAGAAAGCGCAGGATAAAGCCGAAGGTGTCGCAGTTTTCCTTCATCCACTGGGCTTCAGGAGTCCATTTGAAATCCTGCGTCATGGTGGGACGGCCGGCGTAATCGCCGTTGAGAATATCGGCGCAGATACCGGTCTGATGCTCGCTGGAACCGGGCTTGGCCACGTAGCCGTCATCCACGTTGTTGTTGCGGGCCAGGTAATTGGCATAAGTGGTAGACTGCGTGCCGTAGCTACGGTATCCGCTCTTGAGGTAGAGCACCATGCCGGTGTCCTCGTCATAGGTGGCGGTCTTTTCCTTGCCGTTTTCGTTGACATACACGTATTCCGTGACGTAGGACGCGGCGTTAAACATCTCCGTAAGCGCCTTAGCCGCCGTTTCCTCCAGGTACACAGCGGCGGACGTAGCGCGCTTGACGCCGGTCACCTTCACCAGCGGGTCAGGCTCGAAATCCTTATCCAGCATGTTATCGGCATTGACCAACATCGCATACTTGGACTGGATCTCCGTCAGCGATACGGGATAGGTCCAACGCACCTCGGGCGCGCCGCTTTCCTCCGCGCACGCCCCGATCACAGACAGGCACAGGATGACCGTCAGAATACCGCACACCAGCTTGTTCATGCGAGCACCTCATTCATTCGTAGCTTGATGAATTAAAAAATCATACACGCCCAGCTTATAGCCGGTCATGTAGGTTTCCATGGGAACGCCGGATTCATAGATGGCCTGGGCCTGCCCCCTGCCCACATAGCGAACGTGCCATGGCTCGTACATATAGCCGGTCACGTCCTCATATTCCTTGAGATAGTGCACGATGAAGCCGAAGCGGTGTGCATTGGCGGCCACCCACTGACCCTCCTCGGTTTCCGCGAAGGAGGTATTCAACTGGGAACTGTTCTTTCTGGCCACGTCCATCGCCAGGCCAAGCTGGTGCTCGCTGGTACCGGGGCGGGCGGATACGCGGTCCGCCTCCTCCTCCCCCTGGCTGGCTTTCTTGCGCGAATAGATGGTGGACTGCTTGGAATAGCTGCGGTAGCCAGATACGGTGGAGAGCGTTATACCCTCCTCCTTGGCAGCGGCGAACATCTCCTCCAGCGCCGTGGCTGCGTCATCGCGCATGGACTGGGACATACCGGTGGCCTCCACCTTGCGCAGCGCTTCGGGCACAAAAAATTCGCTCACCGCGTGCTGGCGGTTGATGAGGAACATCGTTCCTTCCATATTTTTATCCGGCAGCGCCGCTTTCATACTGCCGTCCAGCAGGGCGGCGGATGCGGCGACGATGGAAAGCACCTTTCCCAGCAGCAAGTCCCATCACGACCTTTCGCTTTATTGTATCATTTCCGTAACATTTAAGCAACTATTTCTTTTCGCCGCTGAGCACCTTTGCCCCTTCCCGACAGGCAAATTTTACATTTTGGGGCGTAATGCGCATGCGCATTTCCACACCCTCCTCACTATGACGCTGTTGCAGCACACCGCCCATGGCGTGCAAGCGGCTGACCAAAGCATAGCGGCTGAAGGGCACCATGAGGCATACTTCTTGCGTACCTGCGTCCAGCTCGCTCTCCACGCGCAAAAGCAGTTCCTCCACATTGCGCCCCGTGGAGGCGCTGATATACAGCGCACCCGGGAGAGACTGCGCTTGTGGCGCAATCAGATCGCACTTGTTGACGGCTTCAACGCGAGGCGCTTCGGTGGCACCCAAGCTGTCGAGCACCTCCTCCACGGTGCGGCGGCGGCCTTCCATCTGTGCGTCAGCGCCATCCAGCACCAACACCAGCACGTCGGCCAGACGGGCTTCCTCCAGAGTAGCGCGGAAGGCTTTGACCAGCTCATGTGGCAGCTTGCGGATAAAGCCCACTGTGTCCACCAGCAGCGCCTTGCCGCCGTGAGGCAATTCGATGGGGCGGCTTACGCTATCCAGGGTAGCAAACAGCTGGTTTTCCACGTACACGTCCGCACCGGTGAGGCGGTTGAAGAGCGTGGACTTGCCCGCGTTGGTGTAGCCCACCAGCGCGATAATGGGCACGCCGTTCTTCTCGCGGCTCTGGCGGCGCAGGCTGCGCTGGCGTTCGATCTGCTCCAGCTCGCGCTCCAGATCGGTCAGGCGCTCGCGGATGCGGCGGCGGTTCACTTCCAGCTTGCTTTCGCCTGGGCCGCGCGTGCCGATGCCGCCCGCCAGGCGGCTGAGCACCAGACCCTGGCCCAGCAGGCGCTGGCTGCGATACTTGAGCTGGGCCATCTCCACCTGCAATTTGCCCTCGCGTGTACTGGCGCGCGCGGCAAAGATGTCCAGAATCAGCGCCGTGCGGTCCACCACTTTCAGGCGCAGGATCTCTTCAAGGTTTTTCTGCATCACGCCGGAAAGTTCCTCGTCGAAGATGACCACATCGGCCTGCGCAGCCTGACAGCGCAGGCTCAATTCCTCCGCCTTGCCCCGGCCCACGCAGAAAACCGGGTCGGGCTTGGGACGCTTTTGCAAAACGCGCAGCACCGTTTCCGCTCCGGCTGTTTTGGCCAGTTCCTCCAATTCATCCAGCGATTCCTCGCTTTCGATACCCACCAGAACGGCACGCTCGCGATCAGGCCGCGTAGCGGGGGCGGCAGCGCGATAGGCCGCATCCGTGCTCTCGATTTCCGAAAGCCACTCCTCCTGCGGCAGACGGCGAACGCTGATAAGTTCGGTTCGGCGGACGCTTCCCTCGTTTTCCGGGTCCAGAAAGGCGCACTGCACGCTGGTGGGCCGTCCGTCCTCGCTCACGCCCACGGCGCACATGGCATCAAAGCGCATGCTCAAAAGTGCGCTCACATCCACATCGCTCAGTTCGCCTGTGGCGCGGGGATGCGTGTGCACGCAGCGCACCATGCTCAGCCGCCGCTCGCCACGGCGCAGGCGCAGATCCGGCAGGTCAATGCTGTCGGCCCGGCCAATAAAGACGTCCGCAATTTCACCAAAGCGGGTGATATACACCGCGATCTCACGGTTCATGGACGCAGAATAGCCGCAGAGACTTTGAAGCAAGTCCTGCGGCATAAATTGGCCGGGTTCGAGCTGCACGTCATAGAGCGTTGCCAGCTCGTCCAGCACACTTTTTCGGATTCCCTCAGTATTGCCATGAATATCTGGCATAGGCCGTCCTTTCAGCGCCCCTTATTCCTTGGGGTGCTTTTTCTGATAATCCTCCACTGCGGCGTGGATAGCCTGCTCCGCCAGAAGCGAGCAGTGCATCTTCACCGGGGGCAGGCCGTCGAGCGCCTCGGCCACAGCCTTGTTGGTCAGCTGGAGCGCCTCATCGATGCTCTTGCCCTTGACCATCTCAGTGGCCATGCTGCTGGTGGCGATGGCCGCGCAGCAGCCGAAGGTCTTGAATTTCACGTCAGTGATAACGTCGTTTTCCACCTTGATATCCATCTTCATGATATCGCCGCACTTGGCGTTGCCCACGGTGCCGGTGCCGGAAGCGTCGGGAATTTCACCCACATTGCGGGGATGCTCGAAATGCTCCATCACTTTTTCGCTGTACATGGTATTTCCTCCTTCAATAACAATGGCAATAATTCAAATCCGGGCCTGCGCCCGCGCGTCAGGGCTGAAAACTGTTTTCAGCGGACAGGGCGCTCATCTCGCGCAGGTTCTTTACGATGCCAGGCAGCTTCTCAATCACGTAATCCACATCGGCCTCGGTGGTATCGTTGCCAAGTGATAGACGCAGACTGCCATGAGCGATCTCGTGCGGCAGGCCGATGGCCAGCAGCACATGCGAAGGATCAAGGCTGCCGCTGGTGCAGGCCGAGCCGCTGGAGGCTTCCACGCCTGCCAGATCCAGACGCATGAGCAAAGCCTCGCCCTCCACGTAACGCACGGAAACATTGACGTTGCCAGGCAGGCGCTGCGTGCGATGGCCGTTGAGGCGCACATCGGGGATATTTTGCAGAATGCCGTCGATCAGCCGGTCGCGCAGGGCGGTGAGGCGGCGGGTATATTCGGGCAGCTCGGAGACGGCCAACTCAATGGCCGCACCCAAACCCACGATGCCGGGAAGGTTCTCCGTGCCCGCACGCAGGCCGCGCTCCTGCGCCCCGCCAAAGATCAGGTTGGAAATCTTGACGCCCTTGCGAATATAGAGCGCTCCGATGCCCTTGGGCGCATGGAACTTGTGGCCGGAAAGGCTGAGCATGTCCACGTTCCAGTCGTTCACGTCGATAGGTACGGCGCCCACGGCCTGCACCGCGTCGGTGTGGAACAGAACGCCCGCCTCATGCGCAACCTTGCCAATCTCGCGGATAGGCTCGATGGTGCCGATTTCGTTGTTGGCTGCCATGATGGAGATGAGCACCGTATCCGGACGGATGGCGTTTTTCACGTCCTCCACGCTCACCAGGCCGTTTTCATCCACAGGCAGGTAGGTGACCTCATAGCCCTGCTTTTCCATGTACTGGCAGGTATGCAGCACGGCGTGGTGCTCAATCTGGCTGGTAATGATGTGCTTGCCCTTGGCGGCCAGCGCCTTGGAGGCGCATCGTATGGCCCAGTTATCGCTTTCGCTGCCGCCGGCGGTGAAATAGATTTCGCGGGGCTGTGCGCCCAGCGCCGCCGCCACCTGCTGGCGGGCCTTCTCCACCGCGCGCCGCGCGTCGCGGCCCACGCTGTGGATAGAGCTGGGGTTGCCGTAATGCTGAGTGAAGTAGGGAAGCATGGCTTCCAGCACTTCGGGACGGGTGGCGGTGGTCGCCGCGTTGTCCATATAAATGATGTGATCGGTCATGGCTGTTCTTCCTCGCTTTCGCATGCCTGGGTAAGCATATCGCTGAGTTTGATCTTTTCCAGCTCCGTGTTGATGCTGTCGGTCACACGCTGCCAAACCCAGCGCACAGGACAGGTGCCGGATTTTCGGCAGGCGTTGTCGGCCGAAGCGCACTCGCTGAGCTCGATGGGGCCTTCCACCGCGTCAATGATATCGCGCAGGCTCACATTTTCCGGCGCGACGGCGATCTGGTAGCCCCCCTGCGCCCCGCGCACGGTGCTCACCAGCCCCGCACGGCGAAGGTTGCCCAGAAGCTGCTCCAAATATTGCTTGGGCACGCCGCCCATGGTGGAAATGCTCTGCAGCGGGAGCGGCCCCTCGCCCGCGTGGGCAGCCAGATAATACATGGCATACAGGCCATATTTGCCCCGGGTGGATAGCTTCATTCCGCGCTCCTTTCGGAATCCCTACTTTTTTAATCGGGTTTCCAACTGGAAGAATAGCACGAACCTGGTCGCGTGTCAATAGGGGCGAAAAAGTTTTTTCAGAACTTCAGGAAGCCTTCCCGGCCGGGGAACGCTCTTCCGGCAAAAAAGGAGGAGGGCACCCCAAACAGGCGTGCCTTCCCGCTTTTTATTCCCATTTGCAAAGGCTCACACGCACACCGCCGTTGTCGGCCACGCGGATGTCGGCATAGGCTACGCTGCCGGCGAAGCGGTCGCACACCGCGCCTGGGTTTACGAGGTACATGCCGCGCTCCAGATCCACCTGCGCACGATGCGTGTGGCCGTAGAGCGCTACCTGCGCCTGGCATTCCAGTGCGGCATAATACAAACGGTCCAACCCATACTTGACATGCCACTCGTGGCCGTGGCAAGCGTAAAAGCGCACGCCATTGACCAGAAAGGAAACCGCGCGCTCCTCTCGGCTGCCCCAGTCATTGTTGCCGCGCACCGCATGGCACAGCGCGCCCGCCTCCATCAAAACCGGCTGCACGGCGGCAAAGTCTGAAAGCCCGTCGCCCAGAAAGACCGCCGTATGGACAGGGCCCACGCGCAGAGCCTGCTCCACCGCGGCGCGCAGGCCCGCCTTGTCCCCATGGGAATCGGAAAGCGCGATCACCCGCTTCATGCTCACAGCGCCTCCATGAGCACGCCGCGCATCTTTTCCGCGGCCACCGCGCGGTGGCTCACGGCGTTCTTTTCTTTCTCGGTCATCTCGGCGAAGGTCTTGCCCGTATGGTAGCGGAACAGCGGATCGTAGCCAAATCCGCCTTCGCCCGTGCGCTGATGGAGCAGCTCGCCCGGACACTCGCCGCGCAAAACGCGCGTCTCCTCCCCCGGCAAAGCCAGCGCCATGGCGCACACAAAGCGGCATGCACGATTGGTAACGCCCTCCATATTTTTGAGCAGCAGGTCGTTGTTGGCCTGATCGTTGCCATGGTCGCCCGCGTAGCGCGCGCTGTATACGCCAGGCGCGCCGTCCAGCGCGTCCACGCTCAGGCCGCTGTCGTCCGCCAGCGCGGGCAGGCCCGTAGCGCGGGAGACGGCCTCGGCCTTGATGACGGCGTTCTCTTCGAAGGTGGTTCCGTTTTCCTCGATATCGCCCTCGAAGCCCGCGTCCTTCATGCTGATGAGCTCCACCATGCCGCCGAAGATATCGCCCAGCTCCTTGAGCTTGTGCGCGTTGCCGCTGGCCACCACCACCCGGCGCGGGGGCAGGAGCCACTCGCCAACGCCTTGCAGCGCCTCGCGCTGGGCGCGCATCATGGCGCGCACGCCCGCGCGGCCCAGATCCAGAAGCTTGGCCAGCTCGCGGTTGGTGAAGGGCTTGCCCTCGCCAGTGCCCTGCAATTCGATGAACTCGCCCCGCTGGTTCATCACCAGGTTCATGTCGGTCTGCGCGCGGCTGTCCTCCTGATAGCACAGATCCAGCATGGGCCGCCCGTCCACCACACCCACGCTGATGGCCGCCACCTGCGCGATGATGGGGTTTTGCTCAATCAGTCCGTTTTGCATGAGCTTGTGGACGGCCATCACCAGCGCCACATATGCGCCCGTGATGGATGCCGTGCGCGTGCCGCCGTCGGCCTGCAAAACGTCGCAGTCCAGTGTGATGGTGCGCTCGCCCATAAGACGCATGTCCACCGCCTGCCGCAGCGAACGGCCGATCAGGCGCTGAATCTCCACCCCACGGCCATCCTTCTTGATGCCGTCGCGCGCCTTGCGCCGTCCAGTGGAAGCGGGCAGCATGGCGTACTCCGCTGTCACCCAGCCCCGGCCCTCGCCGCGCAGGAACGGCGGCACACCCTCCTCCACGCTGGCGGTACAAATGACGCGAGTCTTGCCCGCGGTGATGAGGCAGCTGCCGTCCGCCGTCTCCACAAAATTGGGTACAATGGTCAATTGGCGGGGCTGCGCGTCCCCGCGCCGGTCAATGCGCTCCATGCCGGTCGCTCCTTTGTCAAACATGCTAAAAAGCCGCGCGGGCTGACGCTGCCGCGCGGCTCCCATGGCATTATACATGGGCTGGAAAGAAAAGTCCAGCAATTAGTCCAGCTCCACCACGCCGGGGTACTGAGCGATCACTTCTTCTTCCGCGTTGATGAAGGTAGTGGCGGTTTCGGGCTGCGCCTCAATCTTCTCGCCCTCCACCTGCACCTCCACCTTTTTCACGCCCGGAAACTGCGAGCAGGTAAACAGGATGGCCCGTACCGCCTGCTGGCCGCCGTCGGAGCTTTCCATGGCCTGCTTGAACTCCTTGGAGAAGTTGACGGTCACCACGCCGTCCTTCATGGTGACGGCTTTGACACCGCAGTTTTCCGGCAGAGCGTGCTCCAGGCCGCTGTCATCCTGGGGGCCTTTCGCCAGCTCCAATACGGCAGTGGTGGGATCGGCGTCACTGAATACCGCGCGCGTCACGGGTACCAGCAGCCGGCCCGTCTGTGACGGGAAGTAGAGCTGCACCAGCCCCGCATCCTCGGAGAAGGTCTCCATGCTTTCCAGGTTCAGGTTGCCGCCGGTAAAGACGCCGCTCACGTCAGTGCCGTAGGTGAGCTTGCTGCGTTTCTGGCCGTCAAATTCCAGCGTGACCTCATCCACCGTGGAAAAACAGGTGAGCGCGTTGGTGATAGCGTCCACCATGAGGCTTTCCTGCCGCGCATCGATGCAGCTCAGCGCCTCCTTGCTGACATTGACGTTAGCTCGCCCTTCGCTGATGTCGATGTCAAAGGTGGTGCCCTCCGGGATGACCGTACGCAGGCCCAGCCTTGCGGCCTGCATGTCGTTCTCCGCATCCTTGACCATCAGCGCAAGCGTGGCCTTAGCGATGCCGTCAGTCTTGGGTACCTGGCGCGTAACGGGCACCAGATAACCGTCACCGTCCTCATAGAAGACCACAGTTGCCACCGTGTCCTCCTGGGCGATGGTCTGCTCGATGGGAATTGCCGTCTGCTCCACCAACACCTGCGAGGTGGTCTGGTCGTTGCTGCGCAGGGCCAGCACCACTACCAGCGCCGCCGCGCACAAAATCAGGATACGCTCGATATCGGCCCGTTTGATCTTCATGCTTCTTCCACTCCTCACCCAGTGATTGCACTCAAAGGCTATGCCCCGCACGCTGGTTCCATGACGGACATACGCACAGGATTGCGCTTTTTTGTACGTTGTGCTATCATCCATCCATGCTTTTAAGTGAAGGAGGGGGTTTGGGCCATGCCGATGGATGGCTTTACCCTATCGTATATGCGCAGAGAGCTGCTTTCCGCGCTTGAGGGAGGGCGGGTAGACAAGGTCAATCAGCCGGAGCGCGACGCGCTTGTGTTGCTCATTCGCAGTGGAGGCGGCAATCACAGGCTGCTGCTCAGTGCCAACGCTAACCAGGCGCGCGCTCAGCTGACCGCACAGACCTATGAAAACCCCGCCGAGCCGCCAATGTTTTGCATGCTCATGCGCAAGCATCTGCTTGGTGCGCGCATGAGGGACGTGGGCCAGGTGGCAGGTGACCGCATACTGACCATCGCCTTTGATTGCCTGGACGAGCTGGGCGATTCGGTACAGAAAACACTCTATCTGGAAGTGATGGGCCGGCACTCCAACCTCACGCTGGTGCGGGAGGACGGAGTGATCATCGACGCCATCCGCCATGTGAACAGCGAGATGAGCCGCGTGCGCACCGTGCAGCCCGGCGGCGTGTACCAGCTTCCGCCCCAGCAGGACAAGCTGGCCCCGGAGGATCTTACGCCGGAGGCCCTGGCCGGCCGGCTGGCCGCCCAGGGAGGCACACTGGCAAAGGGACTGATGGCTTGTGTTTCGGGCATGGCCAGCATATGTGCCAGGGAGATTTGTGCCCAGGTGGGCGCGGACCCTGCTGTGCCCGTAAGCGAGCTAAACCTGGAGGCCCTTTCGCATCACCTGGTCCACGCCTTGCGGGAGATTCCCTCCGCGCCAGTGGCGCTTTACGATGATGCGGGATTGGCTGTCGATTTCTTTCCCTTCCCCTATCGTACCTTTGTGCCGGAGCGTCAGAAAGCCATGCCCAGTTTAAGTGCGGCCATGGACGCATTCTACCTGGGACGTGACCTGCGCGCTCGCATGCAGCAGAAAAGCGCCGGGCTGCAGCGGCACATCAAAAGCGCGTTGGAGCGCACAGAAAAGAAAAAGGCTATCATGCTTGATTCCATTCGGCAAAGTGCGCTGGCCGAGCAGGACCGCATTTTCGGCGACCTGCTCACTGCCAATCTGCACATGATTGGCCGGGGTGCATCCAGCGTAACGGTACAAAACTACTATGAGGAAGGCTGTCCAGAGGTAGCTATTTCCCTTTCTACCCGGTTGACCCCCTCGCAAAACGCGCAAAGCTACTATAAAAAGTACCGTAAGGCCAAGGTGGCCGAGCAGTACGCGCGCGAGCAGCTCATCAGCATCGAGCGGGATCTTTCGCTGCTGGAAAACGCGCTGGACGACCTGGATAAATGTGAAACCACCGCCGATTTGGGCGAGGTGCGCTATGTGCTTTCGCAGGCGGGTTTCCTTCGGCCCGAGCCCTCGCGGGGACGTGGCGGCAAGCCCAAAAAACTGCCGGAGGGCAGGCCATACCGCTTTACTGCGCCTGACGGCACAGTGATCGAAGTGGGCAAAAACTCGCTGCAAAACGACCGGCTTACCCTGCACGCGCGTGGCGGAGAAACCTGGCTACATGCGCAGGGCATACCAGGATCGCATGTGCTGATCCGCACGGAAAGTGATCCATCGGATGAAACGCTGCTCTACGCAGCCAAGCTGGCTGCCTACTACAGCAAGGGACGCAACCATCCTCAGTTGCCGGTGGACTATACCCGGCGCAAGTACGTCAAAAAGTCTGCTAACGCGCCTGCCGGGCTTGTGACTTACACCAACTTCAAAACCCTTATCATCGGCCTTACGCCGCAGGATGTGGCCAAGATCATCCAGGAAGGAGGTGGCGGACAATGAAAGTTTGCCTGCGCATTGCCACGCCCCAGGACGCACAGCTTGTCCATGACACCTATGGTCATTACATTGTTACCTCCACAGCGACTTTTAACGAGGTCAACCCCAGCATAGAGACACATGCAAAGGACATCCAAGCGCAGCTTGAAACTTATCCCTACCTGATTGCCGAAAATGAAGCGGGCCGGTTTCTGGGTTATGCCTGTGCCGAACCCTTCCGCCCGCAGACAGGTTACCGCTATTTTGCCGAGCTGACCATCTTTCTCGCCCCTGATGCACCGCGCCGCAGCGGTGTAGGCAGCCGGCTGTACCAGGCACTTTTGCCCTTTCTTGAAAGGCAGGGTTTCCGGCAGGTGGTTGCAGTCATCACCTCCACCAACGAAGGCAGCCTGGCCCTGCACCGTTCTTTCGGATTCACCGAGGCGGCCCGGCTTACCCGCAGCGGCTACAAGCACGGCCAATGGCTGGATGCAGTGTGGATGGTCAAACAGCTCAATCCTTTCGACCCCTCTCCCGCACCCATCACGCCCTTCTGTGAGTGCCGGGCAGAGATGGAAGCGCGCCTGGCCGTGCTGAATGCGGAGGCGTGAAGCGTGGACGAAACGTTTCGGGAATGGACGCAGTGGCGGGATGACACCCGCGACGAGCCGTTGGAGGACATGGGCGCTTTCTTTGACGCGCGCGTGGATGATTACGAAGCCCACATGGCCCGATGGAAAGCGCATTACCGCTGGATGGCCCGGCTGCTGCCGGAGGGTATCCATACGCTGTTGGATCTGGGCTGCGGCACAGGGCTTGAGCTAGATCACATTTTTGACCGTTTTCCCAATCTGGAAGTGACGGGGATCGACCTTTCCCCGGACATGCTGGGCCGGCTTGCTCAAAAGCATGAGGAAAGGCGGCTTACGCTTCTGTGTGCGGACTATTTTTCCTGCGAACTGGGCGAAAGCTGCTTTGACGCGGCCGTCTCCTTTGAAACGCTGCATCACTGGTCCGCCGCGCAAAAAACAGAGCTGTTCAAGAAGCTCCGCCGCGCTCTCAAGCCCGGCGGGTACTATCTGGAATGCGACTATGTTGCCACATCACAGGCAATGGAGGATGCGGCCATGGCCGAATGCGCACACAGACGCGCGCGGGATGGCGTACCGGCGGGCACCTTTGTTCACTTCGACACACCGCTCACCCTCGCGCACGAGATGCAGGCCTTGCGCGACGCGGGCTTCGCCAGGGTAGAGCTGCTGGGCTTTCTGCCGAAAGATGACCACACGGCCATGCTGCGGGCATTAAAATAAGCGGTCTTGCACAGAGAATATAAAAAAGCGTCCGAAACCCGTTTGGTGTTTCGGACGCTTTTTGTAATTGGGAATTACTTGATTTCGACAGTGGCGCCGACTTCGGCCAGCTTGGCCTTGATCTTCTCGCACTCTTCCTTGGAAGCAGCTTCCTTGATGGTCTTGGGAGCGGATTCCACGAACTCCTTGGCTTCCTTCAGGCCCAGGCCGGTCAGCTCACGCACAACCTTGATGACCTTGATCTTCTCGCTGCCAGCATCCTTCAGGATGGCATCGAACTCGGTCTTCTCTTCCTCGGCAGCAGCAGCGGCACCAGCGCCAGCGCCCGGCACGGCCACAACAGCGGCGGCGGCGGAAACGCCGAACTTCTCTTCCAGAGCCTTCACCAGGTCGTTGAGCTCAAGCACAGTCATTTTCTCAATCTCGGCAATAAATTCCTCGTGAGTCATGTGAATAGCCTCCATTCTATGATCGGTTTTCGGTTAGCATGCGTAAGGGATGGGAAGCCTCTCAGGCTTCGGGAGCGGCTTCGGAGTCCTTCTTGGCAATCGCGTCCAGCACACGCACGAAGCTGGCGATGCTGCTCTGCAAGCTGCCAACCAAGCGGGCCAGAAGCACTTCGCGGCTGGGCATCTCGGCCAGGGCCTTGATCTGGTCCATGCTCATCAGCTCGGTACCGAGCAGACCAGCCTTGATCTCGATCGCGTCGCTCTTCTTCTTAACGATGAAGTCGTTGATGATCTTGGCGGGGCTTACGGGGTCGTTCATGCCAAAAGCGAAAGCCGACGGGCCATTGAGCACCTCGTCCAGGCCTTCGATGTTCAGCTCCTTGAGCGCGCGGCGCACCAGCGTATTCTTCAGCACGCAGTATTCAACGCCGTTGGCACGGAACTGGGCGCGCAGCCCGGTCACCTGCTCCACGGTCAGGCCGCTGTACTTGACCACGATCACGCTTTGCGCATCCTGAAACTTTTTCACGATGTCGCTCACGACCTGCTTTTTCAGCTCAAGATTCTTGCTCATTGGGGTTGCACCTCCTTTTTGAAAATCTGCGATTCCAAAAAGAAAACCCTTGCAGGCGCAAGGGCGAACAAGTCGCAGGGGATTTCTCCCGCCTTACACCTCGGCGGGAAAGGTTTTATGGGGCTTGCGCCGCCAACCCGCTGTCTCAGGCATAGGTTTCCAAAAGAATCGACAACTATTATACCCAAAGCGCGGCATTTGTCAAGTGGAAAAGGCGTTTTTTTCTTCGTTTCCCAAGAAAACATTTGTCAGCGTATTTTCAGCGCGCAAGGCCAAAATAGCGTTGAACCCACTTGAGGAGGTGAACTACGGATGGTGAACACGCAAAGCGCCGGCAAGAGCACCCAGCCTGAGGCTCCTCAGGCCCGCGCCGCCCTGGACAGCATGAAATATGAGATCGCCAAGGAATTGGGCATCAATTTCAAACAGGGCTACAACGGCGATCTTAGCTCCAGGGACAATGGCTATGTGGGCGGCTACATGGTCAAGCGCCTGATTGAGCAGGCCGAACGCCAGATGGCTTCCCAGGGAGGCAACACCATGCGCTAAAGCGCAAATCATTGATGAGGTGAAGGAAAAATGTATCAGAATCAGCAAAACACCACCACCAGCTCCAACCGCACCATGGTTCCCGAAGCCAAGCAGGCCCTGAACAACATGAAGTTCGAGATTGCCAATGAGCTTGGCATCAACCTCAAGCAGGGCTACAACGGCGATCTGCCCAGCCGTCAGGCCGGCTACATCGGTGGCTACATGGTTAAGCGCCTGATCGAAAACGCTGAGCGCGCCATGAGCGGCGGCCAGCAGTAACTGCGCGTTCAATCCGAAGAGGGGAGCGGTCGCAATTGAGCGGCCGCTCTCCTTTGCGTTCTTTCCTTCCTTGCATCGGAGTTTTTCTCTCTGCGGCCTTCCCATCCCAGGCAGGAAAAGCAGACCCGCTTCTTGAAACCCTATGGCGGCTTCTCCATCATCAGGGAAAGGCGGCAGCGAATATGAAGGATTATCCGCTCATCGGCGTATCGGGCAGCATCGACGCGGAGGAAACGCGTCACTTCATTCTCCGAGACTATTTTAGGGCAGTGGTCGCCGCGGATGGGTTGCCCGTGCTTCTCAGCCCCGACATGACAGATAGCATGCTGGAAAGCATCCTTGCAAGTATGGACGGTCTGCTCCTGGTAGGCGGCAATGATGTATCCCCCGCTCTTTTTGGCGAACAGCCTGCGGAGGCGCTAGGCGAGGTGAATCCCCTGCGCGACAGTTTTGAAATGCGTCTGCTGAGTCTGGCGGTTAAGCGGGGTACTCCTGTGCTTGGCATCTGCCGGGGCGCGCAGGTAATGGCGGCGGCAATGGGCGGTTCGCTTTGGCAAGACCTGCCCAGCCAGTACCGCACAGCCGACGGCAATGCACCCATTGCGCACCGGCAAACTGCGCCGGGACATTATGCCAGTCACAAAGCAACCATTGTGCCGGATACGCTGCTGGCACGACTGTTGGGCGGGGAAAAAACGTTGGATGTAAATTCCTTCCATCATCAGGCGGTTAAGCAGTCCGGCAGCCTGCACGTGTGTGCCCTTGCCCCGGATGGCGTGATTGAGGCCATAGAGGATGAATCTCTGCCCTTTTTCCTGGGGGTGCAGTGGCATCCGGAGCGCATGTTCGAGCGCGACCGGGCCGCGGCCGCGCTGTTCGAAGGTCTTGTCCGGGCGGCACGGAGTTGACCGGATAATGGACATAAAAAAAGTGAACCATCTGCACGAAGCAAGACAGCCCACCCTGGCAGGGGCAGAAGGATTCGAACCCTCAACAAAGGTTTTGGAGACCCACGTGTTACCATTACACCATGCCCCTACGGAACGA
>JAEYCB010000010.1 GCA_023404345.1 Bacillota bacterium
GCCTGGGCGCCAAGGCCCTCGACCCCATGTTCCAGCTCCAGTTCGTGGATAAGACCCTGCCGCTGGCCGAGGGCGATGTGGAAGCCATTTCCGGCGCCACCATCACCACCGACGCCGTGCTCAGCGCTCTGAACGCCATCTACGAGGCCGCCAAGTAAGCCTCATCAAGGGCAGACCTTTTGGTCTGCCCGGACTGTCAAAAAACCCATTTTGGGAGGTTTGGAGGGCCGCAGTCCTCCAAATGAAATCCGAATTCCCGGTTTCTTCTCCAAATCTTCGATTTGGAGAAGAAATCCCGCGCTCGCGCGGGACAGGCTGCCCGCTTCCAGCGGGCGGCCTGCCTCTCTGACATGTGCGGTGGATTCGGAAGCCTTGCAAAGCAAGGTTTCCTTGCGCGTTTCCCCGGCCGCGCTGAAAGCGCAGGGGAAACGTGTCCTGTCGGAAAAGATCGCCAAAGGCGAGCTTTTTCGACACTCTGGGCAGACCTTTTGGTCTGCCCTTTTAAGACCCGGAGGTGACCTGAATGAAACGCATTCTGGCCTGTATGCTCATTGCCGTGCTGCTGCTCACCGCATCCTGTGCCGCCAGCGGCGCCGAAACCTATCAGAAATACCGCTATACCTTTTTCGGCTGCTTTGATACGGTGATCATCTTCACCGCCTATACCCGCGATCAGGCCGAGTTTGAAACCTATGCCAAACTGGTCGAAACCGAAATGACCCGGTATCACCAGATCTTCGATAAGTACAACGCCTATGAGGGGGTTGACAACCTCTACGCCGTCAACCAGGGCGCGGCCGAAGGGCCCGTGCCCGCGGAGCCGGAGCTGATGGACCTGCTGCTCACCGTGCGTGAGTGGCGTAAGGCCTACGGCGGCGCGCTCAATCCCGCCATGGGCGCGGTGCTTGAATTGTGGCACGACGCGCGCGAGGACGGAACCGTCCTCCCCGATGAAGCCGCCCTCAAGCAGGCCGCGGAGCACATGGATTACGATCAGGTCATTTTGGACGAGGAAGCGGGCACGGTCTATTTTGAGGACCCCGATATTTCGCTGGACGTGGGCGCGGTGGCCAAGGGCTACGCCGCGGAGCTGACCAGCGAAACCCTCCGGGAAAACGGGCTGGATTCGTTTTTGCTCAACGCGGGCGGCAACGTGGTCTGCGGCGGCAAGCCGCTGGACGGACGCGATTTCTGGGTGGTGGGCGTGGAGGACCTGGACGGCGTCAGCACCCGTGAAACGCTGGGCGCAACGGACCTGTCCGTGGTCACCAGCGGCGATTATCAACGCTACTACACCGTGGACGGCGTCAACTACCATCATCTCATCGACCCTGAAACCCTCTACCCCGCCGCGCACATGCACGCGGTCACCATTTTGCATCCCGATTCCGCCCTGGGCGATTTTCTCTCCACCACCGCCTTTTTGCTGCCCTACGAGGAAAGCCGCGCGCTGATCGAGTCCATCCCCGGCGCGGAGGCCATGTGGACCCTCATGGATGGCACCGAGGAAATGACCGACGGCTTCCGCGACCTGATTGAGCTGGCCGCCAGCCGCTGACCGCCTTTCCCCATTGTACCCGGATAGGAGCTGTTTCCATGAACCTTGACCAGCTCATCGGCCGCCTGCGGGCCGACCGCGCCTTTATGGACTGCGTAACCGAGTGGCGCACCCTGCCCGCCACAGAGGGCCGCTATGAGCCCCTGCCGGACGATATGGACCCGCGCCTTTGCGATGTGCTTCGCGCGCGCGGCATCCACCGGCTGTACTGCCACCAGGCGGAGTGCTTCCGCCTGGCCCGGCAGGGGCGCGACTTTGTGGTGGTCACCCCCACCGCCAGCGGAAAGACCCTGTGCTATAATCTGCCCGTGGTATCCGCCATCCTGAAAAGCAACGACGCGCGCGCCCTGTACCTCTTCCCCACCAAGGCGCTATCGGCAGATCAGGTCAGCGGCCTCTATGATATGATCGAGGCCCTTGGCGTGGACATCAAAACCTATACCTACGACGGCGATACCCAGGCCGCCGCGCGCAAGGCCATCCGGGAGGCGGGCCACATCGTGGTCACCAACCCGGACATGCTGCACGCCAATATCCTCCCCCACCATACCCGGTGGGTCAAGCTGTTTGAAAATCTCGAATATATCGTCATCGACGAGCTGCACACCTACCGCGGCGTGTTCGGAAGCCATCTGGCCAACGTGCTTCGCCGCCTGATGCGCCTGTGCGCGTTTTATGGCAGCCACCCGCGCTTCATCCTGTGCAGCGCCACCATCGCCAACCCCGTGGAGCTGGCCTCCCAGCTGACCGGGCGCGAGGTCGCCGCCGTCACCGAAAACGGCGCGCCCATGGGCGAGCGGCATTTCGTATTCTATAACCCGCCCGTGGTCAATCGCCAGCTGGGCATCCGCCGCGGCGTGGTCAACGAGGTCCGGCGCATCGCCGAAGGGCTTTTGCGAAACGATATTCCCAGCATCGTGTTTTGCAAAAGCCGGATTCAGGTGGAGGTCATCACCCGCCACCTCAAGGAATGCGCCCGTACCGCCTATGGCCTTTCCGGCCGCGTGCGCGGCTACCGCGGCGGCTACCTGCCCTCCGAGCGGCGCGAAATCGAGCGCGGCCTGCGCGCGGGTGAGGTGGATATGGTCGTGTCCACCAACGCGCTGGAGCTGGGCATCGACATCGGCTCCCTCACGGCGTGCGTGCTGTGCGGCTATCCCGGCACCATCGCCAGCACCTGGCAGCAGGCGGGCCGCGCCGGACGGCGCAAGGATACGGCGCTGACCATTCTGGTGGCCTCCTCCGCCCCGCTGGACCAGTATGTGATCCAGAACCCGGACTATTTCTTCCGCGCCTCCCCGGAGCACGCGCTGGTGCAGCCCAATAACCTCTATATTGTGCTTTCCCACATCAAATGCGCCGCCTATGAGCTGCCCTTTGAGGAGGGCGAACGCTTCGGCGGCCTGTCCGACACGGCGCAGTACCTCGAATACCTGACGGAGAACAACATTCTGCGCCATGTGGAGGGCAAGTATTACTGGATGGAGGAGGAGCTGCCCTCCGGCGAAATCAGCCTGCGCAGCGCCAAGACCGAAAACTTCGTCATCATCGACATCACTAACCCCGCCCATCACCGCGTGGTGGGCGAGATGGACCGCTTTACCGTGCCCATGCTTTTGCATGAAAACGCCATCTACATGCACGACGCGCGCATGTTTCAGGTGGAAAAGCTGGACCTTGCCGCCTGCAAGGCCTACATCCGCGCCGTGGACGTGGATTACTACACCGACGCGGACCTCAACGTAAGCCTGCACATTCTGGACGATCTGGAGCATAAACCCGCGCCCGGCGGCGCCGACGTGGCTCTGGGCGAATTGCGGGTGAGCACGATCGTCAAGATGTTCAAGAAGTTCAAGCTGGATACCCACGAAAGCGTGGGCTTCGGCGAGGTGCGCCTGCCCCAGACCGACCTGCACACCGTCGGCATGTGGTGGACCTTGCCCGACAGCATCGTCCGGCGCTATGGCAACGACGCGCTGCAGGGCGCGCTGGTGGGCATCGCCAACCTCCTGTCCATCGTCGCGCCGCTGTACCTGATGTGCGCGCCCCGCGATATCAGCGTGGTGTATCAGGTCAAGGCCCCCATCACCGACAAGCCCACCCTGTTCCTCTATGACGCCTATCCCGGCGGCGTGGGGCTGAGCGAAAAGGCCTACCATATGCAGGAGCTGCTTTTGGAGCACGCGCTGGACATTGCGCAGGGCTGCGGGTGCGAATCCGGCTGCCCCAGCTGTGTTGGGCCGGTTTCCCAGGTGGGCGGGCAAGGCAAGGCGGACGCCATCGCCATTCTGAAGGAGCTGCTTGCCTGATGGCCGATCTTCTGAGCAAGCTGCGCATGCTGGACGCGGCTTCCAAGCGCCCCGCCCCCGCCGCGCGCGAGGCGCAGGAAGGCTGCTACCGCTCGCAGGCAACGTTCCCGCTGTCCATCTTCACCGACCTTCGCCACCTGACCCCGGCCGTGATGGAAAGCGCCTTCGGCCTTCCCTTCCCGCCGGATCTTCGCCCGGAGGATATCCTCTTTCTGGATACGGAAACTACGGGCCTTGCCGGCGGCGCGGGCACGGTTGCGTTTCTGGTGGGGCTGGGCTATTTCACGGGCGGCGGCTTTGCGGTGGAGCAGGTGCTCATGCGGGATTACGGGCAGGAAAGCGAGCTTTTGCGCACGGTATCCTCCGTGGCGGGCCGCTTTTCCGTGCTGTGCACCTTTAACGGCCGCACCTTTGACGCGCCGCTGCTCGCCTCGCGCTTTGTGATGAACCGCATCTCCGCCCGCCTGCCCGATGTGCATGCCGACGTGCTCTACCCCGCGCGCAGGCTGTGGAAGCTGCGGCTGAAAAGCTGCACGCTTTCCAATCTGGAGGAGCAGCTTCTGCATGTAAAGCGTGAGGACGACCTGCCCGGCGCCGAGGTGCCGCAAACCTATTTCCGCTACCTGCGCGACGGCGACTTTGCGCCCATCGAACGCATCCTTGCGCATAACCGGCAGGACATCGTAAGCCTGGCACAGCTGTTGTGCTTTCTGTGCGGGCAGGTGGACTGCCCCGAAACGGTGAAAAGCGGTCAGGACCTGCTTTCTCTGGCCCGGTCGCTGGAAAAGCGCGGCGATACGGCCAGGGCCGTGAAATGCTACCGCCTGTGCGCCCGCGGCGAAACGCGCGCCGAGGCATTCCGGGCGCTGGCGCAGGAGCGGCGGCGCGCGGGCGACGTGACCGCCGCCATCCGCCTGTACGAAACCATGCTGCGCCGGGGCGACGACCCCGTATCCGCCTGCGAGGCGCTGGCCAAGCTCTATGAGCACCGCCTGCATCACCCCGCTCAGGCGCTTACCTATACGCGCCAGGCACTGCTTCTTTTGTCGGAACCGGGCCTTTTTCGCTCGGAGGCTGTACAAGCCCGCCAAGTTGCGCTACAATACCGTTATGCACGTCTGAGGCGAAAGCTTTGCGCCGCGTGCGCCAAATCAACCGATAAGGAGGAACCATCCTCATGGGAATCATGACCGTTTTTAAAGCGCGCAGCGCCGCTTCCAAGCTGTCCAAGGGCGATACCGAGGGCGCGATGCGTCTGTACAAAGAGGCCATTGATGAAGGGCTTCAGGACGTGCGCTATATTCTGACCTATACCGTGCTGCTCATCCGCGCCGGGCGCTATCAGGAGGCGCGCGACCTGCTGGTAAAGATCCAGAAATATCCCATGGCCGAAAGCAGCCGCTGCCAGCTGTTTGTCAACTATGCTTCCTGCGTCTATAAGATGGGCGAACTGCAAAAGGGCATCGACCTTCTGGAGCGCCAGCACGCCAAGCAGCCCAGCGGCCTGATCTATGAAACCCTTGGCTACCTTTACGTGGAAGCGGGCGACTACGAAAAGGCCCTGGCCTATAACACCGAGGCCTACGAGTACGACGACGAGGACAGCATCACCCTGGACAATCTGGGACAGACCTATTACCGCCTGGGCAACGATAAGGCCAAGGCCCGCGAATTTTTCCAAAAGGCCATCGAGCTCAAGCCCACGCAGATTGACACGCTCTACTTCCTCGCCCAGTACGATATTGAGGAAGGCAACAGGGACGCGGCGCGCGAAAAGCTGGAAAAGGCCGCAAAGGGCCGCTTCTCGCCCCTCAACTACGCCACGCGCGAAATGGTGCAGGCCTCGCTGGACAGCCTGCAGGGCTGAAGCCGGGGCACACATTCAAAAAGCACAGCCGGTTTTCCGTCGGGATAAACCGGCTGTGCTTTTGCGTATCTCTTTTCACTATTCAAACTGCGCGGCGTATAGCCTGTAATACACCCCGCGCCGGGCCATCAGCTCCTCGTGCGTGCCCTGCTCCACCACATCCCCATGCTCCATCACCAAAATCCGGTCGGCGTGCTGGATGGTGGACAGCCGGTGCGCAATCACAAAGGACGTCTTTCCCCGCATCAGGTCCTGCATGGCCTTTTGCACCTTCTGCTCGGTGTTGGTATCCACGTTGCTGGTGGCCTCGTCCAAAATGAGCATCTGCGTGTCGTAGAGCATGGCGCGGGCGATGGTCAGCAGCTGCTTCTGTCCCTTGCTGATGTTGCCGCCGTCCTCGCTGATTACGGTGTCATAGCCCTGCGGCAGGCGCATGATGTAGCTGTGGATGCGTGCGGCCTTGGCCGCGGCCACCACTTCCTCCATGGTGGCGCCCTCCTTGCCGTAGGCGATGTTGTCAAAAATGGTGCCGCCAAATACCCATGTATCCTGCAACACCATCGCATAGGCGCGGCGCAGGGAATCGCGCGTCACCTGACGCACCTCGCGGCCATCTACCAGAATTTCTCCGCGTTCCACGTCGTAAAAGCGCATGAGGAGGTTGATAAGGGTGGTTTTGCCCGCGCCCGTATGCCCCACAATGGCAATGGTCTGGCCCGGCTCGGCCCGGAGGTTCAAATCGTGCAGCACGGTCTTGCCCGGCGTGTAGCCAAAGCTGACATGCCGGGCCTCCACGGCGCCCTCCACGTGCGTGAGCACCTGCGCGCCGGGCGCATCCGCCGTCTCCTCCGGCTGATCCAGCAGCGTAAACACCCGCTCGGCCGCAGCCAGCGCCGAATAGATTTCATTGATGATGTTGGCGATTTCATTGATCGGTCCGCAGAACTTGCGGGAGTAGAGCACAAAGGAGGAAATCTGCTCCATGCCCACGCCGCCCAGCAGGTACAGCGCCGCGCCCACCATGCCGATCAGGGACAGGCCCAGGTTGTTGATCATGTTGATGGTGGGGCCGGTGGTCATGCCCAGGGCGTCCGCGTCGCGGTAGGCTTTGGCGGCTTCGTGATTGATATCGCTGAAATCCCGGCACACGTCATCCTCATAGGCATAGGCCAGGATGGTTTTCTGCCCGGAAAACATCTCCTCCACATAACCGTTCATCCTGCCATAGGCCGCGCTGCGCCTGGCGTAGAGCGGGCGGGTTTTTTTGCCCATGTAGCGGGTGAAAAACACGGCCAGCGGCAGCGTTACGCCCAGGCACAGCACCATGGGCGGCGATATGAGGCACATCATCAAAAATGAGCCGCCCACCGTGATCACGCTGGTCAGAATCTGAATCAGGTCGGCGGAAAGGCTGGTGGTAACCACGTCGATATCGTAGGACACGCGGCTGATGATATCTCCCGCCTGATTGCGGTCAAAGTAGCTCACCGGCAGGGCCATGAGCTTGGCAAACACATCCTGCCGCATTTTCCGGGCTACCCGGCGGCCCATGCGCATCATGCCCTGCGTAGCCAGAAAGGACATGATGTTGCCCAGCAGATAGGCCGCCAGCATGCAGCCCGCGTAAAAGGCCACGGTGTCAAAGTCCACCTGTCCCTTTCCCACGGCCGCGCCGATGGCCTTGCCCGCAAAGGTGGGACCCAGCAGGTTGCCCACGTTGCTGATCACCGTCAGCATAAGCAGCGCCAGCACCACATAGCGGTAGTTCATCACATATTTCAGAATGCGGATCGTCGTCCCCTTCGCATTCTTGGGCCGTTCCTTCTTGGCCCCCAGACCTCTGGGCGGCATTGCGCTTTCCCCCCTTGTGCATTACGCCAGCGCGCCCATCTGCGTCTGATAGATTTCCAGATAGGCAGGGCAGGTTTTGAGAAGCTCCTGATGGGTTCCATAGCCGATGCAATGGCCGTCATCCATGACCAGAATATGCGTCATGGACTGGATGGAGCTGACCCGCTGGGCCACCATGATGGTGGTGGAGTCGCGGTGGCGCTCAAAAATGGCCTTGCGAAGCGCCGCGTCGGTCTTGTAGTCCAGGGCGGAGGAGGAATCATCCAAAATCAGGATTTCCGGGTTTCCGGCCAGCGCGCGGGAAATCAGCAGCCTCTGCCGCTGCCCGCCCGACAGGTTCGCGCCCTTGATGTCAGCCCGGTAATCCAGCCCCTCCTCCAGCGAATCGATGTACTCCGCGGCCACTGCGTCCTCCGCCGCACGGGTCAGAGCGGTATCGTCCAGCTCCCGGCCGAAGCGGATGTTTTCCCGCAGCGTGTTGTAAAACACCATGTCGTTTTGGAACACCACGCCGAACTTGCGGTGAAGCTCATCCTTTTCATAGGTGCGCACGTCCCGCCCGTCCACGAATACGCCGCCGTCCTCCACATCGTAAAAGCGCATCAGGAGGCTGATGATGGTGCTTTTGCCGCAGCCCGTGGGACCGATGATACCCAGGCTTTCGCCGCGTTTCAGGGCAAAATTGATATCATAGAGGCATTGCTCGCGCTCTCCGCCCGCCAGCGGCTTATCCGTGGCCGCGCCGTAGCTGAAATTGACGTGCTCAAAGCGGATGAATTCGCTGCCCGCGGGCGTTCTGGCTTCCTCCGGGGCCAGCACGCGCTGGTCCGGCTCAATGTCCAGCACCTGGGCGATGCGGTTGGCCGATGCGCTGGCCTTGCTGACCATGATGAAGATGCGGTTAACGCCCATCACGCCCTGCAGCACCATGTTGAAATACGTCAGAAACGCCAGAATCACGCCCGGCTTGATCTGCCCGCTGTCCACCCTTGCCGCGCCCAGCCACACCACCAGCGTAAGGCCGATGTTCAGGCACATCTGCATCAGCGGGCCGGGAATGGCCATGATGGTGCTGGCCTTGATGTCCGCGCGGGTCATGGCCTCATTGCAGCGGGCAAAGCGCCGCTTTTCATATTCGGTTTTGGACAGCGCCTTCACCACGCGGATGCCGGAAATATCCTCGCGCATCACCCGCACCACATCGTCCAGCCGCTCCTGCACCCTGCGGTAGAGCGGGATGCCGTAGCGGGAAACGCACAGAATCACCACAATCAAAACGGGCACCAGCACGCACAGGATGGCCGAGAGCGCCGCGTCCATCATCAGCGTCACGGCGATGCCGCCCAGCAGCATCATCGGCACGCGCACGCACAGGGTTTGCAGCGTCTGCACGCAGGACTGCACGTTGTAGCTGTCGCTGGTCATGCGGCTGATCAGGCTGGGCAGGCTGAAGGCGTCAAACTGCGCGCCGGAGAGGTTGGCCGTTTTGGTAAACAGGTCCTGCCGGATATCGTAGGATACACGATGCGCGTTGTCGATGGCCATGCGGTTGGCCCATACGTTGAGCTGGCGGGTGACCAGCGCCGTTGCGACCATCAGAAGGCCCCAGAGGATCACCTGCCGCATCTGCCCCAGGGGCACCACCTCGTCGATCAGATGCTCCAGAATATACGGAATCATCAGTTCCGTCACCGCGCCCAGCAGCTTTATGGTCATCGAGCCGCCAATTCTGCGGGCGTAGACCTTCATGTAGCGAAAAATCATCCTCATGCCGGACCGCCTCCCAGCTTTTGCGCCTTCTCAGCGGCCAGCCGGCCCCTCACGCTGGGAAATCCGGCGCGCCATTCCTCGCGGCAGCGCGGTTCCAGCGCCGCCAGCAGCCGGGCCAGCTCCTCCTGCTCGTGCACGCTCAGGGGCTCCACAAGCCATTCGTAAAACAGCTCTTCCAGATGGGCCCTGGAATTTTTCAGCTCGTCGGCCTTTTCCGTGGCATAGAGCAGACGGCTGCGCTTATCGGCGGGATTGGTTTCCCGGCGCAAGTATCCCTTGGCCTCCAGCCGCGCAAACTGCCGCGCCGCCGCGCCCTTGTCGATTTCCAGACGCTGGCACACCTCCGCCTGCGTGATGCCCGGATGGCAGCGCACCACATGAATCAAATCAAATTCCGAAGCCCCGATCCCTTCCCGGCGCATGGTGCGCGTGGCAAAGCTGTTTACGCCGCGGGCGATGATGGAAATTCTCCGCTGGGTTATATCCATCCGGATTCCCCTCCGAAATAGATGATATATCAACTAAACAGAGGATAACACAACTTTCTGATCTGTCAACCCATCGTTTTCCTAGGCTATATCCGGCAGCCATGACGGCGCGGCCTGCGCCCGCCCCGGCGCAAACATTTCTTAAGCCATTGTCGGAAAAGGCCGCCACCGGCAGACCTTTTTCGACACACCAAAAAAAGCCGTATCCGAAACGATCGGATACGGCTTTCCTGTGTAAACAGACCTGAGGTCAGTCGCGTTCCCACTCCACCATATCGCCGGTGGTCGCGTTGATGGAAAATTCATACCGGGTGCCGTTGAGGGTGGCGTCGCCTTCCCAGAAGTAGCGTCCGTCATCTTCGTCCAGCTTGATTTTCACGATTTCCGCGCCCGGTTTCAGGGTGGTGATCTGCGCGCGGGCTGCTTCCTCGGTCATCATGCCGTCCGCCGTGTACTGGCCCACATAGAGCTCACGATCCACAATCGCGCCGGTCTCGGCGTTCAGGTCCAGCTTTCCGTACAGCTCATCGGTCACGATAAAGACCTCGATCTCGTGGTTTCCGTCGTCGATCTGCTCATCCTTGCGAATGATCTCCGCGCCGGGGTAGGCCGCCTCCACCGCAGCCGCCACGGCATCATCGGTCAGCGTGGTGGAGCGGGCCGTGGAAGCCCCTTTGAGCTCGCTTTCAATCTTGACCACCGCACCGGTGTCAGGGTCCACCTGGATTTCATACTTCTCGCCCGTGGCTTCCACGCGGAAGGTCAGCTCGTGCATGCCGTCATCCATCTCGGTTCTGCTCAGCGTGGCCTCGGCGGGCACATAGGCGCGGGCGGCGGTTTCCGCCTCGGTATCGGTCAGGGCCAGGGCGCTGCCGGCGATCATCAAAGCGGCAACAAGCGCCAAAATCATGCTCATCTTTTTCATCTTTCATTTGCTCCTTTCTCTGTGCTCTCCTGAGCACGTTCTCAGTATAGCGATGGAAGATGAAAGAAAAATGAAAAATCAAAATTTATTTTCGGGGAAAAATCACCCGGATCTCCGTGCCCTTTCCCGGCTCGCTTTGCACCTGGGCCTGCGCGCCGTGCTGCTCGATAATCCATCGGGCAACGGACAGCCCCAGGCCCGTTCCCTCCGAATGCCGCGAACTGTCCGCGCGCCAGAAGCGGTCCCACATGCGGTTCTGCTCCTCAGCCGTCATGCCCACGCCGTCGTCGCGCACGGTCAGGCATACGCCGTCCGCCTCTGCGGCCAGCCCAAGCCATGCATGCCCGCCGGGGTGTCCGTATCGGATGGCGTTGCCAAGCAGGTTCACCGCCAGCCGCGTCAGCAGCGAGGGGTCCGCCTTCAGCTTAACGCCGGATTCCACCTCAATCTCCAGCGCGATGTCCGCATCCTGCGCCACAGGCTCCAGCTCGCATGCCACCTCCCTGATCAGCCGGGAGGCGTCCACTTCCTGCATCTCAACCGGCAATCGCCCCGCGTCCATGCGCGACAGGGCCAATAGCTGCGCCACCAGCCTGCTCATCCCGTCGGTGCGCTCCATGATCTCCGCGATCAGCGCCTCGCGGCGGTCAGGGTCCGCCTCGTCCATGGCCTCCTGGCACAGCAGGCGCATGGCGTTGAGCGGCGTGCGCAGCTCGTGCGCGGCGTCCGAGGTGAATTGCCGCTCATGCTGGAAGGATTCGTCCAGACGCTCGAGCATGCTGTCCAATGTCCGCGATAGGCGGCTGAGCTCGTCCCTGCCGCCATGAAGGCCCACGCGGCGGCCCAGATCGCCGCCGCTGACGATGGCCTGCGCCGTGGCGGCCATGCGCCCCACCGGCCGAAACGCGCTTCGGGCAATCAGAAAGCCTCCCAGCGCCGTAAAGGCGATCATCAGCGGCAGCAGGACCAGCGCCACCCTGAATACCGGCGCATAGGCCGCCGCCTCCGAATCCGCCGCCTTGACGCAGCGCATCCACACCGAGCTGCGGCTGTCGAAGGTGAGCAGCGTATCCAGCACGTACCACTCCAGCCCGCCGGAATCCACGCGGCGCACCGCGTCCTGCTCAAAGGCCAGCTCCACGCGCGTGCGCCCGTAGATCAGCGTGCCGCCGCCCGTGTACAGCGCGATATGCACATCCGGGATATCGCCCAGGTCGTCGTCGATTTCCAGATTGCCGCTTTCATATTCCAGCTGCGACTGCGCCAGCACGGACGCGGCGCGCAGCGTATCGCTGTAGTATTCAAAGGCGCTGCGCTGGGCCGCGAAAAAGAGCAGGCCGCCCATCAGCCCCGCTGTGACCACCGCCAGCAGCGTATACCAAAGCGTCATTTTCAGCTTGATGCCCATGGCGCACCCTCACTCCTGCCCGCGCAGCACGTAGCCCACGCCGCGCACGGTATGAATCAGCTTTTTTTCAAATGGATCGTCCACCTTCTTGCGCAGGCTGCGGATGTAGACGTCCACCATGTTGGAGGCGCCCTCATAATCCATGCTCCACACGTTTTCCAAAATGCGGTCGCGCGAAAGCACCATGCCGGCGTTGCGGATCAGATATTCCAAAATAGCGTACTCCCGGCTGGTCAGGCGCAGTTCCACCCCTGCGCGCACCGCCAGGTGGCGGTTTGCGTCCAACGTGAGATCCTCCAGGGTGAACAGGTTGCCCGTCGCCTTCTGCCGCCGGGCCAGCACATGGATGCGTGCCAGCAGCTCCTCATAGGCGAAGGGTTTCACCAGATAATCGTCCGCACCCGCGTTCAGGCCGGTCACGCGGTCCTCAATGGCGTCGCGCGCGGTCAGAAACAGCACCGGCGTGTCCGTGCCCCGCTCCCGCATGCGTCGCACGGCCTCCAGACCGTCCATTCCGGGCATCATGATATCCATAACAATCACGTCATAGCGCACCACACCGCTCAGTTCCAGCGCCTCCTGCCCGTCATGGCACACGTCGGCGGAAATATGGTCGCTCTTGAGCCGGTTCTTGAGCAGCCCGGCCACGCGCCGGTCGTCCTCTGCAATCAGTACCCGCATTGCACATTCCTCCTGATGGGACCATTATATCCGCCGCTTTGCCATCTGGCAAGCATGCCCGCGCAGCCGGATGGAAACAGCCGTTTTTTTCCTGCAAAATGTGAAGATTTTGTTTCATTTGCTCTTGATTTTTTTCATAACTGGCTATACAATGTAATCATCCTTTGATATTTACTGCCTTTTTGGCTTGCGGATAGCACTGGAACGGAAAGGAAGAAGCCCATGGCCAAACGGATTCTTTTGGTAGATGACGAACCTCTGATTGTAAAAGGTTTGAAATATACGCTTGAGCAGGAAGGCTTTGAAACCGATTCCGCCGCCGATGGAGAAGAGGCGCTGACCAAATTCTTCTCCGGCCATTTTGATTTTATCCTTCTGGACGTGATGCTGCCCAAAATCGACGGCATCACGGTATGCCAGCGCATCCGTGAGCACAGCAATGTGCCCATCATCATGCTGACCGCCAAGGGCGAGCAGATCGACAAAATCCTGGGCCTGGAATACGGCGCGGATGATTACATGACCAAGCCCTTCAACATTCTGGAGGTCAAGGCCCGCATCAAGACCATCATGCGCCGCGCCTCCGGCAGCGCGCAAAACGAGGCGCGCAAGGTGGTGCGGGTGCACGACATGGAGATCAACGCCATCAACCGCTCCGTAACCCTGGGCGGCAAAGAGGTGCGCCTGACGGCCAAGGAGTTTGACCTTTTGCAGGTGTTTGTAAACAACCGCGGCAAGGTGTTCAGCCGCGAAGCCCTTCTGGAAACCGTCTGGAAGTACGATTACACCGGCGATGCGCGCACGGTGGACGTGCATATCCGCAGGCTGCGTGAAAAAATCGAGCGCAACCCCGCCCAGCCGGAATTTATCTTCACCAAGTGGGGAGTGGGCTACTATTTCACCGATAAGGATTAACACGCCGTTTACATCCATCCGCTGGAAAATTCTTTTCGCCTTCCTGCTCATTGTGGGGGTGAGCTACTATGTGGTAGCCACCTCGCTCATCGGGCTGGTGGGCGATTATTTGTTCGACGACCGCAAGCAGCAGGATCGCGCCAGCACCAGCCGGCTTGCCGAGGAGCTGGCCCCGCTGTATCTGTCAGCCCAGACGCAGGAGCTGCAGGCGCGGCTGGAGGCGGCCGCCGGCGAGCTGGGCGCGCGCCTGATGGTGCTGGACATGAGCGGCAAGGTGCAGGCCGACAGCGCAAGCGAGCTCAACGGCTCGCGCATGGAGCTGCCGGAGGTGGCCAGCATTCTCTCCCAGGGAAAAACGGAGGATTACGGCGTTCATCAGACGGAAAGCAAAAATGCGGCGCTGGACGTGCTCAGCCTTTTCCGCCCCTTTGACCAGGGGGTGGAGTGGGTGGCCCATTCCACGGCGGGCCTTGTGCATAACGGCCATACCATCGGGGTGCTGCTGCTGACCTCGCCCATGCAGGGCACGATGGAGCGTCTGTTCACCCTGCAGGATAAAATGATTCTCTATTTCCTCATCGCTGCCGGGGCGGCCATGGTGATCGCGCTGGTCTTTTCGCGCGTGATCACACGGCCCATCGTATCGCTCACGCGCAGCATCCAGCGCATGGGCCGCGGCGACCTGTCCGTGCGCGTGCCGGTCAAGGGCAGCGGCGAGCTTCGCCGCCTGTCGGAAACGTTCAACACCATGTCCGAAAAGCTGGAAATGCTGGACAAGAGCCGCAACCAGTTCGTATCCAACGCCAGCCACGAGCTGAAAACGCCGCTGGCCACCATGAAGATTCTTCTGGAAAGCATCATCTATCAGCCCGACATGGACGCGGGCATGCGCACCGAGTTTTTGACCGATATCAACAAGGAAATCGACCGCCTGAACCTGATCATCGGCGACCTGCTGACCTTGGTGAGCATGGATTCCAAGACCATGCGCTTAAACCGCACCACCTTCAGCCTGGCCCAGGTGGTCACCGACACGGCGCACCGCCTTGCGCTGGTGATGGAAAAGCGCCATCAGGAGCTGAAGCTCCAGCTCAACGACCGCTGCGACATGTATGCCGACTGCGCAAAGCTCACGCAGGTGGTGTATAACCTGATGGAGAACGCCAGCAAGTATACCCAGGAAGGCGGCGTCATCCGCGTGCGGCTGATCCGCTCCGGCCGGGACGCCATTCTCACGGTGTCGGATAATGGCCCCGGCATTCCCAAGGAGGATCAGTCCCACATCTTCGACCGCTTCTACCGCGTGGACAAGGCCCGCAGCCGCGAAACCGGCGGCACGGGACTGGGGCTGAGCATCGTTCATCAGATGGTGCTGATGCACGGCGGCTCCGTCACCGTGGACAGCGATGAGGGCAACGGCGCCACCTTCACGGTGGAGCTGCCCATCCACCAGGGATGATCCCGAAAGGAGGGAATTGGCTTGGTCCGAAAACATGCGGTGCTTGCCCTGTGCCTGACGCTGGCGTGCGCCTTGCTCGCCGGCTGCGCGCCCGTGGGCCTGCCCATTGCGGACGATGAACCCACCGTGACGCTGCCGCCCGCCGAGGTTTCATTTCTGGCCCCCATCGGGGACGCTTCTCTGGAATATACGGCTCCCGCTACGCTCTATCTGCCCCGCCATGACGGCATGGGCCTGACCACGGTGGAAAGCGAGGTATCCTTCTCCCCCACCCGTTCCGACGCTGAAAGCCTGGCGCGCGCGCTGCTTGCGCATGCCGGCGACGGCACCGCCAGCCCCGTGGGCGGCAGCGTGCGCCTGTCGCTCTATGGGGTCAATCCCGTGGAGGTCAGCCGCAACGTGGCCACCGTCAATCTGGCGGCCAACGCCCTGCAGCTCAGCCGCGACGCGCTGTATCTGGCGTGCCAGGCCATCGCCAACACGCTGACCACTTTGCCGGAGATCGAGTGGGTCAACTTTCTGGTCGTGGACCGCCCCGTGGGGCTGGACATCGCCAACACGCTGCCCATGGGCGCGTTTTCAGCCACCACGGCGCAGGACATCGGCGCGGCGTATGAGCAGCTGCTTTCCCGCCGGGTAGACAGCGGGTCGGACGCGTCGCTCAAGCCCCTTACCTCCAATGTGACGCTGTATTTTCCCGTCAGCGGCACCGACAGCGTAGTCAGCGAGGTGCGCAGCGTCTCCTTTGCCGATCAGGTGTTTTCCAACATGGTGGTCACCATCCTCCGCGAATTGGCGCAGGGCCCGGCCGGGGAGATCGACTCCCCCGCCCTGCCCCTGCTTAGCGACCTGCTCACCGCCGATCCGAAGCTGATCAATTCCGAATCCATGGGCGGGGCAGTTATCTCTCTGGAATTTGCCTATAACCTGGACGATATGCTGGAGGCCTACGGCCTGACCCGCGCACAGAGCATGGCGTCGCTGTGCTATACGCTGTGCACGTTCTTCCCTAACGTAAGCGGCATTCGCGTGTCCATCAACGACACGCCCGTGACCCAGCTGCAGCTGGAAGAGGATCTGGACGTATCCATCAGCTTTGATGAAAACGTGCTCCTGCGAAGCGACTTTTCCACCTTGCTCTACGATTACTGCACCCTGTACTTTGCCGATGCGGACGGCCAGCGCCTGCGCGAAGTCATGCGCCCCGTGCCCTACACCCAGCGCATGAACCCGCGCACGCTGCTCATCGAGCTGGCGCGCGGTCCCCAGGCGTATGACAGCGTGGAGGGACTCAAGGCGGTGATGCCCATAGGCGCCATTCAGGATACCGATATTCTGGGCCTGGCGCTTTCAGAGGGCGCCATGCTGGTCAACTTCGCTCCTTCTTTTGAAAATGTGGGGGCGGGCATGGACGAAACCCAGGAGCGCCTGCTGGCCTATGCCATGGTCAACACGCTCTGCGCCGGCACCGGTGCAAGCAGCGTGTGCTTCTTCCGCAGCGGCGCGCAGTTTGACGGTTTTTCAGGCAAAATCTACTGGCGCGGGTTGTTCTACCCCCTGCCGGCGGACAGTTGAACAAACGGCAGGGAGCCAAAGCGTTCCCCGCCGTTCTTTGTGTCCACCTATCTGGTGATGCGCCGCCTGCACAGGCCCGTCCTGCCGCACGCGGGACATACCAGCCGCGCCGGGTAAAGGTGTGGTATGCCTTTACATATTCGCCCAGAGCGGGCGTAAACGTCGCCTTGCAATGCGGGCACTGATAGTAGCCGGCTCTCGCGTCCAGCACTGCCGCGGCCCCTACGCCCGCCCCGCCCGTTATCAGGGCCAGGGCGATCAGTGCAATCCGCGCGGCCGCGGGCAGCGTTAGAAACGCGGCCAGGGCAATCAGCGCGCACACCGCGATTCCCGTAATGGCGGCACAGATCAGGGACAGCGCCAGCCTTTTTTTATTTTCCGCATTTTCCCGGATCAGTTCCATCATGTTTTCCTCCGCTTTCTTTTGATAATCTGCCTGTGCGACCCGCTCGCCCGAAAGCAGGTCGTTGACCGTGATGCCAAGCGCCGCGCAGAGCGGCAGCATCAGCGAAACTTCCGGAAGCCCGTTGCCGCACTCCCATTTCGACACGGTTTTGTCGCTGATGCCCAGCTCATCCGCCAACTGCCGCTGCGTCAGGCCGCCCGCCTTCCTGCACTGCGCAATAAACCTGCCAATGCGGATCTGGTCCATGCTCCCCACTCCTTTCGCCGCTATGGTACACCCAAAGCCCCCGCATAGCCACCCACGATGCGTAGAGTTTCGCCAATTCCATAAAGCGCAGGGCCTTCCATCCCGCAATTCGTGCGCTTGGCCGGTAAAACACGGAATTGTATGTTTGAGCTTGTACGTGGGTATGATTGAAACGGAAATAGGTTTTCTTTCCACTTTTTTGTGCTATGGTTCATAAAGGACAAGGGCCTTGCTCCCGAAGCGGACCCGTTCCAGAAAGGAAGTGGAACTTTTGGATTGGTATAGGAAAAGCGTGGACGAAACCGCGCGGGCGCTTGGCACCGATACCGCCATGGGCCTGACCGCCGCCGAGGCCGCCTCGCGGCTGGAAAAGCACGGCCCCAACGCATTGAGGCAGGCGAAGAAGCGCACCATCTGGCAGATGTATCTGGCGCAGTTTAAGGATGTAATGGTGCTGGTGCTTTTGGCCGCGGCGCTGATCTCCGGCGTGCTGCTGGGCGAATGGGTGGATGCGGGCATCATCCTGCTGGTGGTATTGCTCAACGCTCTGCTGGGCGTGATTCAGGAAAACCGGGCCGAAAAATCGCTGGAGGCGCTGAAAAAGCTGTCCTCGCCCCATACGAAGGTGCGCCGCGGAGGCGCAATCATCTCCGTGCCCGCATCGGACCTGGTCCCCGGCGACGTGGTGCTGCTGGAGGCGGGCGATTATGTGTCCGCCGATTTGCGCCTTACGGTATCGGCAGGGCTGCGCGTGGATGAAAGCGCCCTCACCGGCGAAAGCGAGCCTGTGGAAAAGCACGCCGAAACCCTGACGGGCGACGGGGACCTTCCCCTGGGCGACCGGGCGAACCTCGCTTATTCCGGCAGCCTTGTCACCTATGGGCGGGGCGAGGGCATCGTCGTCGCTACGGGTATGGAGACGCAGCTGGGCGCCATCGCGGGCATGCTGGGCAGTGAGGAAGGTGTGGAAACGCCGCTTCAGCGCCGCATGGCCGACCTTGGTAAAAAGCTGGCGCTGCTGTGCATCGGGGTATGCGTACTGGTCTTTGTAGCAGGCATAGCCTATGGCAACGACGCGGGCGAGATGTTCATGACGGCCATCAGCCTGGCCGTGGCCGCCATTCCCGAAGGGCTGCTGGCCATCGTGACCATTGTGCTGGCCATCGGCGTACAGCAGATGATCGCGCAGAACGCCATCATCCGCCGCCTGCCGGCCGTGGAGGCTCTGGGCAGCGCCACGGTGATCTGCTCGGACAAAACAGGCACCCTGACCATGAACCGCATGACGGTCACGGCCCTGTGCGAACCCTTTGCGGTCATGGATGCCGCGGAAAATTCCCCCTCCGCGCCTCTTATGAACGCCATGGGGCTGTGCAACGACGCCGTACCCGCCCAAAACGAGCAGGGCGAAACCGTGCTGGCGGGCGATCCCACGGAAACGGCGCTGCTTGCCTGCGCCAATCGTTGGGGCTTTGACGGCCCTGCCGCCCAGACAGCCACGCCGCGTGTGGATGAACTGCCCTTTGACAGCGATGTCAAGCGCATGGCCACCGTGCACCGCCTTGCGCAAGACCGCTATGTCATCTACGTAAAGGGCGGTCTGGACGAGGTGCTCGCCCTGTGCACCAATATCCGGGAAGGCGAAACCGTGCGCGCCCTTACGGAAGAGGACCAAAGCCGGATTCAGGCTTCGGCGGCGGATATGTCATCCAACGCCCTGCGGGTGCTGGCCTTTGCCACAGGCGAAACAAGCGCGCTTGCCGCCCCCGGTGACCGCGCCGCCTACGAAAGCGGCCTGACCTTTCTGGGCATGGCCGGCATGATCGACCCGCCGCGTCCCACCGCGCGCGAGGCCGTGGCCCGCTGCCGCCGCGCAGGCATCAAGCCCGTGATGATCACCGGCGACCACCGGCTCACCGCCAGCGCCATCGCGCGCGATCTGGGCATTCTGGAAAAGCAGGACCGGGTTGTGACCGGGCAGGATCTGGACCGCATGGACGATGAGCGCCTGCGCGAGGAGGTGCGCGATATCGCCGTCTACGCCCGCGTATCGCCGGAGCACAAGGTGCGCATCGTGAAGGCCTGGCAAAGCTGGGGCGACGTGGTGGCCATGACCGGCGACGGCGTGAACGATGCGCCCGCGCTCAAGCGCGCGGACATCGGCGTAGCCATGGGCCAGACCGGCACCGAGGTGAGCAAGGAAGCCGCCGCCATGATCCTGACCGACGACAACTTCGCCACCATCGTAGGCGCCGTGGCCCAGGGGCGCGTTCTGTACATGAACATCCTCAAGGCCATCCAGTTCCTGCTCAGCTCCAATCTGGGCGAAGTGCTGCTCATCTTCATCGCCACGGTGCTCAATCTGGGCACGCCGCTTCTGCCTATTCACATCCTGTGGGTGAACCTGATTACCGACTCCCTGCCCGCGCTGGCTTTGGGCATGGAGCCCGCCGAGCCCGATGTGATGGACCGTCCCCCGCGCGATCCCCGCTCCCCCATCTTTACCCGTCCGCTTCTGCTGCGCGTGATCTATCAGGGCCTGATGATCGCCGGACTGTCGCTGGCCGCGTATCTGGCCGGCGCGCGCATCAGCCCGGACACGGGGCATACCATGGCCTTTGCGGTGCTGGCCTTCTCTCAGCTCGTGCACGCCTTCAACGTGCGCAGCAACACGCATTCGGCCTTCATGCGCGGCAAGATGAACCGCTGGCTGATTCCCGCATTTTTTGCCGGTGTCGCGCTGCAGCTGTGCGTGCTGCTGGTGCCCTTCCTGCAGGGCCTGTTCCACGTGGCCGTGCTGACCCCCGCCCAATGGGGCCTGGTGGCCCTGCTGAGCCTGATGCCGCTTCCCATCGTGGAAATGCTCAAGGCTCTGGGCCTGACGGGCGAAAGCCGCACAAAGCGTTCCTAAAAAACCAGGGGCCGTCCGGCGCAACGCCGGACGGCCCCTTGGCCTGTTCTTCAAAAATCATGGCTCCTTTTCATAGGTATAGCGCACAACCAGCCACGGCTTGCTGTCGTACATGCCGTACGCGTCGCCATAGAGGTCATAGCACTTGCCCACCTCCCACGTCGTGCGGGAACCGTTTTCCACGTACACCAGCATGGGCGATTCCTCCGTGCCGATGTTTACAAAGGCGCGCTGCGGCTTGGTGGTTTCGATGGACGTCACGATGGCCTTCTGGCAGATGTAGATCTGCTGGTTGGCCACACGGGCGCTGAGGTTGTCCATGTAGTTGGTATACATATCCTTCATGCTCCACGCCTTGCGCGAGTAGATATCGACGTTTGGCACATAGGTAACGTTATGCTCCACGCGCGTGGTCGCCTTGCCGGGATAATCCGCCGTGATCACGATGGTGTTCACGCCGATTTTATCAAACTTGGCCACAAAGCTGAACGAGCCGTCCACGGCCGTATTGGTGATGTCCAAATCGGTATAGGGCGAAAGCACCTTCACCACCGCGCCGGGCAGCGTGGTGCCGCGCACGGTCATGAAGCCGTCGTCGTTGGTGCTGCCGATGTCGCTGGCCAGGTCCAGGGGAATTTCCTGCTTTTCGCGGTAAAGGGTCACGGTGAGGGTGTTTTCGCGGCAATACTGACTGCGCACGCGAATTTCAAAATTGTTTTCGCCGATGGGCTGCACGGTGGCGTTGTAGCTGACCTTGCCGCCCTCGGTGTTGACCAGGTCGCTGTAATCCTGGCCGTTGATGGTGACGGTGCTGCCCTCGCGCACGTAAAAGACGATGTTGTACAGCGCCGTACTGACCACCTGATAGGGGCTTTCGGGCGTGCTGAGCTCGATGGGCGAAAGCGGAATGTCGATTTCGTAATGAATGGGTTCCAACGCCTGTTGTTTTCCCGAATCGGTGATGACATAGGGTGTCAGGGTCACGGTCATCGTATCCTGGAGGTAGTCCTCATAGTGATCATACCAGATGTGATCCAGAATATCGAAGGTGGCAATGCCGCCAGTCACGATGGCGGAGGTGCGCAGCTCGCGGATGGTGATGCGCTGCCCGTCCTCGCCAGGAATGGTCACGGTATGGGCCGCCATGTCGTCGCGGATGGTGGGAATGACCACGGCGGTGCGCTCGTCCACATTTTTGTCTGCCGTGAGCATCGGGATGACGAAGGCCACCGCCAGCCACCCGGCCAAGCCCAGCATGCCCAGCAGCACCGCAAAGCGCAGGATGCGCCTGCCGCTGTGGCGGCGCGGCTTGCGGCTGAAGGCGGCGTTTTTGAGGCGCATGGAGTTTTCATATTCGTCCTGATTCGCAAAGGAGGGCAAATACGCGCTGGTATCGTGATAGCCGTCGTACACCGTTTCGCTTTCGTCCGGGTGCTGAATGTTGACGATGCGGCGGGTGTTGCCGTAGCCGTATACCTCGTCCTCCGGCTGGGAGGATGAATAGGTGGTGCGGTACTTGACCGGCACCACGCGCCTAGCATCCGGCGCCACTTCGCCCTCCTCCACCAGCTCCGGGGCAACGGGGCGCAGGGCGGTATCCGGGTCGTCATAGGCGGAAAAGAAGGTGCCGCGGTTGCTGGTGGTACGCACCGAACGTCCCGAGGGCGCCATGCCGCGGCGGGCCGCTTCCTGGCGCAGCATGCGCTGCTTCTGCTCGCCCATGATTTTGCGGCTTTTCAGGTCCGCCATCTCGCTGGCGAGGGTATCGCGCGGGTCGTTGGTGGTTTCCTGCTCGCCCGTTTCATCTACGCGCACATAGGTGTTCTTGCGGTCCCTGTCCTCCAGCTCCAGCTGCCAGGCGGGCACGCCCTGTGGACCGTAGGCGTCATTGGGCAATTCCTGCCCGCAGTAGATACAGTGCGGCAGGCTGGCCTGATTCCATTTTCCGCAATTTGGACATTTCATCCGCCAAGCGCTCCTTCTGAATGTTGGTTTCCTATGGAACTTCGCCGCCGCCCCGCCAGATTCCTGCCCGGCGCGCAAGTGTTACAGGCTGGGTGCCCTCCATGTCCGCCGCCGTGTTTGCGGCCTCCCGGATACCGCGTCGGGCGGCATGGCACGATGGCCCGGCGCCGGACACGGCCGCTCCTGCGCTTTCTTCCTCTGCATGCGCCGCTCAGGGCAGGACAGTCCGCCGGGTATGAGCAGCATTATCCCCACAGGTATTCGTGCCACAATTCCATGAAGCAGTCCAAAAGCAGCGCCACGGTCATGTCCTCGTCCTCCTCGCCGGGGTTGTCGCCCAGCCAGGCGTCATAGATGTATTCAAAAGCCTCGTCCTCATCGTATTCGTTGGGGCCGGGGCCGCCGTCGGGGGCAATCACCCCGGTCAGGCGCATAAAATGCAGATCATATTCGATCATGCTGCCGACGATCTGCGGCAGGCGGTCCCAAATGGCCCGGAAGGGCTTGGGGTCCAGTCCGTCGATAATAAAGCGCACCGCCGCTTCCCTGTCAAAGTCCGGCATGTTGTTTCCTCTCCCCTCATATGGATACCAAAAGAGCGCCCAAATATGCTTTGGGCGCTCCTGGTGTTTCCGCTTGGATTACACGCGCTTGGCTTCCTTGATCTTGGCCGCCTTGCCCTGCAGGGAACGCAGGTAGTACAGCTTGGCGCGGCGCACCTTGCCGCGGCGGATCACTTCGATATGGTCCACGCGGGGGGAATGCAGCGGGAACGTACGCTCCACGCCGATGCCGTAGGACACGCGGCGCACGGTGAACGTCTCGCGGATACCGCCGTTGCGCTTCGCCATCACGGTGCCTTCAAAAGCCTGAAGACGCTCGCGGCTGCCTTCCACAACCTTCACGAAAACGCGAACGGTGTCACCGATGCCAAACGTGGGCAGGTCGGTGCGGAGCTGAGCCTTTTCGATGGAACGAATGATTTCACTCATTTCATTGGCCTCCTTCCTTCGTAGACGTTCGTGCCCGCGGCCTTGCCCGGACAGAGGACCGCCCGTTATGTCACAAGGAGTATTGTAACACGCATCCGCTCTGGATGCAAGCCTTTTTTGGACAGGCGGTCCTCTTTTTTTGCCTGTTGCGTCAAGCGGTTACTCCTGGGCGTAAGCGGCGGCGCTGTTGCCGGCGTCGCGTCCGGCCACGTAGCAGTTGAGCACGGAGGTGCCGGAGATGTAGCCGCGGTCATAGATGGCGCCGTTGGAGGCCTCGCCGCAGGCGTACAGGCCGGGCATGACTTCGCCGTAGATGTCCAGCACTTCGCCGGTCATCTGGGTCTGGATGCCGCCCATGGTGCCCGCGTTGAGCGATACCATCAGCACGCCGTAGAAGGGGCCTTCCTCCACGAAGGACAGCTGGTTGTTGGGCACGCCGAAGGCCGGCTCGGGATCGTCCGTGCCCTTGACGGAGTTGTAGGTTTCGATGGTCTTGAGGAACGCATCCACGTCCTTGATGCCCATCTTGGCGGCCAGATCCTCGAGGGTATCGGCCTTGACCACGTAGGGGCTGCCCTCGGCGATGGCCTGCTCGATGGAATCGTACTTGAACTCGGCCTCGGTGCCCTTGAGGAAGCTGCTGTCAAAGATGCCGTAGAACGGCGCGTTCTCCACGTTGCGCACCATCTCGGAGTTGAGGGTCCACAGCAGGAACTCGTTCATGAAGCGGTTGCCGGTCTGGTCCACCACAGGCATGGACGCATACGGCGGGTAGCACACCATGCCCAGCGCGGAATCGGGATCGGAGGTGAAGCCGCAGGTGAGCATGAACTGGTCATTGTACCAGGCCGCGCCCAGATCGGCGGCCATCTGCAGCACCTCGCCGGTGGCGCCGGCATTGGCGCAGCTGTAGGAGAACAGCGACTGGGGCGCCAGGCGCATCATCATTTCGGGGTTGTTGGCATAGCCGCCGCAGGCCAGAATGACCGACTTGGCGTTTATGTCAAAGGTGCCGTTGCCCTGGGAAACCGTGATGCCGGTCATGGCGCCGTCCTCCTGCTTGAGGGCGATGCACTTGGTTTCGGTCATCACGTTGACGCCGGCCTTTTCCACGTTCTCGGAAAGGATCTTCACCTGTCCGGGGCCGTTGGAGCCGTCGGCCAGGATGTGGTAGTGCTGCTTGGCGTCCTTGATGCCAAAGTCGGTGGTGGTGAATTCGTAGCCCATGCCTTCCAGCCATTCCACCAGTTCCGGCGTGCTTTCGCACAGGTGGCGGATACGGTCGGTGTCCACGTTGTCCAGCGAGCCGCCCTCGGCGATCATCTCCAGAATGTGATCGTACATCTCGTCGATGGTTTCCACCTCGGCGGGCACCACGCTGGTTTCCGCGCCGTAGAAGCCCGCGGCGGTCAGAAGGCCGCTGCCGCCCACAACCGCCTGCTTTTCCACCAGGATGACGTCCGCGCCAGCCTGCGCGGCCGTCAGCGCAGCGGTGAGGCCCGCGATGCCGCCGCCCACGACCACCACGTCGGTGCTCATGTCCTCAAGCTCCTCGGCGGGAGCGCTCTCCACCGCGCCCTTGAGGGCCTCGGGGTCGCCGCCCGCCTGCTTCACGCAGTCCTCCACAGCCGCCAGAATGGCGTTGGAGGTGTTGGTCGCGCCGGAAACCGCGTCCACCGCCAGCGACTGGTTTTCCACAATCGCGGCGGGAATGCGCTCGATGGGCGTTTCGCAGATGCCCGCGGTTTCCGCATGCTCCGTCACGCGCACGGCGGTGATGGCGCTATCGTCAAAATCCACCTCAACGGTCACGGGGCCGTTGTTGCCGTTGGCGCTTGCGGTATAGGTCCCGGCGGTGTAGCCCTCGGCCACGGCGGGCGCAGCCAGGCCCAGCGCCAGCACCAGGCACAGAATGACAGACAGAATCTTCTTCATGGTATTTTCCTCCTTCTCTCTCTTCGTGTACCGATTCTGCATCCGCATTGTGCGCCTTCAAACGATTTGAGAGTCAAGAGAAAAATGATAAAAAAATATCAATAAATTTTGCTCACGCCACCGGCACAAAGCAGTCCACGGCCGCGCTCATGCCCCGGTCCGTCCAGGAAATCACATTGAAGCGGCAAAACGCGTCCCCGTCCGCCTGCAATCCCCGCTGGTCAAGCTGGGCAAACAGGTCCCGCGCCCACGCATCCCAGTCAAAGGCGCCGCTTTCAAAATGAAAGGCCGTATGCAGGCACAGCCGGGAGGGAATCATTACCACGCTTTCATGGCTGGCGGGCTTGAGCACGTCCGCGCCCACCTCGGCCATGCCCAGCCCCACGGTGACAGGCGCGTCCACACACGCGCCCGCGGCCAGCGGCACCAGCATGCCTACATATACGTAGGGAATGTGCCCAAGCCATTCACGCACACAGGAAAGGTGCGCCTCGTCGCGGGTCAGCTCGTCGCCGTACTGGTAAGGCAGAAAGCGCGTGGCGGCATTGGCCTCCAGCTCGAAACGGCCCATCAGGGCGCAGGCCGCCTCCGCCTCTTTGCGCCAGGCGCGCACGGTGCGCAGCATCCGGCACTGGCGGGCGATTTCCTTTTCAATGGCGGCTTCCCGGCCCCGCAGCTCGTCCAGCACGGCGGTGGGATTGCGCTGGCCCAGCATCTCCGCGCTTTCCTCCAGCGTAAAGCCCAGCGCGCGGTACTGCCGGCAGGCGCTGAGCACCGCCATGTCCCACGCCTGATAGTAGCGGTAGGAGGAACCCTCCGCCTTCTGGGGATGAATCAGCCCCTGCCGCTCGTAGTGCCGGATGCTTTCGGTGGACAGGTTGAACAGCTTTGCAAGATCGCCGATTTTGTAACGCATGAACGCCTCCGTGTGAGCTTTTCTGAAAACTCCAAAGCCGGTTTGAGCTTTTTACGGGATGAAAAGCGCCCCGCCGCTTCCCTTCCATCTTATCACAAAGCCCGCCGTGCCGCACCCTGATTTTTTTCAGCCGCGCCGGGGCTTGCATTTTCCGGCTCAAAACAGTATAGTGAGGGCAATTCCTGCAAGGAGGCGCATGGCATGGAGCAGCAAATGCTTTTTGACCGGGACGGCACGCAGCCCCTGGCCGCGCGGCTTCGTCCCCGCACGCTGGACGAATTTGTGGGGCAGCGCCACCTGCTGGGCCCCGGCAAGGTGCTCACCCGCCTGATTGAGAGCGATCATCTCTCCTCCATGATCTTCTGGGGCCCGCCGGGCGTGGGCAAAACCACGCTGGCGCGCATCATTGCAGGCCGTACAAAGGCGTCCTTCATCGACTTTTCCGCCGTGACCAGCGGCATCCGTGAAATCCGCGATGTGATGCGCAAAGCCGAGGATAACCGCCGCTTCGGTGAGCGCACACTGGTCTTTGTGGACGAAATTCACCGCTTCAACAAGGCCCAGCAGGACGCGTTTCTGCCCTTTGTGGAAAAGGGCAGCATCATTCTGATCGGCGCTACTACGGAAAATCCGTCCTTTGAAATCAACGGCGCGCTTCTTTCCCGCTGCCGGGTGTTTGTCCTGCATGCCCTGGGCGAAGAGGATCTGACGTTGCTTCTCCGCCGCGCCCTGGAGGACCCCCGCGGCTTTGGCGATACGGACGTGCAGCTTCCCCCGGACGCGCTGGGCATGATCGCGCGCTTTGCAAGCGGCGACGCGCGCGCCGCCCTGTCGGTGCTGGAAATGGCCGTGCTCAACGGCGAAAGCGGCGACGGCTCCGTTCGGGTGACCATGGAAATGCTGGAACAGTGCCTGTCGCGCAAATCCCTGCTGTACGATAAAAAGGGCGAGGAGCACTATAACCTGATCTCCGCCCTGCACAAAAGCATGCGCAACTCCGACCCCGACGCGGCGGTATACTGGCTGGCCCGCATGCTGGAGGCCGGGGAGGACCCGCTTTACGTGGCGCGGCGCGTGGTGCGCTTTGCCAGTGAGGATGTGGGCCTGGCGGACCCCCGTGCGCTGGAGCTGGCGGTGGCCGCCTATCAGGCATGCCATTTTCTGGGCATGCCGGAATGCACGGTGCATCTGACGCAGGCGGTGGTCTACCTGTCGCTCGCGCCCAAGTCCAACTCGCTCTACATGGCCTATGAATCCGCCAAGGCCGACGCCCTCAGGCAGCTGACCGAACCCGTGCCGCTGGTCATCCGCAACGCCGTGACCCCCCTCATGGCCCGCGAGGGCTATGGCAAGGGATACCAGTACGCCCACGATACGCCGGACAAGCTGGCGGCCATGCAGTGCCTGCCGGATTCGCTCAAGGGCAAAACGTACTACCACCCCACCCAGCAGGGGCTGGAGAGCCGCTTCAAGACGCGCTTGGAGGAAATCCAGGCCTGGCATAAGCGAAACGGCTGATTACTTTGACCGGCGCACCTGCGCGTCATGCACCGCGGGGCCGCTCAGCACGCGGCCGATATCGTCAAAGCGCGACCCATGGCAGGGGCACTCCCAGATGCGGGCATGCGGATCATAGATCAGCCGGCATCCCATATGCGGGCAGCGCGGCGCCCAGTGCCTGGCGGCCAGGCCGCCCGCGTAGCGCCCCGCCAGCTCCAGCACAAAGCGCGGTGGCATTCCTCCGCGCCGTTGTCCGCAATAAAGGTCGTATCCATCCGCCGGCAGGCCCAGAACGCGCGCGCTGATGGCCTGGGCCGCAAGCATCGCTCCCACCAGTCCCCGCCCGCCGTAGCCGCCCGCCACAAACAGATTGGGCGTTTTGCGGCTGTAGGGGCCGATGAAGGGCAGCCCATCCGCCGTAAAGCATTCCGCGCCGCCGTATATGCCCTCCGGCTCGCCGCATCCCAGAGCGGGCGCGTATGTCCGGCGGAACACCTCCGGCGCCGCGCGGTTCTCCCGCGCGCCCACGGGACCGCCGCCAAGCTGAAACAGCGCGCCATCCCGCAGGCTTCGCAGCGCATAGCGCCCATCCGCATCCAGATAGATGCCCTCGAACCTTACCGCCGTTTTCAGGGGCAGCAGCCATCCCTTACGCTGCTGCATCTTCAAAAAATACCATCCCGGCGTGTTGACGATGGGATAGCCCGTGGCGATAATGATATAGGGGGCCTGCACGCTTCCGCGCTGGGTGTGCACCATGTTGGTTTCCAGCGCCGTGGCGCGGGACCCTTCATAGATCTTTACCCCATGCCGCGCCGCCTGCGCCGCCAGATAGCGCAAAAAGCGCATGGGATGCAGCATGCCCATATCCTTGACGGTCAGCGCCGCGGCCGCAGGCAGCGGGCACAGCGAAGGCTGGCCCACCGTGGCCGCCACCCCCGCCCGCATCATGGCCTGCGCCTCCTGCTCCAGCAGGCGCGCGCCGCCGTCGCTTTCGGTCACCAGCCTCACATCGGCATCCCGCCAGCCGGAGGAAGGCCCCTGCTCGCGGGCCAGCTCGCGCAGGGCGCGAAAGGCGCTGGCCTGCGTCTGGGCATAGGCGCTGGCAGCCGTGGCTCCGCGCTGCTTTTCCAGGCGTGCATAGCGCAGCCCGCCGCACACGCTGGCCACGCCTGCACAGCACCCCGATGCCCCGCTGCCCAGCCGTGCGGCCTCCACCAGTGCCACGCGCAAGCCGGCACGGCTGAGCCACAGGGCTGTCATCAGCCCCGTCAGCCCGCCGCCCACCACCGCCGCGTCCGCGTTGTGGCGTCCCCGAAGAATCGGGTATTCCTGCTGTTCCCTGTGCATCCAAAAGGTTTGCTGCTGCATGCCGTCGCCTCCAATGGGTTTGGCATACAGTGTTCCCCGGCGCGCGCCGCCGCATGCCCGCCCTGCGGCCCGCAGCGCTGCCCGGCGCCAGCCGGACGCAATGTAAAGGAAGGATGTTTATGGCAAAAATTGTCGTTACCTATGGTGTGCCCGCGGACGGCTTCAGCGCGCTTTCGGAGCACGAAGTGATGATTCCACCCCCCGGAACCGCCTTTTCCAGCGAGCAGCTCGCCCAGCTTCTTGCGGATGCCAACGCTGTGGTGGCCTGCACCGCGCTGGACAGCGGGCTGATCGCAGCGGCAAAACGGCTGCGGCTCATCGTCTGCTACGGCGCAGGATACGACGCCATCGACATCGCCGCCGCAACGGCGCGGGGCATTCCGGTGGTCAACACGCCGGACTGCGTTACCATGCCCACGGCAGAGCTGACCATCTCGCTGATCGCGGCGCTGGCCCGCCGGATTGCGGAGCTGAACGCGCTGATGCACACGCGCCCCCCGCGTGAGCTGTTTGGCATGGGCCGGCGCATGGGCACGTCGCTGGACGGCGCCGTGCTGGGCGTGGCGGGCATGGGCCGCATCGGCGGCAAAGTGGCTGATTTTGGACGGCTGATGGGCATGCGCGTGCTGTATACCTCCCGCACCCCCAAACCGGAGCGCGACGCCCTGGGCGACAGGCGCGTCCCCCTGGAGGAGCTGATGGCAAAAAGCGATTTCATCACCCTGCACTGTCCTCATACGCCTGAAACGCAGGGGCTGATTTCGCGGCAGATGATCGCGCTGATGAAGCCCACGGCCTACCTGATCAACACCTCGCGTGGGCCTGTGGTAGACGAGGATGCGCTGATCGAAGCCCTGCGCGCCCGCCGCATCGCCGGGGCCGCGCTGGACGTGTTTGCGGGCGAGCCGGATATCAACCCCGCCTTTGCCGCGCTTGACAACGTGCTTCTGACCCCGCACACGGGCAGCAACACCCTGCACGCCCGAAACGAAATGGCCCGCGCCGCCAGCCAGCGCATTCTGGACCGCCTGGCCGGGCGCATCCCGCAAAATCTGCTCAACCCGGAAGTGCTCGAAAAAGCATAAAAGAACCGTCTTTTCTCCCTCTCCCCCGCCGCGCGCGGGGGACTTTTTTTGTCCTCTTTTGGCCTTCTCTGGCGAAGAAGCGCGCCCCGGTCATATCCGCTTTTCCGGGCACATACATACATGTGCAAAGGAGTGATCCCCATGAGCAACAAGCCTCTACGGGTCCGGGAAAAGGGTGCGCCGCTTCAGGCGCCGCCCGCTGCCAAACCGGCGCGGGCCGGTCCGCTGCTTGCACGCATGAAGGAAGCCATCCGGCGGCCAATGTTCAGACGCGCCGTCACACAGGCCGGCCTGTGCCTGTGTCTGCTGGGACTGTGCGCCGCCTATACCCTGAGCCTGGGCGACAACGCCACCGCCGTGGTGGCAAAGAAGCGCGAGCTGCCCATCTACAGCGTGGAGCGGGACGACAAGGTGCTCGCCATCAGCTTCGACGCCTCCTGGGGGGCGGACAAAACCATTTCCATTCTGGACATTCTGGATGAGCACGATGTCAAAACCACCTTCTTCCTGGTGGGCGGCTGGGTGGATAAATATCCGGACATGGTGAAGGAAATCGTCGCGCGCGGGCATGAGATCGGCAATCATTCGGACACGCACCCGCACATGAGCCAGCTTTCCGAATCCGCCATCAAAGACGAGCTGCGTATCATGAGCGACAAAGTGGAAAAACTAACAGGCGTGCGGCCAACGCTGTTCCGTCCGCCCTACGGCGATTACAACAACCGCGTGGTTGAGGTATCGCGCGCCGAAGGATACGAGTGCGTGCAGTGGAGCATCGACAGCCTCGACTGGAAGGACCGCGGCACGGAGGACATCATCAAGCAATGCACCTACCGCGTCGATAACGGGGATATCGTTCTGTTCCATAACGACAGCAACGACATCGTCAACGCCCTCCCCACCGTGATCAAGCACTATCAGGGACTGGGCTACACCATCATCCCCGTGAGCGAGCTTCTGCTGGAGGGTGAATACACCATCGACGTGCAGGGCAAACAGCATCCCAAGGAAACCTAAAAACCAAAGCACTGACATGAGGTGAGCAACATGGAAGAAACGGGAAACATCATTCATCTGAGGGGTCAGATCTGCCAGAGCCTGCAGTTCGGGCACGAGCTGTTCGGCGAGCAATTCTACGTGACCACGCTGCGCGTGCCACGCCTGAGCGGGGCGGAGGATTTTCTGCCCATCACCATCAGCGAACGGCTGCTGATCGACCAGCCGCTTTCGGCGGGCAGCATGCTGTGCATGGAAGGACAGCTGCGCAGCTACAATAAGGTCATCGAAGGCGCCGGCAGGCTTTTGATCACCGCGTTTGCCCAGCGGATTCTCAACTGCGAGGAAGACGAGGAAAACCCCAACCGCGTACAGCTGACCGGCGCGCTGTGCAAGCCCCCAAGCTACCGCACCACGCCCTTTGGCCGTGAAATTGCGGACCTGATGCTGGCTGTGAACCGTTCCTATGGAAAAAGCGACTACATTCCCTGCATCACCTGGGGCCGCACCGCACGCTACGCCGCCAACCTGAAAATTGGCGACCGGGTGCAGCTGGTGGGCCGTTTCCAGAGCCGCGCATACCAAAAGCAGCTTCCCGACGGCACCGCGCTCAACAAAGTGGCCTACGAAGTCAGTGTCAGCCGGCTTAGCACCGTGTGCGACGAGCCCCGGCCCGACTTTCGCACCCTGCCGCCGCAGATGCAAAGCACCGGCGTCCTGACCGGCGCCAGAGACTGTCAGGGCGCAAGATCCTGATGCGCAAACCGGCTTCCTGGAAACAGGAAGCCGCAGCGTGTCGAAAAAGGCCGCCGCAGGCGGCCTTTTCCGACAAAACACGTTTCCCCTGCGCCTTCGGCGCGGCCGGGGAAACGTGCAAGGAAACCTTGCTGCGCAAGGCTTCCGAATCCACCGCACATGTCGCTGGATTCGGAATACAGCTCAGAGGGCTGCGGCCCTCCGAACCTCCCGGAAGGTTTTTTGACAGTCTGCGGCTTCCTGGAAACAGGAAGCCGGTTTTTCTTGTCTCCCCAGCGGCTGGCTGCCCTTCCGGGGCCGCGCTCCTATATCCCACTTTTTTCCAATTCAGCTTTGAAACAAAAGATAGGTCACCATGATTTTTGTATATCCGTTCAACGAAAACAGAAGCGCTCCGGCAGGGCCTGCGTCCGCTGCTCTTTTTCTGTATTTTGCAGCATCAGCCCGCTTCCTTTCAGGCTGGAAAAACCGTTTCTTCGATGCCTGCGGACCTTGCTTTTTCAAGAAGGAAAGCTGGCAATTATATGGATAAAATTCTTGAAAAATCTTCTAAAATGGGCTTGACGAAAAGGCCGTTCACCGAATACAATAGGTCTAGATAATTCAAAGAGAATGTGCTTCGAAACTCAAATCTTTGCCGTTAGGAGGAAGTTCCGATGCTGTATCACGCGCCATCGGCTGAAATCCGCGATACCTTTCATCAGGGCACCAACCGGCGTGCCTATGAAATGCTCGGCGCACATCCATGTTACGAAGGCGACGTTCGAAAATGGCATTTCTGTGTATGGGCGCCAAACGCCAAGCATGTGGCGCTGGTGGGGTCGTTCAACAACTGGGACAAAAGTGCGGCTCCCATGCAAAAGCAATATGACGGTACCTGGGAATTGCGCCTGACAGAAGAAGAGCTGTGGAAGAATGTGCCTGAGGATGGCTACCCCACCTACAAATACGCCGTCTGGGGGGCGGACGACCTGTGGCGCATGAAGTCCGATCCCTTCGGCTTTTTCAGCCAGCTTCGTCCCAACAACGCCAGCCGGCTCATCGACCTTGACAACTACCGCTGGAGCGATCAGGACTGGATGGCTCAGCGCCACGATTTCAACCCCTATGTAAACCCCGTCAACATCTACGAAGTGCATATCGGTTCCTGGCGGCGTCACCCGGACGGGTCCATGTACAGCTACCGGGAGTTTGCCGACGAGCTCATCCCCTACGTTCAGGAGATGGGCTATACGCATATCGAGCTGCTGCCCGTGATGGAGCATCCCCTCGATATGAGCTGGGGCTACCAGGTCACGGGCTTCTACTCCGCCACGGCGCGCTACGGCACGCCGCTGGAGCTGATGAACCTGATTGACCTCTGCCACCAGGCCGGCATCGGCGTGATTCTGGACTGGGTGCCCGCGCACTTCCCGCGCGACGAGGTGGGCCTGTTCCGCTTTGACGGCACGGACCTGTACAACCATCCCGACCCCCGCCGCGGAGAAATTGCCCAGTGGGGCACCATGCTCTTTGACTATGCGCGCGGCGAGGTATGCAGCTACCTTTTGAGCAACGCCTGCTTCTGGCTGGAAATCTTCCATGCCGACGGCATCCGCGTGGACGCGGTGAGCGGCATCATCTACTACGACTTCTGCAAGGAGCCGGGGCAGTACATTCCCAACTGCTTCGGCGGCCGGGAAAACCTGGACGGCATCAACTTCCTGCGCCGCCTCAACCAGACCGTGTACCATGACTTCCCCGGCCTGATGATGATCGCCGAGGAGAGCACCGCCTTCCCCATGGTGACGGCCCCCACCTATCTGGGCGGCCTGGGCTTCGGCTTCAAGTGGAACATGGGCTGGATGAACGACATCCTGTCCTACATCAAGCTCGATCCCGTCTACCGCAAATATCACCACAACAAGGTCACCTTCAGCCTGTTCTACGCCTTCAGCGAAAACTACATCCTGCCCTTCTCCCACGATGAAGTGGTGCATGGCAAGCACAGCATGCTGGACAAGAACCCCGGCGACCTGTGGAAGAAATTCGCGGGCCTGCGCGCGCTGTATGGCTATACCATGGCGCATCCGGGCAAGAAACTTTTGTTCATGGGCGGCGAATTTGCGCACTTCATCGAATGGAAGTACGACGATCAGCTGGACTGGTTTTTGCTGGTCTATGAGCGGCATGCCCCGCTGCAAAGCTGCGTAAAGCGCCTCAACCATATCTACCGCGAAACGCCCGCCCTCTATGAAGTGGACAACTCCTGGAACGGCTTCCAGTGGATCACGGCCAACGATACGGATAACAGCGTGGTGGCCTTCCTGCGCACGGACAGGAGCGGCCACGCCATCCTGTGCGTAACCAACTTTACGCCGGTGTTCCATCCCATCTACCGCATCGGCCTGCCCTTTGGCGGCACGCTGCGGGAGTTTTTCAACACCGACCGGACGGAATATGGCGGAAGCGATCAGTACAACGCCTACGAGCTTTCCGCTCAGCCTGGCGAATTCAACGGCTTCCCGTTCTGGACGGAGATCTGCGTGCCTCCGCTCAGCTGCGTATACTTCACCTACGATAAAATTCTGCCCAAACCCGCGGGGAAGCGTGGGTGGGGCACATTGGCGGCGTCCGTCCGCCGGAGGAAGGGGGCTAAGGATGACAAACGCGCTTGACCCTTCGCTCATTCGCCTGAAAGGCTGATACACGCGCAACGATAACGTTTGAATGTAAGGAGTGGATCGTTTCCATGATGGACAAAAAGCAATGCGTGGCCATGCTGCTTGCCGGCGGCCAGGGCAGCCGTCTGGGCATCCTCACGGCAAATATGGCCAAGCCCGCCATCCCCTATGGCGGCAAATACCGGATTATCGACTTTCCGCTGAGCAACTGCACCAACAGCGGCGTGGACGTGGTGGGTGTTCTGACCCAGTACCAGCCCCTCAAGCTCAACGCCTACATCGGCAGCGGCTCGCCCTGGGACCTGGACCTGGCGCATGGCGGCGTCTATGTTCTGCCCCCCTATGTGAAGGGCAAGAGCGGCGAATGGTATTCCGGCACGGCCAACGCCATCTACCAGAATCTGGCCTTTATCGAACAGTTCAACACCGATTACGTGCTCATCCTCAGCGGCGACCATATTTACAAAATGGATTATAACGCCATGCTGCAGTTCCATATCCAGAACAAGGCCGACTGCACCATCGCCGTGCGCGAAGTGCCCTGGGAGGAAGCCAGGCGCTTTGGCATCATGAACACGGGCGAAGGCAACGTGATCGAGGAGTTTGAGGAAAAGCCCGCCAAGCCCCGCAGCAACAAGGCCAGCATGGGCGTGTACATCTTCACCTGGGAAAAGCTGCGCAAGTACCTCACCGAGGACGCGGCCGACCCCGCCAGCTCCAACGACTTTGGTAAAAACATCATCCCCAACATGCTCAGGGATAACCAGCGCATGTTCGCCTATGATTTCGAAGGCTACTGGAAGGACGTGGGCACCATCGAAAGCCTGTGGGAGGCCAACATGGACCTTCTGCAGCTGCCCATGCCCATCGACCTGTACGACAAAAAGTGGCGCATCTATGGCCGCAACCCCGGCATGGCTCCGCATTTCATCGCCGATGGCGCCAGCGTGAAAAACAGCCTGATCACCGAGGGCTGCGAGGTGTACGGCAAAGTGGACCACAGCGTGCTCTTTGCCGGCGTAATCGTAAAGGAAGGCGCCAGCGTGATCGACAGCGTGCTCATGCCGGGCGCGGTGGTGGAGCGCGGCGCGCAGGTGCGCCGGGCCATCGTTGCCGAGGGCGCGGTAATCGGCGCGGGCGCGACCGTAGGCGAGGAAACGGGCAACATCGCCGTTGTGGGACAGCAGGTCAACCTGCCGGCCGGCTGCGTGGTCAAGGCCGGAGAACAGCGCGCGGAGTGACCCATCAAGAGCAGAGGAAGTGAGGATAGCACCATGAAAAATGTAATGGGTGTGATTTATACCGGCGAGAAGGACAGTTTTCTTCGGGAGCTGACCCTTCTGCGCGCCATCGCCGCCATGCCTGTGGCGGGCCGTTACCGCGTGATCGACTTTCTGGTCAGCAGCATGGTGGGCAGCGGCATGCGCAATGTGGGCGTCATCATGCAAAAGAACTATCACAGCCTGATGGACCATCTGGGCAGCGGCAAAGAGTGGGACCTGCACGGCAAAAACGATGGCCTTTACATTCTGCCGCCGTTCCTGACGCGCGACAATGTAGGCGTGTACAACGGATCTCTGGACGCGCTGCATTCCAACATGAACTACCTGCGCCGCAGCCGTCAGGAATACGTGCTTCTGTGCAACAGCCTGATCATCTTTAACGCCAACTTCACCGACATGTTCAAGAGCTATCTGGATTCCGGGTGCGACGTGATGATGCTCTACACCAAGGACCCGGAGATGCAGCGCCCGGAATACGGCACGTATCTGGATATCGACGCCACGGGCAAGGTAGTCGATATCGAAATCGACCCCACCAAGCCGCGTTACGAAAACACCAGCATGGACGTGATTTTGCTCCGCAAGGACCTTTTGATCGACCTGGTGGACCGCGGAGCCGCGCACGGCTACCACGACCTGGTGCGCGACGTGCTCCAGCGCATGGCGCGGGATGCGGGTCTGAATCTGTGCGGCTACGAATATAAGGATATATGCTTCCGCATGGACAGCGTGCAGAGCTACTTCAAGTTCAACCTTGCCACCCTTGACACCGACGTGCGCCACCGCCTGTTCCCGGAGGATAAGCCGGTGTATACCAAGGTGCGCGACGAGCTGCCCGCCCGCTACATGGACGGCGCGTGGGTGCTCAATTCCATGGTGGCGGACGGCTGCATCATCAACGGCATGGTGGAGCACAGCGTGCTGTTCCGCGGCGTCAAGATCGACAAGGGCGCGCATGTGAAGAACTGCATCATCATGCAGGACTGCCACATTGAGGAAGGCGTGCAGCTGGAAAACTGCATTCTGGACAAGCAGGCCGTCATCAAGCACGACGGCAGGCTCATCGGCCCGAGCGCTTACCCCATCGTGATCTCCAAGAATATGATCATCTAAGGACGTTGGAAGGAGTTTCAAGGCATGAAGATTCTGTTCACAGCCAGCGAATGCGTGCCCTTTGTCAAAACGGGCGGCCTGGCGGACGTGGTGGGCGCGCTGGCGCCTGTGCTGGCCAAAAAAGGCCACGATGTGCGCGTCATCTTGCCAATGTACACCGCCATCGCCCAGAAGTGGCAGGAGCAGATGCAGTATCTGCTGGACTTTGACGTGCAGCTGGGCTGGCGCAGGCAGTACTGCGGCGTGCAGATGCTCAAAAAAGATGGCGTAATCTACTATTTCCTCGATAACAAGTATTACTTCGGGCGGCCCTACATCTATGGCTTGGGCGGCGACGAGTACGAGCGCTACGGCTTCTTCTGCCGTGCCTGCCTCAACGCCCTGCCGCTGCTGGACTTCAGCCCCGATATCCTGCATGCGCACGACTGGCAGAGCGGCATGATCCCCGCGCTTTTGAAAATCCAGTACGCGCACCTGCCGTTCTATGCCCACATCCGCACCATGTTTACCATTCACAACCTGCAATATCAGGGCATTTTCGGCATCAAGGACGTGCAGGACGTGCTGGGCCTGGGCGACGGGCTGTGGACGTCGGATAAGCTTGAATGCTTTGGCTGCGCCAACTTCATGAAGGCCGGCCTGGTCTATGCCGACGCCATCACCACCGTCAGCCCCAGCTATGCCGAGGAAATCACCACCGCCTACTACGGCGAGCGGCTGGATGGCCTGATCCGCGCGCGGCATGATTCGCTCTACGGCGTGCTCAACGGCATCGACGTGGATGAGTACAACCCCGCTACCGATCCCCTGATCTACAAGAACTATACCCTCAAGGACATGAGCGGCAAGGCCGAAAACAAAGCCAAGCTGCAAAAGGACCTGGGCCTGAAGGTGGACCCGGATGTGCCGCTGATCGCCATGGTGGGCCGTCTGAGCAACCAGAAGGGCCTGGATCTGGTGGACTGCGTCATCGGGGACATCATGAACGAAAAGGTGCAGATGGCTGTGCTTGGCATGGGCGATGCACGCTATACCAACCTGTTCAGCTGGGCCGAGCAGCAGTACCGCGGCCGTCTGGCCGCCCGCTTCGCCATGGACCATGAGCTGGCGCACAAGATGTACGCGGGCGCGGACTTCTTCCTGATGCCCTCGCTGTTTGAGCCGTGCGGACTGAGCCAGTTGATTTCGCTGCGCTACGGCACCATTCCCATCGTGCGCGAAACCGGCGGCCTGCGCGACACCGTGCTCAGCTACAATGAATATACCCAGGATGGCAATGGCTTTACCTTCCTCAACTACAACGCGCACGATATGCTCAACGTCATCCGCCGCGCACTGGAGTATTACCGCGAGCATACGGATGTCATCAAGCTGCTGCGCACCCGCGGCATGCAGGGCGATTACAGCTGGACCCACAGCGCGGGCGAGTATGTGAAGCTGTATGAAAAGCTGACCGGGAAAAAGTAAAGCCGGCCTTGCAGCTCAAACCCCTTTGGGGAGGCCAGAATGGCCACAGACCCACAACTTCAGTGTTGCAGGGGGCGCCGGCCGCGCCCCCTGCTCATTTCGTTTGCCCGCGAATATCGGCGCTGTGCGCGCTGGCCGTGCACAATGCGCCGATATTTGCGTTGCTGCGGGCCCCGTCCTGCATTGAAAGAATCCCTCAAAAGGAGTCAGCTGGACAATGGGATACAGATATATAGACATGACAACCTACAAGCGGAAAAGCCATTTTGAGTATTTTAAGAGATTGGCCATTCCATATGTAGGCGTGACCGTGAATGTGGATATCACGGCGCTGTTGAAAAAAATAAAGGCTGAGAATCTTCCTTTCTTTTTGACCGTTTGCTACTGCATCTCGCGGGCAGCCAACCAAATCCCCGAATTCAGGCAGAGAATTGTTGACGGCCGGATTATTGAATATGATGACTGCCCCACATCGCACACCGTTGCGCTGGAAGATGGAACCTATTGCTATTGCACCCTTTCCAGCAGCCGCCCGCTCAATGAGTATATCCAATATGCAACGCAGGAGCATGAGAAAGCCAAAGAAGCGAAATCCTTTGAAGAAAGCGAAGAAGAAGCTTTGGACAAAATCTTTGTTTCCACGCTTCCGTGGATTTCCTATACAGCCCTTGTGAATCCCACCCCCATTCCGGCAGACAGCAATCCCCGAATCACTTGGGGAAAATACTTTTTGCAGGATGGCAAAGTTTTGCTTCCTGTATCCGTACTGTGCCATCATGCTTTGGTTGACGGCCTGCACATTTCCAGATTCTACGAATTGCTGGACCGCCAGATCTCCGCAATCGCCGAATAACTTCCATCCTGCGCTAAAATGCCGTTTTGCCTGTATTCCCCCGCAAAGCGCAGGATACCCTGATGGACCGGGCAGGACGGGCATCCTTCTTTCCGCACATTTCAAAAAAATATTTCTTTTATGTTCATTTTTGCAGTTGACAAAGCGCCCGTGGGTGCTGTAAAGTATGTAAACGAGTGTGAGCCCGGCAGCGGGGTTTGCCTGCGGCCGGGCTTTGCATGCACATTAATACAAAGGAGCATGCGCAAATGGACGGCCTCAAAAAACTGAACGATTTCCTGTTCCCGGGCGCAAAGACGTACGAGCGGGTGGGCACGGGCAAGGCGCTGGCGCTGGGCTTTCAGCACGCCTTTGCCATGAGCTGTGCTACCATCCTTGTTCCTCTGCTGACAGGCCTTGACGTAGGTGTGGCGCTGCTGGCTGCCGGCCTTGGCACGCTGGTATTCCACCTGTGCACAGGCGGCAAAAACCCCGTATTTTTGGGATCTTCCTTTGCGTTTATTGCGGCGCTGTGCGCGGTGCTTGACCCCGCCGGTGCGCCCAACTCCTTCGGCATGAACCACGTGGAGCAGATTCAGGTGGCCATGTGGGGCATCATGGGCGCAGGCGCCGTCTATCTGGTGTTTGCCCTGCTCATCAAGCTCATCGGCATGAAGTTCATCGACCGGCTGTTCCCGCCGGTGGTGCGGGGCGTGGGCATCGCCATCATCGGTCTGAATCTGGCCTCCTCTGCCATCAACAACATTCAGAACAACAACGGCTTCGCCCTCTTCACCCCCGGCTATTACTGGAGCTGGGTGCTGGCGCTGCTCACCTGCCTTACGGCGGTGCTTCTGTCCAGCTACGGCAAGGGCATGTTCAAGATGGCTTCCATCGCCATCGCTTTGGGCACGGGCTATGTTGTCAGCCTGATTGTAACCGCTACGGGTATCGCTCCTGCCGGTCTGATGAACCTCAGCGCCATCGGACAGCATGGCTGGATTGAGCTGCCGGACGTGGTATTTCCCACCTTTGACTTTGCAGGCCGCGGATCGCAGATTCTGCGCGCCATCGGCGTGATCAGCCCGGTGGCCATCGTCACCATGGTGGAGCATGTGGGCGATGTGTACGCCAACGGCGCCGTGGTGGGCCGCGACTTTACCAAGGACCCCGGCCTGCACCGCACCATGGCGGGCGACGGCCTGGCGACCATGGTGGCCGGCTTCATCGGCGGCCCTGCCAATACTACCTATTCTGAAAACACCGCCGTGCTGGCCGCGACCGGCAACTATAACCCCGTCACCCTGCGCATTGCCGCCGTCATCGCCATTGTGGTATCCTTCTGCGGCAAGGCCATCGGCATTGTGGAAACCGTGCCCAACTGCGTGCTGGGCGGCGCCTGCATCGTGCTCTACGGCATGATCGCCTCTGTGGGCCTGCGCACGCTGGTGGAAAACCATGTGGACTTCACCAAGAACCGCAACCTCTGCATCGCCGCGGTCATGCTGGTGCTGGCCATGGGCGGCGCCACCATCGGCGGCCCGGATTTCAGCTTCAGCGGCATTGGCCTGGGCATCATCTCGGGTATCCTGCTCAACCTGATCATGCCGGAATCCAAGGAGCCCAAGCCCGGCCTGGTAGCGCACAGCGTGCCGGAAGAGGAAATCGTTAAGGAAAAATAAGCTGAATCATGAAAAAAGCGCGGCCCCGGCGGCCGCGCTTCAGCGTGTCGAAAAAGCTCGCCTTAGGCGATCTTTTCCGCCAGGTTTACGCCGTCCGCCTACTCCGCCTTCGGCTGCGCCGGGCGGCGGACGGCGTAAGGAAACCTTGCTGCGCAAGGCTTCCGAATCCACCGCACATGTCGCTGGATTCGGAATGCAACTCGGAGGGCTGCGGCCCTCCGAACCTCTCAAAAGTTTTTTGATAGTCTGAAGCGCGGCCCCGGCGGCCGCGCTTTTTTGTTGCCGGCAAGAATGTTCTTCTCCGGCTTTTTTGTGCTATACTGACTGATAGAGAACCTAAGGAGGGAACAGCAATGAAAGTGGTTCTGATCAACGGCAGCCCCAACGAAAAGGGCTGCACCTATACGGCCCTGACGGAAGTGGCGGATGAACTGGCGCGCCAGGGCGTGGAAACGGAAATTGTGCATATCGGCAAGGCCGCGATTCACGGCTGCACCGGCTGCGGATACTGCCGCAAGGCGGGCCTGTGCGTGTTTGATGACGCGGTCAATGCTCTGGCCGAAAAACTGGTGGAGGCCGACGGCCTGGTGTTTGGCTCCCCGGTATTTTACGCGGGCATCTCCGGCCAGCTCAAATGCTTTATGGACCGGCTGTTTTACAGCCGGGGCGCGCAGCTTTCCGGCAAACCCGCCGCCGCGGTGGTCAGCGCACGGCGCGGAGGCTGCGCCACTACTTTTGACGATATCAACCGTTTCTTCACCATCAACCGTATGCCCGTGGTTTCCTCGCAATATTGGAACCAGGTGCACGGCAATACGCCCGACGAGGTCAGAAAGGACGAGGAGGGCCTGCAAACCATGCGCACACTGGCGCGCAACATGGCCTGGCTGCTCCAATGCATCGATGCAGGCCGCCGGGCGGGCGTGCCCGTTCCCGAGCGCGAGCCGGTTTTGCGCACCAACTTTATTCGCTAACAGCCTCGAAAGATCCCTTTTCAAGGAACTGCCTGAGCACCGGCAGCTCCTTTTCGCACAGGCGGATGCCCGGCTTGCGCAGGGCCGGGTTTGCGTGCCGCATCAAAAACGGATAGCCTACGCTGTCCAGCATGGTTTCATCGTTGAAGTTGTCGCCAAAGGCGGCAGCTTCTTCTTTTTGAATTCCCGCACGCTCCATCAGCATGCGCATGCCCATTCCCTTGTTGGCGGCGGTAATATCAAACCAGTCCCGCCCGGATACCGTGGCGGTCAGCCTGCCGCTCCACTTTTGCAGCAGTTTGGGCGCAATGCGGTCCAGCCCCTCGTCAATCTGGCCGGAAATCTTGAGCATGGGTTCGGCAATATCCTCCGGGCTGTCCACAATGGTAACGGTGTTGCGCAGGCGGTAAACGATATCGTCCGTATACCGGCGGTTTTTGTCCAGCATGTAGGTGGTGTGGCGGCCGCTGATAAGCAGGTTCATCCCGGCGACCTCTATGTCTGCAATGATCTCGCGCGCGATATCATCCGCAATGGATATGGTGCCTATCGCCTCTCCCCCATAAAAACACAGCGCCCCATTTTCGCAGATAAATGCCATATGCCGCGCCACCGGCGCAAACAGACGGCGCAGATTGCCATACTGACGCCCGCTGCACGCGGCAAACAGAACGCCCTTGCGCGTCAGATCCTCCACGGTTTCAAAAATCCCCTCTGGCAAAGTGCCATCCTCTTCCAGCAGCGTCCCGTCCAAATCCGTGGCAATCAACCGGATCATGCCCTGTCCTCCCGTAAAAATGCTGGCGGTATCATAGCATACTTTCCCACGGCCGTCAAATCCGGCAAAAGGGTGGAAGTTTTTCGCAAATAGCGCTTGACAGGTGATCGGAACGGGTGTATCATTCATATGAACAATCGTTCAGATGTTCATGAAAGGAGGCTGTCTGATGCCCAACGAAACGGAGCAGCTTGCATGCGACTTCATGTACGTGCATGACGAGATTGTCAAAAAGGTAAAGCAGGAGATGCCAGATGAGGACGTGCTCTTCGACCTGAGCGAGCTGTTCAAGGTGTTTGGCGATTCCACGCGCATCCGCATTCTGTATTGCCTCTTTGCCAGCGAAATGTGCGTCTGCGATATCGCTACCCTGCTGAATATGACGCAAAGCGCCATTTCGCATCAGCTGAGCGTGCTGAAAAAAAACAAGCTCATCAAAAGCCGGCGGGATGGCAAAACCATTTTCTACTCATTGGCCGACGGTCATGTCCGCGCCATTTTGGATCAGGGCGTTGAGCATGTAACGGAGTAAGGATGAAGGAGGAGTTTCCATGAAAAAGGTATTCAAGCTTCGCGACCTGGATTGTGCCAACTGCGCCGCAAAGATGGAGGCGGCCATTCAAAAAATCCGCGGGGTAGAGCATGCTTCCGTGAACTTTATGACCCAAAAGCTGACGCTGGAAGCCGCGGATGCGGATTTTGACCAGGTGCTTTCCGAGGCCGAAAAGGCCATACACCGGGTGGAGCCCGGCTGTGCTCTGGTAAAGTAAGTCCGTAGGGGGATGAGAAGATGTCGCGCAGGCAAAAAAGGAACTTACTGCGTATCGCCGTGGCAGCGGTGCTCTTTTTGGCCGGCCTGTTTGTTGCAAATGAAACGGCACGCCTGATTCTGCTGCTGCTGGCCTACCTGACCGTGGGGCTGGACGTGCTCAAGGAAGCGGCCGAAGGCATTGTGCATGGTCAGCTGTTTGATGAAAATTTCCTGATGTCCATCGCCACGCTGGGCGCCATGATCGTTGGCGAATACCCGGAGGCCGTGGCCGTGATGCTGCTGTATCAGATCGGCGAGCTGTTCCAAAGCTATGCTGTAGGCAAATCACGGGCCTCTATCGCCAGCCTGATGGACATTCGTCCCGAAACAGCATCCGTTGAGCGGGACGGCGGGGTGGTTACCGTTGACCCGGAGGAAGTTTCCATAGGCGAAGTGTTCGTGCTCAAGGCAGGCGATCGTGTACCTCTGGACGGGCTGGTCGTGGAAGGGACTTCCGCGCTGGACACGGCTGCATTGACCGGCGAAAGCATGCCGCGCGATGTGGGTCCCGGCGACGAGGTGATCAGCGGCTGCATCAACCAGACGGGTCTTCTGCGCGTGCGCGCAACCCGGCTGTACACCGATTCAACGGTGGCACGGATTTTGGATTTGGTTGAAAATGCCAGTGATAAAAAAGCCAAGGTGGAAACCTTTATCACCCGCTTTGCGCGCGTGTATACGCCCGCCGTCTGCGCCGCAGCGCTGCTGCTGTTTTTGATTCCCTCGCTGTTTGTGGATGGCAGATGGGCTGACTGGGGCATGCGAGCCTTGAGTTTTCTGGTGGTAAGCTGCCCATGCGCGCTGGTGATTTCTGTGCCGCTCAGCTTTTTTGGAGGCATCGGCGGGGCGGGAAAGCAAGGCATTTTGGTCAAGGGCAGCAATTATCTGGAGGCGCTGGCCAAGGCGGACATCGTGGTGTTTGACAAGACCGGCACGCTCACGCGGGGCAGTTTTCATGTAACGGTGGTTCACCCTGATCAGGTCAGCGAAGAGGAGCTTCTGCGCATTGCCGCCACCGTGGAGAATGCTTCCGATCATCCCATCGGGCGTTCGATCTGCGCGGGTTATCACGGCGCGCTTGCGCTTGAGCAGCTCGACAGCGTGCGCGAGCTGCCCGGCCAGGGGATGAGCGCCGTGCTTGAGGGAGAAACCGTCAGCGTAGGCAATGAAAAGCTCATGCACTCCCTGGGGGTAGACCTGCCCGATTGCCCTCATGCGGGGACTGTGGTGCATGTGGCCCGCGGCGGCGTATATCTTGGTCACATCGTTATTTCCGACCAGATCAAGGAAGGGGCGCAGGAAGCCGTCTCCGCCCTGAAGCGGGAGGGCGTGCGCAAGACCGTCATTCTCACCGGCGATAGTCAGGCCGTGGCGCAGGAGGTATCCGCAAAGCTCGGCGTGGACGAGGCGCACGCGCAGCTTCTGCCCGCGCAGAAAGTGGAGCAGGTGGAACGCCTGCTTGGTGAAAAAGCAGCCGGAGGAACGCTGGTTTTTGTGGGCGACGGCATCAATGACGCGCCCGTTCTGACCCGTGCCGACGTGGGCGTGGCCATGGGAGCACTTGGCAGCGATGCGGCAGTGGAGGCCGCCGACGTCGTGCTTATGGATGACGACCCACGCAAGCTGGTTTGCGCCATCCGCATCAGCCGCCGTACCCTGTCCATTGCGCGCCAGAACATCGCATTTGCGCTGACGGTTAAGCTGCTGGTGCTCGCGCTGGTGGCAATAGGGGTTGCCAACATGTGGTGGGCCGTATTTGCGGACGTGGGCGTATCAGTGCTTGCCATTCTCAACGCCATGCGGGCGCTGCGCGTAACAGGCTGATAAATGAAAATTTGGAACCGTCGGTTTTTTCCGACGGTTTCTGTTTTTTTGCATTCCAATGTTCCTCTGCAAGTATGCAAAAGCCGCGCAAATGTCATTCGCAGTATTTTCCGGTTCGCCGCAAAAGCTTTCTCCCAATCCCTCCTATACAGCGATTGTGCCAACCGCCCTCCTTCAAGCTGATCCGTGTTTTTCATCTGCTTCTGCTTTACATCCGGCCTTTGGAATGATACAATCGGTTTATTGTAAGCACAGGGAAAGGAGTCTTATGATTCATGAGTAAAACGGTGGTTCATTCCCCCTCCGCTCCGGCTGCTATCGGACCCTATTCGCAGGCTGTTGGAAGCGGACGGTTTCTCTTTACCTCCGGCCAGTTGGGCCTCAATCCCGCCACAGGCGAGCTTGCCTGCGGTGTGGAGGCACAGACTGACATGGCCATGCGCAACCTGGGCGCCATTTTGCATGAAGCCGGCCTCGACTATGCCGACATTGTGAAAACCACGGTCTTTGTCGTGGATCTTGGGGACTTTGCCGCCGTCAACGCGGTATATCAGCGCTTTTTTGAATCCAAGCCCCCCGCGCGCAGCTGCGTGCAGGTGGCCGCCCTGCCCAAGGGCGGGCTGGTTGAAATCGAATGCATCGCAGTGGAAAGGGAATGACCGGTATGTATGAAATTTTGTCCAAGGAGGCGCTCAACCCCACCGTCGTGCGCATCAAGGTGAGCGCGCCCCGCATTGCCCGCAAGGCCGAGCCCGGGCAGTTTGTCATCCTGCGCGCAAAGGAGCAGAGCGAGCGCATTCCCCTCACCGTGGCCGATTATGACCGCGAGGCGGGCAGCGTCACTGTGATCTATCAGATTGTGGGCGCAGGCACCATGGAACTCAACACCCTGAATGCGGGCGACTGCCTGCACGACCTGGTGGGACCGCTGGGCACCCCCACGCACACGGAGGGGCTGAAAAAGGTATGCATCGTGGGCGGAGGCGTTGGCTGCGCCATTGCCTATCCCGTGGCCAAAAAACTGCACGGTCTGGGCTGCACGGTGCATAGCGTGGTGGGCTTCCGCAGCCGCGACCTGGTGATTCTGGAGGATGAATTCCGGGGCGTGAGCGAGGAACTGTGCCTGATGACCGACGACGGTAGCTACGGCGAAAAGGGTCTGGTGACCAACGCGCTGGAAAAGCTCATTCAGGCTGGCAACCACTATGATCAGGTCATTGCCATCGGTCCGCTGATCATGATGAAATTCGTCTGCAAGGTAACGGAAAAATACGGCATCAAGACCATCGTGAGCATGAACCCCATCATGATAGACGGTACGGGCATGTGCGGCGGCTGCCGCGTCACCGTGGGCGGGCAGACCAAGTTTGCCTGCGTGGACGGCCCAGACTTTGACGGCCACGAGGTGGACTTCGACGAGGCGATGCGCCGCGCCGGAATGTATAAGAAGCAGGAAGAAGAATCGTGCAACCTGTATAAGGGGGTAAAATAATATGGCGCGCAACATGGACCCGAAAAAGACCCCGATACCGGAGCAGGACGCGAAGCAGCGCGCGACGAACTTCTCCGAGGTCGCCTTGGGCTACAC
>JAEYCB010000020.1 GCA_023404345.1 Bacillota bacterium
GTTTCTCCGGCCTTGCTTTTGGCGTACAGTTCGTCAAATGTCCGCTGCATCCCGTAATACTCGGCGTGCCGCTGGGCGTCCATACACAGGACTTTTTTCCTTTCTTTTGGCATAAGGCATCACCTCCCGGTTTGGAAAAGTGACCCTTTTGGTCTTACTCGAATCCTTATGATTGGATTGAATAATGCCTGTTTCCACAATTCGACTTGTGACCATTCCTCCATCCCCATTACAGGGACTTCTCCGGTTCGATCACTACTTTTCAGCAGCGGTTCACCCGCTTATTGTTCTTCGCCGGGTTCTTCCTTGCGGAAGCCGCTGCCTTTCCTCGTTCCGATAATTCTATCTGTGCATCTATACCTTTAGGTTTCCGCTATGAGCCTGCCGGCTGGGATGTGCCTGTAACACAACATGGTCGTTCGTAGGGCAAATTTCTACTAAACCACACCGGCTGCGCTTGAACGCACCCATACATTTCTATATGGTCTTCTTATAGACCCGTACATTCGCGGATTCGTCAGTCCGCCCGCTACGGCGAACATTCTAACCATGGGTATTTTGTAGACCCTTGGCCTATAGGCAACACAGTCTGTCTCCAGACCGCTTTCGGCCACCGTTGGCGGCGGCTACGGTTGCTCTCAGCTGTTGTCGTGGGGCTTCATACACCGGCTTTTCAGCCGATGCACGCCCACCAAGGGCAAGCGTTTCAGGGCGTTACCCCGTCATTCCACCTGTCGAATTACCAGTTATCCAAACAACGGTATTTGTTGTTTGTCCGCTGACTTCTTACCGCCAGCGAACGAGTCGCACTCACCCAAAAATCCTCACCGGATTTATCGCCACCTCCCTTCGTGTTGACGATGATCGTATTGACCAGTTTGAGGATGTCCTTTTCGCTGCGGATGTAGGCGAAGGGGTTGTAGTGCATGGACTTGCGAAAATTGATTGTGTTCAGCGACTTGATTGCATACCCATTTTTCTCAAGCATCTTGCCGCACTCAACTAAAAGAGTTCCTTTCGGGTCAGTGACCACATAGGAAGAATGAAGCTGCATGAGGTTTGGCTTAACAAAGAAACGGGTTTTACCGCTGCCAGAACCGCCAATGACCAGTATATTTTTGTTTCTGGCATACTTAGGTTGCTTGGGGCGGCTGTTCATGGTCAGAAACTCCGTTTGCGTGAGGATAACATTGTTTGAAAACACCGGGTCGGTGTACGGCTTGATGTCTTCCGGCTTGCCCCATCGAGCTGAGCCGTATTCCTCCCCTTGACGGAATTTCTTTCGGTTCTTGCTTTTGATGTAAACGGCGAGTTTGAAACAGGCAGCACCGGCTACACCCACAAGAAGATCAATGGGATGGAAGCTGGGAAGTGGGTTAGCGAATGCTGAACCGAAGTTGGAAAAGCCACAGCTCAGCTTGTCGATCATCTCTGTCCCGGGAGCCATGCGGAACACCGCTGCTACCTTGTCCACAAAGTAGAAGGCAAACAGATAGGGCAGATTGAGCAGAACCAGCTTTTTGATGTCCGGCTTTATCACAGCTCTGCACCTCGCTCCTTGGTCTTGACCTTGATCTTCTCACGATGCTTTGCTTTGGACTGCTCCCGCTTCTGCGCAAGCTGCTCCCGAAGAGAAGGCCGCTCCTGCTTCTTGACTGCGCGAGCGGAAAACTCCTTGAAGGCTTGCGTCATGACATCCACATCCCGCCCTTTGAAAAAGACAAGATACCGGGGTGGCTGTTCAGAGCTGTCCTTCTTGAGTGCAAAGTCAATTCCGTATTTTCTGGCGGTACGCTCAAAAGCCTTGATATTGCCGTCCGTGACTTCAATATTATTGATCGCTGCATTCTGTTCCATGAGATGCTTGATTGACTGCTTACCCTTATAGGTCTTGGGACGGGAGGCATCTCTCTGTGCCTTTTCCAGCTCTTCCACGAACTTGCGGAGCGCCTTGACCAGCATCTCAGCAGAAATTTTGCTGCCTCGGATTGCAATGGCTACAACCTTTGTGTTTACTTCATCCTGCATAGGTTCCTCCTTTCAGCGTAATGAGAGGTGAATTGGCTGTTAAGGCGGCACACCTCGAAAATCGATGATGGGCATGACTGAATCCTCCTTTCTAACCGTGCATTACAGCATCTCTCTGGGGCAATGTTGATACTTGTCCTCATAACCCTTGCTTTTTATCGACTTTGGGCTGACCATAGAGATCGTGATTGACCAACGCAGCGTAGTAATTGTCCATTGTCAGTGAAGCATTGTAGAGTGCTGTGAGTAGATAGGCCCGGATATTCCGAATGCCTGATGGGTTCTCATCCATTGCGTGAAGGACATACTCGATATGGCTGCTATCAAGTTTGAGAAAACGGGATTTAACCACAGCCTGCGGCATATCCTCACCGTTGATACGGATCGTAGGGCTTGTAGAGCAGATTGCATCCAGCATGATTTCTACCAATTCGTTTACGCGGTCAGCATCAATGCGGTTGTTCCGCTCCAACAGTTCAAGCTCAAGGTTTTCACGAATTAGTTCTTCATAACTTGCTCTCTCAGCCATCCGATCCATCCCATCAAGATTGATAGATTGATAATTGCTTAGAGAGTTATTTCTTTTTTGGGTAATTACTTGATCAGTATTTATTTGTGCGGGAGTTTCCGTATGTGGTTTCTCCATATCTGGATTGTCCACATCTGGATTTTCCATGTGTGGATTGTCCGTATGTGGGTATCCCGGCTGAGGCTCTTCGTATATTTCAAAGAGCATACTGCTCATCCTGCCTTTACTGTCCCGCTGACGGTATCGGACAAGGTAGCCGTATTTTTCAAGCTCGCGGAGTGCTGACAGGATTGCATCGGGGCCTTCTTTGCAGATTGCAGACAGGCCACGGGTAGAGAATTTCCAGCCATCATTGAATGAGAGCATCTTCGAGAGAAGCCCTACGGCCTTGAGTGACAGGTTTTTGTCTCTGAGGTGGAAATTCGCCATAACCGTGTAGCCTCGATTCTTGTTTACACGGTAGACCGCCATAGGATCGCCCCCTTAGTTCGAGGGGAGGGTATTCGAGGTGCAACACTGCTCCCGCAGCTTTCGGGTTGAAACAGGGTAAGGGTAGTACGGGCATTCCTCGAAAACACAGGACTGGTATTTCCAGTTTGGCCGATGGAACCGACAGGAGCGGCACTCCGGGCAGATACCATCACATCCGCTGTCATAGTGTTCAAAGCCGGGTTTCTCTGTCATGAGTGCTTCAAAAGCTTGCAACTTTCCGGCTGTCATGTAGCTCATCTTCTCGTCTCCTTTCTTCGCCGTATCGCCGTCTCTGCAAATGGCAGATCAATCCAGCTTTTAGGCAACAAAAAAAGAGGGTTTGCTTCATACTCCAAAATGGAGAATGAAACAAACCCTCTTAGCTTTTTAGATGATTTCTTGAATTGTATGAATGATACCGAACAATACCCCGATGATCAGGGCAAGTCCCCCAATGAGACCTCCAAGGATGATGTTCAAGGCAAATACTCCAACTGTGCCGGATATACCGTAGCCGAAGGGGATCAACCAGAGGCACATCCTCCGTATCCCAAACGGAAAGCCTACACACAGCCAGAGAAGGAAAAAGTCGCATACGCCGTCTGTCATATAGATCGGCTTAAAGAACGCTGCGAGGCAGAGTGCTAACAGAAGAGGCAGCAGCACCTCCTTGAAAAAGGTCTTCACATCCTCACCCTCAATCCCTGCAAGTCATGGGTGCGAATGCCGACCAAGTACCAATCGGAGGCCATTTCAATCCGGGTGGGCTTCCATCTGCCGCCAACCATGACATCGAAGCACTCACCGCAGTGAAGTCCTCCATAGTAGTTGTCGAGATCAAATCGGATGTCATACCGGCCAGCATTGCTGTCATAAACCAAAGTTCCCTGTTTCATATCGAAGCTCCTTTCATCTTCGGTTGAGATCAGCACTGCCGGTGACTTTTCTGTCCTCCTATACTCTGATATTCCCGGTGTGCTGATTGTTGTGCAAATTAGTCTTCTCTCAGGTCAAAAAAGAAGGGACTAAGCCAGAATCCCTTGAGTTTCAAGGTCTTTCTGATTTAGTCCCATTATCGCACAACAATCCTTTACGATCACATGGGCAACCTTACCGGCTTCGATATCTGCCTCCAACTGCTTCCATGCGGGGCGGTTGAAATTGCCGCCGCTCCAACCGTCATCGGTATAGTGCTGGATATTGGTGTAACCTCTCTGCTCGGCATAGCTTTCGAGGTATTTTTTCTGATTGACAATGCTGTTGCTATCGCCAACCTGGTCATCGTCACGGGAAAGTCTCTCGTATAATGCCGTAATTTTATTGGGATCCTGTCCCACAGTCTGTTTCACGCTCATCATGATGCGCTCCTTTCAGACTGTCGGCTCATTTGTGGTGCATCTATTATATCATACTTTTCGCAACTTGTGTGAACTTCATTGCGAATAATTCGTAAAATTTTATCTTCCATTGTTTCGGTGCCGCTTTCATTGAACACAACCTTAACCTTGTAAGTCGTGCCGCCGATGCGGTGGGTGGTGTAAGCAAAGTTCTTGTTTTCGTTTTTTACCATAGGCAAATTTCCTCCATAGATTGAAAAATTCATAATTTTGGTGTATACTATTGATAGTTCCGACTGTCTGTAACCATTTGTGCGGTTAAAACGGGGTATAAGGTATTAACCCCTTACCCACGCAGAAATGCCCTCAAAAAAGCCTTGCGGCACAAGGCTTTTCGAGGGCAAAACGGTTACATGGTGTCTTATTTCTGCTTTACTCGGTGCTTTCGCACTCTTGCCGCCGTTTGCTTGCGTCTTGCTTCTGCGGCGCATTTGTCGGAACAGTAAGCTCGTTTACCGTTCTTTTGAAAATGCTTGCCGCATTCCTTGCAGACGGCAAGAGGCATCGGCTCGAATACGGCTTGCAGCTCCGGTGCTTCGGGTAGTAAATCCGAACGGAACTTTCTGCATAGTGCGCTGTTGGTATAGCAGATACCAAACATATAGCAGTTGCAGTCCAGCGGCAGGCAGCCGTATTCCTTGTCGTAGTTGGCGCACTTGGAGACAACCAATTTCCTGATCTGTCTTTTCTCCTTTCCCGTCAGCTCACGATAGATTTTAGTCATAGGCAGTTTCCTCCTTTCTTTAGTGTCGGAAGTAATATAATCGCAGATAAAATATATTACTCCCTCACTAATAGGAGAAATACGGGGTGTTTAGCGGAACTGTTTTTTCGGAAAATCAAAGAAAATTTGAAAAATATTTTTGAAGGGAGGTTTCTGCGGTGTTCGACGATCCCGAACGATACGAAAATGACGGTCTTTTTGATGAAGATACCGATTATGAAGATGTTGAATATGAAGCGGACAATTCCGATTACATAGTCGATGACGAGGATGAGGAAGATGAAAACGCCCTTTGGGATGATGCGGACGAAGATGCCGCTGATAAGGACGATGCCGATGAACCTCCCGAAAAGAAACGAAGGAAGCGAAAGAAAAAAGTGCTTTTCACTGACAGCGATACCGATGCTGAGGATGCGGAAGCGGAGGAATACGAAAAGACACGGCGCTCTCTTGCAAAGGAACAGCGTATCATTGATGAAATAGAAGCCGATGCCGCAGAAAATCCCATAGAGGATGACGGGGATGATACCGGGGACGAGCAGCCCGAACGCAAACTCTTAAAGCGTGAACTTCGGGCGCAGGCTTTGAAGCGGTTGGAGGATTCTGCCCGAACGCTGAAAGATTACGAAAACCTTGTGGCGTGGTATGACCGGCTCGATGCCAACCGTCAGCGCAAGGAGCGCTATCACGAGCTGTACCGAAGCGGTGACGATGTTCCCCTTGACTACGGTGCATCCGAAGATGCTTTGTGTTTCCCCGACACGCTGAACGATGTATTAAAGCGGCAGGAGCGCAAAGGCGATTACATAGATTCCATTTTCTATTGTCCTTACGATATTCACGAGCTTGTGACGGATGCGGATATGTCCGTTATCCTGCGGGAGCTGAACGAGGATCATAAGTTCCTGTTGTTCTTATGGGCATTACGGCAGTACAGCTCCGTCAAGATCGCCGCTATCCGTGGGCAGTCAGACCGTAATATCCGCAAGGTGCGGAACACCATGCTCAAAAAGATACGGAAAAAGTTGCTTGAAGCTCTCACTAAAAAGATGAAAGCACAGCAGCCCTTGACCTTGCTTGAAAAAGAATTTCTGAGCGAAAATGGCGTGGATATTGAAAACAACAGCAATGCGTAATATAATTATAGACAATATGGGTTACAATACATAGTGGAGGAACAGATGGCTATGAAGGATAAGGTAAAAGCCGAAGAAGCAATGCGGGAATTAACGCTGATGCTCTTGTATCTCTCCAGATTTGCACAGGGAGAGAAGTTTGACGAGGCAAAGGATTTTTATGCCTGGAAAGGTTACGATTTCGATATTTTGAATGAACTGGATGATGCTGATTACATACGGCAAGGCAGTCATCCGTCCCGTTCTAAGTCGGTATATATTACCGAAAGCGGTATGGAGCAGGCACGGGAGCTTTTAACCAAGTATGGAATAGACGATTGGAGGCGTAGGTGAGATTATGAAAAGTATATTTCAGCGCACCAGTTCACATTGGGTGCGATATAGTGAATACGAATGGAAAACTGCGGAGAACGGTATGCTGTATCTCACGCCTACACCAACAGCACATCCGGGTATTTATGACCCGCTGAGTGAATATCAACGGCTTATCCTGGATGCCATTGATATTGGTCGGATGGAATCGCAGAAGAAAACACCACAGGAGATACAAAAATCAATTCAACAGTTTGCGGTGAAATATGGCCTACTTGGTCTTATGACAGCGCTGCCTACCACACCGAACTTTATGGATTATGAAGCGGTATATCTGCCGAAGAACCATTTTATCCGTGAAGAATCCATGTCTACGATGGACTATCTCGATTTGTTCTTTCCTTTTGTCAAGCCGGATGTGGTCAAGCGTGGCGTGGAATCCATGTGGAATATAAGCAATGACCGTGCGATGATGGCACTCGCTTTGACCATGTCAGCAGACAAGCCGATGGCGGTCAATATGAGCTTCCAGAGAGAATACGCTGAGCCTTATGAGTGGATAAAGCAGCAGTTCATTGATATTGCCTTTTCTTATCTGACTTCTGTGCTGTTCTATGAAGATTATGATATGATGTCTCCCGAACAGCGGCTTTTGATGCAGCAGGGCATGGAAGCCTTTGGCGGTAATGCACCGACCTATCGCATCGCTCTGCTTGATAAGCCTACGATTGTTTGGGATTTCCATTCCCTTATGCTCGGCATACAGATGATGTTCAGTTTCATGCTGACCGACACGGAGAAGCCCATCCGTATCTGCAAGCACTGTTTGCAGACCTTTGTGGCAAGCAGACCGAGTGCTATTTTCTGCAGCCCACAGTGCAAGAACAAGTATAATGTGTATAAGAGCAGAGCAAACAAAAACGGTTCTGCCGATGGCGAATAAAGGACGGTGATACATAATGGCTGAAAATAACAAACTGCAAATCCGAAACAGCACGGTGGATTTTCTTGTATTTACGAAGGATGCACATGAGGACGGCATTGAAGTTCGTGTGCAGGATCACGATGTTTGGCTGACGCAAAAAGCAATCGGTCAGCTTTTCGATGTGGACAGAAGCGTTGTTACAAAGCATTTGAAAAATGTTTATGAAAGCGGCGAGTTGTCCGAAAATTCAACTTGTGCAAATTTTGCACAAGTTGCGGATAATGGAAAAACCTATCAATACAAGTTCTACTCTTTGTCTGCCATTATTGCCGTTGGTTATCGTATCAACTCCGGCAGGGCAACGCAGTTCAGACAGTGGGCAACTAAGGTACTGGACACCTTTACCAAGCAGGGATATGTTCTTGATAAGAGCAGATTGATTAACGGTCAGATTTTCGATGAGGACTATTTTGAGCATCTGATTTCCGAGATTCAGGAAATTCGTGCCAGCGAACGCCGTTTTTATCAAAAAATCACGGACATCTATGCAACTGCTGTGGATTATACCGTTGACAGTCAGATTACACGGGATTTCTTTGCAACTGTACAAAATAAAATGCACTATGCCGTTCACGGCAATACTGCCGCAGAGGTCATTATGGCACGGGCAGACCACACAAAAGAACATATGGGATTGACTTCATGGCGCAACGCTCCCGATGGGAAAATCGTAAAAGCTGACGTGTCGATTGCAAAGAATTACTTATCCAAGGGCGAAATACAGGAACTGAATGAGATCGTCACGATGTATCTGGACTATGCCACAAGGCAGGCAAGACGGCACATCCCGATGACGATGGCAGATTGGGCTTCCAAACTGGATGCGTTCCTGCAATTCAACGATGCAGATATTTTGCAAGATAAAGGCAAGGTTACTGCCGCAATCGCAAAAGCCTTTGCAGAAGGTGAATTTGAGCAGTATCGTGTCATTCAAGACCGTTTGTATCAGAGCGACTTTGATCGTCTTATTGCCAGCACGGAAGAAAATAACTGACCAAAGGGAAATGCCCGTTATCAGCCATACAGCCGATAACGGGCATTCGATTAAGCATATACAAGTTCGGTCAAGACGATTTCCTCCGCACGGTTGCGGATACTGTTTTTACGGCGTACCCATTCCATTTGATCAGCCGCTTTGAGTGCTTCGGTCACGCCCTTCTGCTCCGACATAACGGGCACGATGATTTCCATGCGCTCGTTGCAGGCTTGGTCGATTTCAGCTAAGTGCTTGAACAGCGTTCCCTCCAACACATAGTTGTTGTAGAGAATTTTTCGATGCTCTTTCAGATAGCTGCGGCGCATACGCCCGTATTTACCTATCTGATATTTGTCGTCATCCGGCAAAACAAGGTTAGGGATGAAGTAATCGCCCACTTGACGGTATGTACCGCCCATTTCCTCAAATAGAGATTTCATAGCATTTCAGCTCCTTTTGTGTTAATTTTCAGAGGTTATAAGGCTATTTTGACTCCTTTCCTATAACTGCTTTTCAATTCACCACAAATGAGCCGCAGTCATATGTATTAGGTGGCAGAAACCACCCTTTACATATTACATCTCAAGAGAAGTTGGCAGCATAAACTGCTATAATTTTTCAACAAAACAAGACTATGAAACCAACGAAGAAGCCTTGATATTGCTGGAATTGACGCTCGCGTGCGGCGCGCAAGCGCCGCCGAACGAGAACAGCAATACCAGCCAGATGGTCCGCACCATCAAGTACTTCGCGGAGCTGGGCTGAGAAGCGGTCTGAGCTGTTCACGCCTGTGGGCGCTGAATGGCTGCCATGAAAAAAAGCAAAAACTTTCCCCCGCCTTTCCCATAGGAGAGGCGGGGGTTTTTGCCTTATTTGAAGAACAGCACGCGCGCGATGCGGCCCGTCTTGTGGGCATAGGCCAGCGTGCCTGCGGTACCGCCGCGACCGCGCCCGTCATAGACCGCGATCACGAGCTGGGAGCGGTCCACCATGAAGCGGTTGCGATTTCGATAGACGCCGTCATGATAGTGCTCGCTGACGACGTGGACCTCGGTGCAGGCGTCAAGCAGGGCGGAGGTTTCGGGGTCGGAGGCAAGGCGCTCGAAGCGTTGTCGGAAGGGAATGGCGGCCAACAGGTGAAGGCCGGGATGCTCGCATCCTTTTTGCGCCACCAGCCGTGCAAACAGCAAATCGATCCCTTCGGCAAAGCCGCTGAAAAAGGAATCATATCCCTCTGCGATGGCACGGTCGATCTCGGCAGATAACGCGGCGGTTATTTCGGGCAGCCTGTCGGCGGGGAGGTCGCGGTGGCCGGTGACGCAGCAGGTTTTGGACATGGGAATTCCTCCAATGTTCAGTAAGAACTTCTGTGACGTTTATTTTAATAGAATTAATCTTTTATGTCAATCGAAATAAAGAAATAATGTTTGTGAATGCAGCTCTCTTATCAGATACAATCTATTACATAAAGAAAGGGGGCGATAGGCGTGCGATATGAAGAGTTTCTTCCTCAGCGGCTTACGCAGCTGAGAATGCAGAAAAACGTTTCTGCACGCGATATGTCCCTCTCTCTGGGACAGGCCAACAATTACATCAACTCCATCGAAAACCGGAAGGCGCTTCCCTCCATGCAGTCCTTTTTCTACATCTGCGAATATCTGGACGTCACACCGCAGGAGTTTTTCGATGAGGGCAACGCCTGCCCTGCGCGCCTGCGCGAGCTGGTGGACGAGGCCAAAGAACTCGACGAAACTGCCCTTACCCATATTCTGGCCCTGATGCAGGAGCTTAACGCTAGGCGTTGAGCCCCTTTTTCATTGACAAACGGAAGCGTTTTCGGTACAATACACTCAAACAAAGCCACAAGACATCGGATGAAGGGTTCGGGAGAGACCGGCATACCCGGCGCCGAAGGGGCGAAACTCTCAGGCAAAAAGACCGTACCCCGACGAAGCTCTGGAAAGGGTTGCGCACCACCGAAGAAGCAATCCCGCCCCGGCGGGAGAATCTTTCAGGTCACAGGACAGAGGCGGCGGAAAGCCGTGCTCTGTTTTCTTGGTTTGTCGGTTTTTTCACAAATTCAGAAGGGGGAATGACAATGGACCTCAAAACGCCGCTGTATGACTGCCACGTGGCGCTGGAGGGACGCATGGTGCCCTTTGCGGGCTACGTGCTGCCGGTACAGTATCCCACAGGCGTGATTCGCGAGCATATGGCCGTGCGTGAAAACTGCGGCCTGTTTGACGTCTGCCATATGGGCGAGGTGCTTTACAAGGGACCCGACGCCCTGGCAAATTTGCAAAAGCTGCTTACCAACGACTTTTCCACCATGCGCGACGGCAAGGTGCGCTATAGCGTCATGTGCAATCCGAAGGGTGGCGTGGTGGACGATTTGATCGTCTACCGCTTCTCTCAGGACGCCTATTGGGTGGTGGTCAACGCAGCCAACCGCCACAAGGACGTAAACTGGATGCGCGAAAACCTCTTCGGCGACTGCGAGCTGACCGACATGAGCGACGAGGTGGCCCAGCTGGCCCTGCAGGGACCGAAGGCCGGGACCATCTTCGCCAAAGTCTGCGATCAAGAGCCGCCTACGGGCTACTATACGTTCATCCCGGAGATGACAGTGGCGGGGGTCAAATGTCTTGTTTCTCGCACGGGCTACACCGGCGAGGACGGCTTCGAGCTCTACTGCGCCAATGCCGATGCGCCCGCTTTGTGGAATGCGCTGCTGGAAGCGGGGAAGGACGATGGGCTCATCCCCTGCGGCCTGGGTGCGCGCGACACGCTGCGGCTGGAGGCCGCCATGCCGCTCTACGGCCATGAGATGGACGATACCGTTACCCCCTTTGAAACGGGCCTTGGCTGGGCGGTCAAGATGCACAAGGACGCTTTCATCGGTAAGGACGCGCTGGCAGGGAATGAGCAGCCTCCGCGCCGCCGCGTGGGAATCGAGATCACCGGGCGCGGTATCGCGCGCGAGCACTGCGACGTATATCTGGATGGAGAGAAGATAGGCGTTACCACCTCGGGCACGCATTGCCCCTATCTGGGCAAGGCCGTGGCCATGGCGCTCATCGACAGCCCTGCAGCGGAGGACGGCGCACTCACCGTGGACGTGCGCGGCCGCCGCATCGAGGCGAAATTCGTCCCCCTGCCTTTCTATCAGCGCAAGAAATAAACAATTCGTAAGGAGGAACCTGTCATGAACATTCCCGCGGAGCTTCGTTACACCAAAACCCATGAGTGGATCAAGGAAGAAAACGGCATCGTCACCGTCGGCCTGTCCGATTTTGCGCAGCAGGAGCTGGGCGATTTGGTGTTTGTGAACCTGCCCCAGGTGGGCGACGCGGTCACGGCGGGCGAGGCGTTTGCCGATGTGGAGTCCGTCAAGGCTGTGAGCGACGTGTATAGCCCCGTCACCGGCACCGTGTGCGAAATCAACGAGGCCCTGCTCGACACGCCCGAGAGCATCAACCAGGACCCCTACGGCGCATGGTTCATCCGCGTGGAGAATGTGACCGGGACCGTCGAGACCCTGTCCGCTGAGGAATACGAGGCCATGCCGAAGGAGGGCTGATTCCATGGGCAGCTATGTACCCGTCACACCGGAGGAGCGCCGCGCGATGCTTGAACGCGTCGGCCTGCCTTCGGTGGAGGCGCTCTATGCCGATGTGCCGGAGGGCGTGCTCCTCAAGGAGCCGCCCACGTTCACCGGCGGTTTTTCGGAACTGGAAGTCCGCCGCCATATGGAAAGGCTGGCGGAGCAAAACCGCGTGTTCAGCACCGTTTTGCGCGGCGCGGGGGCCTATGACCACTACATCCCGGCTATCGTGCGCGCCATCCCGTCCAAGGAGGCCTTTTTGACCGCTTACACGCCCTATCAGGCCGAGATCAGTCAGGGCCTCTTGCAGTCCATCTTTGAATATCAGACCATGATCTGCCGCCTCACCGGGATGGACGTGGCCAATGCCTCGGTCTATGACGGCGCGAGCGCGGCGGCGGAGGCGTGCGCCATGGTGCGCGAGCGCCGCCGCACGGTAACGCTGGTGTCGGCCTGCGCGCATCCGGACGTGATCGCCACCATCCGCACCTACTGCTGGGGGTCCAACCATGAAATGCGCCTCATCCCCGAAAAGGACGGCGTGACGGATTTGGACGCTCTGCGTGATGCACTGGACGATCAGGTGAGCGGCGTGTACCTGGCTTCGCCCAACTTCTTGGGCGGGATCGAGGACGTGAGCGCCGCTGCGGAGATTTGCCATGCGGCGGGTGCAAAGCTCATCGTGGGCGCCAATCCCATGGCGCTGGCCCTTTTCAAGACCCCCGGCGAGGCGGGGGCCGACGTGTGCGTGGGCGATGGACAGCCGCTGGGCATGCCGCTGAGCTACGGCGGGCCGTATGTGGGCTTCATGGCCGCGCGCGCCGCGCTGATGCGCAAGCTTCCCGGCCGCATCGTGGGCCAGACCACCGACGTGGACGGAAAGCGCGCCTTTGTGCTTACCCTTCAGGCCCGCGAGCAGCACATCCGCCGCGAAAAGGCGGGCAGCAACATCTGCTCCAATCAGGCACTGTGCGCGCTCACGGCGGCGTGCTACCTGGGCGCGGTGGGCCCGGAGGGCCTTCGCGAAGTGGCCCGCCAGTGCTATGACAAGGCGCATTATTTTGCCGATAAGCTGGCCTCCATCGGCCTGCCCCGGCGCGAGAAGGGCCCGTTCTTCCACGAGTTCGCCACGGAGTGCCCGGGCGGCGCGGAGAAGATGCTGGTGGCGCTGGAGGAGCGCGACATCCTGGGCGGCCAGCCTCTGGGCGACGGCCGCGTGCTGTGGTGCGTGACGGAAAAGGCCGAGCGCAAGCGGCTGGATGAAGCCGTGGCCGTGATCCGGGAGGTGACGAACCTGTGAAGCTGATCTTTGAACAGTCCCATCCAGGACACAGAAGCCATTTCCTGCCCGCCTCGGACGTGCCCGCCGCGGCGCTGCCGGAGGAGCTTGAGCGAGAGTCCGCGCTCGATTTGCCGGAGCTGACCGAAAGCGAGCTGGCCCGCCACTATGAGGCGCTGGCGCAGCAGGTGCATGGCGTGAACAAGGGCTTCTATCCCCTCGGAAGCTGCACCATGAAATACAATCCCCGCATCGACGAGGACGCGGCGGCCTTGCCGGGCTTTACCGGCGTGCATCCGCTCCAGTCCGAAACGACCTCCCGCGGCTGCCGCGAGGTGCTGCGTCAGGCCGAGGAGCGCCTGACCGCCATCACCGGCATGGACCGCATGACCTTCCAGCCCGCCGCGGGCGCGCATGGCGAGTACATGGGCCTGTTGCTCATCAAGGCATACCATGAGCGCCGGGGCGACAAGGCCCGCACCAAGGTGCTTGTGCCCGACTCGGCGCACGGCACCAACCCTGCCAGCGCGGCCATGTGCGGCTATCAGGTCGTGAGCATCCCCAGCGACGCAAACGGGCTGGTGGATCTGGAAAAGCTGCGGGAAGCCGCGGGCCCCGATACGGCGGCCCTCATGCTGACCAACCCCAACACCGTGGGCCTGTTTGACCCCAACATCCTGCAAATCACCCGCATCGTGCATGAGGTGGGCGGCCTGTGCTACTACGACGGCGCGAACCTCAACGCCGTCATGGGCTGGGCGCGCCCCGGCGACATGGGCTTTGACGTGGTGCATCTGAACCTGCACAAGACCTTCGCTACCCCGCACGGCGGCGGCGGCCCGGGCTCCGGCCCCGTGGGCTGCAAAGCGTTTTTGGCGGGCTTCCTGCCCGGCAGCGCGCTGGCCACGGGCGACGAGGCCCCCTGCCAGGTGCGTGCTTTCCACGGCAACTTCCTCGTGGTGGTCAAGGCGCTTGCCTATCTGGACACGCTGGGCGGCGAAGGCATCCGCGAGGCGGCCGCGCAGGCTGTGCTCAATGCCAACTATCTCATGTGCCTGCTGCGCGACGGCGGCTATCCAATGGCCTATAACCATCCCTGCATGCACGAGTTCGTCATCACGCTGGAGAAACTCAAGCACGAGAAGGATGTCTCCGCGCTGGATGTGGCCAAGGCGCTGCTGGACCATGGCATGCACCCGCCGACAATGTACTTCCCGCTGATCGTGCATGAGGCGCTGATGGTGGAGCCGACGGAGACCGAGAGCAAGGAGTCGCTGGAAGCCGCCGCGGAGAGCTATCTCGCGGTGATGGCCGAGGCCAACGAAAACCCGGCGGATATGCACAGCCGTCCGCTGCATACCTATGTGCGCCGGCTGGACGAGGTGACTGCGGCGCGCAATCCCATTGTCAAGTATGAAGCTCCTTCTGCTTGAGACCAGCAGCACCGACCCCTACCGCAACCTTGCGCTGGAGGAGCACCTGCTTTCCTGCGTGCGGGAGGATGAGGCCCTTCTCTACCTGTGGCAGAACGACCACACGGTGGTGATCGGCCAAAACCAGAATGCATTGCGTGAGGTGAATCTTGCGCGGCTGAGGATGGACGGCGGGCATTTGGCCCGCCGCCTTTCCGGGGGCGGGGCAGTGTATCACGACTTGGGAAACCTGAACTTTACCTTTATTTTGCCTAAAGTGGCCTATGATCTCACGCGCCAGACGCGCGTGATCCTTGAGGCGGCGCGCCTGTTGGGTGCGCCGGCCGAGGCATCGGGCCGAAATGATATCCTCGCCGGCGGCCGCAAGTTCTCCGGCAATGCCTACTACCGCCGGGGCGAAACGTGGTATCATCACGGCACGCTGCTGCTGGACTCCGACCTCGACGCGCTGGGGCGCTACCTCAACGTGTCCCCGGAAAAGCTGGCAGCACGGGGCGTGGCTTCGGTTCGCAGCCGCGTGTGCAACCTGCGCGAATGTGCGCCGGGTGCGACCGTGGAGGCGGCACGCCGGGCCATGGCCGTCGCCTTTTCGACGGTCTATGGTGAAAGAGTGGAGCTGTTTGACCAAAACCGAATCCAGAATGACGATACTGTGGAGATTGAACGGAGGATATCATCGGAAAAATACCTGATAGGGGAGAATTGCCCCTTTTCACTTTCGCTTCAGCGCCGCTTCGCATGGGGCGGGCTTGAGCTCGCGCTGAATGTGCGCGCGGGCTGCGTGGCGGAATGTCGCGCGTATTCGGACGCGATGGAGGAAAGCGAGATCGCCTCTTTGCCCGCCCGCCTGACGGGCTGCGCCGTGGACGGCGCGGCCTTTGCGAAGGCGCTTGCAGGCTGGGGCGCGGAGGACATGAGGCGCGATGTGCTGGACATGCTCATGGAGCTGTGAGCGCCGCGCGGACGGGAGGAACGCATGGATCATGAGCTTTTGATTCTGGGCGCGGGCCCCGGCGGCTATGAGGCGGCCATTCGCTCCGCACAACTGGGCCTGAATGTGGGCCTGATCGAGCGGGACGCGGTGGGGGGCACGTGCCTCAACCGCGGGTGCATCCCCACCAAGACGCTCCTGCATGACGCAGGCCCCGGCGCGGACTTCGCCGCCCTCAGCGCGCGCAAGGAGCAAGTGGTGTCCACGCTTCGTCAGGGTGTGGAAGGGCTGCTCAAAAAGCGCCGCGTGACGGTGTATCGCGGCACGGGCGTGCTCACGGACGCCCATACCATCGAGGTGGACGGACAGGCGGTAACGGGAGAAAAACTGCTGCTTGCGCCCGGCTCGCGCCCGGCGCTGCCGCCGGTAGAGGGTATCGGTCTGGCCCTCACCTCGGACGACCTGCTGCGGGAGCCGCGTCCATTGGAAAGCCTGCTCATTCTGGGCGGTGGCGTGATTGGCGTGGAGATGGCGGCCTTCTATGCGGCCACGGGCACGAAGGTGACCATCGTGGAGGCGCAGGAGCGGCTGCTTCCTCAGATGGACCGCGAGATATCGCAGAATTTGCAGATGATTTTCAAGCGGCAGGGCATGGCCGTGCATACGCGGGCTCTGGCGCGCCGCATCGTGGAAGGCGGCGAGGGCGTCATCATGGAGCTGGACGGCGGAGAAACGCTCACCGCGTCCGCAGTGCTGGCCGCCGTGGGCCGCAGGCCCAGCACCGACGGCCTGTGTGCGCCGGGTGTGACGCTGGACATGGAACGCGGCTTCATCCGCGTGAACGAGCACTTTGAAACCAGCTTGCCGGGCGTCTATGCCATCGGCGACGCCGTCGGCGGAATGATGCTGGCGCATGCGGCCTCGGCGCAGGGGCTGACGGTGGTGCATGCAATAGCGGGGGAGGAAGCGCCGCTGTGCCTTGACGCAATTCCCGCGTGCGTGTACGTATCGCCGGAGATCGCCTGTGTGGGGCTTACACAGGCGGACTGCCAGCAGCGGGGCATCGAAGCCAAAGTGGGCAAGGCCCTCATGGGCGCGAACGGCCGCACGCTGATTGCGGGCGGGCAGCGCGGCTTCATCAAGGTCGTAGCGGATGCGCAGGACGGCCGCATACTGGGCGCACAGCTCATGTGCGAGCGCGCCACCGACATGATCGACTCCTTCACCGTGGCCATCGCAAACGGCCTGACCGCCACGCAGCTTATGCGTGCCGTGCGGCCGCATCCCACTTTCCTGGAGGCGGTGGGCGAGGCGCTGGACGCGCTGGAGGGCCGGGCCATTCATTCCTGACAAGCAAAGAAAAACAAGGCGCTTTCCGGGCTGCATGCCTTTGGAAAGCGCCTTGTTTGCTATGGCGCGGGCTTCATAAAGCGGCTCAGTCCATTGACGGGCCGCGCTTCCTTAAGCTGCGCATCCTCCGGAGATACGGCGAGCAGGTTGGTCAGCTCGCCGTCCTCCGGCCGGTTGTCCGGCTTTGGGTCCAACATGCGAAGTACCGCGTCCCGCAGCCCGGCGGGCAGAGCGGGGGAAAGGCTGATGTCGCCTCCATCGAGAGCCGCTTCATACAGATACGTGTATTTGTCATGGTCGAAGGCGGGCAGATCACCTGTCCACACGCGATGAATCAGCGCGCCGAAGGCGAAGGTATCCAGCTTTGGCCCCAGTGGAGCGTCCTGCCCCGCCATGCACAGAAAAGCCTCCGGCGAAAGGTAGACGGGATCTCCTTCCAGCTCGCGCTGGTTCTGCGGTGGGTCATCCTTGAGAAAGCCGCTGTCCAGGTCAATCAGGCGGATGCGGTAGCCGTGCGGACGTCTCAGCAAAAGCACATGTTCGGGTTTAAGGTCCGCATGCACCACGCCCTGCGTATGCAGCCTTTGCAGGCACAGCGCCAGATCAGAAAGCACCTGTCGCCGCGCGCGCTCGTCCAGCTGCGCAGCATCGCCAGCGGTCAGGTCGGAGGGGAACACCGCTTCGCTGGCGGCATAGTAGCGCCGCTCGAAGCGGAAGAAATCCAGCACTGGAACCAGCGTATCCCCGATCACACAGGACAGCGCCGCATAGAGACGCTGCTTCTGCCCCTCAAAGGCCTCGCAGCGCTCGCGTTGGCGCTGGCCCAGCGGCGTTGAAGGGTCCGCCGGATAGACGGGGGAGAGGAACTGCTTGAGAAAGTACTTCTCCAGACCGCGCGCGGCAATACACCAGCGTGCGCTTCCGCTGCCCACGGTGCGCAGGGGGGTAAGGGGCCTATACCCGCCAATCAAACCGCTCATGGGTGCCTCCCTCCGTCCAGTCATACGCCGCGCGGTATTCCTGCCATTTGCCCCGTGCAAAAGCCACGTCCCGCCGCTTTCTGCGCACGGGAGTGATAAAGCGCTTCTGCAGCAGCGCACGCCGGGGCGCAAGCAGCTCGCGTACCGATTCGATGCAATCAAAGCCCAGCGGGGCCAGCAGGACCGTGGCGTCATCATGCACAGTCTTTTTCAGCTGATTTAGCAGCCGCCGTTCCCAGCCGTCCCAGTCGGCGCTGGCGCGCAGGGTGTTGAGCAGCAGCATTTCAAATTCCATGGGCGTGGGCAGGCAGCCAAAAGCCCCGTCGGTCGCCACAATCAGCACACAGGGATTGGGCACGCGAAGGCGGCGAAGGCTGAGCGCCACGGGCGCGTCGGCGCTGACAAGTGCGCTGAGGGGCCGATCGCGGTACAGGCTTTCAAAAGGGTCCGGGTCGCCGCGCAGGTGGTCGCGGGTGCATTGATGCAGGCCGTCCGCATCCAGCACATAGCCCCGGCTGTCGCCCGCCCAGAGAAAGCAAAGATCACTGGCAAAGGAGGAGCCGCCTGCGATGGCCGCGCACAGCGTGGTGGGCAGGCTTCGCTGCATGCTGCCCACGATGCGCGAACTGGCGAGGCAATGCTTCTGCGCAAAGCTGCGAAACAGGCTTTCCAATTCTCCTTCCAGCTCGAGGCACAACTGCGTGCCTTCCTCTTTGGAGGCGGGCATGGGCGGCTGATCGCCCACCCATGCGGACAGGGCGTGGGTGGCCAGACGCGCGCCGGCAAACGCGCCCGTGTGATCCCCGAGGGTATCATAGCGGCGGCTGCCAAGCCCCCCGCATCCATCCGCCACGCAGAGCAGCGCACCCTGCCCGGCTGAGCGCATGCAAAAGCTGTCCTCCCCGGAACCGGGCAGAACAGCATATTGGGCGCAGAGCAGACGCTGGGACACGGGCGGCGCTCCCTTCCGCGTCAAATGGTGTTGCAAACGGCGTCCAGCACCTGCCGGTATTCAACATCCAGCAGACCTTCGCTGACCGTTTGCACGTGGATGACCTGCCCCCATTCCGAGGAAATACGGTTCCAGGAGGGCGCATCCGGCGCAAAGATAAGCAGGCGCTTGGCGTTTTCATCCATGCCGCCGCCCAGCTGCTCATCTTCCCACCACAGGCTGAGTTCGTCAAAATCCTTAGCCATGCCCTCAGGATACCAGGGGGCGATTTTGCCATGGCCCAGGTCGTGCGTGGGCGCGTCCGACCACATGACGATGATGTGCCGCTTCTTTACACCCTCGCGCGTCCAGTCGCTGCGGATGGCATAGGCCAGCGCCTCCAGACCATCCTCCGGGATATCGCCGCCGCCCTTGGCGGTGATGCCGTTGACGCAGTCGTAAAGCATCTGCGCCTGATCGGGCAGCACAAAAAAGTCGCTGCTGAGCATGGCGTCGTCGCCATCTGCCACATAATCGCGGAAAGCGATCACCCGCACGCGCAGCTGGTCGATTACCTTATGTTTTTTCTCCATTTCCGCCACGATGTCGCGGTAGAGGTTGAGCGCGTTTTGCTTGACCAGATCCAGCACGTGGCGCATGCTGCCCGTGGCGTCGATGCAAAAAACCATGTCGACATGGTAGGTCAGTTTATACCCTTCCAAACCGATCGAGCCTCCCCACAAAATGCGTTGTTCTTTCAAAAGGATTCTGCATCAGCCCGTATTTTCCTGCCGAACGGGGAGGAAAAGCGGCGGCGGACCACGAAATATTTTCTGATAATTGATAACGAAAGGATCAGGGCGATGAAGGTACGCAGGACCATCGGCGGAGCGCTGTTTGGAATTGGCTGTGCGGTGACGTTTGTGGGAATACTGGCGACAGTTTTGCCCATGGTCCAGAATGACCAGTTGCAGCTGGTGCTGTCTTCGTTTGAAATGCCGTCGGACAATGTGATTGTCAGCACTATTAACGGCGCGATGACCTATGCGCTGCATCACTGCTATGGGGTGCTTCTGTGCGGTATCGTGATGATGGCGGCGGGCATGGGCGTTCTTTTGCAGCGTTCGCGCCGCCGCACCGCCCGGCGCAGGCCGGCTTCGCCTTACAGCCGCCCGGCGTCTGCTCCCGCTGCCAAACCCGTATGGCCGGAGGAGGATGCCGACTGGTCAGCATGGAAACCACGGGAAACAAGGTCCAATCCCTTTGCGGGGGCTATCTATGAAGACCTTCCTTCCCGTGCGCTGTCTCCGGCGGTTCCGCCGGCGTATACGCCGCCGCCCATTTTGCCCCCTTCCAACGCCGCGGATGAACCCTCGCCCTATGCCCGGCCATTTACCCAGGCCCCTGTGCCGCCTCCTGCAGCGGAGCCCACAGCGCCTGCTTTCGTTACGCCTTCTGCGTCGGAAGCAACATCACTGCCTGGTGAGGAAACTTCCTTTGCGTCGCCGCCTGTGCCGGCACCGGCGCCTGCGCCATCCTCCACCCCTGAGCCCGACGCTTCGCCCTCTGCGCCGCCCCCGCCCCCGGCTTCATCTGCTCCAGCAGTTGCACCCGTCCACACTGAGGCAGGCGCGCCCAGTCAGAGCGGGTCGCGCGTAATGATCCGATCGACCATTACACCCAGGGCGGAAAAGCCCGCCCCGGAGCCGGTATCACCCGCCCCTGCACAGAGCACATCGCGCAAGGTGGTGCTGGATGGTATCGCCTATGAGCCCAACGAGCCTCCGGAAGAAGAGACCGCGCCGCCCCCATCTTCCCGAATCCGCAGTACGATGGGCAAGCATACGGTGTAAATACATAGCTGAAACGGGGCTGCCTATGAAGGTGGCCCCGTTTGAATATTCAATCAAAAGCGGCGTCCGGTTTGTCCGGACGCCGCAGGTTTGTTTTACGGATTGAGCAGAGTATCGAGAAGCTCTATTCCAGCGTCATTTGTTCCGTCCTCGTTGACCACGGTTTCGACGGTGATATCAGATGCCTCAGTCTTTTGGGGCTCCTTGATCTGCAGGTTTACAAAGCAGGTATTGTTCAGGTCCGATTTCAGCGTAGCCGTCACCGTGATGGAAGAAGCAGTTTCATCCGCCACAACGGTGAGAAGGCCGCTGGTGCTGATGATGGTGCCCTTCGAATTTGCTCCGGATACCGTCCATTGAATGGGGTAGGTATCGTCATTCTCATAAATTATGAGCTGATCATTGATCAGGGCATCAAGCTGCAATGTCTTGCCCTTGGTAACGGAACTCTTGGCCGTCTGGATGGTCAGCACGGTCGCGGCGGGAGCCTGAATTTCAGGCTCCACCGCGATATCCTGCGCGGGCTCAGCAGGCACTTCCTGCACGGGCTCAACGGGAGCGACCTGGTTGGGGTCCGTTATGGGCTGAAGGTCAGGCTGCGCTACCACCTCGTTTTGAGCAGGCGGCGTCGTGCCGTCAACAACGTCGTTGGTCGTTACGCCGGCGTTGGGATCCTCCCAAAGACCGGTTTGGGCGGCACCTGTTACTTTGAAGGTAACAACGGCCTCCACCGTCTTGGTTTCGGTACCGGCACCGCTGTTGTAGGCAATAATCGCCTGGGTACTGTAATCGCCGTTCATGGGAGCCGCCTTGAGCGTAACTTTCCAAGAAGTATCGCTTCCATGAGCCGCAATGCGCGTGCTGCCGTCGTAATTGGTGGTGAAGTTGGCTTCGTCGCTGACCTTTACAGACTCGATAACAGCATCCACATCGCTGTTGTTCTGAATGGTGAGATCGACGGGGGTAAGGCTGTCAGCCGTTTGCGACACTTCGACGTTGCCCACGGTCAGCACAGCGGTCGAAGGCGTGCCGCTTTCCGTTACGGTCAGGGTAACTTCAGCCGTGGCAGGAGAGTTTGTGCCATTGTACTCCACGTTGATCTGGGCAGTGTAGGTTCCGACTTCCAAATTGGCCTGAGGCTGCACGGTCCAGCTGGTATCCGGCCCGCCCACAGCGATCTGCGTGCTGCCGTTGTCGTTGACGATAAAGCTGTCCGCATTGGTGCCGGAGAGGTACACCCGCGTGATGGCCGCGGTGGAGCCACCGCCATTGCTGATGGAGATGGTCTGTACGCTCGGGGCACTGCCCTTGACCACGCTGCCGAAGTTCACCGGAGTGACCGTGAGAGAGGGCTCAGCAGCGGCGTCTTTGGTTACCGTAAAGCTTACATCCGCCTGAGCGGTCTTGCCTCCGTCGTAGGTGACCACAAGCGTAGCGGTGTAGCTGCCTTCCGTGAGGCCGCCGGCGGGCTGGACGCTGTAGGTAGCGCTTTCACCGGCCTTGATGCCCGTTACCGTACCACCCAGAATGAAGGCGGTGGGGTCCTTGCCAACCAGCGCGGCGCTGTTTACGGTTACATCGGCGCCGCCAGCGTTGGTGACGGTGAAATTCTTTGCGGCAGGTACGCTGTAACCCTCTTTCTGCGGATCAAAGGCTACGTTGCCGATGACCAGTTCGGATACGGGCGCAGGAGCCGAGTCCTTCACCACAAACGACACTGTGGAGGAGACGGTCTTGCCGCCGTCATAGGTTACGGTTACGGTCGCTCCGTAGGTGCCGGCGGGAAGATTCGCCGCAGGCTGGATGGTCCACGAGGTATCCGTGGCACCGGCGGCAATTTGCGTGCTGCCGGTCGTGTTGATGATAAACCGGGACGGATCACTGGAGGCGACACTGGAGATGGTGGCGCCGGCACTGCCGGTGTTGGTAATGGTCAGCGCCTTTGCGGCAGGCTGCTCATAACCAGCCACCACTTCATCAAAGGAAGGTACGATCAGTCCAAGGACAGGCGCCTTGACCACGACGGCCGCCGTCTCACTGGAGGTGTCGGTGCCGGAGTAGGAACCGGTGCCCGTTACGGTGACGCTCAGCTTGTGGCATTCATCCTCAGCGGCCACGGTGTAGCTGGCAGCGGTCGCGCCGGCAATAGCCGCGCCGTCACGGTTCCACTGATAGGTTACAGTAGCCTGTGCCGGGCTGGGTACAGCGGTCAACTGGTCGCCCACAGAGGGAGCTGCGCCCACGGTGGGATTGCTGTCGTTGCGGATGACCACATCTGCAACGGCTCTGGAAGCGCTCACGGGGGCGGTCAGGCCGCTGCTTTGCGTCCCGCTGTAGACACCTGTGCCGGTGACGATCAATTCAATCTGCTTGCCAACGTCGGCCGCAGTTACGGTATAGGTGGCCGCGTTGCTCACCTGATAGCCGCCCACCTTCCAGGCATAGATCACGCTGGCTCCGGCAGGATTGATGGTGGCGGTCATCACATCGCCCACAACGGGTGCGATGGTATTGAGGGTTACGCCCGTCAGCACAGTGTTGCTGACCACGGCATTGGTGGCTGCACTGGTAACCGTGCCCTTGTAGGAACCGGTGCCCGTTACGCGCAGCTGAATGGTCTTGCCCACGTCGCTGGCGTCCACGGTGTAGGTGCTGTTGGTGCTCTTGAGCGTGCCGCCCACCAGCCATTCATAGCTGACGGTGGCGTTGCTGGGCGCAACGGCCTGCATGCTCAGCACGCTGCCCACAACGGGCATATAGTTGTTGAGCGTGACGCTGGTGACTTCGTTGTTTTCGTGGTAGATGAGGAATTCGTTCATCATCCAGCCCACACGGCTACCCACGCGAATGCGGTCCCACACAGCGCCCTTTTGCAGCACGGCCACCTCGGTGCCCACGCTGTAGACGCCGATCTTGGAATAGCTCTTGCTGGGGCCGGTGCGCAGGCGCACGCCATAGCCGTTGCTGCTCCAGATGGTGGCGTAGCAAAGTACGTTGCCGTCATCGGGATAGTCGCTGCCAAAGTGCAGGAACTGGCTCATCATATAGCCCTCGGTTCCCCCGATGCTGATATGGGACCAGTAGGTGCCGCGCTCCAGCACCGTGACCGGCGTGCCCACCGCATAGGTGCGGATGATGCGATAGCCCGTGCCGGGGCCGGTGCGCAGGCGCACGCCATAGCCGTTGTAACTGGTGACATAGGCGGTTCCTTCACTGGGAATGGAACCTCCCATGCGCAGGTAATCGCCGTACATATAGCCGATACGGCCGTCCGGCGTCTGAACCTTGTACCAGCCGCCGCTGGAACCCAGGATTTGCACCTGAGTGCTGGTGTAATAGCTGGTGATGGTACTCGCGCTAAAATTGGGGGCGGAGCGCAGTCTGAGCCAACCGCCAACGACGGTGGCGTAGGACGCCGCCATGGAGGTTGCGGGCAGAACGCTTAAAAGCATTACCGCAACCAATAGGACCGCAAGAAAACGTTTCATCTGCTTATCCCTCCGATTATCCGTTTGCCCGGGGTGGTTACGATCATAATACGAACGAAGAGGACAAAATCTTCCCTGATGTGGAATTTCATTGTACAATCATTTGCAAAGGTTGTAAATAGCGATATATGGTGGTTTTCCTGGGTTTCCAGCCACAATGCGGCCGTAAGGAGCCAACCTTGTTACAAAAATTGCAAAACGGGAAAAAAGGAAGACGGCTTTTTTGCATCTTCCTTTTTATGCGATTATGATTTTTGCGTAAAACTGGTATGACAGCGGCTGCAGGTAACCGTGACGACACCGCTGCCGCGCGGCAGGCGCAGCCATGCCCGGCAGCTGGGGCAGCGGAAGTACTTGTATTTTTTGCGGTTCTGAAAACGCACTTTGGCCTGACGTCGGGCGGTGCGGCGGCGTTCCATTATGGCCATGTAGCGGCGGTTTTCCGCATTGCGCTTATCGTTGTTGCGCGAAAACATACGGAAGATGCACAGCACGTAGGCTGCAATACCGGCCAGCGTGAGCACAATACCCAGCAAAGGCCAGAGGAAAAATCCCCGCACGCTTGAAAAAATGGTGCCCAGCAGATAGGAGATCAGACCTGTCCAGAGCAGCGCCATGGAAAGCTGGTCAGCGCCGTGGCGTCCGTTCATAAAGGATCGAAGAGTCTGCTTGATCTTTTGCCAAAAGGTCATGGAAAAACCTCTTTTCTGGTCATTTTAGCAATAGTAAAAGCCTCCGCGGCCGCCCAGACAGCAGCAGTTGCACAGCATATTGGCCAGGCACAGCGACAAACAGGGGTTTGCGCACAGATAGGAGCCAAAGCCTCCCTGCGCTCCACGCTGTCCATAGGCGCGGCCGCCCGCATTGAGCTGGGCCAGCAGCTCGCGGAAAGCGGGCTCGTCCGGAGCCATGTTGACCGCGGTGCGCGCGTCGTTGAGGGCTGCGATACGGTTGCCCAGGCCCATATTGGCGCGAGCGCTCCAATAGTACCAGGCTGCCTTGCGATTCGTGGCGCTGCGCAGCAGCCCCAGCGCCTCGTTGTAGCGGCCTGCCAGAACTGCCTGGGCGGCGGCACGCAGCTCAGGGTCGTTTTCGGTGTAGGAAGTGGACTGATAGTTGCGCCGCTGGCCGCCACCGAAAAGATCCTCAAAATCGAAACCGAAACCGCCAAAGTCAAAACCGCCCTGTCCGCTTCCGCCCGACGAGCCATATCCGCCCCCATAGGAACCATATCCGGAGCCATACCCGCCATAATTGCCGGAAGAACCATATCCGGTTCCACCCGATGATCCGTAACCTCCCGTGGAGCCGTACCCGCTGGGTCCGCCGCTTTGCCCCTTGTGCTTGATGAGCAGAGTGTAGGCTTCATTGACTTCCTTCATGCGGGCTTCGGCCTCCGCAGAGCCGTTGTTCAAATCAGGGTGGTATTTTTTGGCCAGCTTGCGGTAAGCGGCCTTGATTTCATCATCCGACGCGCCCGGAGACACGCCCAGTACCTCGTAGGGGTCTCTCATGCCCCGTCCTCCTTATGCCTTTGGGCGGACCCGCGGTCCGCCGCACTTTCCTTGCGGGGCGCCGGTACGCCCTGCCTGCGTTCGCGCCGCATCTGCTTTTGATGATAGCGCGTCCAGCAACCAGCATACAGGATATTTCGCAAAATGTCCATATCCTTTACCAGGGGCAAGGTCTCAAAGACATCGGTGCTTTCGGCAATCAGCAGCGTCAGGCTTTCAAGAACCCGGTCCTCATAGTCGTCTTTCAGGCTCATGTCATTGAGCGGATTGTAGCGTCCGCGGCGACGGTCGGCCTCCAGATCGTCGTAGGCGTCCATCAAATAGATGAAACGCCCCAGACCCTCGCCGATGCGCTGGAGCGTATCGGCCCACAGGCCCTCCCGATAACGGTAGATCGCGCCCAGCATGGATGCAGTCAGGTTCGCCGCTGCGTCGGGAGAGGATTCGCCCTCGCGCTCCAAACAGCTGATGGCGGCCAGGCAGCGCTCGATTTCTCCGCAGGTTTTGGGATAGGCCGCCGCCACGCGCCCGTAGGCATCGGCCAGCAAAGCTGCCTCCGCCCGGCCGGGAAGGCTGTGATCATCGTGCCAGTCATCCAGACACTTATGATAAGCCAGCGCCAGATTCATATCGCAGCAGTAGTCACACAGCTCGCTCTGAACGTAGGCGTGCGGCCGGAAGGGATGGGGCAGGCAGCGGGCCGTGCCCTGGTTTTCCTCCGGTTCGTAGAGCGAACTGAGCAGGAGATACAAAAAGGTAATATCGTAGCTGAGCGTCATGCGCCCTAAAGCGCCGTAGCGGCGTTTCAGCGCATGACACAGGCCGCAGTAATAGGCGCGGTAGCGGTCGCGCTGCTCCTGAGTCAGCGCTGCGGCGGCAATGGTCACATAACCGAACAAGCTGCTTTCCCTCCCTGCACGGTCAGGCTTGCGGGCCGCCGCCCTCGCTGGAGGTAAAGGAGGCGTCCATGGCTCCGTCCTCACTGGAAGCGGCGGAATCGTCCGTGAAGCGGCCTACGGATTGCAGGGCCTGAGTCAAATCGGCGATGGCATCCTCCAGAGCACGGTCGTCCTTTTGGTCCAGCGCCTCCTTGACGCGCTTGCGGAGGGTTTCGATACGCTCGCGGTCCTCGGGACTAAGCTTTTTCTGGGCGGCTTTGGCCTGATAGAGCAGTTCCTCGCCCCGGTTGCGCAGCTCGGCGGACTTGCGGCGCAGCGCGTCCTCTGCAGCGTAGCGCTCCGCGTCGCGGATGGCCTGGTCAATCTCGGCGGAGGACATGTTGGAGCTCTGCGTGAGGGTGATTTCCTGATGCCGGCCGGTGCCCAGGTCCTTGGCGGACACGTTGACGATGCCGTTGGCATCGATGGAGAAGGTTACCTCAATCTGCGGAATGCCGCGCAGTGCCCGGCGGATGCCGCTTAAGCGGAAGCGTCCCAGCGTTTTGTTGCAGCTGGCGATTTCCCGCTCGCCCTGCAATACGTGGATATCCACGCTGGTCTGGAAATTCGCGGCGGTGGTAAAGATCTGGCTGCGCTGCACGGGCAACGTGGTGTTTCGGTCAATGATGCGGCTGAACACGTCGCCCATGGTTTCGATGCCCAGGGAAAGGGGCGTTACGTCCAAAAGCAGCAGGCCCTTGACTTCGCCCTGAAGCACGCCACCCTGCAGCGCTGCGCCCATGGCTACGCACTCGTCGGGGTTGATGTCCTTGCTGGGCTCCTTGCCGGTGAAGCGCTTTACCGCCGCCTGCACTGCCGGGATACGCGTGGAGCCGCCTACCAGCAGCACGCGGTTCAAATCGGCGGGTTTGAGCCCCGCGTCGTTCATGGCCTGGCGCACGGGCTCCATGGTGGCTTCTACGAGGTGAGCGGTCAGCTCGTCAAACTTGGCGCGCGTCAGCGACATTTCCAGGTGCTTGGGGCCCGTTTTGTCCGAGGTGAGGAAGGGCAGGTTGATGGAGGCGGTCGTCGCGGCGCTGAGCTCAATTTTGGCTTTCTCCGCCGCTTCGCGGATACGGCTCATGGCGGTTGGATCGCGGGTGAGGTCGATGCGCTCGCGCCGCTTGAACTCCTCCACCAGATAATTGGCCACGCAGTTGTCAAAATCATCGCCGCCCAGGCGGTTGTTGCCTGCGGTGGCAAGCACCTCGATAACCTCGTTGTTGATATCCAGAATGGACACGTCAAATGTGCCGCCGCCCAGGTCAAAGACCATGATTTTCTGTGCGCCGCCCTTGTCCATGCCGTAGGCCAGCGCAGCGGCGGTGGGCTCGTTGATGATGCGAAGGACGTTAAGACCGGCAATGCGGCCGGCATCCTTGGTGGCCTGGCGCTGGCCGTCGCTGAAATAGGCGGGCACAGTGATCACCGCGTCGCTGACGGTCTCGCCCAGATAGGCCTCGGCGTCCTTTTTGAGCTTTTGCAGGATGATGGCACTGATCTCCTGCGGGGTAAAAGCCTTGTTGTCGATTTTGATGCGGTTGTCGGTGCCCATTTCGCGCTTGATGGAGGTGATGGTGCGGCTGGCGTTGGTCACAGCCTGGCGCTTGGCCGCCGCGCCCACGATGCGCTCCCCGTCCTTTGTAAAGGCGACCACGGACGGCGTGGTGCGTCCTCCCTCCGCGTTGGGAATGACGACGGGATCGCCGTTTTCCATAAAGGCCACGCAGGAATTGGTGGTGCCCAGATCAATGCCGATGGTCTTGCCCATGAATCAAGTTCCTCCTGACGGTTCTGCGCCGGTTATTTGATACATCTTTAAGCATACCCTGCCCCCGTTGTGAATGTATAGCGAAAAAATGAAGAAACCGTAAACTTTGTACAGCCTGGTATCAAAAGGCGTATGGATGGAAAAACCATGTGTCAGGGACGGTGTTTTGAATGAATCCCTATTTGCTGGCTTTTTCGATTTATGCGCTGCTGATCACGCCGGTCACGCTGCACGCCAGCGTGCGCGTGGGAAGGCAGGTGCGTTACCGTCTGCGCGTGCAGGCAGCCGGATTGCCTTTTATCCGCAAAACCAAAGAACCCACTCCCCACGAGGAGCGGACCGTGCACGAGGAGGACGTGGCGCGAACCCTCTCGGAGCCGTGGATCTGGCCGATGCTTCGGGCGATTGGGCTGAAGCGGCTTAAGCGAATGCTTTGCACACTGCATCTGGAGAGCGCCTATATACACGTACGCTTTTCCTTTGACGATGCAGCCGCCACAGCGCTGTGCTATGCAGCGCTGCAAACGCTGCTGCGGGCGCTGGCCTGCGCGGAGGCGCTGCCCCGTGCGCTGGACGGCCGCGTGGAAATGGATTTTCAGGCCAAAGGCACGGAAGTTTTCGCAAGCGGCATAATCGGCGCGCGGCTGGGGAGCCTAGGCATGGCGGCAATCCAGCTGGGCGCAGCGCTCCTTGACGAGCGCGCCCGGCGCAAACGGACGGAGGAGGAAACGTATGCAGCAGCATCCCATTGACAACATGATGCAGACCACGATGGAGAACATCCGCAGCATGGTGGATGTAAACACCGTGGTGGGCGCACCTGTAACGGGCACGAAGGGCACCACCATCATTCCCATTTCAAAGGTGAGCTTCGGCTTCATCGCCGGCGGAGGCGAATATGCGGCCGATGAGAGCAGAAGCCGGTCGCTGGCTTCCGAAGGGTTTCCCTTTGCGGGCGGCACAGGCGCGGGCGTATCGGTGCAGCCGGTGGGCTTTCTGGTGGTGGGCGACGGCACGGTGAAGATGCTGCCCGCCCAAACCAACGGCGCTATGGAGCGCGTAGTGGAGCTATTGCCCCAGCTTTTGGAGGACCTGAGCCAAAGCGGGGAACAAGGCGAAAAAAAGAAGGCCCGCAAGGTCTATAAAACCGAGATCGAAACCTTCGACTTCGGCGTCGAGGAGGAAGGCGCCAAATCATGAAAGAAAAGCTGCTCGCAAAGCTGCGGGCCGTGACGCTGCTGATCTGCTGCACGGTGCTCACGCTGCTGGGCGGCGGCGCACGGGCCGAAGAAGAAGTGGAAACCGGGGCGCGAGCCGCCGTGCTGATCGAGCGAAACACCGGCATGGTGCTTCTTAGGCACAATGAAAACGAACCGCTGCCCATGGCCTCCACCACCAAGGTAACGACCGCTCTTTTGGCGCTGGAAAAAGGAAACCTTGACGATGTGGTCACCGTGGGGCGAAACGCCTATGGCGTGCCGGGCACGAGCATTTACCTCAATCTGGGGGAACACATCACCCTGCGTGACCTACTCTATGGCCTGCTTCTGGCCAGTGGCAATGACGCGGCGGTCGCCATCGCGGAGCATATCGCCGGCAGTGTGGAGGCATTCTGTGCCATGATGACCGAGCGCGCGGCCGAGCTGGGATGTGAAAACACGGTATTCGTCAATCCCAACGGCCTGCCCGCAGAGGGACATCACACCACCGCCTATGACCTGGCGCTGATTGCCCGCGAAGCCATGAAGCATGAAACCTTCCGCGAAATCGTCAGCACCCGGCGCGCGTCCATTCCCTGGGAGGGGCGCAGCTACGACCGCATTCTCAACAACAAAAACCGCCTGCTGACCGATTACGAGGGCGCGACCGGCATCAAGACCGGTTATACACGGGCTGCCGGGCGCTGCCTGGTGTTTGGCGCCAGGCGCGACGGGCTGGAGGTAATCGGCGTGGTGCTCAACTGCGGCGACTGGTTTAACGAGGCGGCTCGGCTGATGGACCTGGGATTTGAGCGATATGAGGGCTTTACCGCGCTGTCCGAGGGCGAAACGGTGCGCGTGCTGCCGGTCACGGATGGCAGGCAGGATGCTGTGTACATCTGTGCGGGGGCGGATTTGACCGCCGCCGTGCCAAAAGGCGAGATCCCCGCAGTGGAATACGACCTGCCCGATTCCCTGCCCGCCGGTATGCAGATGGGAGATGCGGTGGGGGAGGCGCGCATCATGCTCAGCGGGCGTACGCTGGCCTCTGTGCCGCTGGTGCTGACCGAGAGTCTGACTCCGCGCGACTATGCCTTTGAGCTGGAGCGGGTGATTCGCTGCTGGCCGCTGCAAAGCGGGCCGCTTTCGCAGTAAGGCCTATGCCGCCCGGGTGTATCCGGGCGGTATATTTGCATCTTTTTGGAAACGGGCTGGCCGGTTTGCGGGTGAGACGGGAAAAATAGCAAATTTTACGTTCTGAACGGTTGACAGGCAAGCCGAACTATGATACAATTTTATCTCGTCAGCGGGTACCCTGAGGATTAGCCCCAAGCGCGTTGCGCGCTGTGCGCCTGTAGCTCAGCCGGATAGAGCAACGGCCTTCTAAGCCGTGGGTCAGGGGTTCGAATCCCTTCAGGCGCGCCAGACGTGGTGGGTATAGTTCAGCGGTAGAGCGCCAGATTGTGGCTCTGGATGTCGTGGGTTCGAACCCCACTACTCACCCCACTTTTTTCCCCTTGTTGGGGTATCGCCAAGCGGTAAGGCACGGGACTTTGACTCCCGCATTCGTAGGTTCAAATCCTGCTACCCCAGCCAGCAATCGCCGCAAGGCCGATACAAGAAGATCGACATCCAGTATGGATGCCGGTCTTATTGTTTTATCGGGGTAGCCGGTACTTTTTACAGGGAAAGGATTGGCAAGGGCCTCAGGGAGGTGGAATACGACATGTCCATGAAGGTGTATCAGGCGGGAATTGACATCGGCTCAACGACTGTGAAACTTGTGGTGACAGATGAACAGGGCGGCACGCTTTTCAGCGACTACCGCCGCCACTGCGCACGCACGCAGGAAACGCTGGCCGCTCTTTTGCGCGATGTGCGCAGCCGCCTGGGAGCGTGCTGCCTGCGGGTTGGCATGACGGGTTCGGGCGCGCTGTCGCTGGCCGATGCGCTGCATGTGAACTTCGAACAGGAGGTTGTGGCGGTGGCCGAGGCACTCGAAGCCGCTGCACCGGGCACGGACGTGGCCATCGAACTGGGCGGCGAGGATGCCAAGATCATCTATTTCACCGGCGGCGTGGAGGAACGTATGAACGGCGTGTGCGCAGGCGGCACGGGGTCGTTCATCGACCAGATGGCGGCGCTACTCAAAACGGACGCGGCAGGCCTCAATGACCTGGCGGCGGGATATCATGAAATCTATCCCATCGCGGCGCGCTGCGGCGTGTTCGCCAAGTCGGATATCCAGCCGCTCATCAACGAGGGAGCGGCCCGCGAGGATCTGGCGGCCAGCATCTTTCAGGCCGTGGTGAACCAGACCATCTCGGGTCTGGCCTGCGGCAAGCCCATTCGCGGGCGCGTAGCGTTTTTGGGCGGCCCGCTTCATTTCTTGCCAGAGCTGCGCAACGCTTTCATCCGCACGCTGCATCTGACGGAGGAAACCGCCATTACCCCGGCGGACAGCCACCTCTTTGCGGCCAGGGGCGCGGCCATGCGCGCAGGAGGCAAGGAGGTGCCGCTGGAACAGCTGATCGACCGGCTTGCACAGGGAGTGGCGCTGACCGAGGGCCTCAAACGCTTGCCGCCGCTGTTTGCCAATCATGAAGAATACCGGGATTTTCTCCAGCGGCATGAGCGCGCTTCCGTCCGAAGGGGGGATCTGTCCACCTACCGCGGGGAGTGCTTTCTGGGCATCGACGCGGGATCGACCACCACCAAGATGGCGCTTATCGGCATGGAGGGCGAGCTGCTCTATTCCTTCTACGCCGGCAACCAGGGCAGTCCCATCGAAACAGCCAAACGCGCCATGGCCGAGCTTGAGCAGCTGATGCCCTCCGGGGCCAGAATCGCGCGCTCCTGTTCCACCGGTTACGGGGAGGAGCTGCTCAAATCCGCCTTTTGCCTGGACGAAGGCGAGGTGGAGACCATTGCGCACTGTACGGCGGCCTCCTTCTTCGATCCCCGCGTGGACTGCGTGCTGGATATCGGCGGGCAGGACATGAAATGCATCAAGCTCAAGGGCGGTGCGGTAGATACCGTGTTGCTCAACGAGGCCTGCTCGTCGGGCTGCGGGTCGTTCCTGGAGAACTTCGCCATGTCCATGGGCTATACGGCGGAGGGGTTTGCCGCCGAGGCGCTGTTTGCGCCCCAGCCCGTCGATCTGGGCACGCGCTGCACCGTGTTTATGAATTCCAACGTAAAGCAGGCGCAGAAGCAGGGCGCGTCCGTGCAGGATATCTCCGCGGGTCTGGCCTGCTCGGTGGTGAAAAACGCGCTGTTTAAGGTCATCAAGCTTTCCAGCGCCAAGGCCCTGGGCGAGCACGTGGTGGTGCAGGGCGGTACCTTCCACAACAAGGCGGTTCTGCGTGCCTTTGAGCAGCTTTCCGGCACGGAGGCCGTATGCCCGGACATTGCCGGCATCATGGGCGCGTTCGGAGCGGCGCTGCTGGCGCGGGAGCGCTATACAGGCCAGCCCACCTCCATGCTGCCCATCTCCAAAATCCTTGCGCTGAGCTACCGGACCACCACGGCGCGGTGCCAGGGCTGTGCCAATCACTGCATGCTCACCATCAACCTCTTTGACGGCGGCAGGCGTCACATTACGGGCAACCGCTGCGAAAAGGGCCTGGGTGGGCAGAAAACCGGTCAGAACGGGCCCAACGTGCCCGCCTACAAGCTGCGCCGCATATTCGATTATCCGCCTCTGGAAGCCGCGGACGCACCCATGGGCGAAATTGGTGTGCCCAGAGTACTGAACATGTATGAGAACTATCCCTTCTGGGCCACGCTGCTGGGGCGGCTGGGCTTCCGCGTAGTGCTCTCGCCGCTTACTTCGCGCGCCATCTATGAGCTGGGCATGGAGTCCATTCCCTCGGAGAGCGAATGTTACCCTGCCAAGCTGGCGCATGGCCATATCCAATGGCTGATCAATCAGGGCGTCAAAACAATTTTTTATCCGAGCGTCTTTTATGAGCATCAGGAGGACCCCGGTGCGCAGAACCATTTCAACTGCCCCATGGTGATTGCCAACCCCGAAAACATTGCCAACAACGTGGAGGATATCGAAGGGGTGCGCTTCCTCAAGCCATTTTTGGCTTTGACAAGCGAAAAGGTAGCCGCTGAGCGGCTGGCCCGATTCTTTCAGGAAAGCTTTGACATCGCTCCCCGCAAAACCCGTGAGGCTGTTCACGCGGCCCGGGCAGAACAGCTGCGCGCCAAGGCGGACGTGCGTGCCGAGGGCGCCCGCGCCCTGCAATGGATGCAGGAAAACAAGCGTCCCGGCATCGTGCTGGCGGGGCGGCCCTATCATGTGGACCCGGAGATTAACCACGGCATTCCGGAGCTGATAGCTTCTTACAATCTGGCTGTGTTTACCGAGGACAGCATTCCGGAAAATCTTCCTTCGGAACATCCTTTGCGCGTGACCGACCAGTGGGTGTATCATTCCCGCCTCTACCGGGCGGCCGAGTTCGTGCGCACGCGCGACGATCTGGAGCTGGTACAGCTCAATTCCTTCGGCTGCGGGCTGGACGCCATCACAGCGGATCAGGTGAGCGAAATTTTGGAAGGCTCCGGCAAGCTCTATACCCTCATCAAGATCGATGAGGTCAACAGCCTGGGTGCGGCGCGCATCCGTATCCGCAGCCTGCTGGCAGCCATGGAGCAGCGCCGCAGGCGCAGGCGCGAGCGGCAGATTGTCCCTGCGGCTTACCACCGCACAGAGTTTACCAAAAAAATGTTTGACGAGGGCTATACCATTCTGGCCCCCAAGATGAGTCCTATCCATTTCGACATCCTTGAGCCCGTGATGCGCCGCTATGGCTATCATATAGTAATGCTTGAAAACGACGGGCGATCCGCCATCGAAACGGGTCTGCGATTCGTTAACAACGACGCGTGTTACCCCTCCATCATCACGGTGGGACAGATGATGGAAGCGGTGCTCTCCGGAAAGTACGATACCGACCGTTTGGCGCTGGCCATGACGCAGACGGGCGGCTGCTGCCGCGCGAGCAACTACGTGGGCTTCATCCGCCGCGCACTGGACAAGGCGGGACTTTCGCACATCCCGGTCATCTCCTTCAATGCCAACGGCATGGAAAAAAACGGGGGATTCAAGGTGTCTCCCGCGCTGCTGCTGGCGGCGGTCCGCGCATTGGTGTATGGCGATCTGCTTATGCGATGCCTCTACCGCGTCCGCCCCTATGAAAAGGAGAAGGGCTCCGCCGATGCGTTGGCCGCCAAATGGCGGGACATCTGTGTGGATTCGCTGGTGCAGAAGAATCCTTCCCGCTCCTACCGTCAGGTATGCCGCGAACTGGTGCAGGCCTTTGACGAACTGCCCATTGACGAAATGCTGGTTAAACCTCGCGTGGGCGTGGTGGGGGAAATTCTGGTCAAGTACATGCCCGTGGCCAACAACCACCTGGTGGAGCTGTTGGAGCGCGAGGGCGCGGAGGCTGTGGTGCCTGACCTGATGGATTTTTTCAACTATTGCTTTTATGGCGGCATCTTCAAGCATCGTTATCTGGGTAAGAAGTGGACGGCTTCCGCTGTGGCTCGGCTGTTGGTAGGCGCTATCCGCACGGCGCGCGGCCCTGCCATTGAGGCGCTGCGCCAGAGCAAGCGTTTTGAAGCGCCCGTGCCCATTGAGCAGATCGCCTCGCTTGCCGGGCCGTTCCTTTCACAGGGCAACCAGTACGGCGAAGGCTGGTTCCTTGCCGGTGAGATGGCCGAGCTGCTCACCACAGGCGTGAGCAACATCGTATGCATCCAGCCCTTTGCCTGCCTGCCCAACCACGTGGTGGGCAAGGGCGTGATCAAAAAGCTGCGCGCCCATTACCCGGACGCCAACGTCGTGGCCGTGGACTATGATCCCGGCTCCAGCGAGGCCAATCAGCTCAACCGCATCAAGCTGATGCTGGCCGTGGCCAAGAAAAAGGCCGCGCAGGTCAAAACGCCCATCGCGGAAGAGAGCCGGGCCGCCGTGCAGGCGGCAGCCATGAACGTGGAAGCCTGAAAAAACGAAGCGCCTGCTTCCCCCTGCAAAGGGAAGGAAGCGGGCGCGTTTTTTAGGTTACCGGGTGGCGAAGTGGAAATAACGCTTGGCGTTTTCGTAGCTTACACCGCGAACAATTTCGCTGAGAGTTTCCATATCATTGGGGAAAAGACCTTCTTCCACCCATTCGCCGATCAGGCGGCACAGGATGCGGCGGAAGTATTCATGCCGGGGATAGCTCAGGAAGCTGCGGCTATCGGTGAGCATACCCACGAAGCCGGCCAGGTATCCCAGGTTTGCCAGACTGACCAGCTGCTCGGTCATGCCCTGGAAATGATCATTGAACCACCAGGCGGAGCCGTGCTGAATTTTGGATACAGCCTCATCGCTCTGGAAACAGCCGCAGATGGTGTCGATGGCCTGATTATCGTTGGGGTTGAGGCTGTAGAGCACGGTCTGAGGCAGGTCGCCCGCGGCTTCCAGCGCGCTGAGGAACGCGGCGGTCTGGGAGGAGGGAGCATAGTTATCGATGCAGTCAAAGCCGGTATCGGGCCCCATGCGGTCGTACATGGTGCGGTTGTTGTCGCGGCGGCAGCCGTAGTGCAGCTGCATGGTCCAGTTGCGCTGCTTGTACTCATGCGCCACGAAGAGTATGAATGCGGTCTTGAACGCGGCCTGTTCGCTTTCGCTTACGGCGGCGCCGGAAAGGCGCTTGCGGAAGATGACCTCGACCTCATCCGCAGACGCGGGAGCGTACATGACATAATTGAGTGCGTGGTCGCTCAGGCAGCAGCGGTTCTGGGCGAAGTGGTCCATCCGCTTGCAAAGCGCTTCCTTCAGGCTGGCGAAACTGTCGATGGGCACGCCCGATGCGGCGGAAAGCTTGGCCAGGTAGCCGGCATAGTCCGGCTTCTCCAGATTCATGGCCTTGTCGGGCCGCCAGGCGGGCAGGACGACAGTGTGGAAGGTATCGTCCTTGGCCAGCTTCTGGTGCCATTCCAGGGTATCGATGGGATCATCTGTGGTGCAGATGGTTTCCACGTTGCTCATGGCGATCAGGCCGCGCACGCTGAAGCCGGGGCTTTGCAGCTTCTGATTGCACAGATTCCACACCTCATCAGCCGTGCGGGCGCTCAAAGTGCCCTCATAACCGAAGAAGCGCCGCAGTTCCAGATGACTCCAGTGGTATAGCGGGTTGCCGATACCCTTGCCGATGACCTCGGCCCATTTGACGAACTTCTCGTAGTCGCTGGTTTCCTTACCGGTAATGTACTTTTCCGCTACCCCGGCACAGCGCATCAAACGCCACTTGTAGTGGTCGCCGCCCAGCCATACCTGGGTGATGTTTTCGTAGCGCAGGTTCTCGTAGATTTCGCGCGGGCTGATGTGGCAGTGGTAGTCGATGATGGGGCATTTGGCCGCAACGTCGTGGTAGAGCGTGCGGGCTGTGGGGGTGGAAAGCAGGAAATCCTTGTCCATGAAGGCTTGCATATGAGGCGCTCCTTTATGATGAATTTGCGGGAAAAATGAAGAAGAAAGTTACAGCGTGCTGCTGCGGAGGACCAGTTCGCCGGTAAAAACGGTTTGCTGGGGCATGTCCCGCCCGTTGAAAACGCCCAGCATAATTTCCACGCACTGGTCGCAGATAAGCCGGAGCTTGTTGTCCACGCTGGTCATTTCGGGGTCGCAGCACAGGCAGTAGGTGGAGTTGTTGTAGCCGATAATACTCAAGTCGCCGGGAATGGACAGCCCCGCCGCGCGGGCATATTTGGCCGCGCCAATGCTCAGAATGTCCTCGGAAGTGAGCACTGCGTCAAAGACGAGCCCCTCTTTGCGCAGCGACAGCAGATGATCGCGCACCTGCGGCAGACTGGTCTTGTCCTCGCCAAAAAACTGAATCAGCGCTTCCCTTGTGGGAACGCCCCGGCTGGACAGACCTGCGCAGTATCCGGCCAGCTTTCTGCGCCCGCTGTCATTTTTGCTGTGATAGAGGTACAGGATGTTTTTGCGCCCTGTATCAATCAGGTACTGTGTGGCCTCCATGGTGGCTAGCTGGTCATCGCACATTACACAGTATACGTTGGGGCAATGAAAGGCGCCGTTGAGCATTATCACGGGTATGGTGCCGGCAACTTCGCGGATATAGTCGTTTTGCGCATCGTTTTCCTCAATAAAGGTGGAACCCATCAGCACCATACCGTCCACATGGCGGTTTTTCATGCGCTGCGCCCCTTGCATGCGCTCGGCATAACCGGCACCGGTGCAGCTGAGCACACAGTCATAGCTGTGGCTGCGAAAGGCGCGCTCGAGGTAGGTCAGCGCCTGAGACAAATAGGGGTCGGCTGCATTTGGACAAAGCAGCCCCACTGTTTTCATGCTATTCAGGCCCAGTCCGCGCGCAAAGGCATTGGGCACGTATCCGCATGATTCAATTACAGAAAGTACCCGTTCCTTGGTTTTCTGACTCACGTGCGGACTATCGTTCAACACGCGGGAAACCGTGGCGATCGAGACGCCGGCCTTTTTGGAAATGTCGTAGATGTTCATGGCGTACATTCCCCTTTAAATGTAAACGCTTACGAAACCTTTACCGCTTCTATTATACACATATCCGTCGGGCTTTGCAACATGCTCAATTCATAGATATAAACATTTTTAAAATAAAAAACGGAATGGATCTTCTAGTGTGAACGATTGACGCATCGTCAAAAAAAGAGTAATATAGTCACGAATTGATGTAACTATTTACACGGATGCTTAATCAGGAAACAGACAGAAGAAAAAAGGGGAGGGGTCCAAAATGGATCGATTGAATGCCGAAATGCTTAAGGCTCCCGAACGGCCCGTTCGTGTGCTGCAATTCGGAGAGGGCAACTTTCTTCGTGCCTTTGTGGATTACATGATTGATATCGCCAATGAAAAAGCGGGCTTTAACGGAAGCATCGTGCTGGTCAAGCCCATTTCCTTTGGCAAGCTGGACGCCTTTCATCAGCAGGACTGCCGCTATACCGTTATGCTGCGCGGCCTGGTGGACGGAAAGCCAGTGGAGATGAGCCGCGGGATCACCTCGGTCAGCGATGCGGTGGACGCCTACGGCGAATATGAGAAGTACGCCGTCTATGCCAGGCTGGACACTCTGCGCTTTATCGTGAGCAACACCACCGAGGCGGGCATTGTGCTGGACGAAAGCGACCGCTTTGACCTCTGCCCGCCGAATACCTATCCTGGCAAGCTGTGCAAGTTCCTCTATGAGCGCGCCGAGGCGTTTGGGTATGCCGCCGACAAGGGCCTGATCATTCTGCCCGCGGAGCTTATCGACGACAACGGCATCGCCCTCAAGCGCTGCGTCAAGGCCCTGGCCAGACTGTGGAAGCTGGGCGAGCGATTTGAAGCCTGGCTCGACGAAGCCTGCGTCTTTACCTCCACACTGGTGGACCGCATCGTCACCGGCTATCCCCGCGATGAGGCGGAGGCTATCTGGCAGAAGCTGGGCTATGAGGACCGGCTGCTGGTGACGGGCGAGCCCTTTGCCCTGTGGGTGATCGAATCGGAAAAGGACATTTCCGCCGAGCTGCCCCTGCCGGACTGCGGCCTGCCCGTGATCTTCACCGACAACCAGAAGCCCTACAAGCAGCGCAAGGTGCGCATTCTCAACGGCGCACACACCTCCTTCGTGCCTGCGGCGTTCCTGTGCGGATACGACTACGTGCTTGACGCCATGAACGACGGCATGATTCGGACCTTCATGCAAAAGACCCTCTACGATGAGGTCATCCCCACCCTCAGCCTGCCCAAAGAGGACTTGATGGCCTTTGCCGAGGCGGTCACGGGCCGCTTCATGAATCCCTATATCAAGCACGCGCTGCTGTCCATCTGCCTCAACAGCGTTTCCAAGTGGCGCGCCCGCTGCATGCCAAGCCTGCTTGGATATGTGGAGAAGGAGCACAAGTTGCCCACGCACCTGACCTTCTCCCTGGCTGCGCTGATGGCCCTCTACCATGGCGGCCGGTTCAAGGAAGGCACGCTGGAATGCCTGCGCGACGGTCAGCCATACACCCTGCGGGACGATGCGGCAGTGCTGGCCTTCTTTGCGGAAAATGGTCAGAAGTCCGCTGCGGAGCTGACGCGGATGTTCCTGAGCAACACCGGCTTCTTCGGTCAGGATCTGACGCAGGTGCCCGGACTGGAAGCGGCCGTGGCCGCCGCGCTGGAGGATGTGCTCGCCCGCGGCATGCGGAATGTGATGACCGAACGATTCGGAGGCTGACCATGCGCGAAGTGCTCAAAATCAATTCCGGAGACTCGGTCGCCGTGGCACTTACGCCGCTGAAGGCGGGCGATACCGTCGAGGTAGACGGGGAGATCATCACGCTGCTGGATGACGTTCCCGCTGGGCACAAGGTGGCCCTGCGCGCCATGCACACAGGGGAGCATGTGATCAAATACGGATTTCCCATCGGCGAGGCCAAAAGTGATATTCCGCAGGGAAGCCATGTGCATGTGCATAACCTGCGCACGCTGCTTTCCGGCGAACTGGAATACCAGTATCATCCCAACGGAAAGCCGCTTGCCGCTCAACCTGCCGCCACCTTCGCGGGCTATCCGCGAAGGGACGGCCGCGTAGGCGTGCGAAACGAGCTGTGGATTCTGCCCACCGTGGGCTGCGTCAACGACGTAGCCCGCGCCCTGGAGCGCCGTGCGCAGGCATTGGCCAGGGGCGGGGTAGAGGGCGTGTATGCTTTCCCGCACCCCTACGGCTGCTCCCAGATGGGCGAGGATCAGGAAAATACCCGCCGCGTTCTGGCCGATCTGGCCACACATCCCAACGCGGGCGGCGTGCTTTTGCTGGGGCTTGGATGTGAAAACAGTGGCATTGAGCAGATACGGCCCTATATGGGCGAATATGATCCTGACCGCGTGCGTTTTCTGGTGTGCCAGCAGGTGGAGGATGAAATGGCGGAGGCGATGCGGCTGCTGGAGGAGCTGGCCGCAAACATGCGCGGCGAGCTGCGCGTGTCCTGTCCGGCCAGCAAGCTGGTCGTGGGCCTCAAGTGCGGCGGGTCGGACGGATTCAGCGGCATCACGGCCAATCCGGTCATCGGCGGTTTTTCCGATTTGCTCATCGCTCAGGGCGGCAGCACCATCCTGACGGAGGTTCCGGAAATGTTCGGCGCCGAAACGCTGCTGATGGACCGCTGCGAGGATGAGGAAATGTTCCGCAAGACGGTGGACCTGATTAACAACTTCAAGCGTTACTTTGAGGAGCACCATCAGACCATCTATGAAAATCCCTCGCCGGGCAACAAGGAGGGCGGCATCAGCACTCTGGAGGACAAGGCGCTGGGCTGCACGCAGAAGAGCGGCTTTGCGCCCGTCAAGGATGTGCTGGCTTATGGCCAGCGCGTAAAGACGGCGGGCCTCAACCTGCTTTCTGCACCCGGAAATGACCTGGTGGCCTCCACGGCGCTGGCTGCTGCGGGTGCGCAGATCGTGCTGTTTTCCACGGGGCGGGGTACGCCGTTTGCCTCGCAGGTGCCTACGGTAAAGATTTCCAGCAACAGCTATTTGGCTTCTCACAAGCGCGGCTGGATTGATTTCAACGCAGGTGAGCTTCTGGACGGCAAGGAACTGTCGGAACTGTCCCAAGCACTGATGGACTATGTGCTGGCCGTGGCCGGAGGACAGAAGGTGTGCAGCGAACGCAACGGCTATCATGATATGGCCATCTTCAAAACGGGCGTAACATTATAGATGTATCGGGCCGGAACAGATCTTTTCCAGCTACGGCACAGAACAAAAGCCGCGTTTCTTTGGCGAGAAACGCGGCTCAGCCTGTCAAAAAAGGTCGCATCATGCATCCTTTTTTGTTATACTAAGGACAGGTGATGAAGATGCTAAAGAAAGAAGCGGAGCAGCGTCAGGCGATAGAAATGCTGTGCACAGATATGCT